>DXDM01000021.1 GCA_019115485.1 Candidatus Barnesiella excrementavium | reverse complement strand
AAACACTTAAAATTCAAATAATCATGAAACGACTCATTTATATCTTGTTAGGTCTCGTTGTCGGCCTACTCCCCGGACAGGCTCAAAATTCTATTTTCGACCAGTTCTCGGGCGAAAAGAATGTAACCTATGTCAATATCTCCAAAACCCTGCTGAACATGATGCCCGAGGGTCAGCTGGAAATAGATGCCCTCGACCTGAAAAGTGTCATCAATGAACTCGACCGCATTCAGATTCTCACCTGCGAAGATGATGCCAACCTTATCGCCCGTATCCGAAAAGCGTCGAACGCCCGTTTCAAAAAATCTTCCTACGAAGAACTGATGAGGATAAAAGACGACGGCGAAGAGGTCACCATCTACATCACCACCCCCCAGTCGCAAAAGAAAATCAAAGAGCTGATCATGCTGGTCGACGATGGCAACGACGAATTTGTCGTCATACAACTCACCGGGAACATATCAATCAGCCATCTTCAAAGTTTGACGAAAAACATGCAGTAAAAGACATCTCACACTTTCTCATACGAACGAAGCGACTATCGGGACTTCCCCGACAGCCGCTTCATTTTTTTCAGGCACCGGAACTTCTGTCACGATATCAATAGCAGAGTCCTATCAGATAACGACACAGCACATCTCCGCCAAAAGCACCGATAATAAAGACAATCCACAAATTGCGCCCCTTCAAATTACAGGCGACCGATGTGGCCCGAAAGAGCCAATAGAGCACCCAGATGGAGAGGAGCAGGCTCACCACCCCTATCCACACCAGCACGAGAAGCCGGGGTGTATCGGTGAGTAAGGCATCGACAGCCTGAACCGACTGTATCGTAGCCACCTCGCGCATCGGCGGCAAAGCCATGAAGAGCGAGAGCAGCACAAAGGGCAGTTGGGCAAAGGCGACGGTTCCCAACACATCGACTGGACGCACGTGCGACCGGCTGCAAAACAGGGCCAAAAGGTAAATCAGCACCGATGGTACCAGCCAAACGACCAAATGCTCGGCCACAAAACACCACCACGCCCCATTGGGTGCACCACCGTAGTGGAGCAGACCATGAAAATGAACTCCACCCACAAAGGCTATCGCGGTCGAGGCCATAATTCCCACCACACCCCACACCAGAGAGGTATAACCGGCCACCCGATAAAACGGGTTCTTCAAAAATTCAAAAAACGCCTTCATGACTCCTCCATGTTATTCAGTTTCTCGATTAAATCGTCCAGATAGTTCCGCACCGTGGGATAGCTCACCCCCATCTGCTTGGCCATATCTTTGAGACGGCCGCTCGCCTTCACAAATTCGAGCATAAAGCGTTGCTCCTCTTCGCTCAATCGCGTCAGGACCGGCAAGTCGAATATCCCCGACACCTCGGTACCGCACCGGTCGCACACCAGTTTCGATACTTTGAGCTGAGCCTCGCAGGCGGGGCACCGCAACGGCAACCGTTTTTTTGTTTCACTCGTATTCATCATGGCTTGATAAATTTTACAATCACATTCAACAACTCCTCCACAACGGGCAACTCGGGATTGGTATAGGTAGCCTGCTGCTCACGAGCGTCGACCGATTCGCACCGCTTCAACACATGATTCATGCCCGGTATCACCTGCAACGTGGCCCGAGGCTGTGCCGACTTCAACAGCCGGGCATCTTCGACAGCCACCTGAATATCCTTGTCGCCCTGTACAAGCAACACCGGCTGTGACAGAGCGGCCACCACCTCCTGAGGATTATACCGATACCACGAGATGAGATAGGGCTGCACCGACGGACGATACAGGGCCATCAACCCCATGGGTATATCGGTCACGGTCTTACCGGCCCGCAACGAATCGTTGACCGTCTGCACCAACCGACGCACCTCGGCCGGCTGACTGCTCATCTGGGCTTCGATTAGCTCATAAGCCGGACGCCCGGCCCCTGCCAAAGAGACCACTCCCTTTACCTCTGTATTGTCACGACTGGCCAACAGGCCTATCAGCGACCCTTCGCTATGCCCCAAGACAAAGACAGACGAGAAGCGGTCATCGCCGCTCAACTGGTCAATCCAACCCTTGGCATCGGCCACATAATCGTCAAATCGCAACTCTTTCTCTTCCTTACCGGCCGCGACACTCGATGCAATGCCCCGCTTGTCATACCGCAACGAGGCAATCCCCTGCCGGGCCAATCCCTCGGCCAGCAGTTTCAACGAGTTGTTCTCGATTGTCACGGCACCCAACCGCGAATTGCCGTCCATATCGGTGGGTCCCGACCCGGCAATAATCAGAACCACCGGAGGCCGGTCGGTATCGGGCAACAGCACTTTACCCTGGATTGTACCCGTAGGAGTATTCAATGTTGCCGGAAACTCCTCGACGGCCCAACTCACCATCGGCCACAAAAGAGCAAGAATCGTTAATTTGACAGATAATCGTTTCATAGGTCGTTTCTTTTTATTTTGCATTAGCAAATATAGCATCAATATTTAATAAATCAAATATATATTTCAATTTTATTTATTATAAAATAAATTTTATTGATTTCAGAAACAAAAAAAGATAATTATGAGACAACGTTTTTTTTGTACTTTTGTCTGAAAATGGAAGAGAAGCACCTTCGCGATACCGTGTGTTCCCTTTTCTATCACCATGCATGCGATACATAACCAAAAACAAACTTCATATGGACAAGTCTAAGGTTTTTTTCACCAATCTGCACACCACCCCATCGAGCAATCTGCTCGACAAGATGGAGCGGTTAATCAAACGGGCCGGAATCGAGACCATCGATTTCAAAGACCAGTTCGTTGCCATCAAGATACACTTCGGCGAACCGGGTAACCTGGCCTACCTGCGCCCCAACTATGCGGCCCGACTCGCCAATCTGCTCCGCTCGTGGGGAGCCAAACCCTTCCTCACCGACTGTAACACCCTCTACTCGGGTCGCCGCGCCAATGCCGTGGATCACCTGCAAAGCGCCATGGAGAATGGCTACAATCCCATCTCGGCCCAGTGCCAGGTAATCATTGCCGACGGCTTGAAAGGTACTGAATACCGCGAGATACCTCTGAACGGAGAGTATTGCAAGGCTCCCAAAATTGGCTCGGCTCTGGCCGATGCCGACATCGTTATCTCGATGACTCACTTCAAGGGACACGAGCAAGCCGGATTCGGCGGCACACTGAAAAACCTGGGTATGGGTGGCGCCAGCGTAGGCGGTAAACTGGAACTGCACTGCAACTCGCAACCCAAAATCGAAACAGAGAATTGCAAGGGCTGCAACGTCTGCGTGAAACATTGCGCCCACGATGCCATTCACCTCAATGCCGACCACAAAGCGGTCATCAATTATGACAAATGTGTAGGTTGCGGACAGTGTGTAGCCCTGTGCCAGCACGATGCCGCCGTTATGGGCGAGAGCGACACCTCGGAACGACTGAACTACAAGATTGCCGAATATACCCAAGCCGTACTGAAAGACAAGCCCAATTTCCACATCAGTTTCATCATGAACGTGTCGCCCGAATGTGACTGCTGGAATCACAACGATGCCGCCATCGTGCCCGACCTGGGTATTCTGGCCTCGTTCAACCCTGTGGCTTTGGATCAAGCCTGTGCCGACCTGGTCATCGCCGCTCCGGCCATCAACGGCAGCAGTCTGGTCGAGAAGCACCCCCACGAGCATCTCGAAGGGGCCGACAAGTTCCACCTGATGCACCCCGACACCAACTGGCAGGCTGGCCTCGAACATGCCGAAAAGATTGGATTGGGTACTCGCCAATACGAACTCATTACCGTATAACGGCAACCGGCTGACTACCGATTTCCTCTTACCCCGGCTGCGCCTTACCGATGACGCCTCGGGTTCATGCCCTCATAAATGACAAGAGAGCATGAGCCTGAATTCAAACGTATCGGAGCACACGTCGGGGTAATATTTATAATCCGTTTCCCGACGGTACCAAGCCGTCTCGGCGGCCACCGAGAGTTGTGGAGAAATCGAGTATGAAATCCGAAAGTTCAATTTATGCAGACGGGCGTTACTCACGTCGCCCTGTGCATTCAGATAGTTCTGATCGATATTCTCATAGTCCTTTTGCTCATAGCCTTTCCAGGTAAAAATATGATAATTCTCAGTGTCCAGATAGAAGCCGAACCGTTGCCGCAACGAAAAATAGCCATTCGCGCGCACACTGTAACCGCTGCCCAGATTATAGTCCCTATCGTGAAACTGGAAATAGTCGCTCAACGAACCACCCAGCACAATACCCGAAACAAACCCATTCAAGACCAACATATTGTTGTTTCTCAGTCGGGTTCTGTACAGCACACCGGGTCCATAAGAGACCGTCTCGGCTATGCGGAAAGGCGTGTAGGACGACTCCGTGGCAAAACTCTCACTATCGTAGTAGTTGTAGTTCTGAAAAATACCTGCAAACAAATCATTGCCACTCTTGAACTCGTGTGCCCTACCCCATATCGAGGCACAGATATTGGCCTCGCCGATAGCCGGCTGCCGTGAAAAGAGATTCAGCAGCATGTGGGCCGTGAAGTGATCGAAAGGCTCATTCCCTTCGATTTCAAACGGGTCGTTATAGACCATATTGAACCCGACAAAACCTATATGCCGACTGCGGTCGGGCTGTGCATCGGTACAGTTGAGTACCCGATAACCGGCATCGAACTGGAAATAGAACGGGACCGTAGCCGCCCGGTCGACATATCGCGGACCTATGTGCCAGGCTTCGCCCGTAATCAACCGATTGACTCCCCGCACGGGATTGAGTACAAACCCCACGGCTTCGTGAGCAAACCGATTCCACCCTCGTGCCTGCCCGTTCAAAGCGAGTGACGAAAGTCGGTAACTCGTCTCCCCCAAAGCCATACCGCCCAAAGTTGTCGAAATGATATCGTTGGTCGAAGGGGGTTGCAACTCCAAAAAAAGTTCCCAGATGGAACTACCGAACAAGGCATAGGGAGCCGACTCCCAAAAGTTCAACCCGTTGGAACGGGCGCAGTTGAAATACAACCCTCCCTGATAGGGGTGAAAGAAGAGGTTGGTATTGAATTTGTCGTTATCCCACAGAAACCCTGTCTTGAAATTATTCTTAATCGACGACCAGGTAATCTGGGCATAATCCTCGTGAATGATATAACGGGTAATCACATGAAACAGGAGATTGGTACCCACCACCTCGACCCCCGACAACCAGGGGCGTTTCTTGGGTGGTCCCGCAATATCGAGTCGCAACGAGTCTCCTGTCTGGGGATACAGCAGTCGGACAGAATCTACGGCTACATAATCGACCAACAAGGAGTCTCGACAGGACAGATCTAACGAATCGAGTGCTTCGACCGAGGCTCCCCACACCCCAAAAGGGAGAGTAATCGCCAGGCAAACGCTTAAAATTGTTTTTCCTATTGTCATACGCTTTTACGAATGAGGCGGCAAGATAGAGAATAAACCGATACAAAAATCGGCGATACGAGTTATCGAAAAACCTTCCCGCATTTCGGAACAATTTATTCCCGGTTTTTCTCTCATAGAGAAATATTATTTTTCTTACCCTCCACCAATCGCTGTCGGCATAGACAGGAAGAGGCCTCCCCGCATGGGGAGGCCTCTTCTATAATCAGAAATCGGGTATTGCCTCAATTAGCGCACCATGCACTTTTGCCCGTTGACAAAATATACACCGGCCGGCAGACTGATCACTTCGCGCCCGGCAAACCGACCGGTAGCGTAGCAGGCACCGTTCACATGAACGACCGAGTAGTCAACCTCTTCGTTGCTGAGCAACTCGATTTGATTCTCACCGGCAATTACCCGCAAGCCGTCGACCTCTTCTGTCTCCTGAATACTTGTCGGCTTGTTCTCGAAGAGAATCGTAATCGCTACATCACCGTCGATATATTCGGCCGGAATCGTAATCAGGCCATCTTCTTCAAGCGTCACATTATCGACCTTCCACTGACGGTTTCCAAACACATACTCTTCACCCTCATGGTTATAGCCGTGTTTGATTTCAAGCCCCGTGATATTATAATTATTGTCCATGTCGATATTGAACGAGAAGGCTTCGCCAAAAGGTATCTCGGCTGGCAGATTGGATCCGTCGGCAGCAGTCACTTCGCACATTCTGGCTACTACGTTCAAAGCCACATTGTCGCGATGCACGTTGGCCAAATAATCGACAATACCGCCACCATTGGCTACAATCGAGTTGTCGGAGTTAGGATTACCGGCAGCTACCGAACTGTCCCAGTCGACCTTGCAACGTATACGGTAGAAGCCTGGAGTCATGTCGGAAGAGAGGGTAAATGCAGGAGGATCGAGGCTCGTGTCTTTTAAAGCCGACGCACCGGTACTGTTATATCCCGATAAATAAGAATAGGCTACCAAATCGCTGCTGGCAGTGGGAACATTGTTCTGTACATCGACATCGAAACGGCCATCGTTACCCTTGTCCAGGTAGACATATCGATGCATCCAATCGCCTTTGTAACCGAATGAAACAGTAACAGACTCTCCCACTTTCAGCAAGATGGGATCGGCCGAAGTCTTATCGGCATACACCGTACTTACATCAGCCAAGTTCGATCTGTACATGGCTCCCATATTGCCCGAGACAGAAATACTGTCCAAATTACGTTCTTCTGCTGGACGGGTTTTCTTTTGCGTAGCCTCGAAATTCAAGGGATAGGGATCAAACGTAAAACGCTGTTGCGAATCGTCGTTAATCACAATTTCATCGAAATAGGCTACATAATCGGTCTCGGTAGCCAGGTGAGAATCTACATCGGGAACGATTACGAGGCTGTGCAACTCGGCAGCATCGTTGCCATACACACTGAATACGGCATCGACCCACTTGTTGGCATCGAGTTCTTTGGTCGCAGGGGTTACAAACTGTACAGTTGTAGCCGGCTGATTGGCCCAATCGTCACGTTTCCCAAGTCCCACGAGAGCGACACGGCCCGAAACCGGTTTGTACATCAACACATGAATGTATTGCGGTGTAGGCGACAGAGCTATCGGAGTGGTCAGATCGATACGGGCTCCATACAGGTGGCTGCCATATCGCGAACGTTGGAAGGCCAGTACCTTTCCCGAACCGTTTATATCGTCGGAGTACGGATTGTCTACAACGGTAATCTGACCGGTGAGGTCTCCCGTGTTGAAGGGTGATTTGTCCCAATAATCATAGGTGGAGATGGCATTATAATCGGCTTCCTCAAACTGGCACAAAGTTGTCTCGGCATATCCACCCAATGCCCAAAGCAACGCGGCTGCACCCATGAGATTCTTATATATTCTTTTCATCTTTTTCTAGTTTAGATATGGTTTGATTAATATACCGAAACGGTGCTGATCAGCGGACAGGCCTTGCTGTCGGTAATCTTCACACGGATATAACGGGCTTGCGTACCGTTGCCATAGGAAGTCGTATCGTCATTCTTGGCCATAATACGCTTGTAACCGATGGTTGTACCGGTGGCAAACGGATCCCAGGAGCTGTTGTCGCTGCTGGTTTCGATTGAGAAGCCTTTTACTCGTTGACCCAGAGCAATATACTCTTGCAGGGTCACATAGTGAATGGTTTTCACCTCACCCAGGTCAATGACGAAGGTTCCGGTAATCTGGTCGTCATTGGTAGCCCAATAGGTAGTTTTGTTGCCATCGGTCATGTTGGAAGCGGCAAAGTTACCCGGGTTACGGGTCTGCTCGGCCGTCACCGTTTTATTCAAGGCCATATCGACACTCAACCGGGCAGTCAGCAACTCGCCCAGACCGCGGAGGCTCGTACATACGTTCTCGGGCATCACGCCATCGGTATTGGGAGCACAGTTCATGATAAGGGTAGCATTACGCCCTACACTTTCGAGATAGATCTGAAACAGTCTCTCGGCCGACTTGGCTTGTTCATCTGCGGTCCAGAACCATTTGGAGGTTGTGCGTACATCGACCTCCGAAGGCATAAATAACAGACCATTCTCGGCACCCACATTATTGGTTGTCTCGCTATTGATACTGTTTACATCGAAATTGGACCAGCAGGTCTTTCCCGAATAACCGTCCTCATTACCACACCAGCGGAATTCGCGTCCCCATACCACACAGTTGGGTTGCAGCTCGTGAATGCGTTGCGTGAGGTTATCCCAGTCGTAGTAGGTCTTCTTGTCAATCGTGCGGTTGACCAGAGAATTTCCGCCATAATAGCCTAGACCGCCATTGGCTCCATCGAACCAGATTTCAAACAGTTCGCCGTACTTGGTACAAAGTTCGGTAATCTGTTTCAAAAATACATCGGTCACATAGGTACTGGTTGCATAATGCTCATTGCTGGCGTCCCAGGGAGAGAGGTAGACTCCAAATTTCATATTGCGGTCACGGCAGGCCTTGGAAAACAGTTTGGGTATATCGACCTGAGCACTCACACCGTCACCGTTCAATACGCTAAAATCGGTACTCTCGGTGGGCCACAGACAAAAACCGTCATGGTGCTTGCAAATAACTACGGCACCCTTCATTCCGGCCGAGTGCATGGCCTCTACCCATTGGTCGCAATCGGGTATGGATTGTGGGGCATACTCTTTCGGATTGGGTTTGCGATTATTACCCCACTCTGTTCCCATAAAGGTATTGGGCCCGTAATGTGAAAAGCCATAAAACTCCGTCTCCATCCAATTTAACTGCCGCTCGGTCGGAACCGGGAAAACAGGAGACGGAATATTGTCGGGATTGGGAAGGTTTTGCTCTGTAAAATCTTGGGATTTTACGGGCAAAGACAAACTTGTCAGTCCTATAACAAGTGTGACAAAGGTTAATCTTTTGCAGATATGTCTCATAATATTATAATTTAGCGATACAAATATAAGGCTATACCTTTAATAATGCAAAACTTAAATTACATTTTATTAAATCACGAATTAAAGTCTCCGGTCGACTATATTTGCAAAGGAGCAAGAACCTGAATATCCTCCTGTTCTGCCAAGGGATTTGACTCAGAAAAACGGACGCTCTTTTTATTTATAAAACCAGTGATTCCTTTTAGACCTTCCTCTCCAAGGCAGGGCGGCACTTTTTGCCTCTAAGGTCCACAAAATTGTCTGCACAAGAATTTACAAAAAATTCTTTTTCATGCTGTGTTACAAAATATTTTCCGTAAATTTGCACTCTCATTCCCAAGAATAAGCGGGAATGATTTTACAAGAATGGAAAAACAACTCATACCTGATTATATTTTTGAAGTAAGTTGGGAGGTTTGCAACAAGGTAGGCGGTATATACACTGTACTATCGACCAAGGCAAAGACTCTACAAAAACAATATAAAGATAAAGTCATCTTTATTGGCCCCGACATCTGGGGCGATAAACCCTCGCCCTATTTCAGCCGTTCCAAAACACTCTTGAAAGAGTGGCAGCACGAAGCTTGCCTGCCTCAAAACATGAAAGTAAAGGTAGGCCGCTGGAATGTACCGGGCCGTCCTATCGTGATATTGGTCGATTTCAAACCGCTCTATGCCTATAAGAATGACCTGTATGGCGAGATGTGGAACCGCTACGGGGTAAACTCGCTACCGGCTTACGACGATTACGACGAATCGTGTGCCTTTGCCTACGCATCGGCTCTGGTCATCGAAAGTTTCTACAAGTTTATTCACGGAGAGAAATACAAGGTGGTGGCCCATTTCGACGAATGGATGACCGGCATGGGTCTGCTGCACATTAAATATACGCTGCCTCAGGTAGCTACGCTCTTCACAACTCATGCCACCTCGATAGGCCGGTCGATTGCCGGCAACGGGAAACCCCTGTATGACTATCTGGCTGGATACAATGGCGACCAAATGGCCGAGGAGCTGAACATCGTTTCGAAGCACTCGCTGGAAAAGACGGCGGCCATTGAGGCCGACTGCTTCACGACCGTAAGTGAAATCACGGCCAAAGAGTGTACACAACTGCTCGACCGCAAGCCCGATGTGGTTACTCCAAACGGATTCGAGCGCAATTTCGTTCCTGCGGAAGAGGTCTACCAGGAGCGCCGTAAAACAGCACGCCAACGCCTCTTCGACATTACCGAAGCACTTACGGGAGAACGCCCCAACAAAAACGCCTTCCTGATTGCCACCTCGGGACGATATGAATACAAGAACAAAGGTATCGACCTCTTTGTCGATGCGACCAAACGCGTGGCACAAAGCCTTGACAGAGGTCGGGAAATCGTGGCTTTCGTATTGGTTCCTGCCTGGGTAGATGCTCCCCGCACCGACTTGCAGGAGCGGTTGAAACAGCCTGGCCACGAGACTACTCCCCTGCCCGAACCGTTCATCACACATACCCTCCACAATTTCGATCAAGATAATGTAGTGAATCAAATACACTATCTGCACCTCGACAACCAGCCCGGCAGTGCGGTAAAGATAGTTTTTATACCCTCCTATCTTACAGGCGACGACGGTATCGTAAACCTGTCGTACTACGACCTGCTTATCGGTCTCGATGCTACGGCCTTCCCTTCGTATTACGAGCCGTGGGGCTACACGCCGCTCGAAAGCATTGCCTTCGGGGTGCCCACCATCACGACCGACCTCTCGGGATTCGGGCAATGGATAAACTCCCGTCAGGAGCAAGGATTGAAGAAATCGGGGGTAAAAGTGCTGCACCGCAGTGACTTTAACTTTGTAGAGGTATCGGAAGAGTTGGCCGACACCATTCTCGCCCTGAGCCACTGTGGTAAAGCTCAACGTGCAAAGATAGCCCAAGCGGCCACAGCCGTTTCGCTCGAAGCCGAATGGAAAAACTTTATCGAGTATTATTCGCAAGCCTTCCACCTGGCTCTGAAAAAGGCCATGCAACGCAAACCCAAAGAAAATAACAACTTGGAATACTAATTCAGTCAAGACTTAATAATAAATTCAATATTCTATTATGAAAGTACAAGTAAGCAACACAAACACTCCTAACTGGCGTGATATTACTGTTAAATCGCAAGTTCCGGCAGAATTGAGCTGCCTGGCAGTCTTAGCAAAAAATCTATGGTGGTCATGGAATAGTGAGGCCAAAAACTTGTTTAAAACAATAGATAAAGATTTGTGGAAAGCGGTTCACGAGAACCCTGTTCTATTCCTGCAACGCATCGGATACGAAAGACTCGAAGAAATAACGAAAGACAAACAGCTCATGCATGATATCAAAGAGGTGTATGAGCATTTCGAAAAATATATCAACGTCGAAAAACGCAAAGACGTGCCCTCTATCTCCTACTTCAGCATGGAGTATGGGTTGAGCCATGTATTGAAAATCTATTCGGGCGGTCTCGGTATTTTGGCCGGTGACTACCTGAAAGAGGCCAGCGACAGCAATGTCGACATGACGGCTGTCGGATTCCTCTACCGCTATGGTTACTTCACCCAGACGCTGTCGATGGACGGCCAACAGATTGCCAACTACGAGGCTCAGAACTTCAATCAACTGCCCATTGAGCAAATGACCGAGAAAGATGGTCGCCCCATGGTACTCGAAGTTCCCTATCCCGGCCGCATCGTCTATGCTCACATCTGGCGTGTGAACGTGGGCCGTATCAAACTCTATCTGCTCGATACTGACCTCGACTCGAACAGCGAGTGGGACCGCTCCATCACCTACCAGCTCTATGGCGGTGACTGGGAGAACCGTATGAAACAAGAGTATCTGCTGGGTATCGGCGGTATCCTGATGTTGAACAAACTGGGCATCAAGACCGACCTCTACCACTGCAACGAGGGTCACGCTGCTCTGTTGAACGTTCAACGTCTGGTGGACTATGTACAGAACGACCATCTGAAATTCAGCGAGGCACTCGAAGTGGTTCGCGCCTCGTCACTCTATACCGTACACACTCCCGTACCGGCCGGACACGACTATTTCGACGAATCGCTCTTCGGCAAATACATGGGTGAGTTCCCGGCCAAATTGGGCATCGAATGGAAAGACCTGATGAACATGGGTCGCGAGAACCCCGATACCAACGAGAAGTTCTCGATGAGTGTCTTTGCCTGCAACTCCTGCCAGGAGGTGAACGGCGTAAGCTGGCTGCACGGCAAGGTGTCACAAAAGATGTTCCAACCCATCTGGAAAGGATACAGCCCCGACGAACTGCACGTGGGTTATGTGACTAACGGCGTGCACATGCCTACCTGGGCTGCATCGGAGTGGAAAGAGTTCTATGTCAAGACCTTCGGTCCCGAATTTATGGACCATCAGTCCGACCCCAAGATGTGGGAAAAGATTTACGACGTAGACGACGAAATTATCTGGAATATCCGCCAGACGTTGAAAAACAAATTTGTGAAATTCGTTAAGGACGACTTCCGTGAAACGTGGCTGAAAAACCAGGGTGACCCCTCGCGCATCGTTTCGGTACTCGAAAAAATCAACCCCAATGCGCTGCTCATCGGTTTCGCCCGCCGTTTCGCCACCTACAAACGGGCACACCTGCTCTTTACCGACCTCGACCGTCTCTCCAAGATTGTCAACAATCCCAACTATCCGGTACAGTTCATCTTCTCGGGTAAGGCCCACCCTGCCGACGGTGCCGGTCAAGGTCTGATTAAACGGATTGTCGAAATCTCACGCATGCCACAGTTCCTCGGCAAGATTATATTCCTCGAAAACTACGACATGAAGGTGGCCAAACGGCTTATCTCGGGTGTAGATATCTGGTTGAACACGCCTACCCGTCCGCTCGAAGCATCGGGTACGTCGGGCGAAAAGGCCGAGATGAACGGTGTACTCAACTTCTCGGTACTCGACGGCTGGTGGTACGAAGGCTACAAAGAGGGTGCCGGCTGGGCCTTGACCGACAAACGCACGTTCCAGGACCAAAGCCAACAGGACCAACTCGATGCCGCTACCATCTACTCCATGCTCGAGAACCAAATCGTGCCCCTCTACTTTGCCAAGAACAGCAAGGGCTACTCTCCCGAGTGGATTCAATACATCAAGAACTCCATCGCCAAGATTGCTCCCCACTTCACCATGGAACGCATGTTGCACGACTACATCGACCGCTTCTATCTGAAAGAGGGCAAGCGTACCCATCTGCTTAAAGCCGACCACTTTGCCAAAGCCAAAGAGATTGCAGCCTGGAAAGAGGAGTTTGTATCGAAATGGAACGACATTGAAATCTGCTCGGTTTCAATCCCCGACGGCCTGCTCTACAATCCTCATGTAGGCGAAGAGTATGAGATGACCGTGGTTATCGACAACAAAGGTTTGGGCAACTGCCTGGGCGTCGAACTCGTCATCGCCAACGTCGAAGAAGGCAATACCGAGCCCTACAAGACGCTCGAAATGAAGCCGATACAGACCGATGGCACCAAGGTAACCTACAAGTTGCGTTACCTGCTCAACGACTCGGGCGTATTCCGCTACTCATTCCGCATGTTCCCCCAGAACCCCGACCTGCCTCACCGTCAGGATTTGGCCTACGTTCGCTGGTTCTAATCGAGAGCATCGCTCCAAGCCAAAAAGCGGGAGGGACAAGACAGGAACAAGACCGTTCGGTTCTACCCTCCCCTACATATGAAATCCATCGGGCGCCAAGTTTTCTCTGCGAGAGACTTGGCGCCTGTATTGTTAAAACACGTTAAGTTTCGAACCTTGGGAAACATTCTTTGTCGGCACGTGTTTTACCCCTAAACTACTACTCTGTATATCAGATGGCCCGGTACAGACCGAACGACATCATCGGCCCCTGCACCGAGTCATCTTTTCACCTTTTGCCCACCAAGAAAATCGAGCGAAATTTGTATCTTTGCCCCAAAAGCAAATATTCCCCGAATGAGCGAACAATCTTCACTATTAGAAAAACTGGAAGGACTGCTTATCCGATTTGAGGAAATAGGGACCCTGATTACCGACCCCGCTGTCATCAGCGACATGAAACGGTATGTCAAGTTGACCAAAGAGTATCGCGAACTCGAAAAGATATCGGAAGCGGCCAAACGATACAAACAACTACTGAACGGAATCGACGAATCGCGCCGACTGCTCGAAACCGAGAACGACCCCGAAATGCGCGAAATGGCCAAAGAGGAGCTCGAATCATGTTCGGCCCAGTTGCCCCAACTCGAAGAAGAGATAAAACTGCTGCTCGTACCGGCCGACCCCGAAGACAGCAAAAACGCCATCGTCGAGATACGGGGCGGAACGGGTGGCGACGAGGCAGCCATCTTTGCCGGCGACCTCTTCCGCATGTATACCAAATATTGCGAGACCAAGGGGTGGAAAACCGAGGTGAGCAGTTACAGCGAAGGGGCCTCGGGCGGATACAAGGAGATTATCTTCACCGTAACGGGCGACAACGTGTACGGCACACTCAAATACGAATCGGGCGTACACCGCGTTCAACGGGTACCTGCCACCGAGACCCAGGGACGCGTACACACCTCGGCCGCCACGGTAGCCGTGCTGCCCGAAGCCGAAGAGTTCGACGTGGAAATCAACGAGGGCGAAATCAAGTGGGATACCTTCCGCTCGAGCGGTGCCGGCGGACAGAACGTGAACAAGGTAGAATCGGGCGTACGGCTGCGCTACAACTGGAAAAATCCCATCACCGGCGAGACGGAAGAGATTCTCATCGAGTGTACCGAGACCCGCGACCAACCCAAGAACAAGGAGCGGGCCCTCTCGCGGTTGCGCTCGTTCATCTACGACAAGGAGCACCAGAAATACATCGACGACATTGCCAGCCGGCGCAAGACCATGGTATCGACCGGCGACCGATCGGCCAAGATACGCACCTACAACTATCCGCAGGGACGCATCACCGACCACCGCATCAACTACACCATCTACAATCTGGCCGCCTTCATGGACGGTGACATACAGGACTGCATCGACCACCTCATCGTGGCCGAGAATGCCGAGCGACTCAAAGAGAGTGAACTATAATCCCCATATATCATGAACAAGAGACAGCTATTTGAAAATATCAAGCGGAAGAAATCGTTCCTCTGCGTGGGACTCGACACCGACATCAAGAAGATTCCCGAGCATCTGAAATCGGCCGACGACCCCATCTTTGCCTTCAACAAGGCCATTATCGATGCCACGGCCGACCTCTGCGTGGCCTACAAGCCCAACCTGGCCTTCTACGAGAGTCTGGGCGTGATGGGCTGGACCGCCTTTGAGAAGACCGTCGGCTACCTGCGCGAGAACTACCCCGACCAGTTTATCATCGCCGATGCTAAACGGGGCGACATAGGCAACACCTCGGAGCTCTATGCCCGCAGTTTCTTCTGCCACCTCGACCTCGATGCCGTGACCGTGGCCCCCTACATGGGCGAGGACAGCGTAAAACCCTTCCTGGGCTACCCCGACAAATGGGTCATTCTGCTCGGCCTCACCTCCAACAAAGGGTCGCACGACTTCCAGTTGACCACCGATGCCAACGGCGAACGCCTCTTTGAGAAGGTGATGCGCGTGGCTCAAACCTGGGCAACCGACGAGCAACTGATGTTTGTCGTAGGAGCCACCCAGGGCAAACTGTTTGAAGACGTGCGCCGCATCGCCCCGAACAACTTCCTGCTGGTACCCGGTGTAGGTGCCCAGGGCGGCAGCCTCGAAGAGGTAGCCACCTACGGAATGAACAGCGAGTGCGGCCTGCTTGTTAACTCTTCGCGCAAAATCATCTACGCCGCAGCCGACGAGACATTCGCACAAGCCGCCCGCGAGGAGGCCCTGAAAGTGCAGTACGAGATGGAACACCTGCTGCACAGCAAAGGATTACTCTGATTTTTAGAGAAAATAGCATTTAATAGTAAAAAGATAATCGATTTTTACCTAAATTTGCCAAACAGAAACGAGTTACATACTAAATATTAAACGATATGCAAACAATTGACAATTACAATTTTGCCGGCAAAAAGGCATTTGTACGCGTAGATTTTAATGTTCCCCTCGACGAGAACTTTAACATCACCGACGACACCCGTATGGTAAAAGCATTGCCTACGTTGAAGAAGATCTTGGCCGATGGCGGTAGCCTTATTATCGGTTCGCACCTGGGCCGCCCCAAAAAAGGTCCCGAAGATAAATTCTCGTTGCGTCACATTGTAGCTCACCTGAGCGAACTGCTGGGTACCGAAGTAAAATTTGTCGATGACTGTGTAGGCGACAAGGTAAAAGCTGCTGCCGCTGCCCTGAAACCGGGTGAAGTACTGCTGCTCGAGAACCTCCGCTTCCACGCCGAGGAAGAGGGCAAACCCAGAGGGTTGGCCGAAGATGCCAGCGACGAAGAGAAAGCTGCTGCCAAGAAAGCTATCAAAGCCAGCCAGAAAGAGTTTACCAAAGAGCTCGCCAGCCTGGCCGACGTTTATGTAAACGACGCATTCGGTACGGCTCACCGTGCCCACGCCTCCACGGCTTTGATGGCCGAATACTTTACCCCCGAGAACAAAATGTTCGGTTATCTGATGGGTAAAGAGGTAGCTGCCGTAAACAAAGTAATGAAAGAGATGGTTCGTCCCTTCACCGCTATCATGGGTGGTTCGAAAGTTTCGTCGAAAATCGACATCATCGAGAACCTGCTGACCAAAGTCGACAACCTCATCATTGCCGGTGGTATGACCTATACCTTCACCAAAGCTCTGGGTGGAAAAATCGGTAACTCCATCTGCGAGGACGACAAACTCGACCTGGCTCTCGAACTGATTGAAAAAGCCAAAGCCAACCACGTGAACCTCGTACTGGCCGTCGATGCCAAAATCGCCGACGACTTCTCGAACGATGCTCACACCGACTTCTGCGATGTAGACAAAATTCCCGACGGTTGGGAAGGCATGGACATCGGTCCCAAATCGGAGGCTCTGTTTGCCGACGTCATCAAAAAATCGAAGACGATTCTGTGGAACGGCCCGACGGGCGTATTCGAATTCGACAACTTTACATCGGGTTCGCGCGCTGTTGCCGAGGCTATCGTAGAGGCTACCAAGAACGGTGCATTCTCGCTCGTAGGTGGTGGCGACTCGGTAGCTTGTGTCAACAAGTTCGGTCTGGCCGACCAGGTTTCCTACGTTTCGACGGGCGGTGGTGCCTTGCTCGAAGCCATCGAAGGAAAAGTATTGCCCGGTATCGCCGCTATCCAAGGCTAATACCCCGACGATATAATTCGCACAAAGAGGGCCCGGAAGAGATTCTTCCGGGCCCTCTTATTCTCACCCGCCCTACCCTAAGAGCGAGGATTGGGGTACAAGATTCGAAGATTTGTCTACAAAAAGGGACCATGGCTCCTTGTATTTTTGTATCGAGAAAAAAGAGATAATCCGAGCCTATCACTAAGATTAAAACGTATGAAGACAAAGTTTTTTATTTTCAATCTGTTTCTAACCCTTTTTACAATGAATATGATTCAAGCACAAGAAAACGACAAAACGTTTGCCCCGAGCGACCGGGTTACCGTCGAGCGGGTACACTTCAAAAACCGGTTCGGCATTACCCTGGCTGCCGATATGTATAAACCTAAAAATGCCGAAGGAAAACTGCCGGCCATTGCCATATCGGGTCCCTTCGGCGCCGTCAAGGAGCAGGCGTCGGGCCTCTATGCCCAAACCCTGGCCGAACGCGGCTTCCTCACCATGGCCTTCGACCCCTCCTACACCGGCGAGAGCAGCGGTGAGCCCCGGTATGTGGCTTCGCCCGACATCAATACCGAGGACTTCTGTGCCGCTGTCGACTTCCTGTCGATACGCGACGACGTAGATCCCGAGCGCATCGGTATCCTGGGCATCTGCGGCTGGGGCGGTATGGCTTTGAATGCAGCGGCCATCGACACCCGCATCAAGGCCACGGTAACCTCGACCATGTATGACATGAGCCGGGTAAGCGCCAACGGGTATTTCGACTCGATGGATGCCGACCAGCGCTATGCCCTGCGCCAAAAACTCAACGCCCAGCGCACCATCGATGCCCGCAACGGCTCCTATGCTTTGGCCGGAGGTGTGGTAGATCCGCTGCCCGACGATGCCCCGCAATTTGTCAAAGATTATTATGCCTACTACAAGACACCGCGGGGTTACCACAAACGCTCTCTCAACTCCAACGGCGGATGGAACGTGACCTCGGCCCTCTCGTTCATCAACACGCCCCTGCTCACTTACAGCAACGAGATACGCAGCGCCGTGCTCATGATTCACGGAGAGAAGGCCCACTCGCGCTATTTCAGCGAAGATGCGTTCAAGAAACTCACCGGCGACAACAAGGAGCTGATGATTATCCCCGGCGCTTCGCATGTTGACCTCTATGACCGCGTCGACATTATTCCGTTCGACAAAATCGAATCGTTTTTCCGTAAATACTTAAAATAAAATACAACCATGACACTTCAAGAATTTCTGCAACATACGGCCGACCGCAAGCCCCTTTGCGGTCCCGAAATAGGCTGGTTCATGAACGAGATGAGCGATGAGGCCCGGCGCATCACCTGCCAGATGAACAACGCCTACCACACCCCCGACGAGATACGCGAACTGCTGGCCCAACTTACCGGCCACCCCGTCCCCGGTACGGTGCGGGTATTCCCGCCGCTCTATGCCGACTTCGGCAAGAACATACACTTGGGCGAGAATGTCTTTATCAACGACTGCTGTCACTTTCAGGACCACGGAGGTATCACGCTCGGCGACGGCTGTCAAATCGGGCACGGTGTCGTATTCGCTACCCTCAACCACGGTCTCGCCCCCGAAGACCGACAGACTACCTACCCGGCTCCTATCGTGTTGGGACGCAATGTGTGGGTGGGAGCCAACGCAACCATTCTGCAAGGGGTAACCATTGGCGACAACGCCGTAGTGGCAGCGGGTGCCGTAGTGACCAAAGACGTGGCGGCCAATACGGTAGTCGGTGGTGTTCCAGCCCGGTTAATCCACGTGATTGAAACCAAACCTGAAACCAAATAACACCCCCACCGATGAAACCGCTGATTGCAACCGCCCTTGCCATGCTCTTTGCCGTGACCTCGGGCTGGGCCGTCACCGCCTGCGACCGCAACGACGAACCCACAGCCGTATCGGACAACGCCTCTACGGGCGACGGCACCACAAACGCGCCAGAAGACAATGATAATGACACCCCCGAAACACCTGACGCCATGATCTTGAAGATGAAAATCGGTAACTCTACGTTTTCCGTTACCCTGGCCGACAATGCTACGGCCCGGGCCTTTGCCGACCTGCTGCCACTGCGCCTGAACATGAGCGAACTGAACGGCAACGAAAAGTATGTTTATCTCGACCAGAGTCTGCCCGCACAGGCTTCGTCGCCAGGTATCATACAGACGGGCGACCTGATGCTCTACGGTTCATCGTGCATTGTGCTTTTCTACGAGAACTTCTCCACCTCCTACCGCTACACCCGTATCGGGCGTGTAGACAATCCGGCTGGACTGGCTGCTGCCGTAGGTTCGGGCTCCGTAACCGTATCGTTTGAACACTAACTCAGAGAGGCATCTCCGCAAGAAAAGGGAACGCCCGGCAGGAATAAAAAATTCCTGACCGGGCGCTCTTCTCTTTTTATCTCATAAAGCGCAGTCTCAC
>DXDM01000020.1 GCA_019115485.1 Candidatus Barnesiella excrementavium | reverse complement strand
GCCGATTCTTTCTTGGCTTCGGCCTTAGCTTCATCTTCGAAGATGCGGCTGTGCGACAAGATGATACGTTTGGCTTCCTTGTTGAATTCGATTACCTTGAAGGGCAATTTCTCTTCGAGTTGAGCCTGAGTTCCATCTTGTTTTACCAGGTGCTTGGGAGTAGCGAAACCTTCTACACCGTAAGGCAATGCGATTACGGCACCCTTGTCGAGCATCTCGACAATCGTACCTTCGTGAATCGAGTCAACGGTGAAGATGTTCTCGAATACGTCCCAGGGATTCTCTTCGAGTTGTTTGTGACCGAGGCTGAGACGACGGTTCTCCTTGTCGATTTCGAGCACTTGGACTTCGATGTCGGCACCGATCTGAGTGAACTCCGAGGGGTGTTTGATCTTCTTCGTCCAAGAGAGGTCGGAGATGTGGATAAGACCGTCTACGCCCTCTTCGAGTTCAACAAATACACCGAAGTTGGTGAAGTTGCGAACTTTAGCGTGGTGACGCGAACCCACGGCATATTTCTCTTCGATATTTTCCCAGGGATCGGGTTTGAGTTGTTTGATACCCAGCGACATTTTGCGTTCTTCGCGGTCGAGGGTCAGGATTACGGCTTCTACCTCGTCGCCCACTTTCATGAAGTCCTGAGCGCTACGCAGGTGTTGCGACCACGACATTTCCGAAACGTGGATAAGGCCTTCTACACCCGGGGCGATTTCGACGAATGCACCATAATCGGCCATCACAACTACTTTGCCTTTTACCTTGTCGCCCACTTTCAAGTTGGGATCGAGAGCGTCCCAGGGGTGCGGTTGCAGTTGTTTCAAACCGAGGGCGATACGTTTCTTCTCGTCGTCGAAGTCGAGGATAACCACGTTGAGCTTCTGGTCGAGCGAAACTACCTCTTCGGGGTGAGAAACGCGGCCCCAAGAGAGATCGGTGATGTGAATCAGACCGTCTACGCCGCCCAGGTCGATGAATACACCGTAAGAGGTGATGTTCTTGACCGTACCTTCGAGTACCTGACCTTTTTCGAGTTTGGCGATAATCTCTTTCTTTTGTTGTTCGAGTTCGGCTTCGATAAGAGCCTTGTGCGAAACAACCACGTTCTTGAACTCCTGATTGATTTTAACAACTTTGAATTCCATCGTTTTGCCTACGAATACATCGTAGTCGCGAATAGGTTTCACGTCGATTTGAGAACCCGGCAAGAATGCTTCGATGCCAAATACATCGACAATCATACCGCCCTTGGTACGACACTTGATATAACCCTTGATGACTTCGTCGTTTTCGAGAGCCGAGTTGACACGATCCCAAGAACGGGTAGCGCGGGCTTTCTTGTGCGACAAAACCAGTTGTCCTTTCTTGTCTTCTTGATTTTCGATATAAACCTCTACTTTATCACCCACTTTCAGGTCGGGATTGTAGCGGAATTCGCTCATCGGAATGATACCGTCCGATTTGTAGCCGATGTTTACGACTACCTCACGTTTGTTCAAGGCGATAACCGTACCTTCGATTACCTCTTTGTCTTTTACCGTGTTCAGCGATTGGTCGTAGGTCTTTACCAGCTCGTCACGACTTTTGTCGCCATACACTTCGCCTTTTTCATAGGCGTCCCAGTCGAAATTTTCTACCGGGCCATTTTTCAGTTCTTCACTCATGTTAATTAAATAATTGATTTTTTGATTACTAAGTTAGACATTATATGGTCTGTTAAAATCGGTGCGAAGATACGAAATCTTTTTTTCTCTGCAAACTATTTCTCAAATAATAACTTACAACCGTTCATGTGGAATATTTCCGACCACACCAAGCGAATATATTACACCGTTATAACAAATGTTCTTTTTCTATTTATCAAAAGAAGCTATATTTGCCTTGTATGAAACAAAAGATTACCTGGCTTCAAATCCTTCAAGGGTGGAGCATGCTACTGGTCGTTATCGGCCACATCACCTTAACGGGGGTTTTCAAGGACCCTTCAACGCCTGTGAGTGCGGCTGTCGAATCGATTATTTACAGCTTTCACATGCCGTTGTTCATGTTCATATCGGGATTCCTGTTCTACTACACCAAGATAAGCCGCGACTTGCCTTACAAGAAGGTGGTGGTGGACAAACTTAAACGGTTGGGGACTCCGTTTCTTTTCTTTACCTTTTTCACATTTGCCGTGAAACTGGCTTTTGCACCGTTTATGAAACGGCCGGTAGAGTTGTCGGTTTCCCAGTTTGTCAACAGTTTTCTCTACCCGTCCAGCAACCCGCTGGGCGAGATGTGGTTCATCGCCACCCTCTTCATCATCATGCTGGCCTACCCCTTGTTGAAATATATGATTACAAGCCGCCTCAAAATAGGGATTCTCCTGGCGGGGTGCATTGTTCTGAATCTCTTTTTCCCGACCGACATCGAGTTGCTCTGCCTCTCCAAGGTGGCTTATATGCTGCTCTTCTTCTGTGCGGGAATACTTTTTTGCCAGTTCGGGTGGCAAAGCTACTTCTCCGGTCGTGCGGCTCTGTTCGTGTGGATACTCCTTTTTGCCGGGTTGACACTCGTGCCCGGCTGCCCGACACTCCTGTTGAATCTCTCGGGGATAGGGTTCTCGGTCGCTCTGGCCCTTAACCTGGAACCGGTGGCTCCCCGGCTGTTCTCGTCGTTCCGCGACTACACGTTCCAGATTTTCCTGCTGGGTATCTTCCCGCAAATAGCCGTACGAATCCTCTACGCTCACCTGTCCTACCATGCACTCACCTATTGGGGGCTCTACCTTGTCAGTATCCTCGTGGGCATCTATTTGCCGGTGCTCATCGCCCGGGTGATACAACGATGCCCCTCGGCTATCGTGCGCCGCTGCTTCGGCCTGTGACCGAAGGGCAACCGGGGAGAGCTATCGTCTCTTGGCAAAAAAGGTCTTCATCAGGGCGGCGCATTCGTCGGCCAACACCCCCTGCTCGATCTGAGTCTTGGGGTGCAATGCCCCGGGAGCAAATCGCCGGTATCCCCTCTTTTCATCGCTGGCACCAAAGACCACTCGCGACAACTGGGCCCACCCGATGGCTCCGGCACACATCACACAAGGCTCCAAGGTGACATACAGCGTGCAGTCGGTCAGATACTTGCCTCCCAGCGAAGCGGCCGCCGAGGTAATGGCTTGCATCTCGGCATGAGCCGTCACATCGCCCAACCGCTCGGTGAGGTTATGCGCCCGGGCTATCACCTGCTCCCGACACACCACGACGGCTCCCACCGGAATCTCGCCGGCATCGAATGCCGCCCGAGCCTCCTGCAAGGCCATCTTCATAAATCGTTCATCTCTGGCTTTATCATCTGCCATACTCATATCCATATCAAAAGGCGAAGGGAACCCGTTGAGACTAATCCGCCTCCCAGGCTCCTCCGCCGGTTATTCAATCACACTTTTTCAATCTTTCAGATAGAATACCACCGAAGTTACTACGCGCACGTGTTTTAAATAAGGTGTATTGGCGTCGCGGTCCTCAATGGAGAACTGGCCCTGATAGGCCGAAGAGATTTTACCCAACTTGCTGTCGGAGTCCTTGGCAAACTTCTCGGCAGCCACCCGGGCATTCTGGGTAGCCTCGGCAATCATCTCGGGTTTCAGTTCGTTCAGTTTCGTAAAGAGGAACTGCGTGTTATACTGGTAGTCGCCCGACACGATGGCCACCCCCTTCTCCAACAGGGAGGCCTGTTTCACAATGAGTTCGCGCACCTTGTCGACCTGATTGGACGAGACGGTAATGACCGAGGTGACGTTGTAGCGATAGGGATTATTGAGGTTGCTGTATCGGTCGGCCTGCATGTCGACGATGCTCGGGGGTGCTACCGAAATTTCGTTCTCGGGAATCCCGTTCGATTTCAGGAAGTCGATTACAATCTCATTCTTGGTATTGACCGCCCGGTATATCGAGCTCAAATCGTTGCCCAACTCCTTATATACCAGCGGCCAGATAACCTTGTCGGCCGGTACTTCCCGCTCCGACAACCCTTTTACCGAAACCGTGCGCACAGCCTCTTTCGACTTGACGATGCCTCTCTCGATACGTTGGCCCAACAAAAACAGGCCCAAGGCTATAATAATAGCCGGTACAATCCATTTGTTTTTCATAACTCTTCCATTATATAAAGTATGACATACTCCTGCACAAATATATAACTATTCTTGAACAGATAACGATTTAAAACCGTTTTTCCCCTATCGGCTTGTACTTTATCCCTACCCCTGCTTCCGATTCCCGCCGAATCTTCGTATATTCGCCTCTTCAAAATCAAGCCTATGGCACGACACAACCAACTGGGAAAATCGGGCGAAGAACGGGCGGCCGAATACCTCATCTCGAAGGGGTATATCATTCGCGACATCAACTGGCGCAGCGGAAAGATGGAACTCGACCTGGTGGCCTGCCGCGACACAACCCTCGTCGTGGTCGAGGTGAAGACCCGCAGCAACAGCGAGTTTATGCGTCCCGAAGAGGCCGTTACCCTGCGTAAGATCAAGAACATCGTGCGGGCGACCGATGCCTATGTGCGGCTGTTCCAGATACCGTTCGAGGTGCGATTCGACATCATCACGCTGGTGGGCGACGAGGAGCATTTTGAAATCGAGCACATCGAAGACGCCTTCCTGGCCCCGCTGAACGGCTGACTTTCATATCTGTAAACGCAATGGAAACCAAAGAGATAATTTTTACCAAAGAGCATCTGGCCGAGACCAACTCGACCAACACCTATCTGCAACAACTCGATGCCGACCGGCATCTGCCCGAAGGCTATATCGTCTATACCGACACCCAACGGGCCGGACGCGGCCAGCGGGGCAACTCGTGGGAGTCGCAACCGGGCAAGAACCTTACGTTCAGTCTGCTGCTCCGTCCCGAGCATATCCCGGCCAACCAGCAGTTCGTCCTTTCGCAGGCCGTGTCGCTGGCAGTAACCGATGTCCTGAACCGATACGACTCGGGATTCTCCATCAAATGGCCCAACGATATCTATTGGGAGGACAAGAAGATAGCGGGAATCCTTATCGAGAATGTATTGAGCGGCAGCACATTTGCCCGCTCGATTGTGGGTATAGGATTGAATATCAACCAAGAGCGTTTCATCAGCGATGCTCCCAATCCCGTTTCGCTGTTCCAGATTACAGGAGATACCTACGACATCGAGGCCGTTCTCGACCAGTTCGCCGATGCCTTCCGCCGCCGCTACCTGCAAACCTTTACCGATTCGGCCCAGGCGTTGCGCGAAGAGTACTTCACGACCCTCTACCGCAACGACGGGTTGTATCCCTATTGCAGCGAGGGTGAAACGTTTTACGCATCGATTGCGGGGATAGAGCCCGACGGCCATCTGATACTCGCGACCGAATCGGGCCAGGAACGGCGCTTTGCCTTCAAAGAGGTCTCATTCCTGCTTTAACCGTTTAAGCAGAGGAATGGCTGTACCTCCACTCTGGGGCAGTTCATCGGTAAGCGCCTCCAATCGAGCCAGCTGGTCGGACAGATACCGGTTGCTGTGAATTCCCGCGGCGACAGTAAAATAGTGACGGGCCCGGGCAATATCGGTAGCAAGCACCTCGCGTTTCTCCTCCCGATAGAGGGTTGCCGGCCGGGTCGACTGAGCCAACGTTTCGAGATACCGCTCGTCTATCGAGTCGAGGCGCTCCTGCCCCTTGACGGCATAGTAGCTGCCTAGAAACAGATTGGCATCAAAATCGAGCGAATCGATCTGCAATATCGACTGCTGCACCACGGCAGCCGAATCGTTCCGACCCGCCAGCAACAGAGCATTGGCCTTCGATTTGAGATAGCTCATCTGCCGGGGCATCACCGCCAGCAGTTCGTCGGCAATGGCTAGCGTATGTTCAGCATCGCGTCGGAACTCGTAGTAGCCCAGCAGATAGTTGTTGGCCACACGGGTGAACCACGGCTGTTCGCTCTTGACCAGCAGCAATACCTGTTCATAGACTCCGGTCTGCCCGATGGAACGGGAGAGCACATCGATTCCCGAGAAGAGCGAATCAAGCGAAAGCCCCTGCATCTCGGAGCCTACCACATACCGCATGATGGCCGTCGAATCGCCAAGCATGGCCGAGGCGACCACCGCGTCGACATAGGTTTTCATGCGCCCGGGACGCCGTTCGAGCAAGGTATCATACAGGGCAAGCGCATCACGCCACTCGGCGTTGACAAAGTGGTCGTCGGCCTTTCGCAGTACCGTACGATAAGGCATCACGCCCAAGGCGGGCAAAAGAATCGCACACGCCAGAATAATACCTATTATTTGCCTCTTGTCCATATGCTTAACAATTCGATTATACAACAGGTTTGCAAAGATAGCGAAAGGTGAGAGTAGAGGCAAACGAAAACGAAGTTTTCAAGTTTGCGTGGATTAAAGTCACTAATGCAACTATGAATGCAAAGAAGCAAAAAATAATCTTACGGGACAATCAAAGTGAAGTTTTTCTCTGGGCCTTCTGTTAATTTTGTACTGCACTTGTCGGATATAAGCTGTAT
>DXDM01000002.1 GCA_019115485.1 Candidatus Barnesiella excrementavium | reverse complement strand
CCATTTTAGAGAATATTTACCCCGAATTGCAAACTGGATATTACATTTATTGCTACATTTGCAGCTATAAAAACAACATAAAAAACCAATCCGACTATGAATTTAATGGAACGAATGGTAGAACAAGCCCGAGCCAATAAACAACGTATTGTTTTACCGGAAGGAACAGAAGAGCGCACTTTAAAGGCTGCCGACCGGATTCTGGCCGACAACATTGCCGATGTAATCCTCATTGGTAACCCCGACGAAATACGGGCCCTTGCCAACCAATATCAACTGACCCACATCGACCAGGCTACCCTGGTGAACCCCCTGAACCACGAAAAGAAAGAGACCTATACCCAACTGCTCTACGAGTTGCGAAAAGCCAAAGGCATGACCTTGGAAAAAGCACAAAAGACCGTGGAAGACCCCTTGTACCTGGGCTGCCTCATGATCAAGAACGGCGACGCCGACGGCGAGGTGGCCGGTGCCCGCAACACGACCGGCAACGTACTGCGGTCGGCTTTCCAGATTATCAAGACGGTTCCCGGCGTGAAGGTCGTATCGGGTGCCTTCCTGATGTTTATCCCCGACACCTCGTATGGTGAAGAGGGTCTGATGGTGTTTGCCGACTGTGCCGTCGTGCCCGACCCCACAGCCGAAGAGCTTGCCCAGATTGCCGTATCGACTGCCAAGACGGCCCGCGACATTGCCGGCATAGACCCCCGCATCGCCATGCTGAGCTTCTCGACCAAAGGAAGCGCCAGCCACGCAATGGTCGACAAAGTGGTCGAGGCAACCCGCCTGGCCCGCGAAATGGAGCCTAGCCTGAAAATCGACGGTGAACTGCAAACCGACGCCGCCATCGTTCCCGCCGTAGGAGCCAGCAAAGCTCCCGGCAGCGAAATCGCCGGTCATGCCAACGTGCTGGTATTCCCCTCGCTCGAAGTGGGCAACATCGCCTACAAACTGGTACAACGGTTGGCCCATGCCGAGGCCGTAGGTCCTATCCTCCAAGGCATTGCCGCACCGGTCAACGACCTCTCCCGCGGCTGCTCGGTCGACGACGTGTACAAAATGATTACCATCACCTGCAACCAGGCCATCAGTTTGAAGAAATAACCTTAATTCCCATACCTTATGAAGATTTTAGTATTAAATTGCGGCAGTTCGTCGGTTAAGTACAAACTGTTCGACATCGATTCCAAGACCGTTCTGGCCCAAGGTGGCGCAGAAAAAATAGGCTTGGAGGACTCGTTCCTGAAACTGACCCTGCCCAACGGCGAGAAAGTCATTCTCAAAAGTTCCATGCCCGAGCACCACTCGGCCATACAGAACATTCTCAACGTACTCACCAGCGCAGAATATGGCTGCATCAAATCGTTCGACGAAATTGATGCCGTAGGCCACCGTGTCGTTCACGGCGGTGAAAAATTCAATGCCAGCGTACTCATCACCGACGAGGTGATTGAAAAGATAAAAGAGTGCTACGACATAGCCCCCCTGCACAACCCGGTGAACATGGCCGGTATCGAAGCCATCTCGCAGTTGATGCCTTCGGTTCCGCAGGTAGGCGTATTCGACACGGCCTTCCATCAGACCATGCCGGCTCATGCCTACATGTATGCCCTGCCCTACGACCTTTATACCCGGTACGGCATTCGCCGCTACGGGTTCCACGGCACCAGCCACCGCTACGTGTCGCGTCGGGCCTGCGAGTTCCTGGGCGTACCCTACGAAAAGCAACGCATCATCACCTGCCATATCGGCAACGGAGGCTCCATCACCGCCATCAAGGACGGCAAATCGGTGGATACCTCGATGGGTATGACACCCGTCGAAGGCTTGATGATGGGTACCCGCTCGGGCGATGTCGATGCCGGTGTACTCACCTACCTCATGGACAAGGAGCATCTCGACTCGGCCGGTATCGCCAACCTGGTGAACAAGAAGAGCGGTGTGGCCGGCGTATCGGGACTCTCGTCCGACATGCGCGACATCGAAGCCGGTGTAGCTGCCGGAAACGAACGTGCTATCCTGGCCCTGCAAATGTATGAATACCGCATCACCAAGTACATCGGTGCCTATGCCGCCGCACTGGGTGGTGTCGACATCATCGTCTTCACGGGCGGTGTGGGCGAGAACCAGACCCCGACGCGCGAAGCCGTGTGCAAACCGCTCGCCTTCATGGGTGTGGAAATCGATACCGAACTGAACAAAACGATTCGCGGTACCGAAAGCCTCATCAGCACCCCGGCCTCGAAAGTGAAGGTGGTCGTTATCCCCACCGACGAGGAGTACATGATTGCCGAGGATACGAAAACCGTACTCGACAACTTGAAGAAGTAACCAACCCCATACAACAGCCGACACCCCTGCACACCCCGTAGAAGCGGGCCCCCGCCGTGCAGGGTGCAACGGGCTGTTTATCACAAGCGCCCTGCCGCAACCCGGGTAGGGTAGGCGGCAGGGCGCTTTCTTATGAAAGAAGAAGAAGAAGAGTATCGTTTATTCGAGCCGACCG
The DNA here is from genome assembly GCA_019115485.1 of Candidatus Barnesiella excrementavium. Lineage (GTDB taxonomy): Bacteria > Bacteroidota > Bacteroidia > Bacteroidales > Barnesiellaceae > Barnesiella > Barnesiella excrementavium. Next base: position 76,016 of record DXDM01000002.1, on the reverse strand, counting down.
GTTGCCCGCAGGTATTCGGTCTCGTAGATTTTATACTGGGTCTGAGCCTCGATGAGATTGCTCTCGGCCTGCTGCCACTGCGACTGGGCGTCGAGCAGGTCGGTCAACGAAGCCATCGACGCCGCGTAGCGGTTGCGCATGACCCGCAGATTCTCTTCGGCCTGCTCGACACCGGTCTCGGCCGTACGTACCATACGGTAACCGTCCTGCACGTTGCGAATGGCCTGTTGCACTTCGAGGTTGAGCAGGCGTGTGTTCTTCTGCAATTCAAGCTCGGCACTGCGCAGCGCATAGCGGGCCTTGCGCACCTTCTTGTGCACTTCGCCCCAGTGAAACAGCGGTATCTTCACGGCCAGCATTACCATACCTATCCCGTCGCGGAACTCCTGCGAATAGGGAAGCATCGTACCGTTACCCGCGTCGACCAGACTGTTGAGTTTGATGTTGCCGTAATAGGTGTACCCGGCCGACAATCCCACAGTGGGAAGCATCTCGGACCGCGAATCCTTGATTTGCTGCTTGCCTACCTCGACCTGCTGTTTGAGCAGGAAGAGTTCGGGCCGGTCGTCAATCGAGGCCGAGAGCAGACCCGGTTCGGTAGCTACCCACACCGTATCGGTGGGGACAATCGTCGTACTGTCGTCGACCCCGATTAGCCGGCACAGCGACAACCGACACAAATCGGCTCCGTTGCGCGCCTTCTGCAACTGGTAGTGTATCTCGCTCTGCTTGGCCTCTATCCGCAACAGGTCGTTCTCGATAATCAGACCTGCCGACAGCGATTCGTTCATCTGGTTAAAGAGCGTATCCATCTGTGCCACATAACTCTCGAGCATACGCACCTTGCGGTCCACTGCGATGCAAGTCCAATAGGCCTGGTCGGCATCGACCAGAATATCCATGCGGGTCATGCGCAACTGCTCGCCCGCCACCGCCTCGCCGATGCGAGCCATACGCTTGCCGGCCGAAATCTTACCGCCGGTATAGATGGGTTGCGTGAGGGTGATGCCGGCCATATACATGCCTCGCATGCGCAGGTCCATACCCATCACATCGATGTCGGGGAAGAGGTAGGCACCCGTGGCCGAACCCTCGATTTTGGGCAGATAGGCCGTCGTGGCAATGCGGTTGTCGAGCTCGGCCTGACGGAGCCGGATATCGGCCTGTTCGAGCTCTTCGCTGTGAGCCAACGCCATCTCGCGGCACTGGCTGTGCGACAGGAGCAGCGGCTGGGCCGTTGCCGTTGCCACACCGGCCAACCCCAGAAGGCAGCCCATCGCATATATCTTTTTTCTCATTTTCATCGTCATTCGGTTTTTATGCGTTAGGTTTTCTGATTCGGAACATGGCCGCATAGAAGAGCGGCAGCAACACGAGTGTGATAATCGTACCCACGGTGAGGCCACCCATGATGGTGATGGCCATCGAACCGTACATGGGGTCGGTCACCAGCGGAATCATACCCACAATGGTGGTGAGCGATGCCATCAGCACGGGGCGCACGCGCGACACGGTTGCCTCGATGACCGCCGTGTAGGGCGACTGCTTCTCCTCGGTTTGCAACCGGTTGATTTCGTCGACCAGCACGATGGCATTTTTGACCATCATACCTACCAACCCAATCAGACCGATAATGGCCATGAAGGTTAGCGGCTGACCACTCACCAGCAGCACCGGCGTGATGCCACAGAAGACAAAGGGTATGCAGAGAAGAATCAGTATCACCTTGCGCCAACTGTTGAAGAGCAACAGCAAGATGGCCAAGATGATGAAAATCGTGAGTGGTACAAATTTCATAAGGTTACCTATGGCCTCGCCCTGCAACTCGCCTTCGCCCACCCAGCGCATGCGGTAGCCCTCGGGCAGGTCGATCGCCTCGATTTCGTCGCGAATCGACTCAACCACCTTGGCGGGTGTCGCCTCGTCGCAATAGGGATTGGGGTCGCACTCGGCCTCGATCACACGACGGCCATTCATGCGCAGCACCACATCTTCGTCCCAGTCGAGCCGTATGTGATGCGCCACATTACTCAGCGGGGTGGCGCGGAAAAGCTGGTCCTGCAAGCGGCTCATGCCTTCGCCTCCGGCCAAGGCACTTTGCAATGCCTCGTTCGAGAGATGCAGGTTGAGCATGCTCCACACCGGAATATCTTCGAGATTGCGGATAGACGACCCGTCGGCATTGCGCACTTGGAGGTTGAGCATGACCATGCGGTCCTGATCGTTAAGCACCCCTACCGTCATACCGTCGGTTGCCGCCAACAGGGCGTTGGCCACATCGCTGCGTCCGATGCCCGAGCGCAGGGCATCCTGCTGGTCATACTCGGCCACCAAAGCCTTCCCCTTCGGCTTCCAGTTGTTCTGCACCGAATAGGCATCGACATAAGGTGAACGACGCATAATCGCCTCGGCCTGAGCGCTCAACTGACGCAATACGGCCGGGTCGGGACCCGAGAACTCCACCTCGACCGTGTGCGAGGTGGAAATCGAGAAGTTGTATTTGCGAATGCGGATATAGGCATCGGGATACTCCCGGCGCAGCTGCTCGCGCACCACGGGTATCTGCTCGACTACCGTGCGGTAATCCTTGCAATCGACAATCAGTTCGCCGTAGCAGTCACCACCCGAAGTCATGGGCCGCACCAGACAGTAGTGGGCCGGTGCACTGCCTTGGCTGACGGCTACCCGCTCGATGTGAGGATTCTGCGACACCCGATCGCTCATCTCCAACAGACGGGCACATACCGTGTCGGCATTGGCTGCCGATGGAAAGAAACACTCCACGACAAACTGCTTGTAGTCAAAATCGGGGAAAAAGAGATTCTTGACCTGCTTCACCCCTATCAGGCACAACACCAGCAATACCACGGCCATGGTAATGGTCACACGCTTGTATCCGATGAGAAAAGCAATCGTCTTGCGCACGAAACGGTGTACCGGCGAATTCATCACCTCCACAGCCGTCCCGTCTTTACCCTCCTTCTTCTTTCGCCGGGGCAACCACGAATAGGCACACACAGGTACCTGGATAAGAGCCAGTACCCAACTGGCCAACAGGCTCACACACAGTACCAGGAAGAGGTCACCAGCATATTCGCCAGCCGAATCGGGCGAGAGATAGACGCAAAGGAAGGTCGATGCAGCAATAATCGTAGCCCCCAGCAGCGGCATAGCCGTGTTGCGGCCTATGCGATAGAGATAGGTCTCGGGCGGCAGCCCCCGTTTTTTGTCGATGAGTATGCCGTCCATGATCACCACGGCATTGTCGACCAGCATACCCATCGCCACGATAAAGGCCCCCAGCGAGATGCGTTGCAGCGTGGTGCCACACATGAGCAAGATGGGAAACGAGACACACACCGTGAGCACGAGTCCGAAGCCGATGATGAGTCCGCTACGCCAACCCATCGTAAAGATGAGTACGAGAATCACGATAGCGACCGACTCGACCAGGTTCCACATGAACGACGAAATGGCCTCGTCGACCTTGTCGGGCTGGAAGAAAATCTTGTCGGTGGAGAATCCGGCCGGCAAATTCTTCATGGCTTCGGCCAGCCGAGCATCGACTGCCCTCCCTACATCGGGCACGATGGCCGACGATTCCATGGCAATGCAGATGGCCAGCGCCGGTTTACCATCTACAAAAAAGCCGTTGCGCTGGGGCGAGGCATAACCGCGCTCCACCCGGGCCACATCGCCGATGCGCAGCATCTTGCCGTCGAGGGTCTGTATTTGCAGGTTGCGGATATCCTCCTCGTCCTTGACCGACGAGTCGACATAGAGGGCGATGCGCTCGCCATCGATTCCGTACCGACCGGCATTAACGGTCTTGCCGGCACTCTGCAAGGCCGACATGATCTGGGTGGGAATAATCCCGTTGCGGGCAATCTGTTCCTTCGAGACGATGATATTGATGACCTCGTCGCGGTTCCCCACGATATTGATACGCTTCACCCCCTTCACGTCGAGCAGTTCACGTTGCAGGTAACGGGCATAGCGGTACATCTCGGGGTAATCGTAGCCGTCGGCCGTGAGGGCATAGAAGATACCGTACACGTCCATCATGTCGTCAATCACGATAGGCTCGTAACACCCTTGCGGCAGACGTGAGGCCACGTCGTTGACCTTGCGCCGCAACAAGTCGAAGTGCTGTTCGAGGTCGCGGTTGAGCACCGTCATTTGAAACTCGACGGTAAAGAGTGCCGCACTGTTCTGGCATTCGGTCTTCACCTTCTTCACATTCGGCAACGCCCGCAACTCGTCCTCCATGAGTTGAGCCACTTGCAGCTCCATCTCGTGAGCACTGGCTCCCGGCCACGACACGACCACCATGGCCTGCTTGGCCGACACGGCCGGGTCTTCGAGTTTGGGCATCTGCACAAACGACAGAACTCCCGCAATGAGTATCGCCACCATGAGCGACCAGAAGAGCACAGGCCGCTGCATGAAAAATCGGGTTATCTTCATCACAGCAATCCTCCTACGTTAGTACTCCGGGGAGCCTCGATCACACGAACTTTCTCCCCCTCCTGCAACACATGTACACCGGCTCGCACAATCGGCTCGTCGCTGGTCAATCCCTTCAAGACGACAGCCCGGCCTTCGCCATCGATGCCGTCCAATTCGACCCGCCGGCAGGTCACGGTCGAGTCGGGGCGGAAGAGCCACACGCACGCGCTGTCGCCCTGCTGGAAGAGAGCCTGTAACGGCACAGCAAATCCGCGGGCGGCCGTCGAGTCGCCCAAGGCCACCTCGACCTCGACATTCATGCCAGCGGTCAATCGGCGGTCGGGGCGTTGCTCAAAAGCCAGTTGCATGCGATACAACTGGTTACCGTCGGCCTTGGGGGTAAGGCTGGTCAGGACAAGGGGCATCACCTCGTCGATACCTGCCGCCCGGCAGGCGAAGCGGACAAACTCACTCCGTTGTCGGTAGAGGCTGCCCGGTATATCGACCGTGACCTCCATCTGCGACACATCGAGCAGGGTGAAGAGGGCGGTACCCGCATCGACCATCTCGGCCGGCGAGAAATTGACCGCCTGTATATACCCGTCGACAGGGGCATACAGTTTGGTGTAGTTCAGTTTGTTCTTGTTGACCTGCAACTGCACTTCGAGCTGTTTCAACCCGGCCGAGGCCTTTTCGTAGTCGTTGGGCGATATGCTCTTTTGAGCCAACAGCCGCTCGGTACGCTTCACCTCGTCGCGTACCTGGTCATACTGCACCTGCAAGGCCTCGACGGCCAACCGATAGTCGGTATCGTCGAGCTCGGCCAGCAACTGACCGCGACGCACCCGGTCGCCCTCCGCCACATGAATGCGGGCTATCTGACCTGCTGTCTTGAATCCGAGGCTTATCTCGTGTGCCTCTCTCACGATACCCGAATAGTTCTTCACCGCCTCCTCGCTCAACGCTTCGGGGCGAGTCAGATAGACACTTCGTTCACGGGCAGCCTCCCGGTCTCCGCCGGAACAGGCACACAACAACAAGGCGGCTGCCATCATACACACATTTGTTTTCATCATATACTGGTTTTGGTTGATTTCACACCTGCAAATTTCCTCCTTTTCGACGACAGCTATTTGTCGTAGTAGTCTTGCATGTTGTTCAAAAAGTCGACTGATAACCCTATTTAACAAGAAAACCGAGCTATTTATTATTCAAATAGGTATATTCGTTTCATAAATCATTCTGTAATCATGGTACAAGATTCGACACTCAACACCCTGAACTTAAACATGCTGCCCTTCAACGAACGGGCTTGTGTCTATCGCAATGAAATCTTCATGTCCGATAATTTTGACGAACCTTACGACCTTGCAGTATTGTCAAACAATCCCCAGATACTCAACTTCATCTCCTCGCCCTATCCCTTTAAAATACAGTTTGCCATGATGCTCTTCTGCCTCGACGGCTACATGCGAGTCAACCTGAACCTGAACGAGTATATATTGCAACGCAACTGTATCCAGATCGTTATTCCCGGGACAATCGGTCAATGTATAGAAATTTCTCCCGACTGCCGCATGGCCATCATGGCCTTTGCTCAAATCGACAACCTGCCCGAAGGAAATAGCCAAAGTGCGCTCATCGTGCGCAAATATTTTATCGACAACACCATACTATACCTCTCCGACAGTGAAATGGACGAGATGATCGGACTTTACCACCACATGCACAAAAAAATACGCCAACCCGAAGGGCCATTCTCTCACGAAATTCTCAACGGCTATCTTCAAATATTCTATTACAACCTCTGCCAGTTGATGAGCCCCTATATCGAACAGAAAGACACCCAATACGTTTCGCGCAAGAAACAGATTTTCGACCAGTTTATCGCCCTGCTCAGGCGACACTGCACCGCCGAACGACGCATAGGCTTCTATGCCGACAAACTGTGCATCACGCCCAAATACCTTTCACAAGTGGTCTTCGACATCAGCGGGAGTCACGCCGGCGACTGGATTCGCGACTACGTTATTCTCGAAGCCAAGGCCTTGCTCAAATGCGGTAAATACAATGTACAGCAGGTGAGCGACCTTCTCAATTTTGCCAACCAGTCGTTCTTCGGCAGCTATTTCAAAAAGGCGGTAGGCTGTTCGCCTTCGGCCTACCAGGATTCTTAACCCGCCCGGACGGTATTCACAAAAACACGCCAGAAATCAATCTAAACTCCTCCTATTCAAAAGCATTTTCCCCACCATCTCCACTCCTTCTCTTTTACCTAAAAAATACTAATTTCAATCTTTTTTTACTAAATTATAGGTATTGTTCCCCCTGAGCCTCCCCTCTAATTTTGCATCGGAAATCAAAAAACAAAATCCATGCAACTCCAAATTCTAGGGCTCACGACAGCTCTGCTACTCTCCCTGCCAACGGTCGCACAAACCTGCGAAAAAATCGATGCCGTATCGGGGGCAACCGAGCATTCGGATACTACAAAGACGCTACTGAAAACTGAACTGAAAGCCGAAATTCTGAAAGAACTTCGTCAGGAGTTCCAGTCCCAACCCCAAACAGCACCAGCCGAGAAAAAGAGATCCCGCCTCACCCTCGGCGGATATGGTGAAGCCGTAGCCTCGCTCAACTTTTTCAGCGACGACTACAAGAAATACCAGGACGCCCACCTGCACAAGGGCGAACACCACGGACGATTCGACCTGCCCCATGTGGTCATCTTCCTGGGCTATGACTTCGGCCGGGGCTGGAGCATGGGCAGCGAAATCGAGTTTGAACACGGCGGGACCGAGAGCGCCGTCGAAATCGAAGAGGAGGAGGCCGGCGAATATGAATCGGAAATCGAACGAGGCGGCGAGGTCGCCCTCGAACAATTCTGGATTCAGAAGAGTTTTTCTCCAGCTCTCAACCTGCGCATGGGACACATGATCGTACCGGTGGGTGCCACCAACAGTCACCACTCCCCCACCGAGTTCTTCGGGGTATACCGGCCCGAAGGCGAAAACACCATACTCCCCTGTACCTGGCACGAAACGGGTATCGGGCTGTGGGGTATGCTAGGACGGCACTGGCGCTACGAGGTGATGTTCATACCGGGACTCGACTCAGACCGATTCAACAGCAAAGGGTGGATTCACGATGGGGCAGGCAGCCCCTATGAGTTCAAAATAGGGAACAGCTACGCCGGAGCCTTCCGCATCGACAATTATTCGATACCGGGACTACGGCTGAGCGTGAGCGGATACGGCGGGAACAGCTTCAACAATACACTCTATCCCCAGACCAACAGCCGATACAAAGGGGTAAAGGGAACCGTACTCATCGGAGCCTTCGATTTTGCCTACGACGCCCATAACTGGATCATACGGGGAAACTGCGACTATGGCCATCTCACCGATGCCGATGTCATTACCGCCTTCAACGGCAGCATGCCCGCCTCATCGGTATCGGCCAAACAGGCTGTCGCCTCCGATGCCATCGCCACCGGTATCGAGGCGGGATACGACCTCTTTTCATTCTCGCCCAAACTGCATGCCCGGGGTCAAAAGTTTCACCTTTTCGGTCGCTACGAATACTACGACTCAATGTTCAAGACCCCGGCCCGGGTGCAGCACTACAACTGGTGCGGTCGGCACCGACTGGCAGCCGGAATCAACTACTACCCCTTGAAATCGATTGTCATCAAAGCCGAATACAGCATCGGGCTGCTCAATGCCAACTCCTACACCTATACCGACTCGTCGGGGGCCACCCGCACTGGCCACTACAACAACGAACCTGCCGTGTCGATAGGCGTTGCCTACTCGGGGTTGTTCACTCGATAATTACTTTTATTCAACACTAAAAAATACCAATACAATGAAAAGAAAATTCACTTATTCGCTTTACCTGCCGCTCCTCACCTCTTTACTCCTCGGCGGAACGGCCTGCTCGGAAAAGGAGACTGACTTCTCATGGGAGGAGCAACGCGAAACCGCCCTGCAATCGGCGGCTACCGCTTTTGTCGAAAACACGGTTGTTCCTACCTACACCTCGCTGGCCGATGCCAGCCTCGAACTGGCCGAACTCTGTGCTCAAATCGAGATCTCGGCACAGGCCAACGCCTCGACCGACATTGCCGCTTCGGGCTCGTTGAGCACAGCTACCCAAGCCCTTGTAGAGCAGGCCTGTGAAAAATGGTATGAGGCCCGCAAACAGTGGGAACTGAGCGAGGCCTTCCTCTATGGAGCCGCCGGCGATTACAACATCGACCCGCACATCGACTCGTGGCCTCTCAACGCCACCGACCTGCAAGCTCTACTCGACGACCCCGTGCGCATGGGTATGATGGATGCCGAGTATGCGGCTGGACTGGGCTACGGACTGTTGGGATTCCATGCTATCGAATACATGCTGTTCGACCACCAGATCGACGCCTCGGCCACGACCGGAGAGGCGCGCGACAATGCCTTCACCCGCAAGGAAGAGCTCGTCTACCTCACCGCCGTGGCAGGCGACCTGGCCAACCAATGCGTACGCCTGGAAGCCTCCTGGAAGGGATTATCCCAGGTATCGTCTCAAAAACAGACCTTGCTCACCGAAGCCGAACTCGAACCCTCGTTCAACTACGGCGAGAGCATGAAAAATGCCGGTAAAGGCGGCAGCAAATACAAGAGCTATCTCGAAGCGGCCCAAGAGATTATTCAGGGTTGCTCGGACATTGCCGACGAGGTGGGCAACCAGAAAATCGGCCGCCCCAACGAAGCGGCCGCCGGAGCGTCGGAAGATCTCAGTTACATCGAGTCGCCCTACGCCAAGAACTCCAAAGTCGACTTCTACGACAACATCGTCAGCATCAGGAACGCCTACCTGGGAACCAACGTGGGCGACCCCTCGGTGAGCAACTACCTGGCCGGAATCAATCCCAGTGCCGATACCGCGGTGCGCAACGCCATCGAAGCCGCACTCAACGCCATCGAAGCGGCTCCAGCCCCCTTCGTCAACTACGCCGGTACCCACAACGAACAGTGGAAGCAGGCTACCGCAGCCTGCAACGCCCTGAAAAAGGCACTCGACGAAGCACAATCGGCCATAGGTCAATAACCCCATTATAAACCCAAAAGCTATGAAATCGTATCCTTTTTTACTGGCTTTTGCAACGGCGGCACTATGTGTCGCCAGTTGCACAGATGACAAGTTGAACGACACGCCCGCTCCTTCCCCTACGCAACTCTCGGAGGAGTATTACACGGGCGGCCAATTGGGTACAGCCTTCAACACCACCTCGGCCGCCTTCGAACAGCCGGCGCCCGCGGTCGAGAATGCCGGCATGGAGGCCTCGTTCAAAAACGGAGAAGCACTCTTCGAGAAGATATTCACCCCGGCCTCCGACGGCTCGGTTCGTGGAGGTCTGGGTCCGCTCTACATACGTACTTCGTGCATGCACTGTCACCCGGGCTACGGACATGGCAAACGACAAGAAGGTGGATTCAATGCCACAGAGATAGGCAACGGCTATCTGCTGGTCATCTACGACGACAACGACAACTACATCGCCTCGCTTACCGGCATGCCGCAGCTCTTTGCCGTCGAACCCTTCAAGGCTCCGATAGACCCCTCGAAAATCAAGATTACCTGGAAGCCCTATACCGACAGTTGGAACAACACATTTGAAGACGGTACCACCTACGAGCTGATTTATCCCGAGGTAACGATTCCGGCCGATGCCTACTACGTCGACCTCATCACCACCGACGGTCGTACCCTCTCACCCGACCAGGTGAACATCCGGCTCGAATCGACCATCGGCATCTACGGCACAGGTCTGCTCGATGCCATTACCGACGAGGATTTGAAAGCCCAATATGCCAAACAGGAAAAAGACAACTACTTTGCCCTGAACCCGAAAATTTTCCAAAATGGCGAGTGGGTGAGCCAATACAGCAACAACCGTCCCAGCGACGGGGGTACGGGCGAGAAACACCCCTACCGCTTCACCTACGCCCTGAGCCGCGGCCCCTTACAAGATGCTGCCGGCTCAAACGCCATCTGGAACATTACCAACGTAACCCGCTCGAACCGTCGCTACCACTACATGACAAAAGCCTATGCCGAGAAGGCTTCGAAAGATCCCGAGGTACAAGCCCGGTTCTACGATTTCTTCCCCGACCGGAAAACCGACGCCGGGGTCGAACAGGATATCTACAACTACCTGATGGCCACCGATCTGCCGGTCGAGATGAGCGACGAATATTTCACCGACCTGATGGTGTGGCACCGGGGGCTGGCCGTACCGGCGGCTCGCAACCTCGACGACGCCACGGTACAACGGGGCAAACAGCTCTTTTCCGAGATGGGGTGCACCTACTGCCACCGCCCCACCTGGACCACGGGCGACGACCACTACACCGACCCCAGCGGATTCTTCACCCGGGGTACCGAACTGCCCCGCTATCCCCAACAGAAGATATGGCCCTACACCGATCTGGTGCAACACCGCCTGCACATGCAGAACGATATACGCACCGGCTGGTGCCGCACGACCCCCCTGTGGGGCAGAGGTCTACACCAGAAGTGCACCGGCTCGTTCGAGAGCGACCGGCTGCACGACTGCCGGGCCCGTAACGTGATCGAGGCCATCATGTGGCACGGTGCTCCCGAAAGCGATGCCCGGTGGTCGGTCGAGAAGTTCCGGAAACTGAGCAAAGAGGACCGCGAAGCGGTGGTGAAATTTATCGATGCCATCTAATTAGCCTAATTGGCTAACAAACCCTACCCTCTTGAACCCCATGCTGAGAAATGCCGGCGCACTGCGCGTCGGCATTTCGAGGTATAAAGAAACCCCTCTCCATACAATGAAGATACTCAAACGATTCACCTTTGGCCTGCTGGCCCTCATGCTGAGTGTACTCACCTCGGCAACCGTTCTCGAAAAAATCCAGGGTACCCCCTTTGTCACCCGCCACATCTACGGTTCGCCCGCATTCGTCCTACTCTGGCTGTTGCTGGCTCTGTCGGGCTTCGCCTACCTGATGCGCCGCAGCCCGACGATACGACCGGCCACCTGGCTGCTGCATCTCGCCCTGCTGGTTATCCTGAGCGGAGCTTTCGTCACCTGGCTCACCGGACAGCAGGGCACCCTGCATCTGAGACTGGACGAAGAGCCCGCCCACTCCTACCGCGACAGCGGCGGAGAGGAACAGCCATTCCCCTTCACCGTCGCGCTTGAAAGTTTCGACATCGAATACTATCCGGGGACCCGGGCCCCGCTCGACTTCGTGAGCCGCATCACCATCACCGACGGCTCGCAAACCCATAGCGAAACCATCGCCATGAACCGCATTGCCCGTTACCGGGGATACCGGTTCTACCAGTCGTCCTACGACTCCGACGGAGCCGGGTCGCGACTCTCGGTCTCGCACGACCCCTGGGGAATCGGCATCACCTACACCGGCTACCTGTTGCTGCTGATGGCCATGGCGGCTCAACTCACCGACCGGCAAGGCACCTTCCGCCGGTTGTTACGCAACCACACCCTGCGGGGTATCTCGCTCGGCGGCGCGATTCTGCTGGCTACCCTGCTCCCGGCTCAGGCGGCCGAGACAAGGGTACCCCCTACCCTCCCGCACGAACAGGCCAACCAGTTGGGGCAGCTCTGCATCTACTACAACCAGCGCATCTGCCCCCTCTCGACACTGGCCCGGGACTTTACGGTGAAACTCTCGGGGAAGAGCCACTACCGGGGACTATCGCCCGAGCAGGTGCTCGCCGGGTGGCTCTTCTATTACGACGAATGGAAACAGGAACCAATGATTCGCATCAAAAGTCGGGAGGCCCGACGTCTGCTGGGTATCGAGGGGCAGTATGCCCGGCTCACCGACTTCAACCGCGCGGTGAGGGAGTACCGACCCGAGGGTATGAACGACCGGGGAGTCACCGAGGCCAACGAGAAATTCAACCTCGTGGCCATGCTCTGCACCGGCTCGTTGCTGCAAATCTTTCCCTACCGACAGGGCGATACCCTGCACTGGGCCTCACAGGTCGACCCGCTGCCGCACGACCTGCCTCGGGAACAAAGTACCTTTATACGACAATCGATGAATTATGTGAACGAACTGGTTGCCCAACACGACTACACCGGTCTGTCACAAGTATTCGACAAAATAGCCCGATACCAACGGCAGACTGCCGGAGAGGCGTTCCCCACGAACGGACGTCTGCAAGCCGAGTTACTCTATAATCACCTGGGCCACTCGCTCGTTGCAGCCATACTCTTCCTCGTCGTCGGAGCCTTTGCCTTCACCCATGCCTGCCGTCGCATCATCGGGCGCGGCTCGGCCTCACCGCTGATTCATCAGTTGCTGTTGGCCGGGGTCATCATCGGTTTTGCCTACCTCTCGGCTACCCTGCTCCTGCGAGGCTACATTGCCCGACACTGGCCGCTGTCCAACGGATTCGAGACAATGCAGTTCATGGCCTGGTGCGCCCTGGGTATGACCCTGCTCGTCCACCGCCGCTTCATTCTGATTCTGCCGTTCGGCTATCTGGTGAGCGGCCTGGCCATGCTGGTCTCGATGATGAGCGAGTCCAATCCCCCCATCACCCCGCTCATGCCGGTGCTCACCTCACCCCTGCTCTCGGTACATGTGGTGCTGGTAATGACCGCCTATACCTTGCTGGCCTTCGTCATGTTCAACGGCATCGCCGGACTGCTGCTCTCCCGTCGTCACCCCCGGCAAGCCGAACAGTTGCAGACGGTAGGACGCATTCTGCTCTATCCCGCCGTATTTGCCCTGGCGGCCGGCATCTTCGTGGGAGCCGTATGGGCCAATATCTCGTGGGGACGATACTGGGGCTGGGACCCCAAAGAAGTATGGGCACTCATCACCTGGCTCATCTACGCCATGGCCCTGCACCCGGAGTCGTTGCCATTATTCAGGAAACCTGCCTTCTTTCACGGGTTCTGTGTGGTCGCATTCCTCTGCGTGCTCATTACCTACTTCGGCGTCAACTTTCTGCTGGGCGGCATGCACAGCTATGCCTGAGAGGCGACGGCAAAAAAGAGGGCCGGGGAGCATTTGCTCTCCGGCCCTTTGTCTATACAGAATATTGATTGCTTTCGATTAGAGGCCCAGTGCGCTGAGGTCGGCAAAGTAACCATATACGCAGCTGGCAATACCCAGCAACAGGATACCGGCTACACACACGATGAGACTCACGCGCGAACCGTTGTCGCTGCGGAAGGGTGCGATGACACACTCGTTCTCGGTATTGATAAACATGGCCTTTACCACCAGCAGATAGTAGTAGAGCGAAATGATGGTATTCAGCAAGGCGATGAGCACCAGAATATAGAATCCCGAGTGAATGGCCGAAGCAAAGATGAAGAACTTGCTGAAGAATCCGGCGAACGGAGGGATACCGGCCAGCGAGAACATGGCCAACATCATGATGACACTCAGTTTGGGGTTGGTCTTGTAGAGGCCGTTGTAGTCGTCCATATTCACCTTGCCGCTGTTGTGCTCGATTGACGAGATAACGCCGAAGGCGGCCAGGTTGGAGAAGATGTAAACCAGTACGTAGTAAACCAGCGCGGTCGTACCTTGAATCGAACCGGCAATGATACCCAGCATGATGTAACCGGCCTGCGAGATAGACGAGAAGGCCAGGAACCGTTTCAGGTTCTTCTGACGAATGGCAAACAGGTTGCCCACGGTAATCGTCAGTACAATCAAGGCCCACATGATGCCTTGCCAAACGGCCGGTTCAAAGGCGAAGACCTTGTAGAGAATCAGCATGAGGGCAAAGGCTGCCGAACCCTTCGAGATAACCGACAGGTAAGAGGTGACCTGCGTGGGAGCTCCTTCGTAGACGTCGGCTGTCCACAAGTGGAAGGGAACGAGCGAGAGCTTGAATCCCATACCGGCCAGCACAAAGACGAGCGTGGCGATGAACAGCGGCGTGTGATTGCCGGCAATGTTGAGGGCGATGTCGTCGAAATAGAGCGAACCCGAAACGCCATAGAGGAACGAGAGTCCCAACAAGAAGAGTGCCGACGAGAAGACAGCCGTGAAGAGGTATTTGGCACCGGCCTCATACGACTCCGAGTCTTTCTTGGTAATGGCGATGAGCGCGGCCATAGGCAGCGAAGCGGTCTCGAGCCCGATGAAGAAGAGCAGGAAGTGTCCCGACGAAACCATCAGGTACATACCGAAGAGGGTCACCAGCAACAACTCGTAAAACTCACCCCGACGTACTTTTACATCGGGAGTGTCGCTCCACGAAATCGATTGCAGCAACACGATGAAGGTACCTATGTTAAGCACGGTCTTTACCATCGACGCGATGGGCGACGTCTGATACATGCCGCCAAAAGCCGATGCCGACTCGACCGGTATGATGTTCCAGATCGTGTGCAGGGCAAACAGGACACACGCTGTAATCGATAATCCTTTGAGGCTCTTGTTTCCACCAAAGGTGTCTACGAGAAATATCAGCAGGAATACAACCAGCAGCGATATTTCCGAGCGCATAACTAAAAACTGTGAATAATCCATATACTGTATGATTAAAGAGCTTGAGACAACAAATTAGTAATAGGTTCCACACCGCCACGAATCAAATCGGAAATCCAGTGGGGGAAGCTACCGATGGCAACCACACACACGATAAGGGTAATTACCGAGAGGCGTTCCCACCATTCGGCATCGGTCAACTCGCGATGGTGTTCGTTTTGAACGGCACCGTACAGCAGTTTCCCGACCACGCGCAGAATATAGACTGCCGTAATCACAATCGAGGTACAAGCAACAATCGTAAATACCCGGTGGAAGGTATCGGTGTGCTCGAACGAACCAACGAAGATGGTCATCTCGGCCACGAATCCACTCAATCCCGGCAGACCCAGCGAAGCCAAACCGGCAATCACGTAACCTACCGAAAGGAACGGCATGATTTGCATCAGACCGCCCATCTCGCGAATGTCACGAGTGTGGGTACGACCGTAAATCATACCGATGAGGGCAAAGAAGAGGGCCGTCATCAAACCGTGCGAGAGCATCTGCATCACCGCACCGGTCATGGCCGTGGTGTTGAGCATGAGAATTGCGAAGAGTACCAAACCGCAGTGGCTTACCGAAGAGTAGGCATTGATGTATTTCAAGTCGGTCTGTACACAAGCGCTGAATGCACCGTAAACAACACTGATACCAGTCAAAATCAGGAATATCCAGGCCAGTTCATTGGCTGCCTGAGGCATGAGGTAGATGGCTACCCGGAAGCAGCCGTAACCACCCAGCTTCATCAGCACACCGGCGTGCAACATCGACACGGCCGTGGGCGCCGAAGCGTGACCATCGGGCGACCAAGTGTGGAACGGGAACATGGCTCCCAGCACACCGAAACCGACAAAGGTCATCGGGAAGAGGAAGTATTGCCAGTTCATGGGGATATTACCGTGTTCGGCAATTTCGACCACGTTCATCGAGTGGAGACCCGATTGGTAGTAGATGCCCAAAATGCCAATCATCAGCAGGGCCGAACCACCCATCAGCATCAGCGTCAGCTTCATGGCCGAGTAGTTCTTGCGGCCGCTGCCCCAAACGCCAATCAGCAGGTACATGGGGATAAGAGCCACTTCGTAGAACATGAACATCGTGAAGAGGTCGACCGAGATGAAGAAGCCAAACACACCCGTCGAAAGCAACATGAACCACAGGAAGAACTCCTTGGGCAGGGGGTTGATTTTCCACGAAGCGAAGACTCCGGCAAAAACTATAATGGACGAGAGCAGCAACATGGCCACCGATACACCGTCCACGCCGACAGCGTAGTGAATGTTCAGCGGAGCATACCACATGCGGCTATCGGTAAACAACATCGTCGCTGTATTTCCAGCAGCGCGTTCGGCCAGAAACTCAACGAGAGTGTAAACGGACAATGCCAACAATAAGGTTGAACCAATAACCGCTACCGTTCGTATCTGTTTCATATCTCTTGCGATCCAGAGACCCAGCATCATCAAGAGAGGGATAAGCACAAATAAGGATAGAAAATTCATAGTGTTTCTTTAATTTTTTATCGTTCAACCATCAGTTAAAAGCACATGGCCAGTACGGCAATCAACAATGCGCCCATAATGAATACCCACACATACCATTGGATATATCCCGACTGCAACTTGCGTATGCCGTAGGAAACTCCGTTGGTAACGGTAGCCAACATATTCATCGTGCCATCAACGACATGACGGTCGAACCAGGCGATGGGCCGGCAGATATGCTGGAATATAATCTTGTGGGTAACCCACATGTAAAGTTCGTCCATGTAAAAACGGTGGTAAGCTGCCGTGTGCAGTGCGCGGAACTTGTCGGCCAAGGCTTTGGGCTTGGAGTTCTCCGAGCGATACATCCAGGTGGCCAGGGCAATGGCGGCAACGGCCACGATGATGCTCGTCGTAGCTACCGACCAGTCGAGGTGAATGTGATAGGCCTCACCGTTTACCGATACGAACTCGCCGAAGGGAATGAAACCGGCCACACAGGTAACCAGTGCCAGGAATACCAGCGGCAGGTACATGGTCTTGGGAGCCTCGTGCGGCGTGTGGTGCTCATACGAAGGTTTGCTCCACCAGAAAATGCGGTAGTAGAGACGGAACATGTAGAAGGCGGTGAGACCGGCCACAGCCGTCATCCATACGCCCCACAACGTGCTTTTCTCGAAAGCGGCCGTAAGAATCTCGTCCTTACTGAAGAAGCCCGAGAAGGGAGGAATACCGGCGATAGCCAGGCAGGCAATCAGGAAGGTGATATGGGTCACCGGCATGTATTTGTGCAGGTTACCCATTTCGGACATCTCGTTGGAGTGAACGGCATGGATAATGCAACCGGCACCGAGGAAGAGCAGCGCCTTGAACATGGCGTGCGTGAAGAGGTGGAACATGGAGGCCATATAGCCGAGACCGGCGTGCAGGTCCGTATCGAAGGCCACACCCAGAGCCACCATCATAAAGGCAATCTGCGAAATGGTCGAGAAGGCGAGCACCCGTTTGATATCGGTTTGCACACAGGCAACGACTGCGGCATAGAGCGCCGTGATGGCACCCACCCAGGTAATGAGGTCGAGCACCTCGGGCACGGCACAGTACATGGGGAAGAGCCGAGCTACCAGATAGACACCGGCAACCACCATCGTAGCGGCGTGAATCAAGGCCGATACCGGAGTAGGACCTTCCATGGCATCGGGCAACCAGATGTGCAACGGGAACATGGCCGACTTACCGGCACCGCCCATGAAGATGAGGGCCATGGCCCAGGCGGCTACCGAGCAACCCATGAAGGTCATGCCGGCCGTCTCGGTTACCAGCGACGTGGGATTCGACATCAGCGTCTGGAAGTCGAACGTCTCGGTAAAGAACGAGAGGATAAGGATACCGATCAGGAAGCCCAGGTCGGCAAAACGGGTAACGATAAAGGCTTTCTTCGAGGCCGATACCGCAGCCGGTTTGGTATAGTAGAATCCGATAAGCAGGTAGGACGATACACCCACCAGCTCCCAGAAGATATACATCTGGAAAATGTTTGTGGCAACCACCAGCCCCAACATGGAGAAGCTGAACAGCGACAAGAAGGCGTAATAGCGTTGGAAGCCCTTCTCACCGTGCATGTAGCCCAGACTGTAAATGTGTACCATGAGCGAAACCGTGGTGATAACCACCAGCATCATGACCGAGATGGGGTCCAGCAAGATACCCAGGTCGATATGCAGTTGCTCGGTAAAGCGCAACCACTCGAAGTTGACCGGCTGCAAAGTCTCAAAAACGCCTTCGGCATTGCGCGGCATAGTAAAATAGTTGAACGCTACCATGTAGGCCAGCACGGCGGTAACGGTCAACCCGAGGGTTCCCAATACGCCGGAAACGCGTTCGCTCAACTTATGCCCCACAAGTCCCAGAAAGAGGAACATGCAAAGCGGGAGTAAAAGTATTATAACTGAATATTCCATATCGATCAATATTTCATTTTATCAAGGTTATGCACGTCAACATTCCGAATGTGGCGGAAGATGTTGATAATGATTGCAATGGCAAGCGCTGTCTCGGCAGCGGCAATACCTATTGCAAAGAGGGTGAAGAAGAATCCCTCCAAGGCCTCGGGATAAAGGTAACGGTTGAACACCACAAAGTTGATGTCGGCCGCATTGAGCATCAATTCGAGCGAAATGAGCATCGCCAGCATATTCTTACGTGTCACAAACCCGTAAACCCCGGCAAAAAACATGATGGTACTTACCACCAAATAGGCAATCATTGGTATTTCCATAGTTCTTATCTTTTACGGGCAATCATAATGCCACCGATGATACATGCCAGTAACAACACACTGATTGCTTCAAAGGGCAGCAGATACTGGTACTTCTCTACCCCCATGAGCGCATGGCCGATCACCTTCATGTCGACCTCGCCGGTGATGACACTGGTGAGCGGCTTGGTGAAGAACGGATAGGTGAGCAGCGTATAGCCGCACACGATGGCGCCGAATATCGAAGCAATGAGCCCGACCACTCTCTTCTTGGGCGTGAGCAACGCCGATTTGTCTCCGGGGTGACTCGTCAACAGAATCGAGAAGACAAACAGCACCACAATACCACCGGCATAGACGGCTAATTGTACGGCGCCCAAAAAGGTGAAGTCAAGCTGGAAATAAATACCGGCTGTCGCAAACAGAACGAACAGGAGGTAAGTGGCAGCCCGCAGAATGCGTCGGGTGGTGACGGTCAGAATCGAACACACCACGATGACCAGTGCAAGCAAGCCGAAGATAACTTGATTTGCTATTTGTTCCATAATGTTAATCTATTATTTTTCGGTTGGGTTATCGGTATGATTGAGAATCTTCACCAGTTTATCCCGTTGGAAAACGGCGTGCTCAAATTCGTTGGTGAACTTGATGGCGTGGTGAGGACATGTGTTCACACACATCTGGCAGAAGGTGCAACTACCCAGGTCATACACATATTTATCTAACACTCTTTTGGTCTTACCATCTTCGGTGGTAATCTTCGAGGCCTCGATTTTGATTGTCCCGTTGGGGCAATTCATCTGACAGATACCGCAAGCCACACATTTGTGTTGCCCGTTTTCATCGTAAATCAAGGTCAATGTACCTCTGAAACGCTCGGGGATTTTCAAGGTCGCCCGGTTTTCGGGATACTGTTCGGTAACTTTCCGGCTCAAGAAGTATTTACCGGTCACTTCCATTCCTTGCAGAAGGCTCAGCAATCCTTTCCAGAAAGATGTCATGTAATTTTTAAAACTTCCCATAAATCTCTTTACAGAACTCTTATTTTATTAGTTAACACTATGGTTTATTTCAAGCGTCAAAAGAGTTTGGCGTGCCAAACTCTTTGTCGGTGGTTCAATCTACTCGTCCTCCTGCGATATCCAGCAACTCGGCTGTAATGCTCTGCTGACGCAGTTTGTTGTATTCGAGTTGCAGGTCGTCCAACAGTTCCCTGGCATTATCGTTTGCCGACTGCATGGCCATCACCCGAGCCGCCTGTTCGGATACTCGGTTGGAGCAGATGGCTTCCTGCATGTTCGACAAGACATAAAGCGGCAGTATCTCATTATAAATGGTATTCACGTCGGGCTCGAACAAGTAGGGCTTGTTGCGCTCGGCCTTCTCGCCGGTAGCCAAATCGTCGGCCGCAATCGGCAACAGCCGGCGCGTGGCCAACGTCTGTTTACTGGCACTTTTATAATGAGTATATACAACCTCTATTTCGTCGATTTTGCCGGCCACGAAGTCGCGGGTAAGCTCGTTGGTAAAACGGGCTATATCCTCACCCGGGCTCTTGGCCGTCATGTAATCGGTCATGGCAATCTCCACGCCCTCGCCTACCAGTTTGTGAGCAAATTGAGAGGCTTTCTTCCCTATCGGATAAACAACAAACATCACGGGATTAATAGTCTCTCCGAGCCCCTGGTTGATGATTTCGAGCGTGCGTTTGAACAGATTCATGTTGAATGCGCCACACAATCCCTCGTCCGAGCTGAGCACGACTACGGCCCGCCGCTTCACGGGACGTACCTCGGTGAGCGGTGAACTATACTCTGCATCGGCAGAAATAAGATGATTGATGGTACGCTGAATCTGATCCCGGAACGGCCGCACACGACGCAGAGCCAAATCGGCCTTGTGCATCTTGGCCGACGAAATCATCTTCATCGCACCGGTTATTTTTTCGGAAGAAGCGACCGAACCGATTCTTCCTTTCAAGTCGCGCATTGATGCCATAGTCTATTATGCCTTAAATCGATTAGCCACCTCGGTAGCGACCTCGGTCATGAGGGCGGAAATCTTGTCGTCGAGATGTCCGGCCCGCAGTTCGTCCAGAACCTCGTGGCTATATTTTGATTTCAATATCTGCAAATACAATTTCTCAAATTCGGCTACCTTGTCGAGAGGTACGTTGTGCAACAATCCTTGCGTACCGCAATAGATGATGGCAATCTCCTCCTCGACGGGGACAGGCGAATACTGGGGCTGTATGAGGATACGCTCGTTCTTGCGACCCTTGTCGATGGTCATGGCGGTTACCGGGTCGACATCGCCACCGAACTTGGTGAACGATTCGAGCTCACGGAACTGAGCCTGGTCGATCTTCAACGTACCGGCAATCTTCTTCATGGCCTTCACCTGAGCGCTACCACCCACACGCGAAACCGAGATACCTACGTTGATGGCGGGACGCACACCCTGGTTGAAGAGGGCGGTCTCCAAGAATATCTGACCGTCGGTAATCGAAATCACGTTGGTAGGGATATAGGCCGACACGTCACCGGCCTGGGTCTCGATGATAGGCAGGGCTGTCAACGAACCGCCACCTTTTACCATCGGCTTCAATACCTCGGGCAGGTCGTTCATCGAAGCGGCTACCTCGTCGTTCTCGATAATCTTGGCGGCACGCTCGAGCAGACGGGAGTGCAGGTAGAAGATATCGCCCGGGTAGGCTTCACGACCCGAAGGACGACGCAGAATCAACGAAATTTCACGATAGGCCACGGCCTGTTTCGAGAGGTCGTCGTAGATGACCAGTGCGTGACAGCCGCGGTCTCTGAAATACTCGCCGATGGCGGCACCGGCAAACGGTGCATAGTAGCGCATCGCAGCCGAGTCGGAGGCATTGGCGGCCAGCACGACCGTATAGTCGAGGGCTCCGTGTTCCCGCAGGGTATTGACCAGAGCGGCTACCGACGAGGCTTTCTGTCCGATAGCCACATAGATACAATAAAGGGGAGTCCCGTTTTTGTAATTGTCCCGTTGGTTGATAATCGTGTCGATGGCAATCGCCGTCTTACCGATCTGGCGGTCGCCGATAATCAGCTCACGTTGTCCGCGGCCGATGGGCACCATCGAGTCGATGGCCTTGATACCGGTCTGCAAGGGTTGCTTTACCGGTTGGCGGAAGATTACACCCGGAGCCTTGCGCTCGAGGGGCAATCTGATAAGGTCGCCTTGAATGGGACCTGCGCCATCGATAGGTTCACCCAACGTATTGATAACTCGACCAAGCAATCCTTCACCCACAGGCAGAGAGGCTATTTCGCCGGTGCGACGGGCAGTCATGTTCTCGGTAACCTTGTCGACGTTATCGAGCAAGATGACACCCACATTGCTCTCTTCCAGGTTCATGGCCACACCGTGTACACCGTTTTCAAACTCAATCAATTCGCTGGAACGCACATTGTCGAGCCCGTACACGTGAGCCACGCCATCACCCACTTCGAGAACAGTACCTACTTCTTCGAAATTGATTTTGGTGTCGACCTCGTCGAGTTGTTTCTTTAATATATCCGATATTTCACTGGGTTTTATCATATCACTTGCTGTTTAGCAATTTCAAACGCAATTTTTTTAATTCACTATTGACCGAAGCATCTAATTGCATCAAATCTACGCGCAAAATAAATCCGCCGATAAGGGTGGGATCTATTTCATATACAAATTCCAGCGTCTTGTCCGTTTGCTTTTTCATAAGGTCGCCGATGCGCCCCAGCACCTCTTTGTTCAAGGCGGTGGCGGTGATTATCGTCACGCGGGCAATGTGGTTGGCCCGGCGATAGATATCCTGATAGGCCAGTCCGATAGACCTTACAAACGTTTCGCGACGGTTCTTGATAACTAACTGAACAAAACGGAGCAGATAGTCGTCGGGCTTTTCACCGAAAACCGATGACAGCACCCGTACCTTGTCCGAAGGAGAAAGAGCCGGGTTACCCAATACTTTTGAAAACTCGGGATGCGCCTTAAAGGCGTCATCAAGGCGTTTCATCTCTTCATAAATCGCCTCGGCCACACCATGTTCCCGGGCGTATTTGTAGAGAGCTTTCGCATATCTATTCGGTATTAACCCCTCGTTCATGTTCTATTAGTTTTGATTCTCGATTTCATTCAACAGTTTGTCGACCATTTCGACCTGTGTCTTGTCGTCGGAGAGTTGCTTGCGCATCATCTTCTCGGCAATTTGCAGGGCAAACTGGCTCACTTCGCGGCGGAATTGGAGTTCCGACTCTTTGCGGGCCTGCTCGATCGACACGGCCGCAGCGTCCATCACTTTTTTAGCTTCTACCGAGGCTGCCTGACGTGCTTCCTCAATAATCTGAGTCTTCATCTGGGCAGCTTCGTGCAGAATCTCCATTTGTTGTTTCTGCGCTTCGACCAAAAGAGCTTTGGCTTCGGCCTGTGCGTTATCCAGGTGCGATTTGGCCTCCTGGGCATACTCCACCCCCTTGTCAATGAACTCGGCTCGTTCGTCGAGGCTGCGCAAAATGTAGGGCCAGCCAAACTTGGCGAGTATGACAAACAGGATGACGAAGACAACGAACATCCAAAATACCAAGCCTATTTCGGGCGTGAACAGTTCCATATCTTACGATTAGATAAACAAGGAAAGCACGCAAACGATTACAGCAAACAGGGCTACACCTTCAACCAGGGCAGCAATCACAATCATGTTGCTTCGGATATCACCGCTGGCTTCGGGCTGACGAGCAATAGCGTCCATGGCCGACGAACCAATCTTACCGATACCTACACCGGCTCCGATAGCTGCAATACCAGCACCAATACATGCACCCAATTTAGCCAGACTTGCACCGGCTGCTGCTTGTAATAAAATCATTCCTAACATAATGTTTGTTGTTTAGAGATTATACATTTATTTTATTTTTCTACTTTTTCTACTTTTCCTTCATGATGCCCCTCGACCTGTGCCAACGAGATGAACAGGGTCGAAAGCATCGTAAATACATAGGCCTGGATAAACGATACCAGGGTATCGATCATCAACATGAAGAGCGAGAAGAATACCGATACGACGGTTATACCGCCTACTACCACGGCTCCAAAGGCTCCAAAGATGAAGATGAGCGAGATGAGCGACAGGATAATCATGTGGCCTCCCATCATGTTGGCAAAGAGACGGACCATGAGGGCCGCCGGTTTGGTGAAGATTCCAAACACCTCGATGAGCGGCATGATGGGCAGCGGAAACTTCAACCACAGAGGCACATCGGGCCAGAAGGTCTCTTTCCAATACTCCTTGGTTCCCTTCACGTTGACCACGATAAAAGTACACAGGGCCAGCACCATGGTGACGGCAATATTACCCGTCAGGTTGGCTCCACCGGGGAAGATGACAATCAGTCCCAGCAGGTTCATCAGCAAGATGAAGAAGAATATCGTGAGCAGATAGGGGGCAAACCGAGGGGCCTTGTCGCCCAAGGTGCTCTTGATGACTCCCGTATAGATAAACTCAATGAGGAACTCGATAGCCCCTACCCCCTTGCGGGGTGCCTTGTAGTGTTTCTTCTTGTACCAGCGGGCTACCGAGAGCACACACCACATGCACAACAAGGCAGCGATAATCAAGGCCAGCACGTTTTTCGTAATCGACAGGTCGAGCGGCCGGTAGCGGTTGCCCTGGTCGTCGACACTCTCGACCTTGCCCTTGTTGGGGCCGTCCTGAGCGATGTAGAATCCTTCGTACTGCTGTCCATGTTCGAGACGGCTCGACCAGAATACCTTCCAGTCGCCCTTGTAGTCTCTCACAATAACCGGGAGCGTAATCTTATGCTCGTGCGAGAAAGGCAACTCCCAGCTATATTCATCGAGCAGGTGCTTAAAAATCGTCTCTTTCGGGTTGAAGGCTTTCGTCTCTTCCGTCTCGCTCGTCTGCTGAGCCGACAGATTGAACGAAAAGGCCATCATCAGAAAGGCAACTATGTATGCGATTTGTTTTCTCATCTCTTTTTACTCCACCAATTACCGCACGCACACGGCTACACGGTTGTTATCCACATCGACAAACCCTCCACCGACAGGTACCGAATGGCGTTCGCCTGCCGTCACATATTCAATGGTACCGGCATCGAGCGTCGAGACCAGCGATGCATGATTTTCAAGAACGGTAAACGAACCCTGGGCACCCGGCAAGGTGACCGATTCGACCTCTCCTTGGAAAAGGATTTGTTCCGACGATATAATTTCAAGTACCATACTTCACATCTCTTTTTTACTGAGCGGCTTTGGCCTGCTCCAACAGTTTCTTACCCTTGGCGATAGCCTCGTCAATCGTACCGACGTTCAAGAAGGCCTGTTCGGGATATTCGTCCATCTCGCCGCTGAGAATCATCTTGAATCCGCGAATCGTCTCTTCGAGCGGAACCATTACACCCGGCAGACCGGTGAACTGCTCGGCCACGTGGAAGGGTTGCGACAGGAAGCGTTGTGCACGACGGGCACGGCTTACGACCAGCTTGTCCTCGTCCGACAACTCGTCGACACCCAAGATGGCGATAATATCTTGCAATTCGTTGTAGTGTTGCAGCAACTGTTTCACGGCCTGAGCTACCTGATAGTGCTCCTCGCCCACGATATTGGGGTCGAGGATACGCGAGGTCGATTCCAAGGGGTCTACGGCAGGATAGATACCCAACTCCGAAATCTTACGGCTCAACACCGTCGTGGCGTCCAGGAAGCTGAACGTGGTGGCGGGGGCCGGGTCGGTCAAGTCGTCGGCCGGCACATAGATGGCCTGTACCGAGGTGATAGAACCTTGCTTGGTCGAGGTGATACGCTCTTGCAGCTTACCCATCTCGGAGGCCAGCGTCGGTTGATAACCTACGGCCGAAGGCATACGTCCCAACAGAGCCGACACCTCGGAACCTGCCTGGGTGAAACGGAAGATGTTGTCGATGAAGAGCAGAATCTCTTTACCGCCACCATCGGAGTCGCGGAACTGCTCGGCAACCGTCAGACCGGCCAGGGCTACACGCAGACGGGCTCCTGGCGGTTCGTTCATCTGACCGAACACCAGCGTGGCCTGCGACTGGTTTACCTTCTCCATGTCGACGTCCTGGATATTCCATTCGCCACGTTCCATGCCCTCTTCAAACTTCTTGCCATACGACATAACGCCCGATTCGAGCATCTCGCGCAGCAGGTCGTTACCTTCACGGGTACGCTCCCCTACACCGGTGAACACCGAGAAACCGTTGTGTCCCTTGGCAATGTTGTTGATAAGTTCCATAATCAGCACGGTCTTACCTACACCGGCACCACCGAACAGACCGATTTTACCACCTTTCGAATAAGGCTCGAGCAGGTCGATTACCTTGATTCCCGTGTAAAGCATTTCGGTACTGATCGAGAGGTCGTCAAATGCAGGAGCCTCTTGATGTATCGATTTCAATTCGGTATAATCCAATGCAGGGAGGTGATCGATGGTATCACCCAACACATTCATCAAACGACCTTTTACCTGGGTGCCCGTAGGCATCGACAAGGTTCGTTGCAGGTCGATTGCTTTCATACCGCGTTTAAGACCGTCGGTAGAGTCCATTGCCACGCAACGCACCGTGTTCTCACCGATGTGTTGCTCTACTTCGACAATCAGGTCGGTGCCGTTTTCACGCTCGATTTTCAGAGCGGCATAGATGGGCGGCACGTCGTTTCCCTCGCCTTCGAAAGCGACATCGACAACCGGCCCGATGACCTGCGTGATATATCCAAATTTATCTGCCATAGCTTTACGTCTATTATCCTTTTTATATTTTATCCATTAAAAGTGCAACCCGTAAATAACGATGAGCACCATAACAAAGAGGTTTACCAAGTTTATCGGCAACAAGTATTTCCATTCGAGACGCAACAGTTGGTCGATTCTCAACCGGGGGAAAGTCCACTTGAACCAAATGATGATAAACGAGATAACGATGGCTTTCCCAAAGAACCAAACCACCGAGGGAATATAGTCCATGATGTGGTTGAAGCTCTCCCAACCGGGAATGTGGAACGGCATCCAGCCACCCAGGAAGAGCAACGAGGCTACTCCCGAGACGATGAAGAGGTTCAGATACTCGGCCAGGTAGAAGAAACCGAAGTGAATACCCGAATACTCGGTGTGATAACCGGCGGTCAACTCACTTTCGGCCTCGGGCAAGTCGAACGGGCCACGATTGGTCTCGGCCGTACCGGCTACCAGGTAGACGAGGAAGGCCACGATGGCGGGAATGTGTCCCGTGAAGATGAACCAACCGTTGTTCTGTGCCTCGACGATACCGGTAATCGACATCGTGCCGGCAAATACGACCATTGTCAATACCGACAACCCGATGGAGAGCTCGTAGCTGACCATCTGTGCACCGCTTCGGATAGCACCGATGAGCGTGTATTTGTTGTGGCTCGACCAACCGGCCAGCAGAATACCCAGCACACCTATCGACGAAACGGCTATCAGGAAGAATATACCGATATTGAAATCGATTACCTGCAATCCTTTGCCGAACGGCAGACAGCCGAAGGCCAGCATCGAAGCGACGATGACCAGATATGGTGCCAGATTGAACAGGAACTTATCGATGTGATTCAACGATATCAACTCCTTAATCAGGATTTTGAACATATCGGCCACACTCTGGAAGATACCGTAGGGGCCTACCCGATTGGGGCCCAGACGGCACTGGAAAAAGGCGCACACCTTACGTTCAAAATATATGTAGAACAGGGCCAGCACGGCATACAGCAGCAACAGCGCCACGCCTACCAATACAAATTCAATCAGCAAAGCTCCCCAGCCGGGCATCACGCTCCTCAACAAATTATCGATCCAGTGGGTAACTATCGAAAAGTCGAACATAACTTATTCTTTAATTTATTTTTGATTACTAATTATCTGTCCATATCGGGGATTACATAGTCGAGCGAACCGCCGATGGCAATGAGGTCGGCAATTTTTCCGTTGCGACACATCGCGTCGAGCCCGCCAACCAGCGGCAAACAAGCCGAATTGATTTTCAACCGGTAAGGATTCTTGTCCCCATGGCTCTCGATAAAGATACCTATCGGACCACGACTGGCCTCGACCTGACGGAAGTAACGGCCTTCGGGCAGCTTGATGATGGGTTTCATCTTCACGGCATAGTCGCCTTCGGGAATATTGTCGATGAGTTGCTCGATAATGTGAATCGACTCCAAGATTTCGTCCATACGCACCATGTAGCGGGCAAAGACGTCGCCCTCGGTGCGGAGAACCTCGTTGAACTCGACCTTATCGTACAACGCATACGGGTGATTCTTACGTACGTCGCAAGCCCAACCCGAAGCACGGCCCGACGGACCGGCAATACCGTACGAGATGGCATCTTCGCGCGAGAGCAATCCCACGCCTTTCATACGTTGCTGGGCTATCACGTTGCCGGTAAACAACTGGTGATAATCTTTCAACATGCCCGGCATGTAGGCGCAGAACTCTTTCACCTTGCGCTGGAAGTCGGGGTGAATGTCGGCCATCAGACCGCCGATTGTATAGTAGTTGAAGGTCATGCGGGCACCGCAAGTCTCCTCAAAGATGTCGAGAATTTTCTCACGATCGCGGAATCCGTAGAAGAAGGCGGTCGTGGCACCCAGGTCCATGCAGAAGGTCGCATAGAACAACAGGTGCGACGAGATACGCATCAGCTCGTCCATGATGGTGCGCACATACTGGGCACGGGCCGGGACCTCGACTTGCAGGGCGTCCTCAATACAGAGGCACACGGCATGACGGTTCTGCTGAGCCGACAGATAGTCGAGACGGTCGGCAAAGTGGAGCGTCTGCGGATAGGTGAGCGACTCGCACAACTTCTCGATACCCCGGTGTACATAACCGCAATAGACATCGATTTTCTTGACAATCTCGCCGTCGAGCGAGGTGCGCAAGCGCAATACACCGTGCGTGGCAGGGTGCTGCGGGCCTATGTTGACAACAAACTCCTCGGGGGCGAACAGCACGTTCGTGCGCTCTTCGAGTTTTCCGTCGGGAGTCTCGACAATGGCATGTGTCACATCGTCGACAGCTTCGTGTTCGAGGCGAATGGGATTTACCTCGGGATCGGCGTTGTAGTCCTTGCGCAAGGGATAACCCACCCAGTCGTTGCGCAGGAAGAGACGCCGCATGTCGGGGTGATTGATGAAACGGATTCCGAAGAAGTCGTAAACCTCGCGCTCATACAAATAGGCCGATTTCCAAAGGTCTACGACCGAGTGGAGCAACGGATTTTCGCGGTCGGCAGTTTCAACTTTTACCGATACTTGCTCGTTGTCGGCCGTGCGCGTGAGATAATAGACACAGCCCAGAGTCTCGCCCCAGTCCATGCCTACGATAGAAACCAAATAGTCGAAGTGCAGTTTGTCACGCAGATAAAGCGCCAGGTCGTGCCACTTGGCATCGGGCACCGACACTTCCAGGATAGGCCCCTCCACGAAGGTGGCTTCCGGCAGAAAACTGCTTATTTCTTGCTGTATGTTTGCCATATAGGTAACTTATATTATTTTCCAAATACTTTCTCTCGTTTTTCCTGACGGTTTACGCCACCGAAGAATTTTTCTACTTTCACCTTGCGTTGCAACTGCATCAAACCATAGAACATGGCTTCGGGCCGCGGGGGACACCCCGGGATATAGACATCGACCGGCAAAATCTCGTCGACGCCTTTCAGCACGTGGTACGAATTCTTGAACGGGCCTCCCGATACGGCACAACCGCCTACGGCCACTACATACTTGGGCTCGGCCAACTGGTCATACAACCGTTTGAGCACCGGAGCCATACGATGTACAATCGTACCGGCCACCATCACAAAGTCGGCCTGACGCGGACTGGCACGGGCTACTTCAAACCCGAAACGGGCCATGTCGTACCGCGCTGCGCCGAGTGACATAAACTCGATACCGCAGCAACTTGTCGCAAAGGTAAGCGGCCACAAAGAGTTGGACCGGCCCCAATTGATGACTTCGTCAAGGCACCCCACCACCACATTGGTGTGCGATGCTTTGAGCTCGCTGATAAGTTGTTCGATATATTCATTGTCTTTGAAGTCTTCATACTTCATCGATTTGATTTTCACTTCCATTCGAGTGCTCCTTTCTTCCAGGCATATACCAATCCCAGGATAAGTATTACCATGAAAAATAAAATATTAAATAATCCGGCTATACCCAAATCTTTCAATATAACCGCCCAGGGGAACAAGAATACCGTTTCGACGTCGAACATCAGATACAGTATGGCAAACAGATAGTAGCCTACCTTGAACTGCATCCACGATTCGCCTCGCGAGGGGATACCACACTCATAGGGCTCACCCTTCTGCGGATTGAACGAGCGCGGAGAGATAAGGCCGGCAATCAACAGTGCCGCTCCTACCAACGCCAATCCGGTAATCAATACAACTACAAATAGTGCAGAATTCATACGTTAAATTAGTTTGTATTTATTTTCTATTTTCTTTTTCATAACAAAGCCCCGTATTGACGCATTCGCAATACAAGGCCCCTCTGTTCATAACTATACATACACGCCCGAGATGGAGATACGGCACCGCTCTGCCATAAACACGGCCGCGCAATCCAATATCGCCTTATTCCACTCAGAGCCAAACATACAGTCTCACTTTATTTATACCCAAGGATTTAAGCTATTTCAAACAAAGTTCACAAGCGGCTGCTTGTTGTCAAAAGTCCTTCGTTTTTCCGCCCATTATTCCTCGAAAATTTTTGTCGCACAAATATACAAATTTTATTTCCAACAAAAGCCCACGGGAATATTCTTTTTTATTTTTATCTGCATTTCGCACCAAATTATATCCTTTTTGGGACAGACTTTCACATAAAAAAACGAAGCGGCAGCCTGCGGCTGTCGCTTCGTTTTAACTCTTACGAGGGTATCGATTAGAGGGTATCGAGTGTTTTCAGAGCCTCGATAATCTCGGTATTCTGCGGATCCAGTTCAAGCATCTTGTTCCAATAGTCCTTGGTGGCGGCAATAGCCTCGTTCTTCTTGGAAGGTGTGGTTGTTTGCAGATAATTGTAATAGCCCAAATATTTGTAAGCCTCGATATAGGTACGTTTGGTTGCCGATTTCTCACGGTTCGTGGGGTCTTGGTCGAGAACCGTCAGGGTCTCTTTGTACAGCGGCTCGGCCAAACCTTCTTTCAACTCGGGGTCGCGCACGGCTGCGGCACGGGCACGCCACAAGTAGCCTCGATAGTCCGTCGGGGCACGCTCTACAACAACCTTGAACATCGAGTCGGCTTTAATCAGATACATGTCGCGCAGTTCTACGCTATCCATGGCAGCCTGTCCGGCACTGTAACAAATCTGACCCAACATGTAGTAATCCATGACACGTTGATTGTTTACCGTATCGGCGTTCATGTATTTCTCATATACGTCGATGGCTTTCGGATAATCTTTGTTACGCTCGTAAGCATCGCTCAGTACTTTGAGAATATCGGTGCGGGTATTGTCCAACTCATAAGCTTTCTCGTATTGAACAATGGCCTCGGCATATTTTTTCTCCTTCAACAGAATGTCGCCATAGGTAAGGTGGTCACGGGCGGTGAATACATTGTCGCCCGGATCCATACCCAGGAACTCAACAGCAGCTTGCTCGGCGGCTTCCATATTGCCCAACTCGTAGTTATCGTACATCACGATACGGCGAATCACAAAGTTTTGCGGGTCGCGCGACAAGATGTCTTTGGCCAGTTCCAACGACTCGTCGTAACGTTTGCCGTAGAACAACAGGGTAGCCAGGCGAGGACGGTCGGTCTGGAAGTGGTTGGGGTTCTGCATATATTTCTCATAAGCCTCGGCAGCCTTGGTATATTGCGAATTTTTGTAGTAAGCCTCGGCCATTTCGCGTTGAGCAATTGCCGAATTGGGGGCAATCGTCTGCAACTCTTCGAGTTTCTGGATAGCCAACGTGGGGTTGATGTCGAAATAGATATGTGAATATTTTACGTAGGCCTCGATACAATTGGGATCGAAGTAGATGGCGTTTTCATAGCGTCCACAAGCGTCGCCATATTTTTGCTGGTCGACCAGCACATCGCCTTCGAACATGAAATAGTCGGGGTATTTCTTATCGGCCTTGTACGATTTCTTCATGTAATCCTCGTACCCGGGAACTCCCGTTTCGTAGTAGGCTTTGGCAATCGCCAGATTAAGGCCGGCATCTTTTTTGTTTTTCCCTTTCAATGCCTCCTTGAAATATTTCTCGGCCTCTTTTTCAGCGGCTTCCTTATCGGCACCTGTCAATGCGAGTTTACCTTGTCCCACGATGTTGTAGGCATACAAGGGATCCTCGGCAAGACCTTTCTTATAATATTCGGCGGCAGCAGCATAGTCTTTATTGCCGAAGGCGATTTCGCCCAGGTAGTAATACGACTCGGCCTTATTGGTTCCTGCATCGTCAAGCGTACGCTCCAACAAGATTTTGGCCCGATCGGGTTGACCGGCTTTGAAATACTCTATTCCGTCGGTATAGCTGGCGGCAAAAGCGGTCAAGGAACCGGCAGCAAGGAACAGTGAAAATACGAATTTAAGACTTGATTTCATTGATATATTTTTAATATTTGATTATTTTCTCACTTAAAAAGCATCGGTTATGCTTACATCTCTTTTTAACGCAATATTGGCCTGCCATGGTACAATACCTGTCTTAAAAATTATTAATTGTCCTCTTTGAGAGGAGACAAACTTGGTAAACCCGGTGGGCAGTCCGTTGCGGGGATCGGTTGTAATCATGTAGATGGGGCGGGTCAACGGGTAGTCGCCCGTAGCGATATAGTACTGATAAGGCTTGTAAGGGTCATAGCCCGGAGCCTTGCGCACGGCCATCACCTTCACGACATCGGTAAACGAGGTATTGGTCGTGTCGGCTTCATTTCCTATCCAGCTGGCGCCTATCACTCCTATCGCATTGGGAGTCTGCGCCACATAGTCGATAACGGCCTGATTGGATTTCTGGGCAAAAAGCCCTTGATAAAGAGGTTTTCCTTGACACAGGGAGTCGATGGCATAACGCATGGAACTGGATCCCTGATTGTCAAAGACAAAATTGATTTTACCCAACGACGAGTTGGGATAGATTTGATTCCAGGTGGTTACCTCGCCCGTGACAATCTTGCGCAACTCGTCGACCGAGATGACGTCGTGCTTGTTCGACTTGTTCACGATAAAAGCGATGCCGTCGAGAGCGATTTGCACGGTGCGCACCCGCAATTGACGCGACTTGAACGAGGCCTCTTCCTGCGGGGTGAGTTTGCGGGTGGCTACGGCCAGGCGCACGCTGTCTTGCAGCAGCATATTCAAAGCCTCGGCTTCGCTCACATAATAGGGAATAATCGAAGCCTTGGGATAAGCGGCTTCAAATACCATGATTTCCTGCTCCATGATGGGTTCGAAACTTTCATCGCAACTGATATCGATAACCCCCGAGGTTATTGTCTCTTTCACCTTGCGCTCACCGCTCTTCTCCGAATCGTTCTGACAGGACGAACACGATGAAACGAGGGCTGCAATGAGAACGGCAAACGAAACTGACAGCAACTTATTCATAATCCCACGAATTTTATTTCATTCCGACAAACAATCTGTACCCCCTGAAAATGCCATACAAGGCAAACACGACCCCCATGATGTAGCGCACGATGTCGTACAAGTTGGAGAAGAAAGTGGTGAACAGCAGCAAGTAAGCCATACCTAAATAGATGGCAATCATAATCATGCCCAACACAATGTTCATTCCCAACGGGCGCTTTTGCTTGCCGGTGCCCTCTTCATCATAACGGCCGTACTTCTCTTCCATAAACTTTATTTTTAAAATACCCGCAACCTAAAATCTTGTGATAATAGGTCGCGAGTACTATATGCACGAATCTCTTGGTTAAACAATCGAGAGATTACAAAAGTTTGAACACAACAGGCAATGTGAAATATACCGGCACGTTGTTACCGTTTTGTTTACCGGGAATCCACTTGGGCATGCTTTTCACAACTCGAATAGCCTCTTTGTCGCAAGTGGGGTCCAAGCTACGCAACACGGTCACGTTGTCGATGGTACCTGTCTTCGATACAACGAATCGCAGGATTACACGACCTTGGATACCGTTTTCCTGAGCAATAACCGGGTATTTGAGATTATCACGAATGAATTTCATCAACTCGGCTTCGCCACCGGGGAAGGTAGGCATCTGCTCTACGGCCTCGTAGGGTTTTTCTTCCTCTACGACAGGCTCGGCGATTACTTCACGGAAATCGGCGATGTCCTGGCCATGTTCTTCGTCATTACCTTTTACGTCGGCGATAGAGATGTTTACTTTCGATTGGGTCAACTCGTCTTGCGACTTCAACTCCTCTTCGTCAGAAACCTCTTCGTCTTTCTTAATTACAGGTGCGGTAAATTTGATTGAGCTCTTCAAGGGAGGGGGAGGAGGCGTCTCTACCAAAGGTTGAACCTCTTGTTTCTCTACCTCGGCCTCGGGAAGTTGCGACATCTCTACGACGGTAGAAATCTCTTCCTCGGCTTCACCAAACTTAAACGAGTCCACAATATAAGGGAGTGCAAAGGCAAAGGCTACCACACAAATCACACCAACGGTGGCCCATGTGTACCGCTTAGGCGAGTTTACCCGCAAACGGTAGGCGCCAAATGCCTTGTTCTTCCCGACAAAAACTAAGTCGCACCATTCTTTCGAAGTTAAATCTACATTCTTTGACATTTTTCTTCTCCTTTAATGTGTACTATTAGTTCTTCTTGATACTGGTGTCTATCTGATCCGAAAGAGCACCTTTCTTCTCGTAATTCTCCATCAGGAACAGGTCGCCCTCGGTGATGTCGACAATGGCATAACGGCCTATGTCGCAGATAATCATCTCGTCGAGCGCATCAATCAGGTTGCGGTAAGAGGCTCCGTTTTCGCCGTTTTCGTCGGCCAACTTAGCCTTGATCATCACAACCGGGGAGCCTTTGGTCTTCTTGGCTTCGGTTACCAGCGAGTCGAAGACTACCTCATCGATTTCTTTTCTCTTTTTACGTTCCTTCAAATCTTTCACCTTGTTGACAACCGTCTTGTTGCGTTCAAGGAGGAGGGCTCTCAGACCGTCAGCTCCATAAGACGATTCGACCAGCGAGGTATAATCTTCGTACTTGGGTTGTCCCAGGTAGTAGAATACCCGGTCGTGGTCGCCCAGCAAGATGGTTATGGCCTCCGATTCCTTCACCTTATTTTGCTCTTCTTCTGTTACCTTGTCGTTGGTAGGCATACTGATCTCCATTGTCTGGGGTTTGCTCAACGTCGTACAGAACATGAAGAAGGTGATCAAAAGCATGTTCATATCAACCATGGGAGTAAAGTCCACATGGATTTTCATTTTCTTCTGTTGTCCTTTCTTCCCGCCTTTACCCGAGTCTTTTACTTCTACTTCTGCCATAATTCAATTCCTTTCATGACTTAGTTATTTTCTTCTTCTGCGGGTAAACTCTTCAATGAAGTAAGCAGATTGTAACGGTTTTCCTTGATGTCCTGCAACGAACTCATCACGTTTTTAATCTTGTCATAGGGGGTCGACTGGTCGGCCTTGATGGCAATCTTCAAATCGGGATTGTTTTTGCGGGCAGCACGAACCCATTCCTTGAACTCGTTGTTGGTACTGTCGCAAGGGATACCGTAGTTTTTAAGGGTTTTGTCCTGAATATCGGATTTCAAATCCAGGAAGCCCGGCATCTGCTTGATAGGTACACCAAACGAGTTGGCCAATCTGAACTTATTTATTTGCTCGGGAGTAAACGGGACTCCGTACATACTACTCATTGCATTCAATACATTCACCCTATCCTCTTGTTTGTCGAGACTGATAAAGATTTTCCCGGACGGTTCAATCAAAACCTGCAAAACGTTGATTTCGGGGATTTTGATTTCGGATACCGAAGAGGGGGTACTCACTTGTACAGGCTCTTTCTGAACGAAGGTCGATGTCAGCATGAAGAAAGTAAGCAGAAGCACGGTAACGTCACTCATCGCGGTCATATCGATGAGCGTACTCTTCTTTTTTACTTTTACTTTAGCCATATAATGGTCCTTTCGATTTTATGCCGATTACTTGTGAGTAGCAGCGAATGTGTTAACAATGCAGAAACCTACCTCGTCGATAGCGTAGGTTATGTTATCGATTCTGTTGGAGAAATAGTTATACGAAATTACAGCGAGAGCACCGGTTGCGATACCGAAGGCCGTGTTCACAAGGGCCTCGGAAATACCGGTCGACAGGGCAACCGAGTCAGGAGCACCGGCAGTGGCCAGAGCCTGGAACGATTTGATCATACCCAACACTGTACCGAGAAGTCCGACCAGCGTACCCAGCGTCGTCATCGTGGCCACGATAGGCAAGTTCTGTTGCATGGCAGGCATTTCGAGAGCAGCAGCCTCTTCGAGTTGTTTTTGGATAGCCTCGATTTTTTGTTCTTTGGTCAGGTTGTTGTCATTCTCAACTTCGCCGTAACGGATAAGAGCCGACGAAACTACGCTGGCAACCGTACCACGTTGTTTTTCGCAGAGAGCTTGAGCACCGGCGATGTCGCCTTTTTCCAAAGAGGCTTTTACAGCAGCAACGAATTTGTCGACACTGCCTTTACCTTTAACGCTCAACATGGCGATGAAACGCTCTACCGAAAGAACGATTACCGTCAACAGCAAAGTTTGCAGAATAGGAACGATGAAACCACCTTTATAGATTGTACCCAACAGGTTCAGAGGGTGTCCGCCTTCGGGATCGCCGCCTTCAAAGTTTGTAGGAGCACCAAGTACTTGGGTGAATACCACCAAAGCGATGATAAAACAGATGATGATTACAATAAATGCGTTTTTTATACCGCGCACCTTGTTCTTTTTAGCTTTTTTAGCTTCCATAATTAAATTAAATCTAAGTGTTTGTATTAGTTATTTTAATTCAGTTCAATCCTTTGCTTCACCCCTGCGAGCTGCATTCTTGCGGGAATACCTCCTTGTGTGGCTGTGCTGTGTATGTTTTTCTATGAAACGTTTTCTACTCCTTAATTATTATATGTGAAGAATCTTCTCCAAAAGCCCGAGGTATCAAGCTCACGCTTCTCTCGCTTACTTCTTCGCATTCGTGCGTCAAATGTAGTATATTATTTCCATACAAAAAAATAATTCACTTTTTTTTTCAGCGAATCACAACTTGGCCCTGCCTTTGTTACAGCCGTATTTCAAGCACTTTACAATGAGTTTCTTCCCGTATTCATCTTGTAGTTTCTCCACTTGCCGGGTCCGGCCCGACGCCCGAGTTTCCTGCTCGACGGTCCCTGCGGGTCTCTGCTAATTTTATTAAAAATGGTATGACAATCGATGTTATTCCCAGGTTCGGTTTCCTCCTCACATTTACCGTCTTTCTCAAAAAAAGAGGAACAAGATTCTACCGGAAATCGAAAAGTATTGTAATTTTGTCACAAAATTTATTTTCTACATCAATATGGACCATGTAGTCAAAATCAAGAAAGGGCTCGACATTCAGCTGCAAGGCGCTCCGACCCTGGAAATATCGCAATCGGCAGAGAGTCTGCTATACGCCATTATCCCCGACGACTTTACAGGACTGACTCCCAAAGTGGACGTAAAACCGGGCGACCGGGTATTGGCCGGTTCGCCGGTCATGCACGACAAGACGCATACCGACGTCGTGGTCACTTCGCCCGTGAGCGGCGAGGTAGTGGCCGTGGAGCGTGGCGAACGACGCAAGGTGATGAAGATTACCATCAAACCCGACACGAAGCAGGAGGCTGTCGATTTCGGGAAGGTTTCACCCGATACGGCGTCAGCCGACGACCTCAAAGCACTGTTGCTGAAATCAGGCACCTTTGCTTTCATCAAGCAACGTCCCTACGACATCATTGCCAACCCCGACACGACGCCGCGCGACATCTTTGTCACAGCCTTCGACTCGGCCCCGCTGGCCCCCGACTATGCCTTTATTCTGAAAGAGGAGTTACATTATCTCGAAACAGGGTTGAAGGCGCTGGCCAAACTTACCCCGGGCAAGGTTTATGTGGGGGTATCCAAACGTTTGCCCCTCGCGCTGA
The DNA here is from genome assembly GCA_019115485.1 of Candidatus Barnesiella excrementavium. Taxonomy (GTDB): domain Bacteria; phylum Bacteroidota; class Bacteroidia; order Bacteroidales; family Barnesiellaceae; genus Barnesiella; species Barnesiella excrementavium. Next base: position 38,096 of record DXDM01000002.1, on the reverse strand, counting down.
AAAACGGCGAAATCGTACTCTTCGACGGACCGCACCCCGCAGGCAACGTGGGGGTACAAATCAACCACATAGCACCTGTCAACAAGGGCGAAACGGTGTGGACGCTCAATGCCCTCGACCTACTCTTCATCGGACGGTTGCTCGAGACGGGTCATGTCGACTTCTCCCGCCTGGTAGCTGTCACGGGGTCGGAGGTGACCAATCCGCACTACGTACGCACCTGTGCCGGAGCCTCGATTGCCTCGATTACCCAGGGTATGGTCAAGAGAGCCGACTACGAGCAACGCTATATCAGCGGAAACGTGCTCACCGGATTCAACGCCGGCGCCGACGGCTATCTGGGTGCCCGACAGGCACAAGTGACCGTGATTCCCGAAGGGAACAACTGCAACGAGTTTATGGGGTGGGCTTCGCTCAACCCCCACAAATACAGCATGAGCCACTCCTACTTCTCGTGGTTGCTGGGCAAGAAACGGCGCTATGCCATCGATGCCCGGGTGAGAGGCGGAGAGCGCGCCATCATCATGTCCGACGAGTATGACCGGGTATTCCCCATGGACATCTATCCCGAGTACCTCATCAAAGCGATTCTGGCTTTCGACATCGACAAGATGGAGAGTCTGGGTATCTACGAAGTAGCTCCCGAGGATTTCGCCCTCTGCGAGTTTGTCGACACCTCGAAACTCGAACTGCAAAAAATCGTGCGCAACGGTCTCGACCGGCTGATGAAAGAGATGAACTAAGATACAATAACCATTTTAATACGAAACGACTTTGAAAGCTTTAAAGAATTACATGGACAAAATCAAGCCCCATTTTGAACCGGGGGGGAAGTTGTCCATGTTCCAATCGGTATTCGAAGGGTTTGAATCATTCCTTTTTGTCCCCAACACCACCTCGCACTCGGGTGTACACATTCACGACAGCATCGACTCGAAGCGGACAATGACGGTGGTTATCGTCGCCCTGCTGCCGGCGCTGCTCTTCGGCATGTACAACGTGGGCTACCAGCACTACCTGGCCATCGGCGAGTTGGCCCAGACATCGTTCTGGTCGATTTTCCTCTTCGGATTTCTGGCCGTACTGCCCAAAATCGTGGTCTCCTACGTGGTAGGTCTGGGCATTGAGTTTACCGCCGCACAGTTACGGCACCACGAAATTCAGGAGGGCTTCCTGGTATCGGGTATGCTCATTCCCATGATTGTGCCGGTCGACACGCCGTTGTGGATGATTGCCGTGGCCACCGCCTTTGCCGTCATCTTCGCCAAGGAGGTATTCGGCGGTACGGGCATGAATATCTTCAACATCGCCCTGGTTACGCGGGCCTTCCTCTTCTTTGCCTACCCCTCCAAGATGTCGGGCGACGAGGTATTCGTCCGCACGGGCGACACCTTCGGACTGGGTGCCGGACAACTGGTCGAGGGCTTCTCGGGAGCCACCCCGCTGGGACAAGCTGCCACCCACACCGGCGGCGGGGCCCTGCAACTGACCGATATCCTGGGCAATACCCTTTCGTTGCACGACATGTTCCTCGGATTCATACCGGGCTCCATCGGCGAGACTTCGACGCTGGCCATTCTCATCGGAGCCGTCATTCTGCTGGCTACGGGCATTGCCAGTTGGCGGGTGATGCTCTCGGTATTCGCCGGCGGCATCGTCATGAGCCTTATCTGCAACTGGTTCGCCAACCCCGACATCTATCCGGCCGCACAACTCTCACCCCTCACTCAAATCTGTCTGGGCGGATTTGCCTTTGCCGCCGTCTTCATGGCAACCGACCCGGTAACCGGTGCGCGAACCAATACAGGTAAATACATCTTCGGATTCCTGGTGGGTGTGCTGGCTATCCTGATTCGGGTATTCAACAGCGGATACCCCGAAGGTGCCATGCTGGCCATTCTGCTCATGAACGCATTTGCCCCGCTCATCGACTACTTCGTGGTCGAGGCCAATATCCGTCACCGTCTCAAACGAGCCAAAAACTTGACAAAATAGAATTACAGCTATGAACAAACAAGGTAATACCTATACACTCATCTATACCGCGGTCATGGTGATTGTCGTGGCCTTTATCCTGGCCTTTGCCGCCATCGGACTCAAACCGGCTCAGCAGAAGAACATCGCCATCGACAAGATGAGTCAGATACTCAACTCGGTCAACATCGTCTCCACTCCCGAAAACGCGCAGGAGTTGTATGGCAAATACATCGACGACTCGTTCGTGGTCGATGCCAACGGCCAACTGGTCAAAGGCGAATCGTTTTCAATGAACATCGCCGACCAGTTGAAACTGCCCGAAGCACAGCGCACGCTACCCATCTTCATCTGCACCGACGAATCGGGTTCGACCAAATACATCATTCCCCTGTCGGGAGCCGGCCTGTGGGGCCCCATCTGGGGATACATCTCGGTCGAGGACGACGGTAACACGGTCTACGGTGCCTACTTCGCCCACCAAGGCGAAACCCCGGGTTTGGGTGCCGAAATCGAAAAGCCTCAGTTCCAGAAACAGTTCCAGGGCAAACACTTCTTCATCGACGGAGCCTTCACCTCCATTGCCGTAGAAAAGGCGGGACAGAAACCGCAAAACGGTGCCGACTATGTCGATGCCGTGTCGGGTGGAACCATCACGAGCAAAGGGGTACAGAGCATGTTGCAAAACTGCGTAAAACCCTACGCCCAATTTTTAGAATCGCTTAATTCAAAGAATATATAAGCCATGTTGTCAAAAAAGAATAAAGAGATACTTTTGGGGCCGCTCTCCAAGAACAACCCGGTAATCGTACAGATACTGGGTATCTGCTCGGCCCTGGCCGTAACGGCAAAACTCGAACCGGCTCTCGTCATGGCCGTGTCGGTGACAGCCGTCGTCGCTTTCGCCAACGTCATTATCTCGCTGCTGCGCAACACCATTCCCAACAGCATACGCATCATCGTGCAACTGGTTGTGGTAGCGGCTCTGGTAATTATCGTAGACCAGGTGCTCAAAGCCTACATGTACCAGGTGAGCAAGCAGCTCTCGGTATTCGTGGGGCTCATCATCACCAACTGTATCCTCATGGGACGCCTCGAAGCCTTCGCGCTGAGCCACAAGCCCTGGGAGTCGTTTCTCGATGGTGTGGGCAACGGTGTAGGCTACGGCATCATACTGGTCATCGTCGCCTTTTTCAGAGAGCTGCTGGGCTCGGGCACGCTGTTCGGCTACCAGGTCATACCCCAACAGCTGTATGACTGGGGCTACCAGAACAACGGGTTGATGATACTTCCCCCCATGGCGCTCATCACCGTGGCCTGTATCATCTGGGTACACCGCTCCCGCAACAAAGATTTGCAACAATAAGAAACCGCGATAAGCTATTGGATATATGGAAAATCTAAATCTGTTCGTCAGGTCTATCTTCATAGACAACATGATATTTGCCTACTTCCTCGGTATGTGTTCCTACCTGGCCGTATCGAAGAACGTGAAAACGGCATTCGGTCTGGGTATCGCCGTCACCTTCGTGCTGGCCATCACCCTGCCGGTCAACTATCTGCTCGAAACCTATGTGCTCAAAGCCGGCTCCCTGAAATGGCTGGGCCCCGAATTTGCCCAGCTCGACCTGAGCTTCCTGAGCCTCATCATGTTTATCGCCATCATCGCCTCGATGGTGCAGCTGGTCGAGATGTTTGTCGAGAAATACTCGCCTTCGCTCTACGCTTCGCTGGGTATCTTCCTACCGCTCATCGCCGTAAACTGCGCCATCTTGGGAGGCTCGCTCTTCATGCAGCAGCGCAACTTCCCCTCGGTAACGAGCGCCACCGTCTACGGCATCGGCTCGGGACTGGGCTGGTTGCTCGCCATCGTCTGCCTGGCGGCCATTCGCGAGAAGCTCAGCTACTCCAACATACCGGCACCGTTGCGGGGCATCGGCATCACGTTTATCATCACCGGCCTGATGGGTATCGCCTTCATGAGCTTTTTAGGAATCAAACTTTAATAGGAGGGTCACGATGTTATTAGCAATCAGTTCCATGTCAACAACAATCATATCGAGTATTGTTTTATTCCTGGGCGTGTCGCTCCTGCTGGTAGTGATTCTGCTCATCGCCAAGAAATACCTGGTACCGTCGGGCAAGGCGGTCATCACCATCAACGACGACAAGAAGGTCGAGGTCGACACGGGCGGCAGCCTGCTCAGCACCCTGGCCAACGAGAAGATATTCCTACCCTCGGCCTGCGGCGGAGGCGGTTCATGCGGACAGTGCCGCTGCCAGGTACTGGAAGGGGGCGGTGAAATTCTGCCCACCGAGCAGGTACACTTCTCGCGCAAGCAACAGATGAACCACTGGCGGCTGGGTTGCCAGGTGAAGGTGAAAAACGACATGAAAATCGTGGTTCCCGAGTCGGTTCTGGGTGTGAAAGAGTGGGAGTGCGAGGTAATCTCGAACAAAAACGTGGCTACCTTCATCAAAGAATTCATCGTGGCTCTGCCTCCCGGCGAACACATGAACTTTATCCCCGGCTCCTATGCCCAAATCAAGATTCCGACCTTCGAGATGGACTACGACAAGGATATCGACAAGAGCCTTATCGGTGACGAATACCTGCCTTCGTGGGAGAAGTTCGGACTGTTCAGCCTCAAATGCAAGAATACCGAACCGACGATTCGCGCCTACTCCATGGCCAACTACCCGGCCGAGGGCGACCGCATCATGCTCACCGTGCGTATCGCTACGCCGCCCTTCAAACCGAAACCCCAGGTGGGTTTCCAAGATGTGATGCCGGGTATCGCCTCGTCCTATATCTACACGCTGAAACCGGGCGACAAGGTTATCATGAGCGGCCCTTACGGCGACTTCCACCCCATCTTCAACTCGAAGCGCGAAATGCTGTGGATTGGCGGTGGCGCCGGTATGGCTCCGCTACGCTCGCAAATCATGCACATGACCAAGACGCTCCACACGACCGACCGCAAGATGTCCTACTTCTACGGCGCGCGTGCCCTCAACGAGGTGTTCTACCTGAACGACTTCCTCGAACTGGAAAAGGAGTTCCCCAACTTCTCGTTCCACCTGGCTCTCGACCGACCCGACCCGGCTGCCGATGCCGCCGGTGTGAAATACACCCCGGGCTTTGTTCACCAGGTTATCTACAACACCTACCTGAAAGACCACGAGGCTCCCGAGGATATCGAGTACTACATGTGCGGTCCCGGCCCCATGTCGAAGGCTGTCGAAAAGATGTTGTGGGATTTGGGCGTGCCCGAAGAGAACCTCATGTACGACAACTTCGGTGGCTAATCCTTCTGGCCACCTACCCCATATCACCCGCCGCAAAGCTCACCCGAGCGTTTGCGGCGGGCTTTTTTTCGCCCCGTACGGCAACTATCGGAAGGCCGTACAGATATCGGTACCTGCCGGAAAAGATATGAGACGAACGGGCAAAAGAGATTAGAACGTGAGCGAAGCGTACACCCCGAAGGAGGTGCCGTCGGAGACGGGCGAAATGACCAGCTTGTTGTCGCGGGCAAAAGGACGGGTATAGATATAGGCGCTACCGGCACCAATCAGGGCCCCGGCAGCCACGTCCCACCAGTCGTGCCTGCGGGCGTAGGTACGGGCCCAACCCACATAGGCGGCCACGGCATAGGCCGGAGCACCCCATGCCCACCCATAGCGGCGTTGCACGAATGCGGCATTGGCAAAGGTTATCGAGGTATGTCCCGAGGGGAACGAGAGGTTATTGCTGCCGTCGGGACGTTTTTTATGTACGGCAAATTTGAGCAGATAGGTGGCCCCCAGTGTCGTGACACCCGTCAGCGCAGCCTGCTTGAAGCCGGTCCAGTCTTTCATCACCAGCATGGTGGTGGCCGTGGCTACCGGCATCGCCACCAGCAGCACGTCGCTCGACAGCTTCACCGCCTCGCGACTCCGGCTCAGCCCATCGGCCCGCAGGGGCAACAGAGCAATCAGCAGTGACAGCAGAACAAGGGTAATTCGCTTGCGCATCACGACCATAAAGTGATAAACTTGGGGATAAAAATCAACAGACCCACAACGACCGACATGACAGCCAGTATGAGCACGGCTCCGGCGGCCAGATCCTTGGCATGCTTGATGGCCTCGTCATAGCCGGGCGACACCCGGTCGCACAGAGCCTCGATGGCCGAGTTGATGCCCTCGGCGGCCAGCACGGCCCCGATGCACAGAACAACGGCAGCCCATTCGAGCGTCGAGAGGTCCAACCAAAGTCCGGCCAGCACCACACACACGGCTACAAAACAGTGTATCCACGCATTGTGTTCACGGCTTATCAATCGGGCTATTCCCCGCCCCGCATACTTGAAACTGCGGGCTCGATCGGTGAGGCTGAAACGCTTCTTCTCCATGGGCTTGTTCTTTCTTGACTCGACAAAGATACATCATTTGGCAACGAATCGCAATAGTACAAATATCGGCGACATCTACCCCAACGGCTACAAGAGTGACCATATCCTCCGGGAAGCAGGCCATACCCTTCCTCTCGCACCTCTCTCGACAGGCCTGTCTGTCCACTTCCCCTCCGTCCAGCTGACCCCCAAAGGGAGGGGCAAAAAAAACTGTGCCCCGATTGTAGAATCGGGGCACAGACTCAACCATATAATTGAAACGTCAATTATTTCTTGCGATTGCCATAGCGGCTCATGAACTTGTCCACACGACCTGCGGTATCCACGAGTTTCTGTTTACCGGTGAAGAAGGGGTGTGAAGAACTGGTGATTTCCAGCTTTACCAAAGGATAGGTAACGCCATCAATTTCGATCGTCTCTTTGGCTGCTACGGTTGAACGGGTGATAAAGATTTCTTCGTTCGACATGTCTTTGAAAACTACGGGACGGTAGTTATCAGGATGGATTCCTTTTTTCATTGTTATATCGTCTTTTATTATATTATCAAATGTTCACGTTGGTAGCGTGATTTTTTCGTAATGGCTTGCAAATGTAGGGATAACTTTCCATTTAGAAAAATATTTGCGCCACTTTTTCTAAAAAAAGTCCGGCCGAGCGCCCATGGCGCCGGCCGGAACTCTATTTTTCACATTTCACGTGCGGCTTATTCAAACTCGATCAACGGCTCGTTGGTACCTACCACGTCGTTCTCTTTCACCAGAACACGTTTCACGGTGCCGTTCATGGTCGAGAGGATATCGTTCTCCATCTTCATGGCCTCATACACGAGCACCACGTCGTCTTTCTTCACCTGGTCGCCGGCCTTCACCTTGATTTCGACCACCTTGCCACCCATGGGAGCATCGATGGTAGGACCGGTGATGGGCTCTACGGGAGCAGCCTCTTCGACCTCTTCCTTTACAGCCTCGGCAGCCGGTTTCTTGGCTTCGTATTCGGCTGCACGTACCCCTTTCAGATAGGTAGTAGCAACGTTGGGGAAGAGTTCAAGCAACAGATACTCCTGCTCGTTCTCGGCCAGTTTCACGCCACCGAACTCGGGCAGAACGGGATTCTCGGGCGCTTTGTAGGAGTTGGTATCGTAGGGTGTCTCGATGGGGCTGCCGGTAATCTTCTCGCGGAATTTGGGATCGACGGGAACCGGAGTCTTGCCGTACTCACCTTTTACCAAGGCTTTGAACTGGTTGGAAACCGTAGTGTATTCGGGGTTACCTTTCAGACGGTCGAGGGCACAACTTACGGCCTGGCTACCTACGATTTGACTGGTAGGCGTAACCAGAGGCACCAAACCGGCATCGGAACGAACCTTCGGAATCAGTTTCATGGCGTCGTCGAGTACGTGCTCGGCTTTGAGCTGTTTCAACTGGGCCACCATGTTGGAGTACATACCGCCGGGAACCTCGGCCTCTTTCACCAGTTCGTTGGGTTTGGGGAACCCGAAATAGTCCTCGATAGCGTGGCAGGCATCGAGCAAGGCAGGCTCGTCGTTGCGTTTGGCAGCATCGATAGCCGTGTCGAAAAGTTTGTCAATGTTGTCGGGCAACTTGTCGATGAGCGGGTCGAAGGCAATGGGGAATGCATCTTTCTTCAAGTCGTAGGCAGCCAACTCGCGGCGGATACCCAGCAACTCGGCACGTATCTTGCTCACGGCAGCCATGTTTACCTCCATCTCTACGCCCAGTTTCTGGCAGAAGATATAGAGCAACTCGATAGCCGGAGCAGCCGAGCCGCCACCAAAGTACCAGATGTTGGTATCGAGAATGTCGACCCCGTGAATGACAGCCATCAGCGACGAGGCCAGACCGTAACCGGGAGTACAGTGGGTGTGGAAATCGACAGGCACCTTCAAGGCTTTTTTCAACTTCGGCATCAGCGAGGCTACCCGCGACGGATTTACCAGACCGGCCATATCTTTCAGGGTCACCATCTTGGCGCCCAGTTTTTCAAAACCGAGAGCCTTCTCTACGAAATATTCATCGGTAAAGATGGGCTTGGGCAACTTCTTGCCGAAGAGGGCTTTCACCCGATCCATGAAGGTGATGGTATAGTGCGGGTCGACCGTATAGCACACGGCACCATCGGAGATGGCACCCACGGCATTTATCTTCTCGACCGACGATTTCACGTTGTTCAAGTCGTTGAGGGCATCGAATATACGCATGATTCCCAACCCGTTGGCAACAGCCTCGCGATAGAATCCATCGAGAACCGAATCGGGATAAGGTGCATATCCAAACAAATTGCGGCCACGCGAAAGAGCGGTCAAATACGAAGCTCCGCCGATAGCATCGCTAATGGTTTTGAGGCGAGTCCACGGGCTCTCGTTCAAATAACGCATCACCGAGTCGGGTACTGCACCGCCCCACACTTCCATAGCAAAGAAACCGGCATCTTTATAGTAGGGTAATACGCGATTTATCTGCTCCTGTGTAAGACGAGTGGCGAACAAAGATTGTTGCCCATCACGAAGGGTAAGATCTCGAATTTTCAATTTTCTTGGCATAGCAATCTGATTTAATAGGTGTTACTTCTTTTCACATTACATGATTTAATCATACAAATATAATATTATTTAACTTATTATCAAAGGAAAAAGTGTACTTTTGTCCTACAAATCAATCTTCATGAATTTTCCATATGTTTAATTTCTTTCATAAAGGAGCTGCTATCAAACCTCTATTCCCTTATACGACAGAGGTTCACTGTCATCTGTTACCGGGTATCGACGACGGCTCGCCCGACGTTGAGCACTCTCTGCCGCTCTTGCGCCAAATACGGGAATGGGGTATCGAAAAGGTGATTGCCACCCCGCATGTGACCGAAGCCACATTTGAAAATACGCCACAAACCGTAGGCGACGCCTACGAACGGCTGACTCGGGAACCCGAGTTCGGCGAGATTGGCATACAACTTTGCTACTCGGCCGAATACCGCATGGACGACAATTTCCTGAATATTTTGCAGCGGAACGAAATCATGCCCATGCCAGACAAGCACATTCTTATCGAGAACTCGTTCCTGCAACCGTTCTGGAATATCAAGGAACTGATTTTCGACTTGCAGCTCAAAGGGTTCGCTCCCATTCTGGCTCACCCCGAACGATACTCCTATTACCACAAGGACAAAAAAATCTATCAGGAGTTACACGATCAAGGGTGTGAGTTTCAGGTCAACCTGCTCTCTCTGGCCGGCTATTACAACAAATCGTCGAAAGAGGTGGCCGAATGGCTCGTATCCAAACAGATGGTCGATTATCTGGGCAGTGACCTGCACAACACCGACCATGCCCTGCATTTGGGGAAATATCTGTCGAGCAAAGATTATGTGAAACACATGAAAAATATTCGCATCAAAAACAACGCCTTGTAGCGAAGCGTCGCCATAGACATAGCAAAAAGAGGGGCGAGAACTTTCTCGCCCCTCTTTTTATGTTCTTATCAACCGGTTTATCAATCGAATATTCCTTCAATACTTTCCATCGGAGGTGCCTGCGTCGGTTCTTCGACATAGGAGCCTCCGCTACACGGGTCGGCATACTCGGCCGGAATTTCAAAATTGCTCGTCTGCGAATACCCCAACTCGGGATCGGCATAGACCTTCTGCATATAGAGGCCGTAGATGGGCAAGGCCATGCTGGCTCCCTGTCCATCGGCCATGCCGTCGAAGTGTATCGAACGGTCCTCACCACCGACCCACGCCCCCGAAACCAAATCGGGGGTAAAGCCCATGAACCAACCGTCGGAGTTGTTGTTGGTCGTACCCGTCTTGCCTCCCATAGGCGCCGTAATACCATAGCGGTAACGTACGCGACCACCGGTTCCGTGATCAATCACGTCGCGCAACATGGGCAAGATACGATAGTAGGCCTGCTCGCTGAATACCTCGGTCATCGAGGGGGAGAACTCGGCGATGACATTTCCCAAGTTGTCTTCTATACGGGTGACGTAGAGGGGGTCGACCCGTACCCCTTTGTTGGCAAAAGCGGTGTAGGCCGTCACCATCTCCTCGACCGATACGTCGACCGGCCCCAGACAGAGCGAAACCACCTCGTCGATTTTATTCTTGATTCCAAACGAGTGCATAAGTCGGGCCAGTGACGAGGGCGAGAGCTTATCCATCAGCCGGGCCGAAATCCAGTTGTTCGAGTTGGCCAATCCCCAGCGCAAGGTCACCATCTCGCCCACTCTCGCCTTCGACGAGTTGCGGGGCGACCAGGCCTGCCCGGTCTCGGTGATGAGCGTAGGCTGTTCGTTCAGGAACATGTCGCACGGGGTGAATCCCTCTTCCATGGCCAGGGTGTAGAGGAAGGGCTTTACGGTCGAACCGATTTGCCGACGTCCCACCGACACCATGTTGTATTGGAAATGTTCGAAATCGGGGCCTCCCACATAAGCCTTCACGTGACCGGTATGGGGGTCCATCGACATGAAGCCCGTGCGAAGGAACGACTTCTGATAGCGAATCGAGTCCATGGGCGACATAATCGTATCGATCATGCCGTCGTAGGAGAACACCTGCATCTCGACCGGTGTCAGGAACGCCTGCTTGATTTTCTCCTCGCTCTCACCCGACTGCTTCATCGAGCGGTAGCGGTCGGACTGTTTCATGGCCCTGTCGAGAATAGCCTCCCGCTCCTCCTTGGTAATGCTGCGGGAGAAGGGTGCATAGCTGCGGCCCTTCTTCTCGGCAAAGAAGCGGGGTTGCAGGTAGTGACCCAGGTGCTCCTCGACAGCCTCCTCGGCATAGCGCTGCATGCGCGAGTCGATGGTGGTATAGATTTTGAGCCCGTCGGTATAGATGTTGTATTTCGAGCCGTCGGCCTTGCGATTCTTCTCGCACCAGCCATACAGCGGATTGGTGGCCCAGGCAATGGAGTCGTCGACGAACTGTTGTGCTTCCCAGCCGCGATAGTCCGACCGCACGGGTTTCTTAGCGGTCATCATCAACCGCAGCTGCTCCCTGAAATAGGGAGCCAGCCCCTCCTTGTGGTCGACCCGCGTGTATTTCAATTCCAGCGGCAGAGCCTGCAACGAGTCGCGCTCGGCCTTGGTAATGTATTTGGCCTTATACATCTGGTCCAGCACCGTGTTGCGACGACCGCGGGTGCGCTCGTTGAACCGGCGCGGATTGTAGTACGAGGGATTCTTGCACATACCCACCAGCGTAGCGGCCTCCTCGATTTTCAATTTGTCGGGGATGGTGTGGAAATAGATATAGGCAGCCGACTGGATACCCACCGCATTGTTGAGGAAATCGAAATGGTTGAGATACATGTTCACAATCTCCTCCTTGGTGTAGAACCGTTCGAGCTGCACGGCAATGGCCCACTCCTGCGGCTTCTGGAAAAGGCGCTCCACGATATTGTCAGCACTGGGCGAATAGAGCAGCTTGGCCAACTGCTGGGTGATGGTACTGCCACCGCCGGCACTCTTCTGGAAAAAGAGACCGCGCTTGATAAAAACTCGGAACAGCGCCTTCACATCGATACCCGAGTGGTCCTTGAAGCGGATATCCTCGGTGGCGATAAGGGCATTGACCAGGTAGGGCGATATTTCATCGTAGTGCACATACACCCGGTTGCTCTTGCTCTGGTAGAAACGGCCTATCACCTCCATGTCGGACGAGTAGATTTCCGAGGCGAACTTGTCCTTGGGATTCTCCATGTCCTCGATGGGCGGCATGTAGCCAATCCAGCCCCAGGCAATCATGGCAAAGGCAATGACCGCCAGCACCACCAGGGCACCGAAGGTAATCCACATATATTTAATCACGCGAGAGGTATCTCCGAACGCTTTTTTAATCCTATCCACTTTCATTACTTTCCTGTTCTCTGCGGCGTTTCAGGCTCCGGGGCAAGCCCGGTAAATCCTTTAAAGCCAATTCGCAAAGCAAAGGTAGTAAATATATTTCATTCGCCTGCATATTGCAGATTTATAAAGAATATTTTTTATGACTAAACAGTTTGGCTTTCGCCCTTTTTTTACTATCTTTGCTTAACAATATGAATTGGCTGGAACAGACATATAATCCATTGCGACAAAGGCATTTCCACGAGATGCCCGAGCACATGTTCCCGTCTACTCAAACCGAATAGCAAGCCAGCGTGACCGTCATTGTCGTGTTGGCTTTTTCGTTGACAACCGTATTTGTAACCTATAAACAAATCATACCGACGATGAAACGTGAGAGTTTAGTATCTATTACCGATTTTTCAAAAGAAGAAATTCTGGACCTGCTCCAAAAGGCGAGCCGATTCGAAGCCAACCCCAATCAGAGACTACTGGAAGGCAAAGTGGTGGCCACGCTCTTTTTCGAGCCCTCCACCCGCACGCGGCTCAGTTTTGAGACGGCTGTCAACCGGCTGGGCGGGCGAGTAATCGGATTTTCCGACGCCAGCACCACCAGCTCGTCGAAGGGCGAGACCTTGAAAGACACCATCATGATGGTGAGCAACTATGTCGACCTGATCATCATGCGCCACCACCTCGAAGGGGCGGCCCGCTACGCCTCCGAAATCTCGTCGGTCCCCGTCATCAACGCCGGCGACGGTGCCAACCAGCACCCTTCGCAGACGATGCTCGACCTCTACTCGATTTACAAGACACAAGGCACGCTCTCGAACCTGAACATCACGATGGTGGGCGACCTGAAATATGGCCGCACGGTTCACTCGCTGCTCATGGCCATGTCGCACTTCAACCCCACCTTCCACTTCGTCGCCCCCGACGAGTTGAAGATGCCCATCGAGTACAAAATCTTCTGCGAGCAACACCACATACCCTACTACGAGCACAGCGAATTCTCCGAGGAGGTCATCAACCAGGCCGATATCCTTTACATGACCCGCGTACAACGCGAGCGGTTCACCGACCTCATGGAGTATGAAAAGGTGAAAAACGTCTACACCCTGCGCAACAGCATGCTCGAACACAGCAAGGAGAACCTGCGGGTGCTGCACCCCCTGCCCCGTGTGAACGAAATCTCCTACGACGTCGACAGCAACCCCAAGGCCTACTATTTCCAGCAAGCCAAAAACGGACTGTATGCCCGGCAGGCCATCATCTGCAAAGTATTAGGAATCGAAGTTTAACCCCATCACCATTTTGAAAATCATGAACGTCGAAAAGAAAGAATTAAAAGTAGCAGCCCTCGAAAACGGAACGGTGATCGACCACATTCCCTCGAACCAGCTTTTCAAGGTGGTCTCTATCTTGGGTCTCGAAAACTGTCCCAACAGCATAACCATCGGCAACAACCTGGCCAGCAAGAAGATTGGCCGAAAGGGTATCATCAAGGTAGCCGACTGCTTCTTCAAGGAAGAGGAACTGAACAAGATTGCCCTGGTAGCTCCCGAAGCCCAAATCAACATCATTCACGACTACCAGGTGACCGAGAAATACAAGGTGTCGCTCCCCGACGTGGTGCACGGCATCATTCGCTGCAACAACCCCAAATGCATCACCAACAACGAGCCGATGGAGACCATCTTCCACGTGACCGACAAGATGAACATTCAGGTCAAATGCCATTACTGCGAACGTTCGGTACCGAAAGACGAAATAGAAATCTGCTAACCCCAGCCCCGATATGAAACAAAACTGGAAGCCCGGGACCACCATCTACCCGCTGCCCGCCGTACTGGTGAGCTGCGGCAGTACCCCCGAAGAGTACAACCTGCTTACCGTCAGCTGGGTGGGCACGATATGTACCAACCCGCCCATGTGTTACGTCTCGATACGCCCCGAACGATACTCCTACGAGATTCTGCGCAAGAACATGGAGTTTGTCATCAACCTCACCACGGTCGACATGGCTCGTGCCACCGACTGGTGCGGCGTCAACTCGGGAAAGAACTACAACAAGTTCGAGCAGACGGGACTCACCCCCTGCAAAGCCCAAATCGTACAGGCTCCCTACGTCGAAGAGTCGCCTCTCTGCATCGAGTGCAAGGCTCGCGAAATTGTCCGTCTGGGTTCGCACGACATGTTTATCGCCGACGTGGTGAACCTGCTGGCCGACGATAAATACATCGACCCCACGACCGGCGCCTTCGACATGCAAAAGGCCAACCTGCTGGTCTACTCGCACGGTCACTACTACGAAATGGGACAAGAGATAGGCAAGTTCGGCTGGTCGGTTCAAAAGAAAAACAAGTAACGCGCATGAAGAGACTGGTCCCGGCTATCTGCATCGCCCTGTCGTTTGCCCTCGCCACACAAGCCCAAGTCAAGGAATTGAACGTAAGCAAGCGGTTCAACTGGGGTATCAGGCTCGGCGTGAATGCCCCGCTGGTCGACATACGTCACATGTCGCTCGACGGCGTCACCGTCGACGAATCCGACTCAGAGTCGAGTCTGGGACTCACGGGGTCCTTTATCGGCCGGTACAACATCAAGCGCCACTACATACAGTTGGAAGTGGGCATGCACCAGTCGCATACCCGGCTCTACAACCCCGACTACGGACTGAGCAAAATCAACACCTCGGCCTACGCCGTCGATGTTCCCGTGCTCTACGGCTACAACATCACCAAGCACGGGCCCTTCCTGATGAACCTCTTTGCCGGGCCCCGGGTCTCCTACATCTGCAACGAGACCAGCCGCATCAACACCTCGGGCAATGTGTCGCGCAACCTGGTCTACAACGACAAGCCCAACAGCTTCTCGTTCTATGCCGTGGGCGGATTGAGCACAACCATCGGGCACCTCTACATCGACTTTCGGTATGCCTACTGCATACGCAATTCGAAAGACCAGTCGTTCAACATCGGACTCGACAGCACCACGGGGCAGGTAAAGCTCTCGCGGACCATCAACGAGTTGAGCATTTCAATAGGATATTTATGGTAAAAATACACTAACACAAAATCAACATGAAAAGAGACAACATCATTTTCGACATTATCGAAAAAGAGAATCAACGACAACGCAAGGGTATCGAATTGATTGCCTCTGAAAACTTTGTCAGCGAACAAGTGATGCAAGCCATGGGCTCCTGCCTCACCAACAAGTATGCCGAAGGCTACCCCGGCAAACGCTACTACGGCGGTTGCGAGGTAGTAGACCAGAGCGAACAGGTGGCTATCGACCGCATCAAGAAACTGTTCAACGCCGAGTGGGCCAACGTTCAACCGCACTCGGGCGCCCAAGCCAACATGGCTGTATTCATGGCCGTACTCAACCCGGGCGACAAGTTTCTGGGGCTGAACCTCTCGCATGGCGGCCACCTGTCGCACGGGAGCCCCGTCAACTTCTCGGGCCTGATGTTCCACCCGCTCGAATACAGCGTGCGCGAAGATACCGGCTACGTCGACTACGACATGATGGAAGAGGTGGCTCTGCGCGAGCGTCCCAAACTCATCATCGGCGGTGCCTCGGCCTACTCCCGCGAATGGGACTATGCCCGCATGCGTAAGATTGCCGACGAAATCGGTGCCCTCCTGATGATCGACATGGCTCACCCCGCCGGCCTCATCGCCGCCGGTCTGCTCGACAACCCGCTCAAATATGCCCACATCGTCACCTCGACCACACACAAGACCCTGCGCGGACCCCGCGGAGGTATTATCTTGATGGGCAAAGACTTTGACAACCCCTGGGGCAAAAAGACCCCCAAAGGCGAAATCAAGAAGATGTCGGCCCTGCTCGACTCGGCCGTATTCCCCGGCGTACAGGGCGGCCCGCTCGAACACGTGATTGCCGCCAAGGCCGTATCGTTCGGCGAGGCTCTGCAACCCGAGTACATCGACTACCAGACTCAGGTAAAGAAGAATGCCGCCGTCATGGCCCAAGCCTTTATGGACAAGGGATACAAGATTATCTCCAACGGTACCGACAACCACTGCATGCTCATCGACCTGCGCACGAAGTTCCCCGAACTTACCGGCAAGGTGGCCGAGAAAGCACTGGTACAGGCCGACATCACGGTCAACAAGAACATGGTACCGTTTGACAGCCGTTCGCCCTTCCAGACCTCGGGTATCCGCGTAGGTACACCAGCCATCACAACCCGCGGCGCCAAAGAGGAGATGATGCTCGAGATTGTCGAACTCATCGATACCGTACTCTCCAACCCCGAAAGCGAATCGGTCATCAAAGCCGTACGCGAGAAGGTCAACGCCATGATGAAGGACTATCCCATCTTCGCCTATTAAATCGGCACGCACGATTAGACATCTAATGGAATTCCACTACATAAGTACACTCCCCGTCGACGGGGAGTGTACTTTTTTTATAAGAATCTTTGATTGGCTATATCCCGGCCCGAATTTCCCTACAACGGATCGACGTCGTAGTAGAGCACCAACGACTTGAAGCGGTCGTCGACCAGCATATTCTCATAAACCTGCCGTAAAATCTCCTTCACCCGCGACATCGAGGCGGCAAGCTCCATCTTCAACATCACCTTGCGGATATAGAGCGACTGTATGCGGGCCACCGGCGGATTGTCGGGACCCAGCACCCGAGCCCCGAAGACCTCGCGCAAAGCCGTGGTATAACGCACGGCCAACTCCTGCAACAGGGTTTCGTCGCGATGTTTCAGATAGATATAGATCAACCGGGTATAGGGGGGATAGGAGAAGGCTTTCCGCTCGGCCAGCTGACGGTTGTACATACCTTCGTAATCGTGGGCTATCACCTGCTGAATCAATGGAGCCGCAGGGTCGGAGGTCTGCAAAACGACCACCCCTTTCCGGTTCTTGCGCCCGGCACGACCCGACACCTGCTCCATCATCTGGAAGGCCCGTTCGTGGGCACGGAAGTCGGGAAAGTTCATCATCTGGTCGGCACTCAATATACCCACCACGCTCACGTGGTCGAAGTCCAGCCCCTTGGTAATCATCTGCGTGCCGATAAGTATCTTGTTCTTTCCCTTGGAAAAATCGTCGATAATCTGCTCATAAGCATTGCGCGAGCGGGTAGTATCGAGGTCCATACGCGACACAGGAACCCCGGGAAAAAGCCGGGCAATATCCTCCTCGATGCGTTCGGTACCGAACCCCATCACCCCGATAGTAGCCTGTCCACAGGCCGGGCACACCTTGGGAATCTCGTAGGTATAACCGCAATAGTGACACGTGAGCTGATTGTAACGTTTATGATAAGTAAGGCTCACGTCGCAATGCTCGCACCGGGGCACCCAGGCACACTGCTTGCATTCGACCATGGGGGCGAATCCCCGTCGGTTCTGAAACAGGATAACCTGCTCGCCCTCCTGCAAAGCCGTCTGCATGCGGTTGAGCAACTCGGGGGTAAAATTCCCCTGCATGCGGTTCTTCCGGCGCATCTCCTTCACATCGACCGGGATAATCTGGGGTAGCTCCACATCGTTGAAACGGTGCTTCAACTCCACCAGCCCGTACTTGCCCTGCCGGGCATTGAAATAGGTCTCGATAGCCGGTGTGGCAGTGCCCAGCAGGGTCTTGGCCCCGTGCATCGAGGCCAGCACGATGGCGGCATTGCGGGCATGATAGCGGGGCGCCGGGTCGTACTGCTTGTACGAGGTCTCGTGCTCCTCATCGACAATCACCAGTCCCAGGTCGGCAAAAGGGAGGAAAATAGACGAGCGCACCCCAAGCACAAGCCGGGGCGAACGGTCGTCGAGCAGAGTATTCCAAATTTCTACCCGCTCGTTGTCGGAGAACTTGGAGTGGTAGATAACCAGCTTGTCACCGAACATCTTGCGCAGGCGGTTGGTCAGCTGTGTAGTCAAGGCAATCTCGGGCACCAGATAGAGCACTTGCCTCCCCCCGTCGAGTACCCGTTGAATGAGGTGGGCATAAATCTCGGTCTTACCGCTCGACGTGACACCGTGCAGCAATGTGACGGCATGCTCCTTGAACGAGTCGAGTATCTGCCGGTAGGCCGTTTGCTGTAACTCGCTCAGGGGGGCAATTTCGCCCACAGGCAGAATAGCCGTATCGAAACGGCTTATCTCTTTCTTATAGGTCGCAAACAACCCCTTCTCGACCATGGCGCCCAGTACGGCCGACGACACCCCCGACCGGTCGAGCAGACTCTTGCGGGAGACCTCGCACAACTTGCCCTGCTGCATAAAGTGCGACAAATCGAGGAACGACAAGAGCATCACCTCCTGTTTCTTGGCCTGCTTCACCCGCTCGAAAGCGTGTCGTAAGGCAGCCTCGTCGCCGGGAGCGAAGGTGAGGCGTATGTAGGTCTCGGCCTTGGGGCGGTAGTGCGCCTTAATCTGTTCCGACACGAATATCGCCTCGCGCTCCAACAGAATCCGCAACGTGGGCAACAGGTTGTGCATGCCGCTCTCCTTTTCGAGTTCCTGCACGGTCATGCGCGGCTTCTTGCTCAGGGTAGCCAGCAGCATCCACTCACGCTCTTTCAGCCGGTTATCGTCGGGCTCTTCAAACTCGGTATTGAGCGTAACGGTCGTTTCGCTTTCGAGTTTCAATCCCGAAGGCAAAGCCGCCTTATAGACATCGCCTACCGAGCAAAGATAGTAATCGGCAATCCACTCCCAGAACTGCAACTGCGGGCGCCGCAGCACGGGCCGGTCGTCGAGGAGAGAGAGAATCTCTTTCACCTCGTAGCCCTGGGGGGTGACATCGTGCAGGCGCACCACAATGGCCGTGTAGTATTTCTTACGTCCGAAAGGCACCACCACACGACTGCCCGGCGACAACGGCTGTTGCCAGTCAGCGGGAATCCGATAGGTAAAGTATTTATAAAGCGGCAGCGGCAATACAACGTCGGCAAATCTATTCATACTTAAAATGCATCTGCGGGCACATACCCGGCTCAACTATTTACAAAGATAGCGAAAGGCGAGAGCAGTGGCAAACGGAAACGGAGTTTTCAGGTTTGACAGAGCCGATCCGCCTCCTGTCTTCTACAAAGATAGTGAAAGGCGAGAGCAGTGGCAAACGAAAACACAGTTTTCAAGTTTGACAGAGCCGAGCCGCCTCCTGTCTTATCCTCTTCCTCCCTTCTTCCCCCCAAAAGCATTACCCCGGTGAGGATACATAAAAAAAGCGGGAGGAGCCGAAGCTCCCCCCGCAGATAGTTGATATGATAGGAACTCACTCTTAGAGTCTTACCTTGGCTCGTTTCACACTGCCTGCGGTTTGTACCTCGACAATGTAAACGCCTTTCAGTCCACCGGCATTGATAACAGCCGATTCGGTAGCCGGGCTTTCGGTGATGCAGAGACTACCGCTCATCGAGTAGACTTTCACCAGATTGATGGGGCTGCCGGCTTCGATACGGATATTGCCCGAACGGTCGGTAAATATCTTCGTGGCAGCCTCAATGGTATGGTCGATACCGGAAGCGATGCTCAGGGCAAAGTTCTGTTCAATATTATCGCCGCTTTCTACCAGGAGGGTTACCCCTTCGACTGCGGTATATTGATCTTTGACTACGCTCACCGCATACTCTTTACCTGGTTGCAGTACCTCGATGCTGTAAGCTCCCTCGGCATCGGTCGTAGCCGTGTAGATGACTTCGCCCGATTGCATCGTTACCGTAGCACCTTCGATAGGCTCCTGACTGTCGGCTTGCGTTACGATACCGTGAACCACGGGAGCATCGGCTACCAGATCCAGTTCGACTGCCATGATGTTTGCTCTCAGTTCAGGCGTGTAACTCTCGGCCCATGCGGCTTCATAATCGAATACCTGAGCATCGAAGGCACAATACTTCATCGAATTGGCAGCACCTTCCGACAAGAAGAATTGGGCAGCGTTTCTGAACGAATAGGAAATAGAATCAACCGAAACAATGAGATTGAGGTTCCCGCCCTCGTAGGTAATAGGCGTCTCGGGAGTCATCTCGAAATACAAGGGAGCGTCTTGACTGCCGCCAACTTCGAATTTCAAATCGACACCGATGTGTTCAAGGCCTTCAATATCGGCAGCAGAGAATTTGTCGGTCGTCAGTTCTGTCTTTTCAGTATTCCCTATCCACACATT
This sequence comes from Candidatus Barnesiella excrementavium, assembly GCA_019115485.1. Lineage (GTDB taxonomy): Bacteria > Bacteroidota > Bacteroidia > Bacteroidales > Barnesiellaceae > Barnesiella > Barnesiella excrementavium. Next base: position 17,726 of record DXDM01000002.1, on the reverse strand, counting down.
GATGCGGAATCCTACTGTCCAGGTATAATAAGCGGGATCTGTAATATAAGGGAGCCTTATGCTTCCAATCACATCACCGGCGTTCAGTCCTTCGAGAAGCTCGGGCGTATAGAGGGTCTCGAATACGGTGTGTCGGTTATACGTCGTAGAGGTCGGGGTTGACAAGTCGCCTATCATCACTTTCGTGATAAAGGTCTCTTCGGCTACGTTGACCGTAATCGTATCGGTCGAGCTAACCGTCTCATTGGAGGTAATCAACGCGTAGACGTGAGCTTCGCCGGCAGCGCGCGGAGTCCATGAGCAGGTATAGCTCTTGGATTCATTCAAGGTCATAGCCTCTACGTTGTAGGAGCCTATCTTTTCATCGCCGTTCATCAAGTCGATGGTGTAGCTGTCGGAGGTTTCACCTTCGGAGCTCAGACAGATGAGGTCGATTGTAAAGTCTTGCGTATAGTTGACCATACCTGTGGTTTCACCTTCGAAGCCATTGATGTAGATGTTATGGTCTTGGTAAACGATTTGCGGGCCGTACACCATATCGAGGTAGGTTCTCTGACAGGCAAATGCCAGATAGTAATCACCTTCTACGAAACCGTCAGGCATATAGACAGCCTTCTGTGCCCAACTGCTCCACGAACTACTGTTATAGGTAGAGATCGTTTCCAGCGGAGTCCAGTTCTGCCCGTCGGCCGAGTAGAGCACTTCGGTCTGATAACTCGAAGAACTTGATGCTTTCACCGAGAAGGCGATGGAGTCGCCGGCTGCCAGGTGAAGCAACGGTGTGACGATTGTGTCGGGAGTAGCGCTTGTAACGGCTATGCAAGCCTGGCCGTCATAGGGAGAAATGGTGCTTCGGCTCCACATGCCTTGCATGACATTCCACAAGAACGGCGGGATAGTCTGCCCTTCAAACGATTCAAGCAGAGTGGCAGGCGACAACATGGTACCCGAGACAGGAATCTCGGTATCGCCTATACCGTCGTGCTCTACGGTCAAGGTTGTCGTATAATGTCCCGGCTCGGCGGCAAAGGTAATTTGAATCGTACTCGATTCGCCGTTGGGGATAACCAGGGGGAACTCGGCATTAACCGAGAATACCGAACCCTCGGGAACCGTGATACCCGAAACGGTCAGGGCTCCATTGTTACTGTTATTCTCGATGGTATAGTCGAGAGTGGTAGACTTGTTGACCAAGCCAAACTCTACACTGCTCAACGAGGCCTCGCCTTTGTTGGGAAGCAGGGTAATGTTGTTCCCGGTCTGCATTTGGGCGAAATGCGTATTCTCCACCTCGTTTGCTGTTACGAGGAAAGCCAGTTTCTCCAAACGCTCCTCGCCATCGATATGCAGATATCCACTAATCGTCTTCTCTTCGTTCACATCAAGTGCCAGACCAGGAATCACGTTGTCTTCGCAAAGTGTAGCTCCCGCGTCGCTGTCGAGATAGATTTTATACGACACCCCTTCGGGAAGAGATCCGTTTTCATCGACCAACCGGGTGGTAAAGTTATAGGTACCTGCTTCAACAGGCTGGATACCGATATTCTTGATTGTAAATTGCAACTCGTTGTCCTCGGCTCTGTCGTCACCGGCATACAGCAACGTCTCGCTGGCCGGTTTAAGCGAACTGTTCACGATTTGCACGCCCTTGTTAATCTGCTGGAATGCAAATGCCATGAAGTTGTCGAGATACGTATTCTGCATCAGGAATGCAATGCGCGAACCTTCGGGCACGTTGTCCACTACGACGGGTATCCAGTCGGTAGCATCAGTTGCGACATCTATTGTCGTCTTGCTGCCATCGGCCGCAACAATGTAAGCTTCCATTTTCGACGACAGATACAACTTTTTGAAATCGAAGGTTACTTTTCCCGAGACTACCGGTGAATAGAGGGTATCGAGTGGTGAATAATACGAATTATGCGTAGCAGAGACAGCATTCGAACCATCGATACCGACTTCGCCGGCGACCGAATAGTTGGTCTGGCCGCTGCTCCTGGCGACTACCCATTCCGACGGAAGAGAGGTCGCAGCATCGAAGGTCTCGTAGTACGAGGTCGTCGGGTAGGTCTCGGCTTTCAGTGCAATGGTGTCGTTGTTGCTGTTGGTCAGAATGAAGAGGTCATCGCTGAACTGGCCCACCTCACTGCTTGAGAAGTTAACCGTAAAGGTCTTTTGCTCATTGAAATCAAGCGATGCACTCTCGGGGGTGATGGAGAAGGGCGAGTTGGCTTGTTTCTGCGAGAAGGAAACCGTCAAAGGCTCAGGACCTACGTTGGAGAGCGTAAGTTCTTGCGAAGCGGTGTCACCGGCTCTTACAAACCCGAAATCAATCGATTGGGTACTGCTTTCCAGCAAAGGAGTATTGGGCAACAACTCGATTTTGAGATTGTCGATGTAATTGGGCGAACTATATTCCTGAATGGCCTCGAAAATAACATAAAACTCTTTCCCCGAATATTCGGCGGGAATATTGACCTCGACCTGATACATCTGCTCATAGAGCAATCCATCGACATATCGGGTGGCATGGAGAATAGGCTCGACAAGTGTAGATGCGACATCTCCATCAACAACCACTTCTCCATTAGAGTCGTAACTGTAAATGTCGCCCACATCATTGACATACACCTTGAATCCTTCAAGGTCTTTAGGATTAATGCCCGAGCGGAGCATGTAGAAGGAGATCTTGGCATAGCGGTCGGCCGGTATATACAGTTTGGGGCTTATCAAAAGCAAAGTAGCGATAGAGGGCGCATCCATGGCTTGCAGCGATGTGCCATCGCATACGAAGTTAGTACCGGTACCGACCAGCCATTGGGAGGGATCCCAACTGGTGTAATAACCTGACTTCAATGTCCAAGGACTCAATCCCAAGTTGGGTTGACTCTCGTCAAGGTTGTTGAAATCTTCAAAGAGAGGAGCCTCGTCGGTAATCTCAATATGGGTATAGCTGGAACCCGACAGGGATACGACCGTTTCAGGAGCATTGCTCTGTATGGTCATGGTTCCGGTAATCTCTCCTTCTGAGGTGGGGGTGAACTTGATTTTATAGCTCTTTTCTCCGCCAATTGACGCAATAACATCAGGGAATTCAACGGCTTCGGCCAACTCGAAGGCTGGATTCGAAAAGGTGATACCCGAAATATTCATATCCCCGCCGCCCGTGTTCGTGACGGTCAGCGTAGCCGTTGTGCTTCCCCCTACCTCTGTGAGCGGAAATTCCAGTGACGTAGCAACCGAAACGTTGGGTTCATCGGTTAGTTTTTCTATCTTCACATTATCAATCATTGCAGCCCCACTGCCGGACCAGTCGTCATTATGCCACAAAAATGCCAACTTATAGGTGCCGGGATCCAGATTTTGGAAACCCGCTTTGGTCTCCCAGCCGGATTGTCCGACCAAATCCTCTGTGAGCGAGACATAAGATTCTGGAATCGTCACCCAATAACTTTGGTTATCGGCCTGAGGAGTTACATCACCCGGGATCAAATAGGCATGTGCATAATCACTGACATAGGATTCAGGAATTCCTTCACCCTACACATAGCAGTCGAAAGAGAACGAGTAAGCTCCCGCTTCGGTGATTTCGAACGTGCGACAGGCATATACCGTGGAGGTTGAATAAGTGTCATAACCACTGGTTGCTCCACCGTCGTTGGAGACATACAATCCCTTTTCGCCTTCGTGCTTGGCCGCGGTACCGATGTACCACTGGTTGGCACAACTGCCATTGACAAGTGTCCACTGTGCATTTTCAGCATCATCTTCAAATCCACAGAAATACGGATAGGTTTGAGCGTGAGTGGTTGGAGAAAATCCCAGCAGACTCATCGCTATACCGATGCAAGTGAGTAGATAAGATTTTTTCATAATTAAAAATTATTAATAAAGAATTATGTGAAATAATAATACTTTGGCTTAATATTTTACAAATATAAAAATATAATTGAAAAAATGATACTAAAACTCATATTTCTTTATCAAAATGTAGTATTTTATTCTCATATGGTAAAAAATCTCTATATCGGGCAACTACCACTTTGTAGGATTTTGAACATTGTCACGGGTTGGCACAAGCAGGTAACTTCATAAAAGAGAGGAGGAAAGGGACTCAGTCCTGCCGGTCTATCGGCCCAAGCCATTCAAACACGACCCGGTCAACGGCTTTCCCAAACAACAATTCGCGGCCTAATCGACAGATATAAGATTTGTTCTTTATATAAAAAAGGAGTATTGGAAGGGAATAAAAAAAGAGCTTTTTCTCAAAAGCTCTTTTTTTATAGGTTTTCAATAGGTATTAATTTTTTAAGGTAAAAAAGATTGTTTTAGGTTATTGACACAAAGGACAACTTTTTTTTGCAGATAAGCAAACAAAAAAATATGTTTTATAATATGCTTTTATAATTACTTTTTATCCTCACCCTCTGTAATCTATTGCAGAATAGCCGGTTGAATAAGATTCTCACCTATGCGCCGAAAGTGTAAAAAAATATTAAAACGGACTTTTCATCCCTATTTTATCACGATTCGTCGATATAATCAAATACATTAAGCCCCGTTTCGTCCATAACGGCGTAGGAGGGGTTCTTAATCCAATCGCCCAAAATAACGATGCGGCTTTGCTGGGGTAGAGCCAAGTCGAGCAAGATGTGCCGATGCCCGAAGATAAAGCAGTCGATGGGGTGCTCCTTGCGATACTCCTTGGCAAAACAGACCAGATGCTCGTTCTTCTCGCCCATATACTGGGCATAGTCATCACCGGTCTTGCGGCTGTGGGCCGACCACCGCAGGGCAAAAGCCACCGTCCACCGCGGGTGTATGGCCGCATAGAGCCTTTGGCAGAACCGGTTGCGGAAGAGGTTGCGAAGCAGCCGGAACGAGAAATCCCGGTGCCCCACGTTGTCGCCATGAGAGAGGAAGAACCGCTTTCCGCCTATCTCGGTGATGAGGGTGCCGTCGTGCAGGGTGATACCCAGCTCGTGGGGCAGATAGTCGAAAATCCAAATGTCGTGGTTGCCGATGAACCAGTGAATGTCAACACCGCTATCACTCAATTCGGCCAGTTTCCCGAAGAAGCGGGTAAAGCCCCGGGGCACGACATAGCGGTATTCATACCAGTAGTCAAGTATGTCGCCCAGCAGGTAGAGGGTACCGGCGTCGGACTTGATGCTGTCGAGCCAGCGAACGATGCGGCGTTCGTAATCCAGCGGGTTCTCGATGTATCGGGCTCCCAGGTGGAAATCAGATGCAAAGTAGGTCTTTGTCCCGGGCATAGGCAATAGGGGTTATAAGAGTCCGAGTTCGAGTTTGGCCTCTTCGCTCATCATATCCTTGTCCCATTCGGGCTCAAAGACAAGTTGTATATCGACACTTTTCACGTTTTCGATGCTTTCGATTTTCATGCGCACGTCTTCGATAATGAAATCGGCTGCCGGGCAGTTTGGGGCGGTGAGGGTCATCTCTATCTTCACCGCGCCATCGTTTACCTCTACGGTATAAACGAGCCCGAGGTCGTATATGTTGACCGGAATCTCGGGGTCGTAGACGGTTTTCAGCATCTTGACGATTTCTTCTTCGATGGTGGGTTTCTGGTCCATAAGTCGGTTATTGTTTGTTTCGATGTCGAAGATACATCATTTTTCCCGATAGTCGACAAGAGCCGGTGAATTTTTGTATTTCTTGGTGATTTCTTGACCGATTTTGTGATTTTAATATATTTTATTTTATCTTTGTGCAAACAGCAGTCGGGAAATGGGTTATAATTTATAGCTCCCGGTTGATTGAAAACTATAAATAAAAAGAGATTTATGAAAAAGACGATTTTTTGTGTAGCCCTTGTCGCTACGCTGTTTTTGGCGATTCCGGCCAATGCGCAATTCAAGTTCGGTCCGAAGGTGGGTGTGAACATCTCTTCGCTTTCACTGGGAGGCGATCCTGCTGATAATTTCAAATCGAGTAACATCACAAGCTTCACTGGCGGTTTGATGGCCGAGTTTATGGTTCCCGTTATCGGGGTGGGTGTCGATGCCAGTGTGATGTACACCCGCAAAGGTTCTACGTTGAAAAATTTGACCACCGGTACGTCACAAGACCAACACACCGATTATGTAGAGATTCCTATCAACCTGAAATATAAGTTCTCGTTGCCGGTCGTAGGGTCGGTTATGGCTCCGTTTATCTATGCCGGTCCCAGTTTTGCCTTCCGGGTAGGCGACAACTTTGCCGAACAATATAAAGCAAAGAGTTTTGAGACCGCTATCAACGTAGGTATTGGCCTTGAACTCTTCAACCACTTGCAGATTGCCGGTCAGTACGGCTGGGGATTGGGCAAAACGATGGAGGTTGAGAGCGATGTGCTCAACTCGGCTTTGAACGGTAAGAGCCGGGCTTGGACCGTAACGGCAGCCTATCTGTTCTAAGGAGAATATTTGAGTCATCATAACGGGGTCGGGAGCAGCAGTTCCCGGCCCCGATTTTTTTGTAATTCAATGGATATGTATTCGGTTATAAGGTTGGCTATCCGGCTTGGTCAAGGCGAAGCGTGAAAACTTGGTTCCCTGTTTGTCTTTGCCCTCGCCTTTCACTATATTTGGATAATGTAGGATTCGGCTTGCTTGGTTAAGGCGAAGCGTGAAAACTTGGTTTTCCGTTTGTCTTTGCCCTCGCCTTTCACTATATTTGTTCCTCATAAAAATAAAAAGGTTGTGGAAAAACGTATTAAATTAAAGGTACTGGGATTGACATACAGTCAGGTGAAAAAAGGTGCATACGCTTTGGTACTGGCCGAGGAGGAGGGTCCTCGTCGTATCCCCGTGGTCATAGGCGTGGCCGAAGCTCAGTCGATAGCCATATCGCTCGAAGGTATCATACCGCCGCGACCGATTACCCACGACCTGTTTGTGAGCTTTGCCCACGGGTTTGGCATACGCTTGAAGGAGGTTTGTATTTATAAATTCGAGAATGGGGTCTTCTCTTCCGAGATGGTCTTTGACGACGGTACCCGCGAGATTCGGGTCGATGCCCGCACCTCCGATGCCATCGCTATCGCTCTGCGCACCCGCTCCGATATCTATGTCATGCAGGATATTATCGAAGAGGCCGGATTTATCTACGAAGAGAGTGACGGGAAAAAAAGCCCGGGAGAAGAACAAGAACCCTCCAAGGGCGACCGCAGCCTGTCGAGCTGCTCGCGCAAGGAGTTGAAGGAGAAGCTCGAAAAGGCTATTGCCGAGGAGGCCTATGAAGAGGCCGCCCGCATACAGGAGGAACTGAATAAAAGAGATAATCGCTTGTGAAAACAGTGATATTTTGGTAGCTTTGCCTCACTAATCTAAACCATGTAGGGGTATAGAGAATAAATCGCAATAAAAAACACAGCTATATGAAAAGTATAAAACTACGACTTATCGTAATGAATTTTCTCCAATTCTTCATTTGGGGTGCCTGGCTCTGTACCCTGGGGCTTTACATGACAACTCCCACCGAAGAAGGAGGTTTGGCATTCGATGGCGCACTTGTGGGCAGCGTGTTTGCCCTGTCGGGAATCGCCTCGCTCATCATGCCTGCGTTGATTGGAATCGTTTCCGACAAATGGATTAATGCCGAGCGGCTTATGGGCAGTCTGCACTTTGTGGGTGCCATAGCCCTTTTCAGTGCGGCATTCATCTCGGACTACGACCTGTTCAAGATAGCCATGCTGGTCAACATGCTGGCCTATATGCCTACCCTGTCGCTCTCCTATACGGTGGCCTACAACGCCATCGACAAGGCCGGTCTCGACCGGGTCAAGGACTATCCGCCGGTGCGGGTGTGGGGTACGATAGGATTTATCGTAGCCATGTGGATTGACAACTTTACGGGATTCAGCGCCAACAACGGTCAGTTGATTATGGCCGGGATAGCTTCGGTAGTGATGGGGTTCTACTGTTTCACCTTGCCGGCCTGCCCGCCGGCCAAGGCGATGAAGAACAGCGGACTTCTTTCGATGTTGGGCCTCGACGCCCTGTCGCTCTTCAAGAACTACCGCACGGCTGTCTTTCTGCTCTTCTCGTTCCTGCTGGGTGCCGCCTTGCAGGTGACCAACATGTATGGCGTGCCCTTCCTCGATAGCTTCAAGGCCACTTCGCCCGATTCGTGGGCAGTGAAATATGCGGTTATCCTGTCGTCGCTTTCGCAGGTATCCGAAACCCTCTTTATCCTGGCTATCCCCTTCTTCATGAGCCGTTACGGTATCAAGCGGGTGATGATTATCAGTTTCACGGCCTGGGTATTGCGGTTTGGCTTCTTTGCCATCGGCGGACCCGAAGGCTTCTCGGTGCTCTTCCTCATCTTGTCGATGATTGTCTACGGTATGGCCTTCGACTTCTTCAATGTGTCGGGCTCGCTCTTTATTGCCGATGAGGCTCCGGCCGAAATCAAGGCCAGCGCGCAGGGTATCTTCATGATGATGACCAACGGTTTGGGCTCTATCGTGGGTGGTTACGGGGCCGGTTGGGTAATCAAGTCGCACACCGTTGCCGGGGTAACCGACTGGACTACCTGCTGGACCATCTTTGCCGGATATGCTCTCGTTATCGGGGTGCTGTTTGCCCTCACCTTCCACTATAAACACCAACGGGTAAAACCAGCCAACGCTTGATTGACGCGAAGAGACCATGCAGATATTCTATGCTCCCGAGATAGAGACGCTTCACGAGTTGCCCGAGACCGAGAGCCAGCATTGTGTGAAGGTGCTGCGCATGAAGGAGGGTGACGAGATTGGTATTATCGACGGGCGGGGTACACGCTATCGGGCCGAGATTGTCTTGGCCCACCCGAAGCGTTGCAGCGTGAGGCTACTCGAAAAGGAGGCAGCCCCCAACCCGTGGACCGCACGGGTGCATGTGGCTATCGCCCCCACCAAAAACCTCGACCGCATCGAGTGGTTTGCCGAGAAGACGACCGAGATAGGTATCGATTCGATAACCTTGTTGCGTTGCCGATTCTCGGAGCGGAAAGAGTTGAAGACCGAGCGGCTGAACAAGATTCTCGTCTCGGCCATGAAGCAGTCGTTGAAAGCGGTATTGCCGCAACTCTCCGAGATGACCCCCTTTGCCGAATTTGTGGCCCGACCCTTCGACGGGCAGAAGTTCATCGCCCACTGCTACCGGGAGGGTGAGCGCCGGGAGCTGACCGAACTTTATCGACCCAGTGAGAATGCCTTGATATTGATTGGCCCCGAGGGCGATTTCAGCCCCGAAGAGGTGGAGCAGGCTCTCGCCTGCGGATTCCAGCCCGTGATGCTGGGGCCGAGCCGCCTGCGCACCGAGACGGCTGGGGTGGTGGCCTGTCACACGATACACGTCATGAACCAATTAAACGCGAAATAATGAAAATCGAAAAACTGAAATATACCGACAGTGGCAACTTCTTCCTGATGGCCGGTCCCTGTGTAATCGAGGGGGAGTCGATGGCCATGGAGATTGCCGAGAAAATTGTGCGGACGACCGATGCCTTGCACATTCCCTACATTTTCAAAGGCTCTTACCGCAAAGCCAACCGATCCCGGCTCGATTCCTTTACCGGTATCGGCGACGAGAAGGCGTTAAAGATTCTGCGCCGGGTGGGCGAGACCTACCAGATACCGGTCGTGACCGATATTCATACCGCCGACGAGGCCCGCATGGCGGCCCAGTATGTCGACGTGTTGCAGATTCCCGCCTTCCTGTGCCGCCAGACCGACCTGCTGGTTGCTGCCGCCCAGACCGGACGTGTGGTCAACATCAAGAAGGGGCAGTTCCTCTCGCCCGAGTCGATGAAGTTTGCCGCGCAAAAGGTGGTCGATGCCGGGAATGACCGGGTGATGATTACCGAGCGGGGCACCACCTTCGGCTATCAGGACCTGATTGTCGACTATCGCGGTATCCCGGTGATGCAGAAGTTCGGATTCCCCGTCGTGCTCGACGCCACCCACTCGCTGCAACGTCCCAATCAAGACTCGGGAGTAACCGGTGGAATGCCCGAACTCATCGAGACGATAGCCCGCGCCGGGGTGGCCGTGGGAGTCGACGGCCTCTTTATGGAGACTCACCCCAATCCCCGCGAAGCCAAGTCGGACGGTGCCAACATGCTGCCCCTCTCGTTGCTCGAAGGGCTGCTCACCCGGTTGGTACAACTGCGCCGCACGGTACTCGCTTTTGACCAGAAATAACAGACCTCGAATATAGCTCAGTTGCGGGAGAGAACGGTATGCCGGGCAGGCCTCCGTGCTCTCCCTTTTTTTGTCTGTCGCTTGATGAAGCGGGAATCCTCTCGGGGCCCCGTGAAAACCTGCGGCCCGATTTGTCAAGGCCTGTTTCGTTTTATATCTTTGCAGACCTTAAAATGAAAATACGATAAAGATGAATCACAATTTTATCACGCTGCTGGGTACGGGCAATGCCATGGCTATCCGTTGCTATAATACCTGTTTTGTCCTGGGTACGGCAACCTCCCGTTGTCTGGTCGATGCCGGGGGCGGTAACGGGGTGCTCTTGCAACTCGAAAAGGCTCATATCGACCTGGGCGAGATTCACGATATGTTTGTCACCCATGCCCACACCGACCACATTCTGGGGGCCGTGTGGGTGGTGCGCATGGTGATCAACCGACTGAAAAACCATCGCTACGAAGGCCGGTTCACCGTGTATGGCCACGACAAGGTATTGAAGGTGCTCGACTGGATATGTCGCGAAACCTTCTCGGCCAAGGACCGTTCGTTTCTGGGTGAGTCGGTTCGCTTCTGCGAGGTGAAAGACCAAGACCGTTTCGAGGTGGGCGACCTGCGGTTTCAATGTTTCGACATCTTGTCGACCAAGGAGAAACAGTTTGGTTTCCGGGCCGAGTTGCCGGGAGGCCAATCGCTCGTCTGCTTGGGCGACGAGCCTTACAACGAGGCTAACCGCTCCTATGCCGAGCATGCCGACTGGTTGTTGTGCGAGGCCTTTTGTCTCTATCGCGACCGGGAGATTTTCAAGCCCTACGAGAAGCACCACAGCACGGCGCTCGAAGCCGGGACTTTGGCCGAGGAACTGGGGGTGAAAAATCTGCTGCTCTACCATACCGAGGACCGCAATCTGGCTATTCGCAAGGGGGCTTACCGAGCCGAGGCTTTGCAGCATTTCACCGGGCGGGTGTTTGTCCCCGACGATTTGGAGACAATCGATTTGGATTGATGGGCAAGAGCAAGTGAAGTGGGTATGGGTCCCCGCCAAAAATCACGCCTCTCCCGTTGTTTTATTGAGAAAAATTTATATATTTGGGTAGTGATATAGATGCGGCCGGATAAGAGTCCGTCGGGGCAGAATGGTCTCAGGGCTTTGCAGGACCGTGTCTTATATAACCAAAATAGAAAGGGGGTTCATGATGGGTACACGACGTAACTGCATGATGGGGGTTGTTTTATTGGGATTGTCGTTCGTCTCTGCTCCGGCATGGAGTGCCGATGACGATGATTTGGTGAATGCCATGATGGAGGTCTATGCCGAGGAGTTGGCCGCCAATCCTCGCGATTATCGGACCTATTACTGCCGGGCGGCCGCCTATTTCAGTCAGGGCAATCTGGACAGTGCGCTGTCGGACATCAATCAAGCCGTGAAATATTTTCCCCGCAAGGAGGTGGACGATTTGTCGCGGGTCTATCTGTTGCGGGCACGCATCTTGACGTTGAAAGGCGACGACAAGTCGGCTTTGACCGACTTGAACAGTGCCTTGCGGTTGGATCCAAACATGCGTCGTGCCTTGAAGGACCGGGGCGATTTACTCTGCCGGCTGGAACTCTACGATTTGGCCAAAATCGATTATAACCATTTGTTACGTCTTGATTCTCGCAGCCAGAGTGCCTATTTGGGACTGGCCCGGGTCGAGTTACACACCGGGTCGACGGCGCAGGTCAAGGAGCTGTTGGCTCAGGCGGTGAATCTATCACCTCAAAATCCCGAGGTCTACCTGGAACGTAGTACGATTTACCGGGAGATGGGCTTGTTGCCCGAAGCTATTGACGACCTGCTCCATGCCATTTCACTCGACGAAGGTCAGTCGGGAGCCGTGCAGGAGCTGTTGGCTCTCAGTCATGAATCGTATGACGAGGTCATTGCCGGTCTGAACCGGAATATCGAACGCTCTCCCCGGCAAGGCATGCTCTATTATGTGCGGGGAGCGGTCTATAAAGCGCACGGCGATTATCGGGATTCTTTACGTGACTGGACTACGATTTTGGACGAAGGGCTCTTCGATTTCCATGCCGTTTATTACAATCGGACTTATTGCCTGGTGCATCTGGGACGGTTTGACGAGGCTTGCACCGACATCGAAAAAGCTATTGCGAAAGATGGACAAAATGTGGAATATTATCGGTTGCAGGCCGAGGCAGAACGGGGAGCCGGAGATTGGGTCTTGGCCGACCAGGCTATCCGGCAGGCGGCGGTGTATGACCCGACGAATGTCGAGGTGTGTCTGCTGCGCGGACTTCTGGCCTACGATGGAGGGTTTTATCCCGAAGCGCTGGGCCATTATAACGAGGCGGTTGCTTTGTCTCCCGCTTCGCCCTGTCCCTATTTGTTGCGAGCCTATATTCAGGAGAATGTCTTGAACGATCGGGCGGCGGCCGAGGCCGATTACCACAAGGTGCTGACATTGGACGACCGCTCCTCCTTCCCGGGCGATAATTTCAAGGGAATAGCTTGGGCCCGGCTCCATCGGTCCGATGAGGCGGCCAAGTGGGAACAGGAGTTGCTAATGTCGGGGCGGGTGCGTCCTGTCGACTATTTCTATCTGGCTTGCATGTATGCTCCCTCCGATACGGTCAGATCGCTCGATTACTTGGAGAAGGCGTTGCAAGAGGGTTATGGTGATTATTACCGGTTGCAGTTCGATGAACATTCTCCCGTTTCGTTGCAGCCTGTTCGCCACACGGCCCGGTATGAGGCGTTATTGAAACGCTATTTCCCGGACTGCGCAAATGAATAGTGATTCTGGGTGTTTCGTTGAGTCACAGATAAAAAAAGCATCGACATCAAGTCGATGCTTTTTATAGAATGAAGCAGTTTGTTTTAATGGAAATGATTAAATAATTTGATCTTTCTTTTTTATGTTCTTTTAGTTGGTTTGGTTATCGTATTCTCAGAACCTTTCCTTCGCGCAGGATTGCGTTTCGTTTGATTCCGTTCAATCGGCATAATTGGTTGATGGTTACCCCGTATTTGCTGGCGATTCTCGACAGCGAGTCACCTTTGCGTACCCGGTAGGAAACATATTTTGCACCATTGTTGGTCCCTTTGCTCTTGTATTTGCCATAACCCAGTCCGCTGGCCAACTCTTTGGGGTTGAAGGTATAGGTATCGGTATGAGGCACCTGGTTCACAAAGTCGAATATCTTGTTGGGATTGATGTCCATACCCAGGTAGCGCGTCTCGAAGTGGAGGTGCGGACCGGTCGAGCGGCCGGTGTTTCCACCCAATGCGATGGGATCACCCACTTTGACAATCTGGTCGGGTTGTACCAGGAATTTGGAGAGGTGTCCGTAGATGGTTTCGAGTCCGTTGTTGTGACGGATAATCACGTAGTAGCCGTAGCCCCGGCGCTCGTAGCGGGTGAGCCGTACTTTACCCGAGAAGGCGGCCCGTACGGTGTCGCCGATGTGCAGAGCCAGGTCAACGCCCCGGTGCATGCGGCGGCGACGCCAGCCGTAGTTCGAGGTGATGTGGCTGATGATGGGCATGCAGTATTCCGATACGTCGATGGTTTCTGTTTCGGGCAGTTTCTCGATAGGAACCTTATAGGGGTTTACCCAGGTTTGGTCCCAGTTGTCGCCGTAGATGTCGGCTCCGGGAAACTCCTGCTCCTCTTCTTCGAGCATTTCGAGCAGGGCAATCGAATCGACCAGATTGATGGCCTTGTGTATATTCTGTTGCCCGGCAATGAGGTCTTGATGAAGTTTGGAGTGTTGTTGGGTAGAGAGATTCCTGTTGTGTTGGGCACTGAGGCTGCCTAACGAGCATATAATCAATAAGGGTAAAATACAATGTTTGAGTCTTCCGAAATACATTTTAATTTGTTTTTGGCCCGAGCCAAGTCCTAAAAAATAGAGAGTCAAATAAGCGACTTTCAGTGAGCTATACCATGATGGTGTATGCGTTTTTTCAAACACACTTTCCAAAGATAATGATTTTTAGGGAGAAGTGTTCAGGGCGGTTAACAAAATTTAGACCGGGGAGAGGCGGGGAATGCTTGTTTTTGTATTTATATAAGTGATTTTCAATGTACTGTGAATAATATGTTTTACAACATAAAACTCTTTATTTCACATTAGCTAATCAATCCCCAGTTTTTTTGTCTTTCGAAAATACGGTTTAACTCTTTGCGGACGATGTAGTTTTCGGGCCGTTCCAGACGTTCGTCGCTGTCGAGCAGGGCATTGGCTTCGTCGCGGGCCGCTTGCAGAATCTGGCCGTCTTTGGCCAGGTTGGCAATTTGCAGATTAAAGGCGATGCCGCTCTGTTGTGTACCCTCCATGTCGCCGGGGCCGCGCATCTGCATGTCGGCTTCGGCAATGCGGAAACCGTCGTTGGTCTCGGTCATGAGTTCGAGCCGTTTGCGGGTGTCCTGGTTGATTTTGTAGGAGGTCATGAGTATGCAGTACGACTGCTCGGCACCGCGGCCCACACGTCCGCGCAGCTGGTGCAGCTGTGCCAATCCGAAACGTTCGGCGTTTTCGATAATCATTACCGAGGCGTTGGGCACATTTACTCCCACCTCGATGACGGTGGTAGCGACCATGATTTGTGCCTCGCCCGAGACGAATCGTTGCATCTGGGTCTCTTTTTCGGCGGCCTTCATCTTGCCGTGTACCATGCACACCTGGTATTCGGGGAAGGCTTCGCGAATGAGGTCATAGCCCTCTTCGAGGTTTTTCAGGTCGCTCTTCTCGCTCTCCTGAATGAGGGGGTAGACGATGTAGGCTTGACGGCCCATTTGCAGTTGCTTGCGCAGGGCGGCGTAGAGTTGGGCCCGTCGGTTGTCGTATTGCAGCAGCGTCTGTATGGGTTTGCGTCCGGGAGGCAGCTGGTCGATGACCGACACGTCGAGGTCGCCATAGACGGTCATGGCCAGCGTGCGGGGGATAGGGGTGGCCGTCATGACCAGGATATGGGGGGGGATCTTGTTCTTGTTCCAGAGCCGGGCTCGCTGCTCTACCCCGAACCGGTGTTGCTCGTCGATGACGACGAATCCCAGGTTGGCAAAGTTGACCGTATCTTCGAGCAGGGCATGGGTGCCGACAAGCAGATTGACCTCACCGGTGAGCAGGCCGTCGAGAATGGGAGCCCGTCGTTTCTTGGTGACCGACCCGGTGAGCAGTTCGATGCGCAGCCCCAGCGGCTCGACCATCGCTTTCAGTCCCTCGTAGTGTTGGGTGGCCAGTATCTCGGTAGGAGCCATCAGACAGGCCTGGTATCCGTTGTCGACGGCGATGAGCATACTCATGAGGGCGACCAGCGTTTTACCGCTGCCCACATCGCCCTGCAACAGACGGTTCATCTGTCGGCCGCTGCCCATGTCGGCCCGTATCTCCTTGATGACACGTTTCTGGGCCTGTGTGAGCTCGAAGGGCAATATGTGGTGGTAGAAGTTGTTGAAGCTGTCGCCGATGTGGTCGAAGCGGAATCCGCCCAGCTTTTGGTTGCGCAGCCGGGTGTATCGCAAGATGTGGAGTTGCAGGTAGAAGAGCTCCTCGAATTTGAGCCGCAGTTCGGCCCGGCGCAGATGGTTGATTGAGGCCGGGAAGTGGATATTGCGCAGGGCGTCGGTGAGTCCCATCAACTGCCGGTGGGCAATGACCGGGGCGGGCAGAGTTTCGGGCAGAGGCGACTGAATACCGGCGAGCAGGGTATAGATCATCTTTTGCAGGGCCTTGGAGTTGAGAAAGGCATTCTTCATCTTCTCGGTAGTGGTGTAGTAGCCTTGCAGTCCGGTGGTATTGTCGATGCGGTCGTCGATAGGGTCGAGTTCGGGGTGGGCGATGTTGAATTTCCCGTTGAAGAGGGTGGGCCGACCGAAAAGGGTGTACTCCGTGCCCGGTTTGTAGCGGTCGGTAATGTAGCGAATACCCTTGAACCACACGAGCTCAATCACCCCTGTACCGTCGGAGAAGAGGGCGGTGAGTCGACGGCGGGCCCCTTCGCCGTGGGTGTTGTACGAGACAATGCGGCCCCGCAGTTGAATGTAGGGCATGGAGCCGTCGATTTCGCTTATCTTGTAGGTCTTGCTTCGGTCGATGTACTTATAGGGATAGTAGTGGAGCAAGTCGAGATAGGTGAAAATCTCCAACTCCTTGTTGAGCAGTTCGGCCCGTTTGGGACCAACCCCCGGCAGATATTTGATATTGAGGCTGGCGAGGTCGTTCATCGGTTGAGCAGGATTTCGGCCAGGGCCAGGTCGATGGGGTGGGTTATTTTCAGATTCTCGCGATTCCCCTCGACCAGTCGGGGGGTATATCCGGCCGCCTCGTAGACCGAGGCATCGTCGGTAAAGGAGTCCCGGTAGGGCAACTCATACGCCCGTTTTATCTCGCAGCAGCGGAAGGTCTGCGGGGTCTGTACCGTGACAAACCGGCTGCGCTCTTCGGCCCGGCTGTTCCCGTCGGGGAGAATCTGGCGGAGCGAGTCGGTGAGAGGGAGCGTAGGTATGGCGCCGCCCTGTTCCCGAGCCACCTCGAAACAGCGCTCGATAACCGGGTGAGCCACCAGAGGACGCACTCCGTCATGAATAGCCACGACTCCCTCGTCGGGTAGAAGAGCCAGACCGTTGCGCACCGAGTGGAAGCGGGTCTCTCCGCCCGAGGCGAGGTGATGGACGATGTCGATGTGGTAGTCGTGGCAAAGCTGTTTCCAGTACTCCTGTTGCGAATCGGGTAGTACGACCACCAGCTCCATCGACGGGTCGAACCGGTAGAAGTTTTCGAGCGTGTGGGCTAATATGGGTTTACCGCCCAGGGGCAGGAATTGTTTGGGCAGTTCGCTTCCCATGCGGGTTCCTTTCCCTCCGGCAACTATGATGGCATATCGTTTCATCAACAACACAGTTATTATATTGAACAAAGATAGTGAAAGGCGAGAGTAAAGACAAACGAGGAACCAAGTTTTCAAGTTTGTCTTAACCGAGCCGAATCCTATAACTATCCAAATATAGTGAAAGACAAGGGTAAAGACAAACAGGGAACCAAGTTTTCACGCTTCGCCTTAACCAAACCGGATAGCCAACCTTATAACCGAATACATACTGGTTTGAAGTTCTCGGGGAGAAGAGCCCTCCCCGATTGTCCGAAACAAAAAAAGGAGACTTTGTGGCCGATTCCTCCTTTTCAGGTGTTATTGGGTCAAAAAAACTATGCTCACGCACAGAGGGGATCTCAAAATATAACGATTCCCATCGTTGCGGAATCAACACCACAAAGTCTCTTTTCTTTTAATTCTGTTTCAAAGCTTGCTCTACCTCTTCGAGCGAAGCATTGCGCAATATTATCTTTTTGTCTTTGTCCAGCAAATAGAGCGTAGGCATTATCCGCAAGTCGAAACAGCGGTCGCCGTTTTCCATCGAGGCCACCACCCACTCCTGGGGATATTCCTTCGCCCCGGCCAGCCACTCCTCGGTCTCTCCATCGGGATAGAGCGACAGGATTGTAAGTCGACCGGCACGCACCTCGTTAAGCA
>DXDM01000019.1 GCA_019115485.1 Candidatus Barnesiella excrementavium | reverse complement strand
ACATCGTCCCTGAAACTAAAACTTATCTATGTGTTTCGTATCAATGATACGGCACACCGTGGATGCCTGAAGATTGGCGAGGCAACCTGTGAGGATGAAAACGTGTTCGGTCTGTCTCCTAACAGCAAGGCGCTCAATGAAGCGGCAAGAAAGCGTATCAACCAGTACACACAGACGGCAGGTATCGCATACGATCTGCTATATACAGAACTGACCATTTACAATCGTGGCGGACTCCGTTCATTCAACGACAAAGAGGTACACAATGTCCTGGAACGCTCCGGTATCAAAAAGAAAGTCTTCGATACAGTCAACAAAGCCAATGAATGGTTCATCACCGATCTGGAAACCGTCAAACGTGCCATTGCGGCTGTCAAGGAAGGGCGGAATTCCCTTTCATCAACGGAAATTACCCGTGAATATTCCCCGATTGTATTCCGGCCGGAACAGCAGGAAGCCATCAGCAAGACCAAGAAACAGTTTAAGAAAGGCAACCAGATGCTCTGGAACGCAAAGATGCGTTTCGGAAAGACCCTTTCTGCCCTGCAGGTTGTCAAGGATATGGAGTTTCAGCGTACCCTGATTCTGACCCATCGCCCTGTGGTGGATACCGGATGGTTTGAGGATTTCGGTAAAATATTTTACGACCGCAAGGATTTTGCATACGGTTCCAAGAACAACGGGGAAAGTTACGACAGTCTTGAACGGCAGGCAGAAAGTCACGGATTGCATTATGTCTATTTTGCCTCCATGCAGGATTTGCGTGGTTCTGAACTTGTGGGTGGTAACTTCGACAAAAACAACGAAGTGTTTGCTACCGATTGGGACCTGATTATCGTGGATGAAGCGCACGAAGGCACCCAGACCGAACTAGGTAAAGCGGTTATGGGAGAGCTGGTCAAGGAACAGACCAAAGTATTGCGTCTGTCAGGTACTCCATTCAATCTGTTGGATGATTTCAAGGAGGATGAAATCTATACATGGGACTATGTGATGGAACAACGGGCCAAGATAAACTGGGATGAGCTCCATTTTGGTGACCCCAATCCGTATGCTTCACTGCCTACACTCAATATCTATACCTACGATTTGGGACGGCTGCTTCATGACTTTGTAGATGAGGATGTCGCCTTTAATTTCAGGGAATTTTTCCGGGTCAATGAGGCTGGCGGTTTCTGTCATGAAAAAGATGTACGGGCTTTTCTGAACCTTCTTACCAAGGAGGACAAGGACAGCCTTTATCCATATGCCAACGAGGAATATCGGAATATTTTCCGCCATACACTCTGGATGGTGCCCGGCGTGAAGGAAGCAAGGGCACTGAGTGCCATGCTCCAAACACATCCGGTGTTCCAGCATTTCAAGGTGGTCAATGTAGCCGGTGACGGTGATCAGGACGAGGAGAGCCGTGATGCCCTGGAAGCCGTGGAAAAGGCTATCGGAAAAGATCCGGATGCTACACGGACCATTACCCTCTCTTGTGGACGACTGACGACCGGAGTAAGTGTAAAGGCATGGACTGCCGTATTCATGCTGTCCGGTTCCTATAATACAGCTGCATCCAGTTATATGCAGACCATCTTCCGCGTACAGACACCGGCCACCATCAACGGACGGATGAAGGAGCAGTGTTACGTTTTCGATTTTGCTCCCGACCGTACCCTAAAAGTGATAGCCGAAACCGCCAAAATATCGGCCAAAGCCGGAAAAACTTCACAAAGTGACCGTAAGGCAATGGGAGAATTTATCAATTTCTGTCCCATCATATCCATAGAGGGCTCACAGATGAACCGCTTTGATGTACCCCGTATGTTGGAACAGTTGAAACGGGTATATGTGGAACGTGTCGTCCGTAACGGGTTTGAAGACAACAGTCTGTATAACGATGAGCTGATGAAACTGGATGATCTGGAACTGCAAGAATTCGATGACCTGAAAAAGATTATCGGCCAGACCAAGGCTATGCCCAAGACCAACCAGGTGGACATCAACAGTCAGGGACTGAACAATGAGGAATACGAGGAAAAAGAGAAGCTGGAGAAGAAACCCAAGAAGGAACTTACGGAGGAAGAACGGAAACGGCTGGAAGAACTGAAAAAGAAGACCAAGAACAGGGAAGCGGCCATTTCCATACTCCGTGGCATCTCCATCCGTATGCCCCTGTTGATTTATGGTGCGGAACTGAGTGATGAGAGTCAGGAAATCACGATTGATAATTTTGCCTCACTCATTGACCCACAGTCATGGGAAGAGTTCATGCCAAAGGGAGTGACCAAGCAGAAATTCAACAGCTTCAAAAAATACTACGACCCGGAAATATTCTGTGCCGCTGGAAAACGAATCCGTGCGATGGCCCGTGCTGCGGATAAACTGAGTATTGAGGAACGAATCGAACGCATTACGAACATCTTCAATACTTTCCGTAATCCGGACAAAGAGACGGTGCTTACTCCGTGGCGCGTGGTAAACATGCACCTCGGTGATTGTTTGGGAGGATATAACTTCTATGACATGGAGTATCAGAATGTGATTTCTGAACCACGATTTATAGACAAAGGAGAAGTTACCGCAGAAGTTTTCTCTACTGAATCCCGTATTCTGGAAATCAATTCCAAATCCGGACTTTATCCGCTCTATATGGCATATGGTATATATCGGGCAAGGGCAAAGGCTTCTCTTTTCGCTGTAGAAACAATAGAAGAACAGCAAGCCGTATGGGATAAGGTAATAGCTGAGAACATCTTTGTCATCTGTAAGACTCCAATGGCTAAGAGTATTACCAAACGTACGCTTGTTGGATTTCATAAAGCAAAGACAAATATGTGGGCTCCGGAAGATCTTGTCAACAAGGTAAAGAATCAATCAGAATTATTCATTAAAAAAGTACATGACTTAATAGGCAAAGACATGAAGATTAATGCTATAGTCGGTAATCCTCCATACCAAATCAATGATGGAAGTGGTGCATCTGACGATGCTGCAAATCCTATATACCAAATATTTGTACGGATAGCAAAACAGATTAGACCTGAATACTTTTCCCTGATTATGCCTTCAAAATGGATGATTGGAGGAAAAGCTGTTCTTAAACCATTCAGAAAAGAAATGATGGAAGATAAACATATTGCATCCATCTATGATTATGAGGATTCTGGTGAATGCTTTAACGGACAGCATATAGATGGTGGAATCTGTTATTTTCTTTGGAGTAGAAAGTATGAAGGGCTTACAAACTACACGTATAAACCTACTAATGAAAAATCTTTTTGTTCTATAAGACATTTATCTGACGGCAATTCAGATATAATTATCAGAGATAATAGGCGACAAAGTATTATTAATAAGATTTCTAAATTACAATCATTTAGTCAGATAGTTTCAGCGCGTAAGCCTTTTGGTATTAATACTGATATATTCAACAATAAATCGAGCTACCCAGAATATAAACTTAAGGATAAACCTTATGAGAATTCTGTTTTATTATGGGGTGTTTATGGTATTAAAGGTGGTGCAAAACGTATTACAGGATATATCGATTCCAATGCAATAAAAAAGAATAGACAATGGATAAATAAATATAAGCTATTTATATCTAAAGCCTATTCAGCGGATGCCATAGTTCCTCCTGAAATAATAATAGCACCTCCGGGAGTTGTATGTAGTGAAACCTTTCTCGTAATTGGGCCATTTGAGAATTCTGTTGAACAAAATAATGCAAATCAATATCTTGAAACTAATTTTTGTAGAATATTATTATTTTTTGGAAGAGGAACAATGCAGGTGTCCCAAGATGTTTTTCGTTTTGTTCCGTTGCAAGACTTCACATCATTAAGCGATATTGATTGGAACAAAAGCATACCCGAAATAGACAATCAACTCTATGCAAAATATCAGCTAACCAATGAAGAAATCGCCTTTATCAAATCACTGATAAAATCAATGTAGTGATGAATTTAACAATCCCACAGAAGTATTCTATCTGTGGAATTGTTGAATTAAATTTCTCTCCAAAAAGAAAGAGAAATAATAGAATTATCAAAATTATTGGGAACTATAAGACCAACAACATATTTAGCACGAGTTACTGCAACATAGAACTTGTGAAGAGTTTCCTGTGAAATTTTCTTCTTTAACCTTACTGAGGGGCTATACCAATCAAGTAAAGTTTTAGTCATATAAATCAATGTTGCATCTGCTTGCAACCCTTTACTTTCTCCCCAATTTAAGATATGTTCGGTTTGAATTTTCACTTTAACCTTTTTATCCCATATTAATGATAATGGATTATAGACATTTACGAATTTTTGTACGTCTTGTTCTTTTACAAGAAAGACTCCCTTAGGTAAAGTATAAGCTTTCCGTCTGTTTTTACATTCTGAACATAAACACATTTCCGTAACAGGGAAGTTAGGTAAAATAGACGATGCAAAAGCACATATAGAAGTTTCGCATCTATGAGACTTTGATAATGTTGTAGTATCAATAGTTACGAATTTCCTTCTTTTTTGATTAATTTCTTTTTCTGCAAATAATGCGATGTTTCCTGAATATTTGGAGTGTTTTGATGAAGCTGTTGTTTTATATGTGCTTTGTCTTGGGTCACCATAAAGAATACAATTGACTTTGTCTGATTTGATTAGTGTTTTTATTATTTCAAAGTCCCATGCCGCTAAATCTTGAGCCTCGTCTATAAAAACCGTATCTGCAATATTGGAAATTCGATTCAACAAATCTGTTTTATTTTGTTCCCAACATTTATATGCAAATTCAGCCATTTTGTCAGAATACAGATGTGTTTGTGAACTATCTAAGAACTTTTCCGCATTGTTATGATAAGTTGTTATGATTTGTCCGTTAGGGAGCGTTTTAGTTCCAGAAATTCCTTCAACAAACGACATTCCGATATGCCGATTATATAATTGTTCAATAACAGTCCCTTTAAAAGGTCTAATCCAGTAGACAAGTAGAAATGTAAACCAGCCAAGAATAACAATATTTTTAGGAACAAGTCCGTATTCGTCAAGAAACTTTTGGCGAATATTATTCTGATTATTGTCTGTGTACGTGATAATTAGAACCTTTTTGCCCTCAAGTAAGCCACTTTTATATAATTCTATAGCTTTCCTAATAATCAATGTCGTTTTTCCAGCTCCTGCAGCTGCTATGTAGATTGTATTATTCGCCATCGTATCTAATCCAATTAATCGCTTCTATGATGTATTCTGGTGTTTTAAAATTTGTTGAATCAATGTTTGTCAACAGACGATAAGCCCACTCAGTTTTATTTTTTTTCATAAACTCTACCAAGTTTGCTTCAGTATCGGGATTTACTTCCATTTTTCTGACTGCATTCGACAATTCTTGCAAATTATCTGCATTAGCTTTTACAAAAGAAGGCTCTAAAGTATTGAGGCTTGTATCGATTTCGGTGAATATTTTAATGTTATCTGGGATTTCATCCAGACCACGATGAGAATGCAGATCTTCGAGAGAAAATCCATCATTATCAGTTACAATAGCGACTCGTCTCTTAAATGATTTTGCTAACTCCACGAAATTCTTAAATTTCACGCCTTCTACAGAGATTAGTTCAATCCCATCATCAAACGGGTGACGATCATACTTCTTTTTGTAATAATATGTTATAACCATTTCGTCTGTTGGACCTTCAACCAAAATAGCAGATTTGCAAAGGATTAAGCGAAGTGTTGGATAGTTGGATATCTTTGTGAAAAAGCTAAACAATTCATTATCCCTTTTGTCTGGTTTGCATGTATTTATAATGCCATTATCATTGCTTATCATCATCAGGTTAGACAAGTCCAGTTTGTTTGCAACAAAACTATTATGAGTTGTCACTATCAGTTGGGTCTTATCATCTTTGAGATTTTCCTCAATTTTTCTAATGAGTTCATACATTTTTGTATGAGAAAGGTGGGTCTCAGGTTCTTCAATAATTACAATTTTAGGTTTATCCGTCAAATGAGACTTATCGATTGACAACAAAGTTTTTAATATACACAGTTCGCCTTCTCCTATTTGCCCAATGGGAATTTCATCCAAAAATGGGCACAGAATGTTTCGAAAAATGATGTTTGATGTTACATCAATTGACACTTTAAGATTTTCAATTTCTCCGCTAAGCGTTTCATTTATTTGATCAATAGATTTCTCTCCCTCAAATTTTTCTCTTAAATGTCGTAAAGATGATTGCACTTTAACCAAATTATCTTCACCTATATATTTCTTCAACAAATTCGCCATATACTGGTTTGACGAAACATTTAAATATGCAGAACTTGAATCAACAAGCATTACATTATACGGAATTAGTTGTTGTTTGACAGGAGCATCTGAGAACCAATTCCTCTCTATCTTATAATATTCACATGGAATCTGGGTGCACTCACTTTTTTCCGCTTCAAACAAGTCTGCATAATCCTCATCAAAGCATATCTTTAGTTGTAACCCTCGTAGATTTGTCCGTAAAGTATTGTTAGTCCCTGAAAAATCATCTTTTGCCCCACTAATGACAACCTCAATAGTAATGATTGGGGGGATCTTCGTATCCCTAAATTCTTTTATACAATCGATATGAAATAGATGTGGTGTGACCTCAAGTTTGTTTAATCCATATCCCATTGCCAACGACAAGGCTTCTATAATCGTACTCTTCCCTGCACCATTATTACCAACAATAACATTTTTATATGCTTGAAACGAGATATCAGCACTTTTAATACCTTTGAAATTATGTATAATTAATCTTTCTATCATATGAAATCTTTATTTTTGCGTGTTAATATTGAACGACAAACCATTGTAATCTATTTTATTTTGTTAAGCAACATTATAACCTTATGAATTTCAGAATATGCTTTCAAATCTTCCTGTGATTCTTTACATAATTGACACAATTTTTCTGAATTTGACATTGCTCGTTCCAAATCACCATTCTCCGTCAAATATTTATAAAGATTGGTACGTATGAAATATCGCTTTGTCTTTTCATATCCCGGCATGTATTTCTGCAATTCAGGAAGCAGTTGGTCGTAACTTTCATATCGCCGACAAACTACATTGGGTAGAAAGTGGAGCAAGAACCAAAATTCCGTACATGGATTCGTTTCTACAAACATCACTTTGCCAGCGTATTTCTTTGCGCTATACTTTTTCTTTGCTCGTTGATACAATTGCATTTCAGAAGGATATTGATACAGCCTGT
Organism: Candidatus Barnesiella excrementavium; assembly: GCA_019115485.1. Classification (GTDB taxonomy): domain Bacteria; phylum Bacteroidota; class Bacteroidia; order Bacteroidales; family Barnesiellaceae; genus Barnesiella; species Barnesiella excrementavium. Next base: position 35,776 of record DXDM01000019.1, on the reverse strand, counting down.
CCATATCAAAAAGGCATACGATAAAGTCATATTGCTTATTCAAATAGGATTCTACCAATTTTAGAATATGATTGATGTCGCTATGCTGTGGAAAATCAGGCGCAACCTTGAAAGGATAACGACAAGCCACCCTCAATGAATCAAAATAGAACCATTCCGTTTCTCCCTCGCCTATGATAGCAATACTTTTTGTTACTGTCCGCCCCATATCATTAGTCATTTAGGTTAATATACTGGCTACCTAAGAACGGCAACTTTACCAATTTCCCCTGTTTGTAAGCATTATACGGGGAAAGGTTCTTGTGCAGACCTAAAGATGAAAGACGTACTATTTTAGTCTCGCCATATTCGTCTTTATCCGTAAACCATATTGTGTCACGGCGAATGAATTCTTCGTTGAGAAGATTGATGTCGTGTGTTGTCAACAACATTTGGGATGTTCCTTCGCTGTTCGCTAAAAAAACTTTTATAAAATAAGCCAGCAGTTCATAGTGGATGCTTGTCTCGACTTCGTCAATAAGAACAAACCGGTTGGTCTTCAACAAGAAATTCAGAATTACGGCCATTCCCAAAAATCTCATTGTACCATTGGATTCATATTCTTCAGACAAATCGTATAGTTTGTCGCCAACCTTATGCTTGAATGTCAATTCTGCATTTGTGATTTTTCCTTTTCTAAGCATTTCAGCTTTTGCCTCATTATCAATAGGGGCATTTTGAATCAATTGCTCCAATTCAGGGGTAATCAATTCTTCCTCTTCATGCAATACGACATCTTCTATGTTAAAATCAGATGCTTTCAGAAAGTTCAAAATGAACTTCTTCAAATCGCCTGTTTCATCTTTATCCAATTGTGATTTTACATATCCTGAAAGTAGCATACCAGGAGCCAATACATCTTTTACTTGTTTGGCAAAGTAATCGTACACATCATTCAACTTGGTGCGTTCCACATTACTTTTGCCAAATGCGGCAAGCACACTGCAATTATTGATAGTGTTTCCGGAAATCACATCCTGACTCTTCCGTGGCATTTTCAGGTTTGTACCGAAATCTATTGTTGTGGAATCTGTAGTTGCATCATAACTACGGCTATACAATTTGGTAGGACGAATGGAATCGTAAACAATCAATGTCTCCGAATAGATATATTTTGAGTCTAATTCAAAAGTAAGGATATATTTCGATTGATTGATATAAAACACCATTGACATCTTTGTCTTTTCGTTCCTTGAAGTGTCATCCAGCATAAAAGGTACAACTCCGGTCTTTGCATTCCGGTCTTTGGGCATCCTAAGAACAAGCATTCTGAAAAATTCCACAGCATTCAAGATATTGGTTTTGCCGGAAGCATTAGCACCATAGATGATGCCTAATTTCAACAATCTTACCCCATCCTTAACTTCATATGAATATTCGTCAGACATAAAAGTATCTGATGAAGGTTCAAAGCTTATCTTTTGTGGAGACTTTATTGAGAAAAAATTTTCAATGATGAATTCTGCTATCATATTCGTTGAATTTATCTGTTATATGATGCAAAGATAAGAATAAAATCGTATAGAGCAAATCTATAATACATATTTCCGTAACAATATTACAAAATACGGTTTTAAAATTTATTTTATGCGTTTTTTATAACAATATAAAAGCCAGCAAAAGAATGGAGCCTTGAATCATTGGAATATATAAAAAGTAAATATATGATATCTTGTACCTACTAGATTGAATATTATTTTCCCATGAAATTTATCTCTTCATATTATTTTTTATGATTGAGAATTTTAGTACCTTTGAAATCTAAGGTAAGTGTTCTTTTATTTTATGTAAAATCTGGCGATTTCTAAACTTTACTTTCGAAATATTGATCTTATAAATTTCTTATTTTCAATAAGTAATAGGAGGTAGTTATCTTTTGTATAGAGATTGAGAACAAGATAGCTTTACGCAAAACGGTTATCAATACTATTGTGCAAACAATTACTCCTTTTGAGGTCCATCTAAATTTGAGATATTTTCCGACAGACAAGAAACAACCTCAACAGAGCGTTTGCCTGAGTCCCTCTTCTAAAAAGAATTTTTAATGGTATATCTATTCTACGGAACAAGGGGGGTGATAAGACTCTATCAAGATTTGGAATTGATAAGTTATTAGGTCCCCGTATCACTTCGTTTTAAGAGCATACGAAGAAGAATGCTTAAGGTTTACCGATTTTCATCCGTATTAGTTTTTCTATTACTGCTCATGATGTTGATAGTGCGTATCTAAACTTATATCTTGTTGCCTGTATAGATGATGAAGCCAATACGGAAACATTGCAATCTGCCATTGAATTTAAGCATTGGACAATACTTTCGTAATATATATTAAACCGTACAAGGATGAGAATACATAGAGTTTACTTTACCTTAGAGAAGCAAAGTAAGTTACATAAACATTGCCTTATGGCAAAAATTTCGGTCTTGAAGGAATTGCTAACAAAACAATAATAGTATTCTACTATTAACACATTATTTATGATTACAATATATTTGGATAAACAAGTTTTCAGCCACCTCTTTAACGCAAGGGAAGAAAAGTACTCTCTTTTGCGCGAAAAGATATTATCTCACAAAGACGAATTCATTTTCTTCTATTCAAATGCTCATTTATTTGATTTGCAAGATGATACAACAAACATAAAGTATGCAGAAATGGATTTTATGCAAACTATTGTTGATGGAAATCGTTTAATATACGAAGATGCTAAACAGGTTGTTATGAAGCAATCTCCTAGAGATGCTTTCATGAATATAGGAAAAGTCGGAGATATATCTTGGCTTGAAAATATTGATCTTTCGCAAATCACAGAAGAACAAAGGAAAGCAATCAATAATATTCTTGATATTAGTATGAAGGATTTAAAAGGAGAATTAAATTTTGATTGGATAATAAAAAGAACTCCAATTTCAACAGATGAACTCCAAATAGATAATTCTAGTTTTTCAGCATTTGTAAAATTTATGTATCACAATCTTTATGAAGAGAAAGAACCATATAAAATAGTAAGAGATAATACCATAGCCAGATACAATCCTACATTAATTACATCAGAAGATGAAAAAGTCTTTAACGAACAGTTATCTTCTGCTCCGTTAGGATTATCTTTTATAGATATAATTAAAGCTATTTTGACTCAAATAGGATTATCCTCCTCTGATTCTGCTACAGTATATTATATGTCATATATGCTTCTTGACCTATTGGGTGTCAATAAAGAAACTAGAAAGAAAGTTAAACTTAAAAATATGGAAGCTGATTGCTGTCATAGTTTTTTTGGAGCATATTGTGATTGTATAGTTAGTGATGACGAAGGATTACGTCAAAAAAGCAAGACATTATATAAACTCTTTAATTTTGGAACAAAAGTATATTCAATAGATGATTTTATTAGAAAATTTGATGAAGCAATCAATAACAACAAAAAATCAGCATATGAGTACTTTGATGAAATCAATAAAGATTATCAAGCCAAACAAATTTTGAAAGCAGATACTACACAAGAATATATTTTTACACACCTAAAGACATCCTGTGAATATTTTGGATACTTCAACTGTATGTTTGAAAGAAAATCAAAAGAAGAAACAGTCATTATACTACATAAAAGTTTTGATCTTAAACAGCCTATTCTTACGAAAGAAATAGAGATTATAGTCAATAGAATAGTTAGAGTATTCAATGAGATGGGAGCTAACTTTGCATTATTTAATGAAGCGATAGAACTACCTCAATTAAAAGCTGACAATTGGAATAGAATATTAATATTAAATGATGCAGATGTATGTTTAACAAAATTCAAAGATACCCCTATGTTGTGTTTATGGATTAAACCGAAAAAGTCAATACCATAGCACTAAATTTGGGATGAAAGATGAACCCCACATTGAGGTGGAGCAAAAATACAAGGCATTTACTTGTATTTCAAAGCAAAGCGTTACCTTTGTCGTATAATAAAATCGACTCCGCAAGACACTGCAAAATATTGCAAGAATCCGGTGGAGCAATAGCGGGAGATTACTTCTTTAGCTAAAAGATACATCAAATATATTCAGCCACTTATCGTTGGATGACGATTTCAGGTAGAGTCAATATGCATTTAATCTTGAATAGGATATGAAGAAAGCTAGAAAGATAAAAAATAAATACTCAATAAAGCGGCAGAAAAGTGTGACCTTAAGTAAGATTAAAACACAAAATAGCAAATCAATTAAGGAAACTAACAGAAAAAGATTTGCAATGATTGAAGATAAAGAAGGGTACGCTTGTGTTGAAGCTAATGAAATTTTGTATGCAGAAGGAGATGACAAAACTGCAGTTGTCTATGTGTCTGAGCAAAGGACTTTCCCTTTAAGTGTTCCAATCAAAAAAGCAATAAAACAACTAATGTCACTAAATAAGATGGTTACTATTAGCGAGAATTGTATTGTAAATGCAAACCATATAAGTGAATTAGGAGAAAATTATGTTGTAGTTAATGGTAAAAAATTGAAATTAGACAAAGATAGATTGAAGGATATACAAAATGAAGTTTGTATTATTAACATTTATATAAATTGTTAATCTTGCATCTGTTGTTTCACAGGATTTTTCTCGGTATATTATTTGTTATGATAGAGAATTTCATTATCTTTGATTGTGAAAAAAGTGTTCTTTTGTTTTATGCAAAAGCAGGTGATTTGAAGAAGTCTACTCGTTTCTAAACCATTACCGGTCTAAAAAATAAATCTTGTAAATTCCTTATTCTCAATGAGTAAGGGTAAATTATATGTCTGGCCAGGTGGAAGGTTATGTGCTTTCTGATTCCGGCTTCGGCAATCCATTGTTTCAAGGGGTGATGAGTCATGGATCGGGTTAAGCCTTTGAATACTTTTCCGGTGCCCCATTCGCCACACAACTCCAGTGTCTCCTGACTGATGGGGAGGGTTGCCTCGGTTTCCGTTTTCTCGGTACAGATACGGATGTAGTAACCTTGATCCGGGCCGACTTCAAAGTCATGCCAGTCCAACTTCAGAATATCACTGATACGGAGGCCGGTCATGCAGGCAAACAGGGAGGCCTGTTTCAAGACTGGAATTTTACATGGCGTAGCTGCCAATTTTTTGACTTCATCAAGTGTCAGATACTCTTTCTTGACCTCTTTCCATTCAATCTTTTCCAGAAAGTCGTTCAAGTTCTCACGCAGCATCTTCTCTTTATAGGCTATTTTCAACAAGGCTCGGAAAGTTGAATAATAGCCGGCTGCCGAATTTCGTGAGATGTAAGCATTGGGATGATTGATCTGTTTGCATTTGAGCAGGTAATCCCTGAACTTCTCACACAGTTCCACGGTGACATCACCAAAGGTGCATTTGCCACCGACAAATTTCTCGAAGTGGTTGTAAACGCAATCCCATTTCTCGTACTTTTCTCGTGCTTTAGTCCGGAAATAGGCGAGGAAATCTACCTTTTGTTTGTTCTTATCCAGGAACCCGAATTCTTCATTGATAAGCGACTGGACACGGATACAGCGGATTGCCTCTGCCTTGTTCAGCATATCCTGATTGAACATTCTTTGCTGCTCGTTCTTGGGCTTGGCATAAATGTAGATGCCGAGGAATTCCCGGCGGCTCATCTTCATCGTGTAAGGATTGCGGATGGCCGGGTAATAATCCAGATAAAGAGATATGCGGTCGTTACGCAATGGTTTTTGTCTCAGTGTTACGTTGGTGCATGTAAGTGTCATAGCTATATTGTTTTTTGATTAATACTTGTTTTTGTTGCAAATAAAATAGGTGTTCTAATGGTGGTATTTATCACCGGAAAATAACTTTTGCCTCATTCTATCTTTGGAGGCTCAAAGAACTTGTCCAACTCTGCTCGCAGGATCTTGGTATATTTACCGACCTTGACACGGGGAATATTATGGTATTTCACATAATGGTAGAGTTGGTCTCGTGTCAGATTGAATCGCTCCATCGCTTCGGCAATGGTGTAGTATTTGGGCTCTTCGGGAGCTATGAGACCTTTAGCAATATCCACATGCTTCTTGGAGTAGTATACCATGATGCCGACTTTCTTTTTGGGAATAGCATTCTTGGATACAAAAGAATAGATGGCTGTCAGTGTCATGCCGAACTTCTCCTGCATGTCTTGCGTGCTGTACCATTCCTTGATTTCAGGATCGGGAGCTTTCTTTGCAAAGTAGTCATCAATATGCTTTTTGCTCCAATAGGTTTTTCCACGGTTAAATGTTCGAGGGATATTATGTTCTTTAGCTATATGAAATATCCAGGAATCTTTGACACCGAATTTCTCTTTAATCTCATTGGTGGTATAGAAGTCTGTGATAGGGATTGTATCTTTGGGCATTCGATACTGATAAGGCTTGTTTTGAAGCATAGCATCAATATCAGCCCTCTTGATAAATGAAAGCCTACTGCTAATTTTAGACGCTTTAAGGTGACCTGCCTTTACCATGGTATAGATAGCTTGGCGAGATAGACCTAACAGACGTCCTGTTTCTGAAAAGGAAAGATATTCCTTCTCCTTAATGTCTTCAATGATGCGTTCAGTTTTCTGAACTTGAGTTTGTGACTCTGTTGTCTGCACTCGTTTTTTGCGTATGGCCCGTTTATAGGCAAAATTTGCACACCTGTGTGAACAGAACCTTGTAGAAACTTTCTGAGCCTCGAATTCTTTACCGCACCACTCACAAATCTTTTTAATTCTAAAGTTACTAGTTGCCATTTTTACTTAATATTTAGGGGTTAATTCTCCTTCATTTCTCCTGTTTTTTGTCAACCATCGTAAACTATTGTCAACCATAGTCAACATTCTCCACGACCTTGCCAACGATAATCCTCGGATTTTCGTGGTGAGGTACACAGGAGGTACAAAAAATGGCGTAAAAAGGCTTAGCAACGATTATCAACGATACTTGTGCAACAAAAAAGGCGCCCGTAAAGAGCGCCATATTAATCGATTATAATCAATTTAACTATTTGATAATCAGGCATTTACTTGCCGATGCAAAATTTGGAAAAGATAGTGCCGAGGATTTCGTCGGTCGAAATTTGGCCGGTGATTTCGCCCAGGTAGTGCATGCACTCACGAATGTCTTGGGCGAGAAAGTCGCCCGAGAGTCCGGTTTGCAGGCCGTCGAGGGTACGTTGTATGGCGTCGTGGGCGTGCATGAGGGCTTCGTAGTGGCGGGCGTTGGTGACGATTACGTCGTTCTCGCCGGCTTGGGGCAGGTTGACGGTGTCGACCAACATCGATTCGAGGGTGTCGACGTTCTGGTTGTGCGAGGCCGAGAGGAATATCATCGCGGTGTCGGTTATCTCGCGGGTGAGGTGGTCGTACAGTTGGGTGAGTTGCTGCCGGGTGGCGTCGTCTATCTTGTCGACTTTGTTGAAGGCGATGATGAGGTGTTTGTCGTGGCAGCGGGGGAGTATCTGCCGGGAGAGCTCCTCAACCTCTTGTGGGGCGTGGGTGGCGTCGATGAGCCAAATGACGATGCTGGCCTGGTCGAGCTTCTGGAAGGTGCGCTCGATGCCCATGCTCTCGATGGTGTCGTGGGTTTCGCGTATGCCCGCGGTGTCGATGAAGCGGAAGGTGATGCCTTGCAGTACGACGGTGTCCTCGATGACGTCGCGGGTGGTGCCGTGAATGTCGGAGACGAGGGCGCGGTCTTCCTTGACCAGGCGGTTGAGCAGGGTTGACTTGCCGGCGTTGGTCTCGCCGATGATGGCGGTGGGGACGCCGTTTTTGATGGCGTTGCCGAGGCTGAACGAGTCGGAGAGGCGCTTGATGACGCGCTCGATTTCGCGGGCCAGTTCGGTGAGTTTCTGTCGGTCGGCAAATTCTACCTCTTCTTCGCTGAAATCGAGTTCGAGTTCGACGAGCGAGACGAAAGTGAGTAGCTGTTCGCGCAGGTGGGCGAGCTCGCGGCTGAATCCGCCCCGCATCTGCTGGATTGCCAGTCGGTGCGATGCGGCCGAGGTGGAGGCGATGAGGTCAGCCACGGCTTCGGCCTGCGACAGGTCGAGTTTGCCGTTGGTGAAAGCTCGTCGGGTGAACTCGCCAGGGGTAGCCAGACGGCAACCTTGACGCAGCAGCAGGGCGATAATCTGTTGCTGTATGTAGGTGGAGCCGTGGCACGAAATCTCTATGGTGTTTTCTCCGGTAAAGGAGTGGGGGGCGACGAAGAGGGTAACGACGACGTCGTCGAGTATGTGGCCCGTCTCGTCGGTGATGGCGCCGTAGTGTGCAGTATTGGCTTTGGCCTCGGCGAGCGGTTTGCTGTTGGGCGAGCGGAATATACGGTCGGTGATGGTTACGGCTTCGGGACCGCTGACGCGTATGACGGCGATGCCGCCGCGACCGGGTGCGGTGGAGACGGCGCAGATAGTATCTTGGGGCAGGGGGGTATTTAGTTGAGGTTCCATGTTTCGGTCCATAAGTTGCTTTCTATTGGGGTTTCTATGCTGTCGGGCAGATTGTAGAAGAAATCTATCCCGGTTAATTTTTCCACGCTGTCGATGGGGACGGCCAGTGCTTGCAGGGAGGGCTGGTCATCGCTGTTGTCGAAGAGGAAGGCGATGCCTCGCGGACGGCTTGCATAGGGGGCGGCAACAACCTTGAAATAGCGCGAGGGGACGGCAATGCGGTGACGCCCGATGGTCTTGGGCGTTTTGTTCACGATGGGACCGCAGGCAATGAGCAGGGCACTGTCGCGCTGGGCCCATTCGCGCACCAGCTCTTCCAGCTCCTTCCAGCGGCCACGGTTCAACCCGGGAGCCTGGGGACAGATGTTGGAGAGCAGGAACGACTCTTCCATGGCTTGTTTGCTCCATTTCATGTCGGCGGCAGGCGCCATGTGCCCCCGGTCATACCCGCTGCGGGTGTAGTCGCGGGTGTCGGCAGGGGTACCCTCCACGTCGGGGTCGCTCACAAATCGGTTGCTGCGCGAGGCCGAGCCTTGCAGTTCGCTGCGCACCAGTTCGTAGCACACCCAGTTGGGCAGCTTCCACTGCCGGTTGTACGAGGCCGTATAGCCTGTGCGGAGCAGCAGTTGTTCGGGGGTGCCGGCCGGCGTACGGGCCATCTCGGCCTTCTCGATGTGGTCGAGGGTCGAGGTGTGGCTGTTGCCGAAAACCGAGCGTGCGTCGGCGTGCTGCATGAGGTACCACACACCGCAGGCGATGAGTATCAACATGAGCAGCGTTACCAGATTGTTGTTGCGTCGAGCCGACGATTTTTTCTTCCTTTTTTTCTTTTTAGCCATACAGCCACTTTTGAATGCGGTAGTGCAAATGTAAGAAAAAAATTTTTTACCTTTGTTCGTCTGTTGGACGAATCCGACGGACGGTTAATCCGAAAAGAAAAACCAATAAAACTTATATACGATGAATTTAGTAGATCGTTTTCTCCATTATGTAAGCTTCGACACCCAGTCGGACGAGCTTACCAATATGACACCCAGTACGCCGGGGCAGATGGTGTTTGCCCAAGCTTTGGCCGAAGAGTTGAAGCGTATAGGTCTTACCGAGGTGACCCTCGACGATAACGGCTATCTGATGGCGACGTTGCCCGCCAATGTCGACAAGAAGGTGCCGGTCATCGGCTTTATTGCACACCTCGACACGAGTCCCGACATGTCGGGACGTCACGTATCGCCACGCATCGTGAAGAATTACGGTGGAGCCGATATCGTGCTGTGTGCCGAGGACGACGTGGTGCTGCGACCTGCCGAGTTTCCCGAGTTGCTCCACTACATCGGTCAGGACCTGATTGTGACCGATGGCAAGACGCTGCTGGGGGCCGACGACAAAGCCGGTGTGGCCGAGATTGTGACGGCCATGGAGTATCTGTTGGCTCACCCCGAGATCAAGCACGGCAAGATACGGGTCGCCTTCAACCCCGACGAGGAGATTGGCAAGGGGGCTCACAAGTTTGACGTGAAGGCATTCGGTGCCGAGTGGGCCTATACGATGGACGGCGGCGAGATAGGCGAGTTGGAGTATGAAAACTTCAACGCAGCTGTGGCTCGGGTCACCTTCAAGGGGCGCAACGTACACCCGGGCTATGCCAAGCACAAGATGATCAACTCGATACGTATTGCCAACCAATACGCCATCATGTTGCCCCGCTGGGAGACCCCCGAGCACACCGAGGGTTACGAGGGCTTCTATCACCTCATTTCGTTTGAGGGAAGCGTCGAGAAAACGGTTCTCACCTATATCATTCGCGACCACGACCGCGACCGTTTCGAGCGTCGCAAGAAAGAGCTTGAACACCTTACCCGCAAGATCAACAACGAGTTCCCCGGGTGCGCCAGCATTGAGATTACCAACCAGTATTACAACATGCGCGAGAAGGTTGAGCCGGTGATGCACATCGTCGACCTCGTCTCCGACGCCATGCGTGCCGTCGACGTGGTGCCCCAGGTGAAACCGGTGCGCGGCGGTACCGATGGTGCCCAGCTGTCGTTCAAGGGCCTGCCTTGCCCCAACATCTTTGCCGGCGGGCTCAACTTCCACGGACGGTATGAGTTCGTGCCTATCCAGTCGATGGAGAAAGCCACCGAGGTGATTGTGCAAATCGCCCGCATGGCTGCCGAGAAATAACAACCGATTGTAAATCCGACGAAGCAGAGCGGGGTTCCCTTTGTGGCCACGCCTCCCTGTTTCGTCGGTTTTTTATCACCCTACGTCTCACACTATGGCAGGAACCCTACTTGTATTGACCGGACCCACGGGGGTGGGCAAGACCGAACTCAGCCTGCAACTGGCCGAGCACTACGGTTGTCCCATCGTGTCGGCCGACAGCCGGCAGTTCTACCGCGACATACCCATCGGCACGGCAGCCCCCACGGCCGAGCAGCTGGCCCGGGTCAAACACTATTTTGTGGGGCAGTTGGCCTTGACGGACTATTACAGCGCCTCGTGCTACGAGGAGGAGGTGTTGCGTTTGCTCGACACGTTGTTCCAGACGCACGAATACGTTCTGCTCACCGGCGGCTCCATGATGTATATCGACGCCGTGTGTAAGGGTATCGACGAGATACCTACCATCACCGACGAGGTGCGTCGCGAGGTCTTGGCCGATTATCACCGGGTGGGTCTCGAAGCCCTGTGCGAGGAGTTGCGCAAGCTCGATCCCGTCTATTACGGCGAGGTCGACTTGAAGAACCACAAGCGGGTGATTCACGCCATTGAGATTTGCCGTCAGACGGGCGGTCGATATAGCGACCTGCGCACCCGGCAGGTGAAGCAACGCCCTTTCCGCATCATCAAGATTGGTTTGATACGTCCGCGTGAAGAGTTGTTCGAGCGTATCGCCCGTCGTACCGATCAGATGATGGCCGACGGTTTGCTCGACGAGGCCCGTCGGGTCTATCCCCTTCGCCACCTCAATTCGCTCAACACCGTAGGGTATAAGGAGCTGTTTGCCTATTTCGACGGGACGATGACCCTCGACCAGGCCATCGAGAAAATTAAACGCAATACCCGGGTCTACTCCAAAAAACAGGTCACCTGGTACAAGAAGGATCCCGACATGCACTGGTTCTCGCCCGACGACAAGGAGGCGATTATCGAGTATATCGACGGGTGCAGGTAAATTGAATTTGTCTTTTCTTTGGATTCCGCATCAGGTGCTGCATGACTGAACCCGCGGCATTGGGTACGGTGTGGCTCAGTCGCCTACCTTTTCTATAAAATATTCCTTCACTCCTCGATTGTAGCGCGAGAAGATTTCGCGGGCCTTTTGCAAGAACCCTTTCAGGTGGGGGCGTTGCGGGTGATTCTGTACCTCCTGTTCGGCCGGGACGACAACGAAAGGTTCGTGTGGAGTAACCGGGCGGCGGGTATAGACCAACGTGTATTGGGCCGATTGCAGCGCTACCCGGTTCATGGCGTCGCGGGTAACGGTCACTTTGACCAGAGCACCGCCTACGGTGTCGCGCGTCTTCATGTTGGAGATGAAATTCCCCAGCGAATAGACGACCAGCGCTTGTGGTTTTCCCTGCTTGTCATGGCGCAGCTCCATGGGTTGAATCACATGCGGGTGAGCCCCGATGACCAGTTGCACCCCCTCGTCGACCAGCAGGTCGGCCAGCTCCTTTTGCCGGCTGTTGGGGAGCAGTTGGTATTCGTCGCCCCAGTGCAGGCAGGCTACAATCAGTTCGGCGCGCAGCTCTTTGGCTCGGCGTATGTCGTGCCTGATGCGTTGCCTTTCGATGTAGTTGACGATGAGGGGCGGGGTGGGGATAAAGCCGTTGGTGCCGTAGGTGTAGTTGAGAAAGGCGATGCGTATGCCCTTGACGTTGGTGACAAAAGGGTGGAAGCGCTCGAATGAAGAGGTGGAGTCGTAGGTGCCCATGTGGTCGACGCCGATGGAGTCGAGCAGATGCAGGGTGCGCCGTGCGCCGCGCGCCTGGCGGTCGAGGCAATGGTTGTTGGCGGTGAGAAAGAGGTCGAACCCGGCCTGTTGCAGGGCGACGGGAAACTCGTCGGGAGCCGAGAAGCAGGGATAACCCGTGTAGGGTGCTCCGCCCGTGGGAGCTTCCAAGTTGACCACCGCATAGTCGGCTGCCGTCACCTCGGGAGCAATCCACTCGAAACAGTCGGTATAGTCATAGCTGTCGCCGGTACGGGCCGAGGCTATCTGGGCCTGGTGCTGCATGGCATCGCCCGCAAAAAGCAGGGAAACTTCGGTAGCGGGTACTACCGGAGTTTGCCCTAACAAAAGCGGTGCTAAAAAGGTGACGAGCCCTGTCATGGCCGGTCGGCGTTTATTTATAGATGGCTTTCTTGCCGGCCAGCAGGGTGTTGCGCATGAGCGAGACGATGGTCATGGGACCTACGCCGCCGGGTACCGGGGTGATGTAGGAGCAGAGCGGAGCTACCTCGCTGAATTTCACGTCGCCGGTGAGTTTGAAGCCCGATTTCTTCGAGGCGTCGGGCACACGGGTGGTACCTACGTCGATGATGACGGCCCCCTCCTTGACCATGTCGGCCGTGACAAATTCGGGCGAGCCGAGGGCAGCGATGATGATGTCGGCCGTGCGGCAAATCTCCTTGATGTTGGTCGTAGCGCTGTGGCATACGGTGACGGTGGCGTTGCCCGGATAGGCCTTTTGCATCATGAGTGTGGCCACGGGTTTACCCACGATGTTGCTACGGCCCAGCACCACGCAGTGTTTCCCTTTGGTCTCGATGTTGTAGCGGGCCAGCAGCTCCATGATACCGGCCGGCGTAGCCGATACGAAGCAGGGCAGCCCTATCGACATGCGGCCCACGTTTACGGGGTGGAAGCCGTCGACATCTTTGCGGTAGTCGATAGCCTCGATTACCTTTTGTTCCGAGATGTGTTTGGGCAGAGGCAGTTGCACGATGAATCCGTCGATATCGGGGTCGTTGTTCAGTTCGTCTACCTTGTGCAGCAGCTCCTCTTCGGTCACATCGCTTTCGTAGCGGACGAGTGTCGATTTGAATCCGCACTGTTCGCAGGCTTTTACTTTGTGAGCCACATAGGTTTCACTACCGCCGTCGTGTCCTACCAGAACGGCTGCCAGATGAGGACGTTTGCCGCCTGCGTTGCAGATCTCGGCTACCTCCTGGGCAATTTCTTGTTTGATGCGGTCGGCCACCGCTTTTCCATCGATTAGTTGCATAAGCGTTATTGGGGTTATATGAAAAACTGCCGGGCGCACTCTCTATTTGCCTCGTGGCAATCGGTGATTGGGTTGGAGAGTGTATCCGGCAGTTTCATGATTGATAATATGTGTCTCTTTTTATTTTCGTCTGAATCCCTTCATCATGGCGCCCTTGTTTTGGGTAACCATGCGCATCATCTTGCGCGTTTGGTCAAACTGCTTGACCAGCCGGTTGACCTCCTGTATCGAGGTGCCGCTACCGGCGGCGATGCGTTGGCGGCGGCTGCCGTTGAGCAACTCGGGGTTGCTGCGCTCCTTGGGAGTCATCGAGTAGATGATGGCTTCGATGCTCTTGAAGGCGTTGTCGTCGATGTCGAGGTCCTTGATGGCTTTGCCTACACCCGGAATCATCGAGGCCAGGTCTTTGAGGTTACCCATCTTCTTGATTTGCTGGATTTGACTGAGGAAGTCGTTGAAGTCGAACTGATTCTTGGCAATCTTCTTTTGCAACCGTTTGGCCTCCTCCTCGTCGTATTGCTCTTGGGCACGCTCGACCAGCGAAACGATATCGCCCATGCCCAGGATACGGTCGGCCATACGGGCGGGGTGGAAGTAGTCGATGGCTTCGAGTTTCTCGCCGGTACCGATAAACTTGATGGGTTTGTCGACCACCGTGCGGATAGAGAGGGCGGCACCTCCGCGGGTATCACCGTCGAGCTTGGTCAGAACCACGCCGTTGAAGTCGAGCCGGTCGTTAAATTCCTTGGCCGTGTTGACTGCGTCCTGACCGGTCATGGCGTCGACCACGAACAGGATTTCGGTGGGGTTGATTTTCTTTTTGATAGCCTCGATTTCGTTCATCATCTGCTCGTCGATGGCCAGACGGCCGGCGGTATCGACAATGACCAGGTCGAGGTGGTTGTCCTTGGCATATTTCACGGCGTTGGTGGCGATGCTCACGGCGTCCTTGCTGTCGGGCTCGGTATAAACGGGAACCTCAATCTGCTCGCCCAGCACCTTCAACTGCTCGATGGCGGCGGGACGGTACACGTCGCAGGCCACGAGCAAGGGTCGTTTGGCCTTTTTCGATTTCAACATCTTGGCCAACTTGGCCGAGAAGGTCGTCTTACCCGAACCTTGCAGACCCGACATGAGGATAATCGACGGGTTTTGCGACAGGTTGAGGTCGGCCGTTTCGCCACCCATCAGGGCCGCCAGTTCGTCGTGCACGATTTTGACCATCAACTGTCCCGGCTTCACGGCGGTGAGCACGTCCTGTCCCAGCGCCTTGGCCTTTACGGTATCGGTAAATTGCTTGGCTACTTTGTAGTTGACATCGGCATCGAGCAGGGCACGACGCACGTCTTTGAGCGTCTCGGCCACGTTTATTTCGGTGATTTTGCCTTCACCTTTCAATATTTTAAAAGACCGTTCGAGTCTTTCACTAAGGTTTTCAAACATAATTTTAGAACAAAATTTTTTTACTCTGATGGATAAATCGGCACAAAATTACTCAAAATCGGCGGAATATGCGAATAAAAACCGAAGAATAACATCGTGATGTAAAATGATTACAGCAATTGGTTTTAGTTGTTGGAGTTATTTTAGGCTGTCCATTTGCCGATAATCAATCATTCCCCCTAACCTAATATATTGGGGCGGTTATATCTTCTTGTTTCTCCAGTTCGCTTTCTTGAAAAAGAGAACAGAGAGCATCAGTTTGAATCCCCAGTAGACATACTCGACGGTCCAGCAGAACGATATGTTTACCCGGCTTACCACGATAATCCAATAGATGGCCAGAGTGTAGAAGACGATGGTAATCATCTCGATGAGGAAGGCCATGCGGGTGTCGCCCGTGCCCGATACGGCTTGGAACAGCAGATTGCCCGGTACCGACAGCAGGTAGAACGACGACATGACGTAGACCGAACCCGTGCAGTCGGCTATGAGTGAACTGTCGTTGGTATAGATGAGCAGAATCCATTGGGGGAATAGGCAGAGCAGGGCGATGAGCGGCAGCACGATGGCATAGCACATTTTGACAATGCGTCGCACGATGGGAATCACATCGTCTATCCGGTGGGCTCCCATGGCGTTGCTCACGAGGGTGCAGGCGGTGGCTCCGAAGGCGTTGACAGGCATGAACAGCAGGGTAGAGGTGCTGCGTATGATGTTCGAAATGGCCAGAGGTAATTCGCCCAAATGCTCCACGGCAACGAAGAAGAGGAACCAGGTGCCGATGGTGAGGAAGTAGAGGATCATGCTCCATACCGACACGTTGAGGATTTCGCGAATAATCTGGAAACTCTCGAAGCGGAACCTGTTGAGCCGGTATTTTTCCCGGTCGACGTAAAAGAGGGTGTAGAGCACGAAGTGCAGTGCGGCCGAGGCTTCGGCCAGTACCGACCCCAGGGCGGCTCCGGCGATACCCATTTGTGGGGCTCCGAAGTTACCGAAGACGAAGATGTAGTTGAACACCACGTTGGCCGCCGTCATGATAACGGCGTTGACCATGAGTACCCGGGTGCGCGTTATCGCCACGAAGAAGGCGCGGAACATCACCCCTATCGAGGTGAACAGCAGTCCGAAGATACGGTACTCCATGTAGTCTTCTCCTGCCCGGCATACGGCCGGCGACGAGATGAGCAGCTGGAGCATTTGCGGGGTCCACACGAGCGAAGCCCCCACGAGCAGCGCCGAGAAGAGGACCAGAAACAGGGTGCCCTGTCCCATGATGGGCCCCAGTGCCTGGTATTTGCCCTCGCCGTTGCGGCGGGCCATAAGTATCTGCGCTCCGGTGCTGAATCCGAAGGTAACCATATAGAAAGCCAGGTAGAGTACACCGGCCAGAGCCGAAGCCCCCAGCTCCACCTGTCCCACACGCCCCATGAAGGCGGTGTCGGTGATGTTGATGAGGTTCTGGACAAAAAGACTGACCAAGATGGGAAGCGCGATTCCCCAAATATCTTTGCGACTATACATAAGTTGGCGGGATAGAACAAAGGTTTAGATATCGAAAATGCCCGCCCGACGAATCGGACAGGCATTCGTAAGGAGTTTATTCGGTTATATCAATTTGTTGGTGGCCGTGTCGGGGAAAACGACCGCCGGGGTAAACTCGCGAGCCTCCTCGGGAGTCATCAGGGCATAGGCCATGATGATGACGATATCGCCCGGTTGCACCTTGCGGGCTGCAGCTCCGTTGAGGCATACGACCCCCGAGCCCCGTTCGCCTTTGATGACATAGGTCTCGAACCGCTCGCCGTTGTTGTTGTTCACAATCGAGACCTTCTCGTTGGCGATAATGTTTGCCGCGTCCATCAAATCCTCGTCGATGGTGATACTGCCGATGTAGTTCAAGTCGGCCTGAGTAACGGTTACTCTGTGAATTTTTGATTTTACGACCTCTATAAGCATGATATCTTGTTGTGTTATTTTTCGGGGCGTCGATAAGCGATGTTGTCGATCAGCCGCACCTCACCGTCGTATACCGTGATGCAACCCACGATGTAGTCCGAGTCGTTCCAGTCGGCAACGGGTTGCAGCGTGTTCCCGTCGACAATCTCGTAGTATTCTACGCGCATCTCGGGGATAGCGTTGAGGGTGTTGACCACTTCGTCGATAGTCTCTCGCACCGAATGACTGGCTGCAAAGGTACGACTTTTAAACAAAGTCTCGGCTATTTTGGGGGCATTTCTTCGTTGCGACTCGGTGAGCCGGGCGTTGCGGCTGCTCAGTGCCAGGCCATCAGGCTCGCGCACGATGGGCACGGCCACGATGTGGAAGGTGTAGCCCAGTTGGGCGGCCATGGCGCGAATCACGGCAATCTGCTGGAAATCCTTCTCGCCGAAATAGGCGTTGTCGGGACGTACGATGTCGAAGAGCTTGCTCACGATTTGAGCCACTCCGTTGAAGTGTCCCGGACGATACTTGCCCTCCATCACCTCGGCTACCGGACCCAGATGGAATACCCGGGTATCTTCGGTGGGGTACATCTCCTCAACCGAGGGGGCAAAGGCGTATGTGCAGTTGACCGTCTCGAGCAGAGCGCAGTCTTTATCGAGCGTGCGGGGATACAGCCGCAAGTCGTTTTTATCGTTGAATTGGGTAGGGTTGACAAATATACTTACCACCGTCATGTCGTTGTTGGCGACGCTGGTCTTTACCAGTTGCAAATGTCCGTTGTGCAAGGCACCCATTGTCGGTACAAGTCCTATCTTTTTACCGGCATTCCTGTCCGAATCAAGCTGTTGGCGCAATTCGGCGATTGTTGTGAATACTTTCATAATTGAATTTCGGTTAAAAAATCGTGCAAAAGAAACAAATAAAACCCAATTAGCGAAATAAAGCCTGTGTTTTTATGGATTGCGACCTCAAATATTTCGTTTTGAACGGGAAATAGGAGAAGTCTGGCGATTTTTTGTTGTTAATACTTCTAATAATTCGAGGTTACCGCCGTTTTTTTTATTATCTTTGCAAAACTAATTGAGTTTAAACGAGCGGAATGAAAGAAGCCAAAGTTCTATTTATAGCCCAGGAAATAACCCCTTATCTGCCGGAGTCGGAAATCGCACACATTTGTCGCTATCTGCCGCAAGGTATTCAGGATAGAGGTCATGAGATTCGTACGTTCATGCCGAAGTACGGCTCGATCAACGAGCGTCGCAACCAGTTGCACGAGGTGATACGGTTGTCGGGTATGAACCTGATTATCGACGATACCGATCACCCGCTTATCATCAAGGTTGCATCGATTCAGTCGGCTCGCATGCAGGTCTATTTCATCGACAACGACGACTATTTCCAACGCAGTGCCGATGGGGTAGCCGAGGAGGCGATACGTCCCGATAATGACGAGCGCAGCATCTTCTTCGTGCGAGGCGTGATGGAGACGGTCAAGAAATTGCGCTGGACTCCCGACATTATTCACTGTCACGGTTGGATTACGGCGCTGGCTCCGTTGTATATCAAGAAAAGCTATTCCGAGGATCCTTCTTTCCGCGATGCCAAAGTTATCTATTCGCTGTATAACAATGATTTCAAAGCTCCGTTCGACCCTCGGTTTGCCGAGAAACTGAAACTCGAAGGAATACAAGACAGTGATCTGCCGTTTGGCGTAGGCGATTCGGTCGATCCAATCACCCTCAATAAACTGGCCGTGCAGTATAGCGATGGCGTTATCCAAGCCAGTGAGAATATCAATCCGGAAATTGCCGACTATGTGCAGAAGCAGAATATCCCGTTCCTGGGGTATCAAGATCCGGAAAGCTATATTGATGCCTATAATGATTTTTATAGTCAAATCATAGGAAACGAATAATATCCCGTTACTCAATAGAAAATGAATGTTTTTAGATTTTTGTCGGCAGTTGTTGTCGTAGCCGTAGGTCTCTCGTCGTGTGGCGATGAGAATAGCATGATAGGCTCTTCGATAGTCGATACGAATATGGAGATTGTCGTAGACTCCTCTTTCCAGAAACTGATTACGGTCGAGTCGATACCCAATGACAGTGTAGTGGGTCGGACTATTACCCAGTTGATTGGACGCATCTCGATTCCCGGCTACGGTAAACTGGAAACCGATTTTCTCACTCAGTTCATGCCGGCTGCTACTTTCGATACCGTAGGGGTCGACCGGCTCGACTCATTGGTATTGTATTTGAATTACAACGCCGATTCGTTTACGGGAGACTCGCTGGCTCCGATGCAGTTGAGCGTATATCCGCTCGAACAGCAGTTGAAATCGCCGATATACAGCAGTATCAATCCGGCCGACTATTATAATGCACAGAGTATGCCCATTGCCTTGAAGAGCTACAATGCGTCGTATCTGGGTCTGCCCGATTCGTTGATCAAGTTGGGCTACAAGAGCATACGGGTGAAATTGCCCGATGAGATGGCCGACCGGTTCTTCCAAAAATACAAGGAGGATCCCACCACTTTCTCGTCGCCCAGTCGGTTTGCTCAATTCTTCCCGGGGCTGTATGTCAAAACGTCATACGGTAGCGGGTGTATGGTGAATGTCCAAAATTCGGTCATGAATCTGCACTATACCAAGACGACAGTGATTAATGACAAGGATTCGACCTACGCTACGGCTCAGACGCTCATGGCCGTAACCCCCGAGATCACTACCGGGAATCACATTAAGTTGGAGGTAGATCCCACGATACAGAGCGAGATTGCGGCCGGGAAAGTCTATCTGATGGCTCCCGCGGGATTGAATGTACTCATGCATTTTCCCACCCGTCAAATCGTAGCCGACTTTGAGGAATCGGTAGGTGCAGGCGGTTCGACCATACAGGGCTTGATTAACTCACTTATACTGCAAGTCCCTTTGAAGGAGATATCCAATAATTCCTACGGACTTGAACCTCCGCAATTCCTGTTGTTTGTACGCAAGAGCGAGTTGCAGAAATTTTTTGAGAAGAAAGAGTTGGCTGATAATGTACGGTCGTTTTATGCCAAATACAACAGTGATACCCGTTCATATAGTTTCACCGGCTTGCGCACCTTCTTAAACGATGTAATTGAGAAGAAACGTACGGGAACGGAGATAACCGATGCCGATGAAGAGATTGTGCTTGTCCCGGTATCGGTATATAGCGAAACCGTTTCGTCGGGTAGCAGTTATTACTACTACTCATACAGTGAGCAGGAGGTAGTGACCGATATTGTTCCCTATATTTCGGCTCCGTCGCTGGCTCTAATTGATGTGGATAATATCAAGTTGCAGTTGACATACAGCCGACAGACGACGAAATAATCTGCTTTAAGTCGGATTCTCTATACAAGGCGGCCCGAGCATCTCGGGTCGCTCTTTTTTTGAAAATAGGTCAATCGTTTTCCCTCCTGTTTTTTTCCTTCCCCTTGTAGGCTCAGGCCAAAATTTCTCTTTTTATAGCTTGTAAATAAGAAATATCGGTTATTCGATATTACTCGTAATCATGCCAATAAGTGGATTTACAAGTTTTACCGTCGGCTCCTCTTTGAAAAAAAATGAGTCGGGACCGCAAAAAAATAGGAGAAAGAGTTGGCGGGTTCTTTCAAAAGCATTACCTTTGCACCGCAATGCCACAATAGCTCAGTTGGTAGAGCATTTCATTCGTAACGAAAAGGTCCCGGGTTCGAGTCCCGGTCGTGGCTCAGAGAGGTTCAATCTGTTTTTACAAGATTGAACCTCTTTTTTTATCGCTGCTTGGGAGCACTTGGGGGCAGAGGCTACGAAGAGTGGGGCCGACATCTTGGAAAATAGCTGACCCAGGAGGAATGTATTGATTTTTTTGTATCTTTACGCCTCAAAACTTAAAAATGAAAAAGATATGAAGAAAATCAGAGCTGCCATCGTGGGTTATGGCAATATAGGCCGTTTCGTATTGGAGGCCTTGCAGGTTGCTCCCGACTTTGAGATTGCGGGAGTGGTGCGCCGTCGGGTTACCGAGGTGCCGATGGAGTTGACACCCTACCGGGTGGTTACGTCGCTCGACGAACTCGAAGCCGTCGATGTGGCTATTCTCTGCACGCCTACGCGCGAGGTGGAGCATTATGCCATGAAGGCTCTCGAAAAGGGTATCCGCACGGTCGACAGTTTCGACATTCACACCCAGATAAGTGACTTGCGCAAGACGCTCGATGCACAGGCCAAGGCGCACAACTCGGTGGCTATCATCTCGGCCGGTTGGGATCCGGGTACCGACTCGGTGGTGCGCACGCTCATGGAGGCTTGTGCCCCCAAGGGAATTACCTATACCAATTTCGGCCCCGGTATGAGTATGGGCCACACGGTGGCCGTGAAGGCGATTGCCGGAGTGAAGGCTGCCCTGTCGATGACGATTCCGTTGGGTACGGGTATTCATCGCCGCATGGTTTACATCGAACTCGAAGAGGGATATAAGTTCGACGAGGTGGCCCGCGCCATCAAGAGCGACGACTATTTTGCTCACGATGAGACTCACGTGATGCAGGTCGAGAGTGTCGACGCCCTCAAAGATATGGGGCATGGGGTGAACATGGTGCGCAAAGGGGTATCGGGCAAGACGCAGAACCAGCGTTTCGAGTTCGACATGACCATCAACAACCCGGCCTTGACGGCGCAGATTCTGGTGGGTACGGCTCGTGCCGCCATGTTGCAGCGTCCCGGTTGCTACACACTCATCGAGATTCCCATCATCGACTTGCTTTATGGCGACCGCGACGAACTGGTGCGCCGGTTGGTATAATGTGACGAAAGAATCGGGGCGGGAGATTCCCGTATTCTCCGACAAATATGTATCTTTGTCCTGTCTATGCGTCCTGCACGGACAGGACATTGTTTTTTTTACGAACGGTATGATTACTGATTTTATCACCTGGACAGCCAGCCCGGCGCTGTACGACGGGTTTATCCAGATTCGCTGGTACGGGCTGTTTTTCGCTATCGGTTTTATCGTGGGTTACAGCATGATGGACCGCATGTTCCGTCACGAGCAGTTGAATGTCAAGTGGCTCGATTCGCTTTTTATTTATGTAGTCGTGGCCATGATTATAGGGGCGCGCCTGGGGCATTGCCTCTTTTATGAGTGGGACGTCTATTCGCAGCACCCCATTGAGATTCTGAAAATCTGGAAGGGCGGGTTGGCCAGTCATGGCGGGGCTATCGGTATCCTTATCGCCATTTGGATTTACTCCCGCCGGGTGACGCATCGCAGCATGCTTTTTACGCTCGACCGGCTGGTTGTGCCGGTAGCTCTGGTGGCCGCCTTTATCCGCACGGGAAACCTGATGAATCACGAGATTTACGGGCATGAGACATCGCTGCCGTGGGGATTCCGCTTTGTGGAGAATCTGCCGCAGTGGATGGCCGGAGCCGAACCGGTTTTCACGGCACCGTCGCACCCGACGCAGATTTACGAGGCGTTGTGCTATCTGTTGCTCTTCGGATTGCTGCTCTACCTGTACTGGCGGCGCAATGCCGAGGAGCGCGAGGGACTTATCTTCGGCACCTTCCTCATCGGCACCTTCCTGTCGCGTTTCCTGATTGAGTTTATCAAGAACGACCAGGTGGCTTTCGAGGCGTCGATGACGCTGAATATGGGGCAGTGGCTGAGCATTCCGTTTGTCATTGCCGGGGTGTGGCTGGTGGTGCGGGCCATGCAGCGTCCGCGGGTCCCCATCAAGTATGCACCGGCCAGGAACAAAGCCAAGCAATAGGAGGCAGGGTAGGTGGCAATTCCATGCACCCGAATCGATGCAGGGCTTGTCGCATGATATGGAAACGAGAGAGGCATCATCTATATGAGCCGAGAAGAGTTGCACCGGATTATCCGGGAGCGACTCTTCTTCTTCTTTTTTTTAGCCAGAGAGATACCAGGTCACCCGGGTGGACTGACGGCTGTGACGGCCCGGTCTCGGCGTATGAGTATACCAGCAGCCCGGCTACCATCAAGGTAGTCGGGCTGCTGGCTTATGGACCTACCCGCCGGAGCGGGGCAGATTGTGGTAGTATCAGTAGTCGTATTCAAGTGAGAAGTCGTCGATAAACAGTACACTGCCGTCACCGCCGGTAAAGTAGTCGCCATACTTGCTGGCCGAGGCAACCACCACGATGTAGGTGGGGACGCGGGAGGTGTCGCGGTATTCGAGTTCGAGGGTGAAGGGGGTGTAGTCGGGTACCGATTCACCCGACGACATCTCGGCATAGGCGATGACGTGCGGGTCGTTCTTGTCGAATACCTTGCGGTCGCTCGGTTTGGTGCGAATCTCTATCGGTTCGCTCCAATCGCCCAGGGCGATGTATATCTGGCAGGTATCGGGTTGCCCCATGAGGGCTGTCAAATCGCTGTTGGTCTTGTTGATGGGCACCGTGGTGTATTTGAAGTAGCCTTTCAGTCGGGTGGGCCGTTGCGTGAAGGGTTTTCCGAAGTTGAGCACGCCGTTGGAGCCGTCGGTGCGAATGTAGTTGCCTACATACATGTTGCCGGCAGCCAACTTGCCCAGCGAGCTGATACCCACGAATTTGGTTGCCAGTTTGGCCGCCTGTCCCGTGCCCGACCAGGTGTCGTCGGTCGGTTGGGTGTTGCTGTCGCCCAGGGTCGTGGCTCCCTTGTTGCCGGTGTCCCAGAAATTCTCGCTCCCCTCGGGCCAGGGGTTCCACACCTTGCCGGCCAGGTTCCAGTAGTCGAAGCTGCCGTTAGGCAGTTCGGCCGCCGAGCCGGTGGTGAAGGTCACCTCGTTGCCGATAAGGTCGCCCGAAACGGCGCGGCACATATAGGTGGTGTTGGCTTTTAGGTGTATCATGCGGGCGGTAAAGGAGCCTTTGTCGTGGGTGACATATTCGTCGGGCACCTTCTCCCAGGTTTCGGCCGCAGCCTCTTTGATTTCAAAACCGTTTTGAGCCCCCTCCTTGCCGCTGCCGTGCAGCCAGGCCACGTTGGTCCAGGCATCGACTCCGTCGGTCGATACCTCGCTCTCCGACGGTACGATGTAGAGAGTCCACTCCTCCATGATGCCGTGATAGGTGACTATCACCTTCTGGTAACCCAGCGAGAAGTCGGTAATATTCTCGATTTGGGGCGAGTAGGTCGTTATTCCGGCCGGACCCAGCACCAGTTCGGTAATCTTGATGTTCGACAGGTCGGCATCCTGGTTCACATAGGCGATGGCCCGGTGGTTGTAGGCGTCGAATACGGGAGCGCCGAATTGCCCTTCGACGCGGAACGAGCGCTCGATGTTCTGAGTGGCCTGTATGGTCCAGGTGTAGTCTTGATAAATCGAGAGGGTGAGCGAGTAGCTTTGGGTCAGGTCGATAGTCGAGTCGGCCGGCAGAGTCGAGGTGGCACCTTCGGTCACGGTGAGCGACTCGATGTGTACCCGCCGCAGGTCCACGGTGTCGGCCAGTTCGAGGCTCACCGTGAGGGTGGCGTTGTCGATAGTGGCCGTACCCACCTGTCCTTCGGCCGAAATCGACAGGATTTGAGCCTTGATGCGGGGGTAGGGAATGTCGTTCTGGATACACGCCGCGAAGAGGAGTGTAGCGAGGAACGGGAGTATGTAGAAACTGTATTTTCGCATGACTTTCATTCTATATGTGCAGGCACATGCCGATGTTGATGTTGAACAGGTTGAGCTTGAAGTCGGCACCGCTCGACCGGCGGCTACCCGTCTCCACGTTGTTGGTTGTCTGTTTGATGGTGCCGTAGCGCAGACCGGCTACGCCGAACGAGACGCTGGTGCTGATGTTGTTCATGATAAAGACACAGAAGCCCGGGTTCAGCCCCAGCTTGATTTCGGAGGTGGTAGTCTTGGTATTGCGCAGGTTCTCGTCCGAGCCCCTTACGAAGCGGTTCGATCCGCTCGAGAAGGCCAGTTCGGTTTCGTTGAAAAAGCCGAACCGCTTGTTGCGGTCGATACCGATGTAGGCCCGGTGGAAAATCGAGGCCGAGAAGGTCTCACCCAGATAGCGCATGTCGCTCAGGTTGAATTGCATATCCTCGTCAATATCGATGCTGAGGTTGTCGAGGTTGGCACTTAGATGGCTGTATCCCAGTTTGATACCGATACATTCGTTGTCTTTGATGAAATAGCCCAGGAAGGGATTGAGTGTGGTGATGTTGCCCTTGAAATTGAAATCCTTGACAAAGATGAGGAGGTTGTTGTCCTTGCTGTCAAACTCGCCGTGCGAGAGGGTGAGACCCATGATCCACTGCTTCTTGGGTATGAACAGGTAGTTGCGCAATCCCCGCTTGTATTTCTTGCGGTTGAATCCCCGTCGTTCCACAATGGTGTCGGGTTCGTCGACCGCCACTGCGGGGGTGAGAGCCGTCAGGGGAACCGTTTGTTGCACGGGTGGAGTCACGGCTGTCGAGTCGAGCTCCTGTGCGTGGAGCAGCGACCGCCCGGGAAGGATTATGCCGATGAGAATGAGTATGTATTTCCAGTTTTTCATAAATAAAAAGCGAGACCTAAGCCCAATGAGAAGATATTAACTTTGAAATTGGCCAAGTTTTGCGACCGCTTGCCGGTGTAGACCTGGTCGGTCGTCTGTTTCACATGGCTGTAATTGAAACCCAGTACGCCCACATTGACCTCGATGGCGGTGTAGTCGTTGATAAAGGCCATCAGTCCCGGCGCAATGCCGATTTTGAGGTTGAACGACCGTTCGAAGGTGCCGGTGAGCGCGTCGCCCGAGCCGTTGACCACCTTCGACTCACCTCCTCCCAGATTGATTTGCAACTCGTTAAAGAGGCCGAACCGGTTGCTGTTGCCTATGCTGATGTAGTTGCGCATGATGGCCATGCCCGAGTAGGTGTGGCTGAGGCTGTACACGTTGTCGACGTTGAAGTTGAGGTCGTCGCCAATCTGTATCGAGGCACTGTTAAGTTTGGTGAGGCTGCGCTCGTAGGCGAACCGGCCGCCCAGTCCCAGATTGTCCTTGACAATGTAGCAGAACATGGGGCTTATCTTGAAGTTGTAGCCTATGCCGTCGATGCCCTCGATGACGAGGAACTGGTAGTTGTTGTTGCTGTACTCCGAGTAGGAGATGGAGTTCCCCACCACCCATTGCCCTTTGGGTATGAAGGTGTTGAGCACGATGCCCCGGTCGAACTCCTCGGCTCTTGCGAGTCCGGGAATCAACAGGAACAGGGCGAGTATGGGATAGATAAGTTTATTCATAAATCAATTCTAAGTCGTCAATCCACATGGTGCTGCCGGAGCTGCCGGTGAAATAGTCGCCATACTTGCTGGCCGAGGCCACCAGCACAAGGTAGCTGGGTATCCGGTCGAGCGAACGGTAGTCGAGCGGTATTTCAAATTCGAGCAGGCCACCGTCGGTTCCCTGGGTCTCGCCGGTGAGGTCCCATTCGCCGTAGGCGATAATCTTCTCGTCGTTCTTGTCGAACAGTTTCTTGTCTTTGGTGCGGATTTCGATAGGCTCGCTCCAATCGCCGATGGCAATGTAGATGCTGCCGATGTCGGTAGCCCCCTTGGCCAGTTCGGAGGTGCTGGAATAGTCGACGGTGCCGGGGTTGTACTTGATGTAACCTTTCAGCTTGGTCGGACGCGAGGTGAAGGGGCGTCCGAAGCTGAGCACGCCGTCGGTACCGTCGGTGCGCAGGTATTGGCCGGCAAAGAGGTTTCCGGCGGCAAATTTACCAATCCAATTACCTAATCCAACAAACTGCGATTTGAGTTTCACCGAGTAGCGTCCGCTGTGCTTGTAGGTCTCGTCGGGCGAGGTCACATTCTTGTCCATTGTGGCCGAACCGTGGTTGCCGCTGTCCCAGAACATCTCTTCGCCGGGCCCGTATAATACCATGACCTTCGAGAGGGTTTGCCAGTTCTCGAAACTGCTGTTGGGCAGGGCTGTGGCCGATTCGGTGGTAAAGGTGGCCGTCTTGACCGAAGCCTGAGAGCCGGCGACTGCCTGGTACTCGTAGGTAACACCCGGGGTAAGGCCGGTTACCTCGGCCGACAGGCTCGACCCCGACAGCGTGGCGGGAACCGAGGTCCAGCTATCCGTACCGGTCTGCCGGTATTGGAACGAGAGCGGTTCGGAGGTTGCCTTTACCAGCGTGCCCAGCAGGGTGGCTCGGCGAGCCCAGATGCTGGCCCGCTCGGGCTCTTCGGTCACCACAATGGCGTCCGACACGACAATCGACAGCGTGGCGGTATTGTCCTTGCCGCTCATGTCCACCGCTTGGATTGTAAAGGTGTATTCGTCGCTCGGGAGCGATTTGACGAAGCCGTCGGCGAGGGTAATCTTGGCGTTGGATAGGTCTTTCTCCTCCTGGTAGGTGTGTTGGCACGAGATACCCCGTGCCTGGAATCCGGCGATGAGGTCTCTGTCGTTACCGAGGAGGTCGACCGAGTCGGCCGGGAATCCCAGTGCCGTGAGTTTGTCGCACGAAATCCAGGCCCGTTTCAGCCGGGTAGCGGCGTTAATCCACAAGGAGGTCTCGCTGCCGTTGTTGGTCTCGTAGTAGAGCGGTTCGGAAAGGTTGAATTTGTCGCCTACAATCTGCGGCCGCTGGGTGATGACCACGTTGTGCGTCGAGTCGACGGTCGATTCGTTCACTTTCACGTCGATGAAAGTACCGCCCGTAACTGCGCTCTCCGGGTCGAAGTTGAAGGTGAAATCGTATCGTGTGGCCCGACTTACATTCTCTACAACTCCCGACTGGGTATAGCTGCGACCGTCGAGTTTTTCGCCTTCGAAAGTCCAGGCCAGGTTGTGTTCCTTGTTGTCAAACAGGTAGTAACCCACCGAGTCGACTGTGGCTTGGGTAAAGTAGAGTTCGCCCGAGGTGGTGAAAATCTTCACCTTGTAGTTCGAGACCACTTCGTCCAGACTGGGGTCGAAAGCTACGGTGGCCAGCGTGTTGGCTACGGTGCAGGTCACGTTGGCCGAGGTAGTTTCGCCACCCCGTACGGTAAAGTCGGTCGAACCCGTGTAGTAAGGTTTGTTGAAAGCCGCGGGCACCGAGTCGCCGGCGAGGACGAACGCATGATATGCACCGCTGGCCAGGTTGAGGGTGGTTGGTATGGGCGTCTCGGCATCGTAGTAGCGAATGAGCCCCTTGCTGCTGTAAATGCGGGTTTGCATCGAGGCGTAGATGTCCGAGTCGACAGCCCGCGAAACCACAGCGACGTGGTCCGAGACGCTGACCCGTAACTGTACCGAGCCTTCGCCCAAGGTTACCTCGTCCTCCTTGCAAGCCGTGACGAGCGTGGTGAGGAGGAGTGCGCATACCCAATATTTGATGTGGTGGAGTCTCATGTTATTCGGTTACGAGGATTAGCGATTCGGTGGTAGTGCCTTGGGCATCGGTCGCCGTGATGATGAAGTTGTGAGTCCCGGCTCCCAGTAAGCCCAGCAGCGGCATGAATTGGCTGATGTCGAACGTCACTTTGGGCTGATGCAGCACGTTGCCTTCGGTGGGGAATCCCAAGCCTTCGATGGCCTCTTTCAGCGCACCCGGGTTCACGAGGTCGAGATGAGCCGACAACCCCATGCCCGAAAGCTCTTCGGGAGTAAGTGTGGGCGATTCGATATCGACGGTGAGCTGGGTCAGCCCATCTTTATCGGTACTGATAATGTCGACTACCACTTGCATGCCTTCGGTTACGGTGACCGGAGTACCCAAAGCGATGGTTTCGCTGGTGATTTGGGGGGCACCCGAGGGTTCCGGGTCGGGGGTACCGGGGTCGGACGGGTCGGGGATAATCTCTTCGTCGATGGTTACATGCCCCTCGTGGTCGATGGTCACACACGAGGCGTCGAGGGTAACCGATGGCGTTACGCCACCCGTCTCGCTACCTGGTTCGGGCCGTTTGATGTCGTAGTGTATCTTGCGCCATTCGCCGGCCTTCACATTGTCTACCTGAATGCGGTTCACCTCTTCATACCCGTCGATGGTACCGGTAAAGGTGGCGATGAGCAGGTTGCTCTCGCTGTCGGAGCGGAAGTATCCGGCCCGGGTTTCGGTTTGCGAGAAGTCAAGCGAGCCGGAGCCTATGTCGACCGTCACCTGGCAGTCGTCGCCCATGAACGATTTCAGGTCTTCGGAGTAGGTTACGGTAACTTTGATATTTTGAAGCGTACACACTACCGTATCGAGTTGGGTCACCCGGTTCTCTTCGATGGTAAAGGCCTTGTCGGCATAGTAGTAGGGGTGTTCCCATTCAGCCGGTTGTACCTCGTGCGAGAATACGGCCAGATTGTATTCTCCTACTTGCAGGGTGACAATCTCGGGCATCTCGCGGTATTTCCATTCAAGGGTATCGTTCCCCTGGGCGGGATATATCTGCACGGTGAAGTCGCCCGTGTCGACGGCCCGGCTCACGGGTGCCTTCTCGACTACCTGCGTGTCGTTATTGGGTATGGCGCCGAAAGTCGACAAGTCGAGCGTGCCGGTTTTCCCCGACGGGGTTTCGCCTCCCAGGTTGTAGACGAATTTCTCGCGGTCGCACGAGGTGGCTCCCACGGCCAGGATTATGGCAAGTGAGACGGTCCATATAGCTTTCATATGACGATGCTTTTTATTCATAGACGAAAGTTAAGTTGTCGATAGTAAAGGTTGCACCTCGCGAAGCTGATTCGTATTCTCCGTTGGAGACGCTGGTCTTGATGGCCGAGGTCTCTTCGTTTTGGCGGTAAGAGGCGTGGTTCGACGAGGTTATCATGATGCGCAACGTGGTGGCCTTCTGATTGGTAATCGAGTAGGTGACCGGTATGGTAAACTCGGTATAGTCGGCAGCAGACGTGAAGTTGGACGTGCCGGTACCGATGACCGTCTGGCCGTTGAGCAGGGTGACGGTGATGACACCTGTCTCGGCCGGGTCATTGGGGTCGTTGACATATTTGTACCACCCTTTCAGGGCCGAGGGGCGCGAGGTGAATCCTACACCCTCGTTGTAGGTCTCGGTACCGTTGGTATAGGAGTAGCTGCCCAGGAACAGTTTCCCGGCCGAGCGGTTGGCAATGGTGGGCACGTTGGTGTTGTAGTAGGTGGTGTTGAAGAATCCGCCTGTTGTTGCCGGGGTGGTACCGTTTTCGTCCCACGCCACATTACGCACCAGCATGGCATTATTACCATTTTGAGCTGTGAGATTTTGATAAATATCGGGCGTTTTAGTATTCGAGCTAAGAAAATTTCGCGATGCAATCCAGGAGAGAGTCGTATTGTATGTTGAGGGTATAACGAACCACGAGTTCTGGTTGGCGGCACCGGTGTTGCAGGTCTTGGCATTGACACTGGCCCAGCCGGTGGGTTCCTGTATGGTAAAGCTACAAGTGTTTTGGTAATTGGCCGGCCATACGGACCATTCGCCTCCCTGGTGTAAATTCTGTATCGATATGGTTTGAACCAGGTTCTCGAAATCGCCGTTGGGTACGGTGGCAGCTGCTTCGGTACGCAAGGTGTATTCGCCACTGTAATTGACATTCTCCTGCCCGCTGTTGCACGAGCCCCGCAGTTGGTAGCGGGTGTCGGGGGTGAGCCCGGTGATGGTGCGGCGTCCTTGGCTCAGGGTCGAGGCAACGGTCTCCCATTGTCCCGTACTGTTGGCATAAAGTACGACGTAGCGGTTCACGGCTTCCTGGTATTGCGGGTCGGTAGCCGTGAGGGTGAGTGTGGCCCGGCGGGCCCAGATGTCATACTCCTCGGCTTCGATGGTGAAAGCCGGAGTCTTGACCGGTATCGAGGTGGTGGCCGTCTTGGCTCCGTTGGCATACGAGGCCTCCACCACAACCGGCTGGTCGGTCGCTTCGATTGATATCTTTATTTGGTAGAGGTTCCCTTCGTGCGAGATGACCGACGAGGTGCTGTTGACTTTCGAGCCCGAGGCATTGAGGTAGCTGAACTTGATTTGGTCGATGTAGGCGCCATCGAACTCAACGGGTATCGTGGCCGTCTTGCTTCCCACGAATACGGCTTCGGGCGTCTGTAAGGCAAATGCAAGGGGTATGCTTTTGACCGACAGGGTGATGGGTGTTTCGGTTACTTTCCCGTATATGTCTTTGGCCGAGAGGGTGAAGGTGTGCAGGTCGCTCTCTTCGGTCGCCTGCAAATGAGCAAAGAGCTCGGCAAAGTCGATGAATCCCATCTTGCCACCCATTTCGGTGAATCCTTTCAGTTTCAACCCCAAGCGGCCGAGTAATGCGCTGTCTTCGCTGCTCATGCCCACCAGGTCGATTTCGCGGGGCCACCCTTGGCTTTCGAGGCAGGCCGACGAGGTAGTGAGCGTGCAGGAGGCGATACCGGCTTTGGCCGTGAGCGAGAGGTTGACAGCCTTGTCGGCAGGATAACTGTTATCTTTGACTTCAAGGGGCGTCCCCGGAGTGAAGCCAGCCGGGAGGAACGAGGGTGCAGGGGCTACCATCACCTCATCGGAGATGTTGATGGTAATGGGTTGCGTTTCGGTCGTTTCGTCGAAACTGATGCTGAGTTGGGCCTCACCGGCAGCATCATCGGCAATATCGAGTTTGATGCGGTAGTGCTGCCGAGCTTTCGCATCGGTGATGGCGGCCGGCTCGAAGGTCGATTCGATGCCGTTCTGTTTCTTCAAATAAGTTTGAATAGTGATTTGACCGGGTTTCACATAGGCTGCCCGGGTTTCGTCCTTGACAAATTTGACATAGTCGCCACCGGTTGAATGAATGGTGGTGGCATAGTCGGCAAAATATTTCTTGAAGGCGTCGGAGTATTCGACCGTAACCATCACGTTGGCCAGCGTGCAATGAATCTCGACCGGCGAATTTTCGCGGTAGCGTACCGTTACATCACTTTGTCCCAGGTAATAAGGCTTGTCGAATCCCTCCTCTTCGAGGTCGCCGTAATAGGCACTCATGGTGTAGGACCCTATGGGTATTTTGGTCGTAGGGTCGAAATCGGCCAGGCTATTCCACGACCGGGAGAAACTGCCGTCGGTCGAAACCAGTTTCAGGGCAAACTCGCTCACGTCGGGTGTTTGTGCGGTTGTGGTAGCCTCGGTGGTTTCGGTGGTCGACGTGCGGGTAATAGGCTCTACGCGATAATCCGTCGAGACCTGTACGTTGATGGTCCCGTAGCCCGAATCGACCTGCTGCTCTTCGTTGGCGCAAGATACTAACAATAGCATGGTTGCGCTATATAAGAGAATCTTTTTTACATTCATGCTTATCCTTTTTTATCTCGTCAGGAGCGAGTTGGTAAAGTGCTTGTTTGCAACTGGTTGAGTGGCAATAAAGCCCTTTGGCATAAGTCGAAAACCGTTTCAAAGGTACGAAAAAAATCGTATATGGAACAAGGGAAAGCCGTTTTTGTTATGAATTATAATATAAATTAAGAGTACAAATGCCTTGAAATAAGTTGGTTATGCCTTATTGCTTTACAAATGTTTTGAAATATGAGACTCTTTTTTTAACGATTTCGGCTAAAAAGAGCCCGGGGCTCAAAAAATGTCATTATTTTTGCGACATAAAGATAATCATATGAAAATAGCGGTAGTAGGCACGGGCTATGTGGGCCTGGTTACAGGAACCTGTTTTGCCGAGATAGGTGTAGATGTGGTGTGTGTAGATATTGATGCGGAGAAGATTGCTCGCATCAAACGGGGTGATATTCCCATTTACGAGCCGGGGCTTGACGAGATGGTCTTACGGAATATGAAGGCGGGACGATTACGCTTTTCCACCGATTTGTCGACCTGTCTCGACGGAGTGGAGATTGTGTTCAGTGCCGTGGGTACTCCTCCTGATGAGGACGGTTCGGCCGATTTGCACTATGTGCTCGATGTGGCTCATAACGTGGGCCGTTGCATGACCGACTATCTGGTGGTGGTAACCAAGAGCACCGTGCCGGTGGGTACGGCCCGCAAGGTAAAGGCGGCCATACAGAGCGAACTCGATCGGCGTGGCGTGAACATAGAGTTTGATGTGGCTTCCAACCCCGAGTTCCTGAAAGAGGGAAATGCCATTGCCGACTTCATGCGCCCCGACCGTGTGGTGGTAGGCGTGGAGAGCAAGCGTGCCGAGGCTTTGATGCAGAAACTCTACAAGCCTTTCATGATTAACAAGTATCGCATCATTATCACCGATATACCTTCGGCCGAGATGATTAAGTATGCCGCCAATGCCATGTTGGCGACACGCATCAGTTTCATGAACGAGATTGCGTTGCTTTGCGATGAGGTGGGTGCCGATGTGAATGCCGTGCGCAAGGGCATCGGAGCCGACGACCGCATTGGGAGCCGTTTCCTCTATGCCGGTTGCGGTTATGGCGGCTCCTGTTTCCCGAAAGATGTGAAGGCTTTGATTAAGACGGCCGAGGAGAATGGTTGCGACATGCAGATATTGAAATCGGTCGAGCGGGTGAACGAGTCGCAGAAGGAGCTGCTCTATCGCCGGTTGAGTGCCTATTTCGACGGAAATCTGGCAGGTCGCAAGTTTGCCGTGTGGGGGCTTTCGTTCAAGCCCGAGACCGACGACATGCGCGAGGCTCCGGCTCTGATTCTGATCGACCGGTTGTGTGCTGCGGGAGCAAGTGTACGGGTGTACGACCCGGTAGCCATGCCCGAGTGCCGTCGTCGCATAGGCAATCGGGTAGAGTATGCCGCCAATATTTACGAAGCGGTAGCCGGGATTGATGCTCTGCTCATCGTGACCGAGTGGAAAGAGTTCCGCATGCCCGACTGGTCGGCTGTGCTTCGCGCCATGAAATCGCCCGTGATTTTCGACGGTCGCAATATTTACGACCCGGCCGAGATGAAAGAGCTGGGGTTTGTTTATCGCAGCATCGGCAGGCCGTTGCACTGATTCACCAGTTCTCTACAAGTAGAAATCGATATGCAGAAAAGGCAGGTATCCGCTCCCTGGCAGGGAGTGTATATCTGCCTTTTTTGTAGGGAAAGGGGCCGGTCGAATGTCCTTTCGCTCGCAATGGCTGCTCCTCCTTTTACCGTTACGGTGCTTGGAACTTCGCCTGAGCTCCCTTTCTGCCTATAATAACATCGCTTACAGATTTTGGTTCGTTCGTGGAGTATATTTTGTGAGAAATATGGGTGGAGTTTCGATGAGTCGGGTAAAAAAACAGAGGGGTAGAGTGCTCTGTTTTTCCCGATAAGATTGTATATTTGCAACTGTATTTGAATCTAATACGGAAATAGATTAATAGTCTAAATTAAAATTTTATTATGAAAAGATGGGTATTGGCTTTATGTAGCCTGTTTTTATTTGGAAGTGCAGTCCAGGCACAACTCTCGCTGGGCGATTTGTTCAACTCTTCGACCGTCAACAAGGTGGTGAGTGCAATCACCAACAACGATGCCAACCTTACCGTAGCCGATTTGGCCGGTACGTGGCGTTATTCGGCCCCGGCCTGCAAGTTCGAGAGCGACGACCTCTTGAAGTCGGCCGGCGGAGAGGTAGTCGCCTCTACACTCAAAAGCAAGTTGGCCACCTATTATGAAAAAGCCGGTATCACTTCGTCGCGGGTATCATTTACCTTTGCCGACACGACGATGGTCATGAACTACGGCAGCGCCAAACTCGAAGGTTATCTTGTCAAGGACGAGCCCAGTGGCAAGTTTGTTGTGACCTTTACATTGGTCGGCCGTATTCCCGTCATGGTGATGGACGCCACAATCACCAAGAACGGCAACACGATGGAGATGCTTTTCGATGTGGAAAAACTGGTCAACGTCTTGACTACGATTGCCTCGAAAACGCAAAGTTCCACCTTGCAAAGCATCAGCAGTCTGCTCGATGGATACGACGGTGTGTTGATGGGGTTTGAATTGACCAAACAGTAGCCTTTTTCAGAGCTGAGTTTTCCCTCCTGTAATTTGTTTATTTTAACAGATGGATTTGAAAAATCGGAGTTAAAAGGTCCTTTTGGGGAAAGAAATTGTTATATTTGTTTTATCAATTTAAACTAAAAAAGTTAGTTTTAACCTTAGCTCTGGTATTTGGCATGTTGACGGCCAATGCACAATTTTTTGTGGGTGGTCAGTTGGGTTTGACCTATGACAATGACACGGAAAATACGACTTTCCGTATTGCTCCTGAGTTTGGCTATGCCTTTAACGATGCATGGACCGTTGCCGGTATGATCGGTTATACACACATGGATAACTACAATTCGTTTTACATTGCTCCCTATGCCCGTTGGACCTTCTTCACGAAAGATTTCGTGAGCCTGTTGGTTGATGGCGGCTTCGGTTTTTCTACCGGTAAACACAAAGGAGCAAGTTCGGTAAATGGTTTTGAAATCGGTTTCAAACCGGGTATTGCCTTTAACCTTACCGACGAATTTTCGTTGGTAGCCCATTGCGGTTTCCTCGGTTATCGCGACAAATACAACGGTAGCAGCGTATCGGGATTGTCGTTAACGGGCAATGATTTGAGTGTCAGCCTCTATTATAAGTTCTGATTACTTAATTCGGTATATAAATAAAAGGCGAGTCCAACTTTTTGCTGGACTCGCCTTTCTTATGAGCACCTTTTTTAACCCCAATACCACAACAGGGTCTTATTCAACCCCAAACTTGTAGATACAGGTGCTCGAATAGGTCTCGCCCGGACGAAGCACTACCGAGGGGTAGTTGGGTTGGTTAGGCGAATCGGGGTAGTGCTG
>DXDM01000018.1 GCA_019115485.1 Candidatus Barnesiella excrementavium | reverse complement strand
ACATGCTGAAACCGGCTCTGTCGCGTGGCGAGATACAGTGTATCGGTGCTACGACACTCGACGAGTATCGCAAGAATATCGAGAAAGACGGCGCTTTGGAACGTCGGTTCCAGAAGATTATGGTCGAACCGACCACGCCCGAAGAGACCTTGCAGATTCTCAAAAACATCAAGGGGCGCTATGAGGACCATCACAATGTGACCTACACCGACGATGCCCTGGTAGCCTGTGTCAAATTGACAGACCGCTACATCAGCGACCGTAATTTCCCCGACAAGGCTATCGATGCACTCGACGAAGCCGGGGCCCGTGTACATGTATCGAACATCACCGTACCCAAAGAGATTGAGAGCTTGGAGGCTCAAATCGAGACCTGCCGCGAGGATAAAATCAATGCGGTAAAATCGCAGAACTACGAGTTGGCTGCCAGTTTCAGAGACAAGGAGAAGGAGTTGCAGCGTACCTTGGAAACGGCCAAGGACAACTGGGAGAAACAGATGCAACAGCACCGCGAGATTGTCGACGAAGAGAAGGTGGCCGAGGTGGTTGCCATGATGACCGGTGTACCCGTTCAGCGTATAGCCCAAGCCGAAGGCAACAAACTCTTGGCCATGGCCGGTGAACTGAAACGTGAGATTATCGGTCAAGACGAGGCTGTTGACAAAGTAGTGAAGGCCATACAGCGCAACCGGGTAGGACTGAAAGACCCCGACAAACCTATCGGTACCTTCATGTTCCTGGGACCTACGGGTGTAGGTAAAACACATTTGGCCAAGAAACTGGCCGAATACCTGTTCGATTCGAAAGATGCACTTATCCGCATCGACATGAGCGAATACATGGAGAAATTCACCGTGTCGCGACTGGTGGGTGCACCTCCGGGATATGTGGGTTACGAGGAGGGCGGACAGCTCACCGAGAAGGTACGTCGCAAACCCTATTCGGTAGTACTGCTCGACGAGATTGAAAAGGCTCACCCCGACGTGTTTAATCTGCTGTTGCAGGTTTTGGACGAAGGTCGGCTGACCGACAGTCTGGGGCGCAAAATCGATTTTAAGAATACGATTCTGATCATGACCTCGAACATCGGGACACGTCAGTTGAAGGATTTCGGACAAGGTGTAGGGTTCTCGACCAACACCGTTTCAGAGAAAGACTATTCGCGCGGAGTTATCCAAAAGGCGTTGAACCGGGCTTTCTCACCCGAGTTCCTGAACCGTATCGACGACATCATCATGTTCGACCAGCTCGACAAGAAGGCTATCTTCCAGATTATCGACTTGGAATTGAGCGGCTTCTACAAACGGGTGGAGACACTGGGATATCACCTCGAAATCACCGATGCCGCCAAAAATTTCATCGCCGAGAAGGGATACGACGTTCAGTTCGGAGCCCGTCCGTTGAAACGGGCCATACAGAAATATCTCGAAGACGAACTGGCCGAGATGATTATCCGGGCCACCGTCCAGGAGGGCGATACGATACGCGTCGACTTCGACGAGGAGAATCACAAGATTGTCTCCTCGATCATCGACTCGAAGAAAGAGGCGTGACAATCGTCACGAGAATAAGCCAAAATGTCAGACTTTTTGAGTCTGGCATTTTTTTTGAAAAAAAGTTCGGTAGAAAATTAGTATAATAAAAATATATAACCATGCAAAAAGGAACTATTGGGGTTACGACCGATAACATCTTCCCCGTTATCAAAAAGTTTTTGTATAGTGACCACGAGATATTTTTGAGAGAGTTGGTTTCCAACGCCGTCGATGCCACTCAGAAATTGAAGACCTTGGCCTCTTTTGGCGACTTCAAAGGTGAGTTGGGCTCGACCAACGTATCGGTTTCCATCGACAAGAATGCCGGAACGTTGACCATCTCGGATCACGGTATAGGTATGACTGCCGAGGAGATTGACAAATACATCAACCAGATAGCTTTCTCGGGAGCCGAAGAGTTTTTGGAGAAATACAAGAACGACGCCAATGCCATCATCGGCCACTTCGGACTGGGCTTCTACTCCTCCTTCATGGTGTCGAAGAAGGTCGAGATTCGTACCCTCTCCTATAAGGAAGGGGCTCAGGCCGTGATGTGGAGTTGCGACGGCTCGCCCGCTTACGAAATGACCGACATCGAAAAGAGCGAGCGGGGTACCGATATCGTTCTGTATATCGACGACGAAAACAAGGAGTTTCTCGAACCGCAACGCATCGAAACGCTGTTGAAGAAGTATTGCCGCTTCTTGCCCGTGCCGGTAGTGTTCGGTAAGGAGCAAGAGTGGAAAGACGGCAAATATGTCGACACCGACAAGGATAAAATAATCAACGACATGGAGCCGGCCTGGACGCGCAAACCGACCGATTTAAGCGACGAGGATTACAAAAAATTCTATGCCGACCTCTATCCCGGTATCGATGAACCGCTCTTCTGGATACACCTCAATATCGACTATCCCTTCAAACTGACCGGTATTCTCTATTTCCCGAAAATCAAGAACAACATCGACATCAATCGGTACAAGATTCAACTGTATTGCAACCAGGTGTTTGTAACCGATTCGGTAGAGGGTATCGTGCCCGATTTCTTGATGCTGCTGCAAGGTGTAATCGATTCGCCCGACATTCCGTTGAACGTATCGCGTTCGTACCTGCAAAGCGACTCGAACGTGAAGAAAATCTCGGGCTACATCACCAAAAAGGTGGCCGAGCGTCTGCAAGAGATTTTCAACAGCGACCGTAAGCAGTTTGAAGAGAAATGGGACGACCTGAAAATCTTTATCGAATATGGTATGCTCTCGGACGAGAAATTCTACGAACGGGCTCAAAAGTTTGTCCTGATCAAAGATACCGAAGAGAAATACTACACGCTCGACGAGTACAAGAAACTGATCGAGGGTAATCAGACCGATAAAGACGGGCAACTCATCTACCTGTATGCCAACGATAAGGAGGCTCAATACAGCTACATCGAGACGGCTACGGCCAAGGGGTACGACGTCCTGCTGATGAACGGTCAATTAGACCCCCACTTCATCGGCATGCTGGAACAGAAATTGGGTAAATGCCGTTTCGTACGAGTAGACAGCGACTTGATAGACCGGCTTATCCAGAAGAAAGACAACCAGGCTTCGGCTGCACTCAACGAACAACAGCGCGACATCATGACCACGGTATTCAAATCGCAGATTCCGACTATCGAAAAGAGCGATTTCCTGGTGATGTTCGAGCCGGTAGGTGCGACCGCACAACCTATTGTGATTACACAGAATGAGTTTATGCGCCGTATGAAAGACATGGCTGCCATACAACCGGGCATGGCTATCTATGGCGAACTGCCCGACAGCTACAACCTCATTGTCAACACCGAACACCCCTTGACACAACGGATTATCGCCGATACCGAGAGTTCGTGCAAGGAGCAGCTGACCCCGATACTCGACGAGTTGAATACGGTCAATGCCGAAATAACCCGTCTGCAAGAGGCGAAGAAAGACAAGAAGGACGAGGAGATTCCCGTAGCCGACAAAGAGGCATTGAAGAGTGCCGAAGAGAAGGCCAAGGAGTTGCGGTCGAAGGAGTCGGACGTCTTGAAGACCTACGCCGACAAGAATCCGTTGGTACGTCAGTTGGTCGACTTGGCTTTGCTCTCCAACAACATGTTGAAGGGAGAGGCTTTGAACAACTTCATCAAGCGTTCGGTCGATATTCTGTAATGACTTGTTGATGCCGGTGAGGAGTGTGGATATCAAGTAATACTTTATATCGACTCCTCACCCGACATATAAAGTAATACTTAAATAGCGAATATAGTTACGATACATTTATTCGAACTATATTCGCTATTTTTATTTCATTATATTTCAGCAGTTTATAAAACAAGTCCGCCAATCAGCTCTTTTACCGATGCGATGTGATTTCTTTCAAGATATTCGTTGATTCCGTCCACAATTTTCTCCGAGATTTGCGGGTCGATGAAGTTGGCCGTACCGACCTCGATGGCCGAGGCGCCTGCCAACAGAAATTCAATGGCATCGGTTGCATTCATGATACCTCCCAATCCCACAATAGGAATCTTCACGGCGTGGTAGGTTTGCCACACCATGCGCAGGGCTATGGGCTTGACACAAGCTCCCGACAGACCTCCGGTGACGGTCGACAGTACCGGCCGGCGTCGTTGTGCGTCGATGGCCATACCCAGCAGCGTATTAATCAGCGATACGGCATCAGCTCCTTCGGCTTCGACAGCCCGGGCAATTTCGGTAATATCGGTCACATTGGGCGACAGTTTTACAATCAACGTTTTTGGATATGCGGCACGCACGGCACGCACCACGGCTGCCGCGCTCTGGCACGAGGTACCGAAGGCCATACCACCTTCCTTTACATTGGGACACGAGATATTCAACTCGATAGCCGGAATTTGATCCAATGCCGCAATCTTCTCGGCCGTGGCTACATAGTCTTCGACCGAAGCTCCCGATACATTGACCAGAAAATGGGTATCTATCTCTTTGATACGGGGGTATATGTGGTCGATGAAATAGTCGACCCCTTTGTTCTGCAACCCTACGGCATTCAACATTCCCGCCGGTGTTTCGGCCATGCGGGGATACGGGTTGCCCTCCCGATGATGCAGGGTGGTACCTTTGACGATAATACCGCCCAGTCGCGACAAGTCGATAAAATCGGCGAACTCTTCGCCATAACCAAAAGTCCCGGAGGCGGTCATGACCGGGTTTTTCAAGGACAATGCGCCTATGTTAACGTTTAAATCTGCCATTTGAGTTTTTCTATATTAAAGATGGGACCTTCTTTGCATACACACACATGGCCTTCGACCGTATCTTCCACACAGCAGAGGCAAGCCCCTACACCGCAGGCCATCGTATTTTCGAGCGAGACTTCGCAAAAGAGTTGCCGTTCGCGGGCATATCGGGCTACGGCTACCATCATGGGCTTGGGCCCGCACACATAGAGCCGGTCAAAGGGCTCGTTCAAGATGGAGTGCTGGGTTACAAATCCCTTTTCGCCCAACGAGCCGTCTTCGGTCGAGATATACACCTCACCAAACTGACGGAACTGGTCGTGTTGCAACAGATCTTTGTCACTGCGGAAACCCAGCAGGAACCGGGGCGTATAGCCCTTTTCTTTCAAATATTTACCCCAATAGAGCATGGGAGCAATTCCTACGCCGCCACCTACAAGCAAAACTCTCTCCCGGGGATTCTCGGGAAGAGAGAAGGTATTTCCCAGCGGTAATACCAGATTGAGAATTTCGCCGGCTTGCAGACCGCAGAGCGTGCGGGTGCCTTCGCCGGCCTTCCGAATGAGCAACCACAATTCGTTGCGGGAATAATCGACAAAATTGATGGAGATGGGGCGCCGCAGAAAGGTGCTGGGAGAGCGATCTACCCGCACTTCGACAAACTGTCCCGGCAGCATCTCGGGTAACGGTCGGGCATCGGCAGGTGTCAACTTCAAGAGTGCATAGTTGTCGTGCAACTGTACATTTTCGGAAATACGAAAATCGAGAATGTATTTTTTCATAAATCAAATTTACTGACAAAAGTCGGTTCAGATGCCCCCGGGAAATTTTACCTGATACAGGGCGATTGTCCGCTTTCGCTTTAACACTGCAAAGATAGCGCAAACCGGGGGCAGAAACAAATAATAACGAAGTGGATCGCCTTTCTTTGAACGAGACCTCGTGAGATTAGTCCGAAGAGTCGGGCGAGAAGCTCTCGAAGGTATTGTCGGAGTAGAAAATCATGATTTTAACGATTCGCCGATTTTTCTCACTTATTGTCCGGCTGTCTATATTTGTACCGGAATTGCTCCTTAAATCCTCATTTTCAAATCTTTCATGAGCAGGATAGCCTCGATTTGACTCATTTTCCCTGGAATATTTGCGATTGTTCGCATCGTTGGCCGGATTTGCCGCATTCTCGGCATCGAATAACGACAAATACGGAGGTGTTCCTGCGGATAGTCGAGTGGAGTCGTCCACTCGTTCCGATTCTCCATCATCGTCAGGCGAAAAGGTGAGCATATCTCCATGACCATAGAGCAGCCAATAAATCGATAGTTCGGGATAGGTGGCATGAATCTTGCCAA
The DNA here is from genome assembly GCA_019115485.1 of Candidatus Barnesiella excrementavium. Taxonomy (GTDB): domain Bacteria; phylum Bacteroidota; class Bacteroidia; order Bacteroidales; family Barnesiellaceae; genus Barnesiella; species Barnesiella excrementavium. The sequence continues at coordinate 19,410 of DXDM01000018.1, read as the reverse complement.
TGGTGGCGATACTGATCTTCTGATTTCGCCCGCCTAAGATTTGCGACATGGACGAGCGTTGTATACCGGTGTTGTCGGCAAACTGAGTAATCGTTATTCCCAGATGATCGATAAATTGCTTTATCCGTCCGGCGACGGCTAAGGTCTCTTCTTCTCCCATGGTTAATCAAAAATTAGATACTAAATGGAGTTACAAATGTAAACAACAAAATTCAAAAAGCAAAATCACAGTTGTAATTATATATACGTTACAAATGTAAACTTTGGTAAAGTGCGAGAGGGGAAATAGAGACGATACAGCTGTAACACGAGAACAACTGCATTCTTCCTTTCCTTGATATAATTATATATATATAATTGGTTATAAGCTATATATAAAACTCCATTTAGCAACAATCCTGTGCAATGGATATGTTTGCATGTTATTTACTTATTATTTTCTTTATATATACAATCATAAACAACTGATTATAAGATATATAATAACAAAACATATAGGGTATAATAAGGGTTTATAAAGTGTTACATTTCTACTTTTCAAAAATGCAACAACCTCCCTACTCTATTTACAATTACACAACTCGTCTGTTTGCGTTATATAATTTACATTTGTGTATTTGTAAAGAGAGAGAGGAATATGAACTCTTTTTATTACATTTGTAATCTAATTTATTTATTAGAATCTAAACTCTTCTACACTTTCATTTTTGTGTACCGATGTAAATCAATGATGAAATAATCCAGGGATTTTGAATCAAAACGTCCATAATTATCTTGTATTACACTAATTAATAATTGATTACATTATTTTAACCGTCTTCAATTCTGAATGCAAAATAGAAAAAGGGAGGCCCAACGATAAATCGTTGAGCCTCCCTTCTATGGAGAATATTAAAACATTACATCTCCTATCCGTTCAACTCCTCTTTCAAGTAGCGCGCGGTAGCTGTGTCGTGCTTGCAAATCTCTTCGGGAGCTCCCGTAGCCAACACATAGCCTCCGTTTCGGCCCCCTTCCGGACCCATGTCGATAATGTGGTCGGCACACTTAATGATGTCGAGATTATGCTCGATGACAATCACCGTATTTCCTTTATCGACCAGCCGGTTCAAGACCGACAGCAAAACCCGTATATCCTCAAAATGCAATCCGGTAGTGGGTTCGTCGAGTATATAGAGCGTCTTTCCCGTATCGCGTTTGGAGAGCTCTGCGGCCAGTTTCACCCGCTGGCTCTCGCCTCCCGACAAGGTTGTAGAGGGTTGTCCCAACTTGATATATCCGAGTCCTACCTCTTGCAGCACCTTGATTTTGGAGATGATCGAGGGGATATTCTCAAAAAACTCGACCGCCTGATTAATAGTCATATCCAGTACATCGGCAATCGATTTCCCCTTGAATCGTACTTCGAGAGTCTCCCGATTGTAACGTTTCCCATGGCAGGCCTCGCACGGTACAAGCACATCGGGCAAAAAATTCATCTCGATGGTCTTGTAGCCGTTACCGCCACACACCTCGCAGCGTCCGCCCGCGATGTTGAACGAGAAGCGTCCCGGTTTGTAGCCTCGGATTTTAGCCTCGGGCAGTTCGACAAAAACATTACGTATGTCGGCGAAGACACCGGTATAGGTGGCCGGATTGGAGCGCGGTGTACGCCCCAGCGGCGATTGGTCGACGGTCACCACCTTGTCGATGTTTTCCAGCCCTTCGATTCGGTCGTAAGGCAACGGAGCTTGCAGCGACCGATAGAATTTTTGACTGAGTATCGGTTGCAGTGTTCCGTTAATGAGACTCGATTTACCGCTACCCGAGACACCCGTCACACAGATGAATTTGCCCAAAGGGAACTCGACCGTCACGTTTTTGAGATTATTGCCGGTAGCTCCCGAGAGAATAAGTGTTTTACCGTTACCCGGACGTCGTTGAGGCGAATATTCGATTTTCCTTTCCCCGTTCAGGTATTGCGCCGTGAGAGTATTGGTTTTGAGCATCTCCTGAGGGGTTCCAGCAAAGACGATGTTCCCGCCCAGGCGACCGGCCCGAGGCCCTAAATCGACGATATAATCGGCGGCCAGCATCATCTCCTTGTCGTGCTCCACGACGATAACCGAGTTACCCATGTCGCGCAACTCTTTCAAGGAGTTGATGAGTCGGGTGTTGTCGCGTTGGTGCAACCCGATACTAGGTTCGTCGAGAATGTAGAGCACATTGACCAGTTGTGAACCTATCTGTGTAGCCAACCGTATGCGTTGGCTCTCGCCACCCGACAAGGTGGCCGAGGCCCGGTTTAGGCACAGGTAGTCCAATCCCACATCGACGAGGAAGTGCAGACGGCTGCGAATCTCCTTCAAGATTTCGACCGCTATCTGGCGCTGCTGGGGTGACAACTCGTACTCTACCTGGTTGACCCACTCATACAGTTCCGAGATGTCCATGTCGGCCAGTTCGGCGATATTCTTACCGGCAATCCGGTAATGCAGTGCCTCCCGGTTCAACCGATGGCCTTCGCAACTGGGACACACGGTGGTCGTGACAAACTGCCCCGCCCACTTTTGGGCTTGCGAGGAGGCGTCGCTCTGCTGTTGTACCTCAATATATTTGATTAACCCGTCGAACGACAGGAAATAATTGGAAGAGCCCAACGACTCGGTCTTGATTTGCAGCCGTTCGTCAGTACCGTTCAGAATATCGTCGAGCGCCTCTTCCGAAAGATCCTTGATAGGCGTTTTCATGCTATCGCCATATTTTTCGCAGATGGCTGCAATTTGCCAAAATATCAATGTGTTCTTGTATTTCCCCAGTGGAACGATACCCCCTTCGTAAATCGATTTCTCGTCGTTGGGGATAATCTTCTCCCGATCGATGATATTGACATACCCCAACCCCTTACATTTGGGGCAGGCTCCTTGCGGCGAGTTGAACGAGAAGTTGTGCGGAGCCGGTTCGCTATACGACAAGCCCGTCTTGGGGTCCATGAGTGTACGGCTGTAATGGCGCAGCTCCTGTGTGTCGGCATCGAGTATCATCAGCTGGCCGTCGCCCTGTTTCATGGCTGTTTTTACGCTCTCTTGCAGCCGGCGTTCGTCGTCCTTGTCAACCACCAGTTTGTCGACCACCAACTCGATGCTGTGATTCTTGTAGCGGTCGAGTTTCATGCCATGGGTTATCTCTCGCAGTTCGCCGTCGATGCGGACGGTGAGATACCCCTTCCGGCGAACCTGCTCGAACAGATCTTTGTAGTGTCCTTTACGGTTACGCACCAGCGGAGCCAGTATATAGGTGCGGCGACCCTGGTAGCGCTCCAAGATGAGTGAGATAATCTTCTCTTCGGTGTATCGTACCATCTTTTCGCCCGACAAATAGGAATAGGCCTCTCCTGCCCGAGCAAAAAGCAACCGCAGGAAATCGAATATCTCGGTGGTTGTCCCCACCGTCGAACGCGGGTTCTTGTTGGTCGTCTTCTGTTCGATGGAGATTACGGGACTCAACCCGGTAATCTTGTCCACATCGGGCCTCTCCATACCGCCGAGCATGTTGCGGGCATAGGCCGTGAAGGTCTCGATATAGCGACGCTGCCCCTCGGCAAAGATGGTGTCGAAGGCCAACGACGATTTGCCGCTACCACTCAGCCCGGTAATGACCGTCAGACTGTTCCGCGGAATTTTGACATCTATGTTTTTGAGGTTGTGCACACGGGCACCATAGACCTCTATCTGATCTTCTGCTTTCATTTTTTATCGATTACCCACTCTTTCCGGTAAGCAGTGAACTTACGCTTGGTGTAAAACAAATCCTCTTTCTGTGGTATCTTGATGTAATAAACTTTTCTCGACTTGTCGGGCATCGTGCGGGCCCGCAACCAGGGATTAGCCTCTTTCAACTGGGCATAGGAGATACCTTGCGCCTGAGCAAAGAGGGCCAGATTGTTGATGGTTGTATCGACCCTCACCTCGGTATAGCGGACAGGCTGATACAACTGACGGGTCTTTAACTTATAGCCATACTTCGAAGGCGACGAGAATATCTCCTTCATGGCGAGAATCCGAAAGACATAGCGCGAGGTCTCTTCGTTGAGCCACAGGTCGAACGAGTGGTCGGCCAACTGCTTTTCCAGTTCCGACGAGATGCGTCCCATACCCGCATTGTACGATGCGGCAACAGTTGTCCAACTGCCATATCTGGCGTAAGCCTCTTTCAGATAACGGCAGGCGGCACGGGTCGACTTCTCCACATGGCAGCGTTCGTCTATATCGTCGTTCACCTCCAATCCATATTCGCGTCCCGTGCGAGGCATAATCTGCCAGATACCCATCGCCTTTGCCGGTGATACGGCTCTCGGATTAAGGGTGCTTTCGATAACCGCCAGGTAGAGAAAATCGCTGGGTATTCCCTCCTCCTTCAAGATAGGTGCCATGATGGGGAAATAGCGGTTGGCCCGCTTGATGGCCAACGAGGTGGAAGAGTGCATATAACACAGCGTAGTCAACTCGCGATCGAATCGTTCGTACATGTCCAGACGGTCCAGGTCTACCGTTTCACCGGCAAATTGCATTTGCAGCGGAAACTCGGGAATCACCACATCTGAAAATTCTTTTTGCGCGGTTGCCGTTTCGCTGAACGCCCAGCCGGACGACAGGACCGACAATGCCAGAATAAAACAGTGTTTCAATTTCATGTTTGCCTCCTTCGATTTAATCTTTGGAACGCAAGATATTGATGTGTCCCTTCAACTTTATCTTTTGATTGTTCGACCCCTTGGCCTCTATCACGTAATAGTAGACACCGGGATCTACGTACTTGCCATGGTATCTGCCGTCCCACCCTTTGTCGGGGCTGTCGAGGTAGCATATCTGTACCCCCCACTTGTTGAATATCCAGCATTTGAAACTCACGATTGATTTATAGGCCACCTTCCATTCGTCGTTCACTCCGGGGCTTGTACCCGGCGAGAATGCATTGGGTGCCTCCAAACGGGGCTCCCCGATATTGATGGTAAAGGTCTCGCTGTAAGCCTGGCACTCGGCCGTACTGTTGCTGCCGACAAGACGCACGTAGGTGGTGCCTTCATCGCGAAACGTATAGCGCAGGGTCTGGTCGTTATAGCGGGCGATGGTAGTCGAGAAATCTTCCTTGTCCGAAAATTCCCATTCGATATGGGTAACGGCATCGGACATGTAGGCCTGAAACTCTATTTCAGCCGGAGCCGAACCTCCCAAATATTCGGTGGGGTGCCGGTCGTCCTCGTTGAGCGCCTCCTCCCGATAGGTCTGCTCGGCCTTTGCCGTCACACCTATCGCAGTAGTAACATATTCGCCGGTCGAGACCGTTTGTCCCATGCCCCAGTAATTGAGCAACTGGTCCCCCGAGATGGTAAAATCGGTATTGCAAAGCGGAGCCGGTACCTGCACGGACGAGGAAAAGTTATCGATAGTCTCCGACTGGGCCGTTTGAATGTATGAGAGAGCCTCTTCGTTCCACACCAGTGTCATATAACTGACGGTAAGTTCGCGCGTCAATACCTTGGGTGCACCGTTTATTGAATAGTAGTTCAGCCGCTCTCCACTCCCGTCGAGTTGAAGTGTTGTCTGTTCACATTGACCAGCGTCGTTCGACACCGAAGCTCCGTTTAAGACAAGAGGAGCCTGCGAGTAATCGATAACCCACAGGTAGTAACTGCGACCATTCTGCGCAATCACATAGCCACAATCGGCCTCGGTGAGAGTCAGGGTCGACAAGTATCCGCTTTGTGTCGCCCCGGCCACCGGAGTCGCATTAGCAGCCCCCGACGGCCCGAACTTGCTCCACGAGATGAGCGAATCGTCTTCGCCCGAAAACTCGATAGTCGCCTGGTCGAGCGAATAGATGACAAAGACGCCCCCGTTCAAGCCGGTACTGGCTTCGGGCGTGTAGCTATAAGCCGGTTTTCCCCCGCCCGATACGGTAATCTGTTGGGCGCACAACCCACCTACGGTAAAAAGACAAGTCAAAAATAAGAGGTATCGGTACATATCGATTCGGATAATAAATGAATGACAAAGTTACAATTTTTCAACCAATCGTATTTCCATCGGCAATTTAAAATTTCCCAATAATCCGATAGCCTGTTCGGCGAATGATAGAACGTAGCTCAAAAAACTGCGTTTTTATTTTGTCTCTGCGCACTCCTTTTGGTATCTTTGCACACTCATGAAAAAGGTTGGCATTATCATATTACTCGCGTTTTTCTGTGTTCTCTCTTCCGAGGCCAAGAAAAAACAAGACATACCAGCACCTTATGCGTGGAGCCTCACCCAGCCGTTAGGGCTGCGCTACAACGTTCCGATGGATACGCTCATGCACAACTTTTACAGCACCGACATTCCATCGAGCTACTCGACAGCCTACGGGACCACGGGAAATCTGGGCGGTGCCGCCTTCTCCAAAATTTTCTTTGATCGCGACTTACCTTCGGAGTTTATCTTCAAAGACCCGTTCAGCCACTGGATACAAACCGCCTCGACCTGGAAATTCTACAATACACATATACCCTACACCCAGTTGTCCTACCTTACCGGCGGCTCAAAGCAGACGGCGCAGGACGACTTGAAGGCCATCTTTTCGGGCAATGTCAACCAAAGACTGGCCTTCGGCGGTAGCGTAAACTACATTCTCTCACGAGGGCACTACCAGCACCAGGCTACCAAAGACCTGGCATACAGCATATTCGGCAGCTACCTGGGCGACCGGTACGACATACAGTTCTTCCTTAACACCTATAACTTTGTCAATCAGGAAAACGGAGGTATCAGCGACGATACCTATATCCTTAATCCCGAGGAGGTACAGGGCGGGCAATCGAGTGTGGACACGCGTACCATACCCACCTATCTGACCGATGCCTACAACCGCGTTCGGGGGCAGGAATACTATGCGACCCAACGCTATAAATTCGGCTTTTATCAGGAGGAGCAGCAAGACACGACCGTCATTCGCACCTTTATCCCGGTGACCAGCATTATCCACACCATCGAGTACAATGCCAACAAGCACCGCTTTGTCAACCAGTCGGCCACCGAAGATACCACCTATTTTGCCAATACCTACATGAGTCTGGGTGGTACCAACGAAGAGACTACCTACCAGTCCATACGCAACACGGTAGGCATCTCGCTGCTCGAAGGGTTCAACAAATACGCCAAAATGGGTCTGGCCGCCTATGCCACCTATGAATACCGCCACTACACCTTCCCGCGCGACACCCTCTCGTCCGGGAGCGTCATCGAAGGGCTCACCCCGCGGCCCGACATATCCAATCCCCGCAGCCACGGCGAAAGTCTGTTGTGGGTAGGCGGCGAACTGTCGAAACAGAAAGGCGAACTGCTCACCTATAACGTAAACGGGAAATTCGGTCTGGCCGGGTCGGTCATCGGCGACATCGATGTCACGGCCGACGTGCGCAGCCGGTTCCGTCTGTGGAAAGATACCGTACAACTGAAAGCCTACGGTTTCTTCAAGAACATCGAGCCCTCCTACTTCTACAAGCGCTACACCTCGAACCACTTCATGTGGAACAACAACTTCGGGAAGACCCGTCGCATGCGCGTGGGGGGCGAGTTCAGCATCAAGCGGTGGGGCACCAAACTGAACGTAGGAATCGAAAACATACAGAACTACATCTACTTCGACAATAACTGCCTGCCTCAACAGGAGGGTTCTATCATACAGGTATTCCACGCCCGGCTCAACCAGAATTTCAGGCTCGGCATTCTCAACTGGCAGAACGAAGTGGTCTACCAGAAATCGAGCAAACCCTCGATTATTCCCCTGCCCGAGTTGAGCGTGTACAGCAACCTCTATCTGCTCTTCCGCATTGCCAAGGTACTGCATGTGCAACTGGGAGCCGACTGCCGCTACTACACCAAATACAAGAGCGAAGCCTTCCAGCCGGCCACCCTCACCTTCCACACCCAGGACCAGATTGAGGTGGGCAACTACCCCTTCATGAACGTCTACATCAACATGAAACTGAAACAGACCCGCTTCTTCGTGATGATGTCGCACGTGAACCAGGGTGTATTCGGCGGGAACAACTACTTCTCGCTACCCCATTATCCGTTAAACCCGAGAATGTTCCAAATGGGACTCTCCATCGATTTCTCCAACTAAGCGCCTATGAAAGTCAAGCATCATCTATATATCTACATCGGACTGCTGGTTGTCGTGGTTGGAATCATGGCGTGGCTGCGCCCCAAGAGCGAGTATCACCCCCGCAGTTTCGAGGAGATAGAGACCGACGGGGTGCTGCGCATCGTTACCGACTATACCCCTCTATCCTATTACCTGCAAGGCGACAGCCTCACGGGATTTGACTACGAACTGGCCCGCATGGTAGGCCAACGCAGCGGACTGGCCATCGAGATTACCCCCGAGGTCAACCTGAGCAAGAGCATCGAGGGGTTGGAGCACGGGCAGTACGACATCATCGCCCGGCAGTTGCCCGTCACCTCCGAGATTAAGGAAGAGCTTGCCTTTACCGTTCCCATTCAGCTGAACAGACAAGTTCTGGTACAGCGCAAGGACAACCCCTCGCACAAGAGACTCATCAGGAACCAGCTCGACCTGGCCCGCGAGACCCTCTACATCGTGAGCGACGCCCCCACCCGGCTGCGCATCAACAACCTGGCCCGCGAGATTGGCGACACCATCTACATTCAGGAGGAAGGGACCTACGGGGCCGAGCAACTGATCATGATGGTGGCCACCGGCGAAATCGAATTTGCCGTGTGCGACAAAGCCATCGCCCAGCAAATGAGCAAAGACTATCCTCAACTCGACTGCAATACCGACATCAGTTTTACCCAATTCCAGTCCTGGGCTCTGCGGAAAAACGATTCGACCTTGCTCGACAGCCTGAATAAATGGATTACCGACATTCAGCAAGAAGATAGATACAAAAAACTGTACGACTCCTATTTCTGACGAAATACCGCAGCCGCCCCAAGAGAGGCCCCTGCTCCCGGCCAATCGGCCCGCGATAGCAGCCGCCCCGTGAAAAACAAGAAACGAGTGGATTGAGAGATCACACACATAAAAGTCGTTATGGCATGAAACGACCCGATATAGAACACGAAGGTATCGTAACGGGAATCACCCCATCGCACATCTTGGTGCGCATTCTGCAACAGTCGGCCTGTGCCGGTTGCCATGCAGCCTCGTTGTGTGCCACGGCCGAACAAAAAGAAAAAATCATCGAGGTAAAGAACGACGGCTCTCCCGTGCAGACAGGCGACAAAGTGGTGGTCACGCTTGCCGCAAAATCGGGCTACAAGGCCTTGTGGCTCACAGCCGTTCTTCCGCTGTTGCTCATCGTGCTCTCGCTCGTGGTTACAAGCTGGGCCGATGCGAGCGAACTCGTCATGGGCCTCTGCGCCCTGCTGGTACCCGTGGTTTACTATATCCTGCTCTATTTCTACCGCGACCGGCTGAAAAAACAATTTACATTCTTCTTGAAAAAAACATTTGTCTCATAACTTATGGTAACATCAATCATCATATTAAGTATTATCGGATTGGTCAGTGCGACCCTGCTCTACGTCATCTCCCGCAAATTCCACGTGGAAGAAGACCCGCGTATCGATGAAATCGAGGCGGTGCTCCCGGGAGCCAACTGCGGCGGTTGCGGCTTTGCCGGCTGTCGCAATTTTGCGGAACAATGTGCAAAAGCCACCTCTCTCGACAATCTGTTGTGCCCCGTGGGAGGCAACGCAGTCATGCAGAAGATTGCCCCCATCGTGGGAATGGAAGCCGTGGAACAGGCCCCCCGCATTGCAGTGGTACGTTGCAACGGCTCGTGTGAAAATCGCCCCCAGACCAGCCACTACGAAGGGGCCCACAGCTGTGCGGTAGAAGCCGCCCTCTACTCGGGCGAGAGTAACTGCAACTACGGCTGTCTGGGTGAAGGCGATTGTGCGGCTGCTTGCGACTTCGGGGGAATCACCATGGACCCGGTCACCCGACTGCCTATCGTCGACCCCGACATCTGCGTAGCCTGCGGCTCGTGCGTAAAGGCCTGCCCCCGCAACATCATCGAACTGCGCAAGCGGCAGGAGCCCCACATCTATGTGGCCTGCAACAACCGCGACAAGGGTATCATTGCCCGTAAAGTCTGCTCGGTAGCCTGCATCGGGTGCGGCAAATGTGCCAAGAGCTGCCCCAACGGAGCCATTACCCTCACCGACAACCTGGCCTACATCGACGACAGCCTCTGTCTCTCGTGTCAGGCCTGCGTCGAAGGGTGCCCCACCCACGCCATACAGGTGGTCGACATAGCTGAAAAGAATAGTACAATCAACGAAAAGGAATCTGCCCTATGCTAAAAACATTTCGTATCGGAGGCATACACCCGAATGAACATAAACTGACGGCCCACTGTCCGGTGACACCGGTCGCCATACCCCGGCAAGTATCGATTATGCTCAACCAGCACATCGGTGCTCCGGCAAACTGTATTGTCAAAAAGGGCGATACGGTCAAGGTTGGTACACTCATAGCCGAGGCCAGCGGATTCGTTTCGGCCAACATTCACTCGCCCGTATCGGGCACCGTATCGAAGGTCGACAAAACAGCTAACGCTTTCGGCCAATACGCCACGGCAATCATCATCGACACCGAGGGCGACGAGTGGGAAGAGAGCATCGACCGCTCACCCGAACTGAAAGAGGAGATTACCCTCTCGCCTCAGGAGATTATCCAAAAGATAGCCCAGGCCGGTATCGTGGGTCTGGGTGGCGCCACCTTCCCCACTCACGTCAAGCTGACACCGCCCAAGGAGTTCAAACCCACGGTGCTCATCATCAACGCCACCGAATGTGAGCCCTATCTGACCGACGACCATGCCCTCATGCTCGAATCGCCCGACCAGATTCTCGTCGGGTGCCGCATTCTCATGAAGGCCATCGGCGTGGAACATACCTGCATCGGTATCGAGAACAACAAACCCGATGCCATCGCCCTGCTCCGGGAACATGCCGCCCGCTATCCCGGCATCACCATCGTGCCGTTGCGCACCCGCTATCCGCAGGGTGGCGAGAAACAGCTCATCGACGCCATTCTGCACAAGCAGGTGGCCAACGGAGCCCTGCCCGTCTCGACCGGCGCCATCGTGCAGAACGTAGGAACCGCCTTTGCCGTCTACGAAGCCGTACAGAAGAACAAACCGCTAGTCGACCGTGTGGTGACCGTCACCGGTGACCACCTGGCCAAACCGGGCAACTACCGGGTGCGACTGGGCATGTCGATGCACGAACTGATCGACGTAGCTGGTGGCCTGCCTGCCGACTGTGCCAAAGTGATACTGGGTGGTCCGATGATGGGCAAAGCCGTATCGAATATCGACGCACCCGTATCGAAAGGGTGCTCGGGCATCGTGATACTGGACGAACAACATGCTCACCGCGGAGCCATAGAGCCCTGCATACGGTGCGGCAAATGCGTATCGGCCTGCCCCATGGGCCTCGAACCCTTCCTGCTGGCCAAGTTGTCGCAGAACCATCTGTACGACCGGGCCGAGCGGGAACTTATCACCGCGTGTCTCGAATGCGGCTGCTGCTCATACAGTTGCCCCTCGAACCGCCCGATTCTCGACTATATCCGCATCGGCAAGAATGCCGTGAACCGAATCATACGATCCAGAAAACAATCATAACCTACTTTTTTTGAAATGGAACTAACCGTATCACCTGCTCCCCACATACACGGCCGACTGTCAGCCTCGCAGTGTATGTACAGCGTCATTATCGCCCTGTTGCCGGCGTTCGCTGTATCGCTCTATTTCTTTGGAGTCGGAGCCTTAATCGTCACTCTCACCTCGATACTCTCGTGTATCGTTGTCGAATATCTCATACAAAAATTTCTGCTGAAAGAGAAACCCACCATCGGCGACGGCTCGGCCATACTCACCGGCCTGCTGCTGGGCTTCAATCTCCCCTCCAACCTGCCGGTATGGATTGTCATCATCGGCTCGGTGGTAGCAATAGGCATCACCAAGATGGCTTTCGGCGGACTGGGCAACAACCTCTTCAATCCCGCCTTGGCCGGCCGGGTATTCCTGCTTATCTCCTTCCCCACCTATATGACACAGTGGCCGTTGCCCGTTACCTCGCGATGGAGCTATACCGATGCCGAGACGGGTGCAACCCTCCTCTCCAAGTTGAAGGAGGAAGGCAGCCAGTGGATTGGTCAGGTCAACATCTCGGATCTGTGGATAGGTAACCAGGGGGGAAGCCTGGGTGAGGTAGGCGCCATCGCCCTGCTCATCGGATTCGCCTTCCTGTTGTACCGACGCATCATCAGCTGGCATATCCCCGTATCGATACTGGCCACGGTATTCCTGTTCAGTTTTGCCCTGGGACTGGGAGAAGAGTTGAGTGCCCCGCAACCGGCGGGAGCCTGGCAACACGCTTTCGACTTTGCCCTGATTCAACTGCTCTCGGGTGGACTGCTGCTGGGGGCCATCTACATGGCAACCGACTACGTCACCTCGCCCATGACTTCGAAGGGTATGGTCATCTACGGAATAGGCATCGGACTTCTCACCGTCATTATCCGCCAATGGGGTGGCTATCCCGAAGGGGTATCATTTGCGATTCTTATCATGAACGCCTTCACCCCGCTTATCAATAACTATATCAAACCTAAACGCTACGGGAGGGCTTAACGATGAAGAAAAAAGAGTCTACATTCTGGAACATGCTCTGGTCGCTTACCCTCATCACGGCCGTGGCCGGCGGACTGTTGGGCTATACCAACCAGCTTACCGAAGAGCCCATAGCCCGAGCCGCCAAAGCCAGTCGGGAGAAAGCCATTCAACAGGTAATCCCCGCCTATGACAACTCGCCCATCGACGAGCAACTGACCTACACCGTACATAACGAATACGGCGAAACGACCGCCACCATCTATCCCGCCAAGAAGGGAGGCAAACTGGCCGGTGCTGCCGTCGAGTGCAGCAACAATACCGGCTACGGCGGCGAGATTCGCATCATCGTGGGGTTTGAGGCCGACGGTACCATCAAGGACTTCCAGGTGTTGAAACACCAGGAGACTCCCGGACTCGGGGCCAAGATGGGCGACTGGTTCCGTACCGACAAGAACAAACAGAGCATCATCGGGAAATCTCCCGCAACCACCAATTTCCACGTAACGAAAGATTCGGGCGACATCGACGCCATTACCGCCGCCACCATCACCTCGCGAGCCTTCCTGGCTGCCGTGCGCACGGCCTATGCCGCCTACACCGAATCGCTGAAAGGAGGAGATCATGAATAAGACAAAAATCCTTTTGAACGGGCTCATCAAAGAGAACCCCACCTTTGTTCTGCTGCTGGGCATGTGCCCCACGCTGGGTACCACCACTTCGGCCATGGGAGGCCTGGGTATGGGACTCTCCACCCTGTTCGTACTCATCTGCTCGAATGTCGTGATATCGATGGTCAAGAACCTGATTCCCGACAAGGTGAGAATACCGGCCTACATCGTCATCATCGCCACTTTTGTGACCATCTTGCAACTCTGCATGCAGGCCTATCTGCCCGACCTCTACGCCACGCTGGGACTCTTCATTCCGCTGATTGTCGTCAACTGCATCTTGCTGGGACGGGCCGAGGCATTTGCCGCCAAGCATACCCCCGGTGAATCGTTCTTCGACGGACTGGGTATCGGGCTGGGCTTCACCATAGCCCTCACCCTGCTGGGTTGCGTGCGCGAGTTCCTGGGTACCGGCCACATCTTCGGATTCCCCATCTACCCCGAAGAGTATGGCTCGCTCATCTTCATTCTCGCTCCCGGAGCCTTCATCGCTCTGGGATTCTTAATTGCCATTATCCATACCTTTAAAACCCGGTAATCATGCTCACCTACGTATCTATATTTATCACTGCCATATTTGTCAACAACATCGTCCTCTCCCAGTTCCTGGGCATCTGTCCCTTCCTGGGCGTATCCAAGCGCATCGACTCGGCACTGGGCATGGGGGCAGCCGTCACCTTTGTCATGACCCTGTCGACCATCGTAACCTATCTGTTGCAGACCTACCTGCTCATGCCGCTGGGACTCGACTACATGCAAACCATCGTCTTCATTTTGGTCATCGCCGCGCTGGTGCAACTGCTCGAAATCATCATCAAGAAGATAGCCCCCGCTCTCTATCAGGCGCTGGGTGTATTCCTGCCACTCATCACCACCAACTGTACGATTCTGGGGGTTGCCCTTATCGTCATTCAAAAGGATATGAGTCTGCTCGAAGCTACGGTCTACGCCATCTCGACCGCCCTCGGATTCACGCTGGCACTGGTACTCTTTGCCGGCATGCGCGAACAGATGAGTCTCTCACGCATTCCCAAAGCCATGCAAGGTACCCCCATTGCCCTGGTAACTGCTGGCTTATTGGCCATGGCTTTCATGGGATTCTCGGGGATTAAAATAGGATAGATATCAAATTGTAAGCAAACAGACATTTAAACTTATGTTATAAAACATAATATATAAAAAATATAACAGTTTTATAGACTTTATTAATATTTCAATTATCTCTATATACCTGAGATACAATTACTTATTCAGATAGGCAGTTTCATAAAAAAACTGCCTATTTTACTATCAATTTAAAAATTTATTCTTTATATTTGTGGAACTAAAAACAAATATCTTATGGCTAAAATAAAAGGCGCTGTTGTCGTTAACAAAGAACGTTGCAAAGGCTGCGAACTATGTGTAGTCGCCTGTCCCAGTCAGGTTCTCGCATTACAGCCTACCGAAGTTAATGACAGAGGTTATCATTATGCTTTCATGCAAAATCCCGATGCCTGTATCGGGTGCGCAAGTTGTGGTCTCGTATGCCCCGACGGGTGTATCACCGTATATAAAGTAAAATTGTAACCCGGTTCATTCCGATAAATCCGTTAATTATGAAAGAAGAGATAAAACTGATGAAGGGTAACGAAGCCATTGCCCATGCCGCTATTCGCTATGGAGCCGATGGTTATTTCGGATACCCCATTACCCCGCAGTCGGAGGTGATGGAAACACTCATGGAAGAGCAACCGTGGGAAACAACCGGTATGGTTGTATTGCAAGCCGAGAGCGAAGTTGCTGCTATTAACATGGTATATGGCGGTGCCAGCTGCGGCAAGGCGGTTATGACAACATCGTCGAGCCCCGGTGTAAGTTTGATGCAGGAAGGTGTCTCCTACCTGGCAGGTGCCGAGCTGCCCTGCTTGATTGTCAACGTAATGCGTGGAGGCCCGGGTCTCGGAACCATACAACCGAGTCAGGCCGACTATTTCCAGGCTACCAAAGGCGGTGGTCACGGCGACTACCACCTGATTACGCTGGCTCCCGCATCGGTACAGGAGATGGCCGATTTCGTTGCATTGGGCTTCGACCTGGCTTTCAAATATCGTAACCCCGCCATTCTTTTGGCCGACGGTGTTATCGGGCAAATGATGGAAAAGGTGGTTCTGCCCCCCTTCCGCAAACGTCGCACCGAAGAAGAGATACGCCAGCAGAACCCGTGGGCCACACTGGGAAAACCCAAGGACCGCAAACGGAACGTAGTTACCTCGCTCGAACTCGACCCGGCCATCATGGAGCAGAACAACATTCGCTTCCAGGCCACCTACAAACGCATCAGCGAAAACGAGGTTCGCTTCGAAGAGATTAACTGCGACGGAGCCGATTACCTCATCGTCGCCTTCGGGTCGATGTCCCGAATCTGCCAGAAGACCATTGAACTGGCCGCCGAAGAGGGTATCAAGATAGGTCTGTTGCGTCCCATCACGCTGTGGCCCTTCCCCACGGAAGCCATCGCCCGACAGGCCGCTCACGTGAAGGGCATACTCTCGGCCGAACTCAATGCCGGTCAAATGGTAGAAGATGTTCGTCTGGCCGTCAACGGGAAAGTGAAGGTAGAGCACTTCGGTCGCCTGGGAGGTATCGTTCCCACGCCCGACGAAGTACTGGCCGCCCTGAAAGAGAAATTAATGTAAATACCCGAATCTAAATAAATGCATATGGATATCAACGAAATTATAAAGCCCGAAAACCTGGTTTACACGAAACCTCGGCTCATGAACGATAATCCCATGCACTACTGCCCGGGTTGCAGCCACGGCGTAGTACATAAGTTGATTGCCGAAGTCATAGAAGAAATGGGTATTGAAGAAGAGACGATAGGTATCGCACCGGTAGGTTGTGCCGTATTCGCCTATAACTATATCGATGTCGACTGGATCGAGGCCGCCCACGGACGTGCTCCTGCCATCGCCACGGCCGTAAAACGGCTCAACCCCAAGAAGATGGTATTCACCTATCAGGGCGACGGCGACCTGGCAGCCATCGGTACAGCCGAGACGATTCACGCCTGCAACCGGGGAGAGAACATTGCCATCATATTCATCAACAACGGTATCTATGGAATGACCGGCGGTCAAATGGCCCCCACGACACTCGAAGGCATGAAGACCTCGACCTGTCCCTACGGCCGTAACGTAGCCCTGAACGGATACCCCTTGCGTATTGCCGAACTGGTAGAACGCGTCGACGGCACTTGCTACGTAACCCGTCAGAGCGTACACACTCCCGCCTCGATACGTAAAGCCAAGAAAGCCATTCGGCTGGCCTTTGAAAACTCGATGGCCGGCAAAGGTACATCGCTGGTCGAAATCGTATCGACTTGTAACTCGGGTTGGAAGATGACTCCCGTAAAAGCCAATCAATGGATGGAGGAGCACATGTTTGCCAAATACCCGATGGGAGACCTTAAAAACGTATAATTCAAAAATTGACAGAGATGAAAGAAGAAATTATCATAGCTGGATTCGGCGGACAAGGCGTACTCTCGATGGGTAAGATATTGGCCTACTCCGGACTGATGGAAGGCAAGGAGGTTACCTGGATGCCTTCATACGGACCCGAACAACGCGGCGGTACGGCCAACGTGACCGTAATCCTCAGCGACGAGCGCATCAGCTCACCGGTATTAAACTCGTTCGACGTAGCGGTAATCCTCAATCAACCCTCGCTCGAAAAATTCGAGAGCAAAGTGAAACCGGGTGGTATCCTTATTTACGACGGATACGGAATACACCACCCCCCCACGCGTACCGACATCAACGTGTACCGCATCAATGCCATGGAGGCGGCCATTGAAATGAACAACACCAAGGCTCTGAACATGATTGTACTGGGCGGATTGTTGAAACTGAAACCGATGGTAACCATGGAGAACGTGTTGAAAGGGCTTAAAAAGTCGTTGCCCGAGCGTCACCACAACCTCATTCCCCTCAATGAGAAAGCCATCATGAAAGGCATGGAGATTATTCAAGAGGCTTAATCGGCCCCAGGAATCTGAAAAATAGTTGAGACGAGAGAAAAGGTCCGAATCTTTTTCTCTCGTTTTTTTTGATTTCTTTTGTAACAAAATGGTCGATGGTTCGTCCTCTATATGAAAGCCGGTTAAAATAGCGCTATACACCAGACTTCATATTGAGAACACGAAAAAACAGTTGATATGAAAATAAGAATCTTACTTACCGCTTTGGTCCTGCTTGGCAGCACCTCTACCCTCCTGGCCGGGAACTGCATCGACAATCTGTCGCATTCGATTACCCGTCTGCCTAATGTCGAGAAAGTGACCCTCAACTCTCTCGTACTGGGTCTCATCAAACCCTTCTCACCCGAAATGAAAGGAATCAATTCGATGAACATTCTCAACGCCGACGAGCTTTCGACCGCCGACTACAACCAACTGAAAAAGTTGTTGAACCAATGCAACGGCAATGGCTATGAAACCCTCGTATCCACCAACGAAGAGGACGAGATGGCCCGTATCCTGATGAAAATCGAAAAAGAGAAAATCAGAGAAATCGTCATCATCTCGCTCGAAAAGGACGAAGTGAGCTTCATTCGCATCAAGGGAGCGATAGATCCCGAGCAACTGAACACAATCATCGAGAACAACCAGTAATACACACGAAAGTATGAAAACGAGAGTATTGCTCCTGTCTGTACTGTTGGCCTCATTCTTGAACATGGCTTGGGCCGGGAATGCCATAGACGACCTGTTTACCCGAGTAAAGAATCTGCCTGATGCCGAATACAGCGAGGAGAAACTGAACAAATCGGGCCTCAAAGGTGCCTTTGAAGGGGTCAAGAGCATCGAGGTGGCCGAAGCCTCCATTGATGAAACCACCTATCAAACACTGAGAAAAGAGATTGTAAAGAGAGATTACAGCCCTTATGAATTGCTTCTCGACACCCAGGACGGGGACGAATTGGTCAAGATCTTCATGATGAAATCGAAGAAGAAAGTGACCGAGGTTGTGATACTCGATCTTGAAAAGGGAGAAATTGACCTGGTGCGATTCAAAGGGAATCTGAAATCGGAGATTCTTAAAAACAAATAACGCCCGCCATGACTCACCAAGAGTTTAAGACCAGATTTCTGCCCTACTATAAAAAGCTCTATCGCCTGGCCTTCCGATACCTGGGAAACGACTGCGATGCCGAGGATATGGTACAGAACGCCTACCTGAAACTGTGGGAGAAACAGGAGCTCCTCGACGGACTCGATAGCGACGAGGCCTATGCCGTGACCCTGTTGAAGCACCTCTGCCTCGACAAACTGCGCAGCTCGACGCCCCCGACCGACAACGAATCGGCACTGGCCAACGAGATAGAACCGGCTCCACCACCCGACAGAGCCATGGAGCAGCGAGAGGATATGAAACGCTTGCTTCGCCTCATAGCCGAACTCCCCGATACTCAGCGACAGGTCTTGCTGCTGAGGCACTTTGAGGAGAAGAGCAACGCCGAAATAGAACAAGAGACGGGATTGAGTAACGCCAACATACGGGTACTGCTCTCCCGGGCCCGGAAAACGATTAAAGAACTATTTACCCAAAAGATATGACCACACAAGAGTTACGAAAACAGATAGACTCCTTCTTTGAAGGTCAGCTGTCGGAAGCCGACGAACAAGCGCTGCGAGACTATTTGGCCGCTCACGAGGTACCCCGGGAATTTCTCGAAGAGAAGCGCATCGTCCTTGCGCTCGTCCCCCACACGCCCGAGATTCCCGACGGACTGGAAGAGCGTCTGTCGGACTTTATCGACCGCCTGCCCGCCCGCAAGAGGGCAATCCGCATCGCTCCGGTATGGCGATGGGTCTGCGGTGTGGCAGCAGCACTGATACTGGCCTCGGCCGCCGGACTCTACTTCACCCGACAACCGGCTACCCCCAAACTCAGCGCCCAGGAGATGTATGCCTGCGCCGAAGCCCAACGGGCCCTGATACTCGTCTCACAGAAACTCAACAAGGGAACCCAACAATGGCAGGAAGCTCAACAAGAGATTGTAAAAACCAACCAAATCATCAAC
>DXDM01000017.1 GCA_019115485.1 Candidatus Barnesiella excrementavium | reverse complement strand
AAGAAAGAGGAGAAGAAGCCGGTGGTTCCCATGCAGGCCGAGAAGCTGGTACGTCCCATCGAGTTGGAGGCCGACGTGGTTCGCTTCCAGAACAACAAGGAAAAATGGATTGCCTTTGTGGGCCTGAAAGACGGAAAACCCTACGAAATCTTTACCGGTCTGGCCGACGACGACGACGGTATCTTCTGCCCCAAGAATGTGGTGAAGGGTAAGATTGTGAAGGCGGTGAACCCCGACGGCACGAAGCGTTACGACTTCCAGTTCTCCAACAAGCGGGGATACAAGACCACCATCGAAGGCCTCTCCGACAAGTTCAATCCCGAGTATTGGAACTACGCCAAACTCATCTCGGGTGTGCTCCGTTACGGAATGCCCATTCCCCAAGTGCTCAAACTGGTATCGAGCCTCGAACTCGACAGCCAGTCGATCAACAGCTGGAAGAACGGTGTGGAGCGTGCCTTGAAGAAGTACCTGCCCAATGGTACCAAGGCCAGCGGTCAGACCTGTCCGAACTGTGGCAACGAGACGCTTATCTATCAGGAGGGCTGTCTCATCTGTACCTCGTGCGGAACTTCGCGTTGCGGATAATTTTTGGTTACAAAATAAATGTGCAGCCTCGGGGGCGAACTCTTGACCAGAGTCCGCCCCCGACTGTTTTCAGTCTTAATGGAAGGAGGGAGAGGAAGGGACGGTGGACAATAACATAAAAAACTGTTGTTGATCCGTATGGTAACAATAAATGAGCCGTATACTAACATCGTTTTATCTGGCTATTCATACCTTTGCTACCGATAATACAAGTGTGACCCAAAAAACATTAGCAATGAAAAGGAACATTGGAAATACGTTGGCGCTGTATCCCACTCCTGCGGTGGTGGTCGGAGCCGTAGTGAATGGAAAGGCCTCGTGGACGCTGGTCGCTCATATAGGTATTGTGGCTCATGACCGGCTGCTGGTAAGTCTGCATTCGTCGCACTATATCAATTCGGGCATCAAGGAGAGCCGGCAGTTGTCGGTCAATATCGTGACCGAAGAGTGGCTGCCGAAGGCCGACTATTGCGGTATCGTGTCGGGGCGCAAGACCGACAAGAGCGGGCTGTTCGATTGTGTGATGAGCGAAGAGGGCACCCCTTTGGTAGGTGAGTCGCCGCTGACGATGGCGTGTCGGGTGGAAGATGTGTATGTATGCAACGGATTTGAAAATTTCATTTGTAGCATTGTTCATACCTACGCCGACGAGTCGGTGCTCGACGCGAGTGGAAAACTCGATTACAATCGGCTCAAACCGGTATTGTTCGAATTTCCCACCTATCAATACTTGCGCACGGGCAGTGTCATAGCTCATTGCACCGATGCCGGGAAGATGTATGAAAAGAATCAACGATAAGCGTATGAAACCCTTGTTATTTGTTTGGCTTATGGTTATAATAAGTAGTGGGGTAGGTTATGCCCGCCAGATTGTCGATGTGCACAGTCACAACATTTTCCCGTTTTACCGGGAGGTTATCGAGCGTCACGGCGCCGAGATGGAGGAGGGTTTTCCCTTGCCGGTATGGGAGGCCGATTCGCACCGGGCCTTCATGGACAGCGCGGGTATCGGGTGTACCATACTTTCGATGCCGGCTCCTCAGCCTTGGTTTGGCGACCGCGACGAGTGTCGTCGGGTAGTGCGTCAGTACAACGATTCCTGTGCCCGGTTGAAGGCTGCCAGTCCCGAGCGTTTTCGCTTTTGTGCTTCGTTGCCCTTGCCCGATGTCGAGGCAGCTGTCGCCGAGGCCGTCTATGCGCTCGACACGCTCGGGGCCGACGGGGTGAAACTGGCTACCAACAGCCGGGGACAATACCTGGGCGACGAGGCACTCGACCCCTTGATGGAGGTCCTGAACCGGCGGAAGGCGGTTGTCGTCATTCACCCC
This sequence comes from Candidatus Barnesiella excrementavium, assembly GCA_019115485.1. Taxonomy (GTDB): domain Bacteria; phylum Bacteroidota; class Bacteroidia; order Bacteroidales; family Barnesiellaceae; genus Barnesiella; species Barnesiella excrementavium. The sequence goes on along the minus strand of DXDM01000017.1, from coordinate 68,716 downwards.
CACAAGCCCGGTCCCGTGAATGAACGGTTGATGGAGGTTCTCCCGCTGGCAGCCTATGAATATCCGGCCGAGACGACCCGTGCCCTGATGAATATGTTGGTTCGTAACCTGTTGGTGCGTTACCCCGATGTCAAGGTCGTTGTGCCGCATGGCGGCTCGTTTCTGCCTTTGGCCATACCTCGACTGAAAACCCTTGTCCCGGTACTGCAAGCCCGGGGCCTGATGGGAGAGGTGGATATCGAGGCCAATCTCTCCCGGCTCTATTACGACCTGGCCGGTGTCACTTCGCCTGCCGTCATACGCACGCTGTTCACCATTACCAGTCCAGACCACATCATGTATGGCTCGGACTATCCCTACCAGCCGGCCGACCTTCTGACCCGAAACCTGCGCCGGTTGGAGTCGGCGTTGGCTGCCGACAAAGAACTTTCGGCTTATGCCGATGACTTTTTGTGGAAGAATGCGGCCCGGCTTTTCTCCCTGCCTGTGGATTCCCAGTCCGTAGCCAGTCCGGCGAACCAGCCCCCGACGGCCGTGGCCGATACTGCTTCGGGCATGCTGGTGCGCATCTCCGAGATAGAGATCTATCCCCGGTATCTCGACGCCTATCTTGCTGCCGCGTTGGAGGTGGGGGCTACCTCGGTGCGCGAGGAGCCGGGTGTGATTGCCATCTATCCCATGATACAGCAGCGCGACTCCTGCCAGGTGCGTATCTTGGAGATATATGCCAGCGGCGAGGCCTACCGGCATCATCTCACGACTCCGCATTTCAAGACCTACAAGCAGGGTACGCTGCACATGGTCAAATCGCTCGACCTGGTCGACATGATACCGATGAACCCCTCGGCCATGCCCGAAATATTCCTCAAAATGAAACCGGAGAAATAGTAGCTCTGTTTTATCTTTGTCGTATGAATGAACAAGTAGAGAGTCTGGTCAATTACGGAGATATCCTGTTGAGTTGCCGTATTCCCCGCGACAAGCACGTGGAGCATCGCATGCCGGCGCACTCCATTATCTTCGTGCGTTCGGGCAAATTGGTCATCGCCGGTCGCGACAAGAGCGAAGAGGTCGAGGCCGGGCAGTATGTCTTTATCCGCCGCGATTGTACCATCGATGTCACCAAGGTACCGCTCGACGGCGAGCCCTATCGGGGCATCAACCTGACGTTGCCCCGCAGGGAGTTGAAGGAGTATTACACGCGCATAGCCGGTAGCTGCAAGCGGTTGCAGAGTGTCGCACCTATCGGTAAGACCGTCAACGTGTTGCCCCGTACCGTGGCATTGAAGAGTCTGTTCGATTCGTTTTTGCCTTATGTCGACAGTGATGAGACTCCTGCAACCGAGTGGTTGCAACTGAAAGTGAAGGAGGCTGTCATGTGCCTGCTGGCCCTCGACGACCGGTTCTATCCGACCCTGTTCGATTTCAATGAGGTGTGGAAAATCGACCTCTTGGATTTCATGGAGCAGAATTTTACCGAAGAACTCAGTCTCGAAGAGTTCGCCTCCTATACGGGGCGCAGTTTGGCTACCTTCAAGCGCGATTTTGCCAAAGTCAGCCCCCTCTCTCCGCAGCGGTGGATTATGGAGCATCGTTTGGAACGGGCCAAAAGTCTGCTCCTGGCCGGGGGTATCACGGCACAGGAGGTGGGCTATCGGGTAGGGTTCAAAAACCGGTCGCACTTCTCGCAAGCCTTCAAAAAACAGTATGGCTGTGCCCCGGCCTGTTATCAGAGGCAAAACCGCGAAGAGTGATTCCCGAAGCGTCGTATCCCGTAAAAAAAGCGCGGGACAGATGCCGACTTTCTCTGTAAAGTTTTCTATCTTTATGACTCCAACTGAAAGACCAATGAAGGACCATCATGAAGATAACTTTTGAACTATATTACCACACCCGTTGGGGCGAACGGCTCATGCTCTCGGGCGATATCGAACCGCTTGGGTCGGGCGACGAAGCCCGGGCTGTCGTGATGGATTATCGGGGCGGCGACCTGTGGAGCTATACCATCGAGGTTCCCTCCTCGACAGCTCCGTTCGAGTATCGGTACTGGGTGAAGTTGGGCGATGCGGTGCGTCGGGAGTGGAACCGTCCGCACCGGTTTGTGCCGGGCGAGAAGGTGGCCGAATACCGGCTGCTCGACCGTTGGCGCGACTGCCCCGACGATCTGCCTTTTTACTCCTCGGCCTTTACGCAAGGCATCTTTTTCCGCCAGCACCCCCAGCCACAGTCCGGACGGCTGGCGGCCGGCACGATTACGTTCAGGGTCTTTGCTCCGCAACTGCGTCCCGACGAACAGCTGTTGCTGGTGGGTAGTTCGCCCGCATTGGGCAACTGGAATCCCGCCCAGGCTCCGGCTCTCGACGATACCGATTTCCCCGAGTGGCACATCACCCTCGACGCTTCGCAAACGGGCATTCCCTTTGAATACAAGTTTGTCGTCGTTCGCACGCAGCAACGGGAAGTCGTAGCGTGGGAATCGGGTGCGAATCGGGTATGCGACGATTTCATGCAACCCCATTCGGAGGCTGTCGTCGTTTCGGACCTCCGTTTCCAGGCCCCGGAACGCACCTGGAAGGGAGCCGGCACGGCTATCCCCGTCTTTTCGTTGCGTACCGACTACGGTTTCGGTACCGGCGAGTTTCTCGACTTGAAATATCTGGTCGACTGGGCCCTGCGCACCGGGCAGTCGTTTATCCAGCTGTTGCCGGTCAACGACACGACCTTTACGGGCAGTTGGTGCGATTCCTATCCCTACAATGCCAATTCGACCTTTGCCCTGCACCCGCAGTATCTGCGCCTATCGGAGGTAGGGCGGTTGCGCGACGAGGCGGTCCAGGCCCGTTTCGACACTCTGCAACGGGAGTTGAACCTGCTGGCCGAGGTCGATTACGAACGGGTGAACCGGGCCAAGATGGAGTATCTGCGTCTGTTGTTCGACGAGCAGGGCGAAGAGACGCTTGCCAGCGAAGGATTCAAGAGCTTCTTCCGGGAGAACCGCTTCTGGTTGCAGCCCTATGCGGCATATAGCAGCCTGCGCGACCGTTTCGGCACGGCCGACTTTACCCGCTGGGGCGAGTTTGCCAGCTACGACGAGTCGATGATTGCCGACTACTGTGCCGTGTGGAGCCCCTGGTATCGGTCGGTTGCCCTTTACTATTACATACAGTATCATCTGCATCTGCAACTGGCCGATGTGCGCGAGTATGCCCACCGGGCCGGGGTTGTGTTGAAGGGCGATATCCCCATCGGCATCAGCCGTCACAGCGTCGATGCGTGGGTCAATCCCGACCTCTTTCGGCTGAACTGTCAGGCCGGAGCTCCCCCCGACGACTTCTCTGTCGAGGGGCAGAACTGGGGATTTCCCACCTACGACTGGGAGGTGATGGCCCGCGACGGGTATGCCTGGTGGAAAGCCCGCCTGCGCAAGATGTCCGACTATTTCGATGCCTATCGCATCGACCACATCTTGGGCTTCTTCCGCATTTGGGAGATTCCGCTCGATGCCGTTCACGGGCTGTTGGGCCATTTCCATTCGGCCATGCCGCTCTCGCCCGACGAGTTGGCGCAGCGGGGATTCCATTTCGATGCCTCTTGGCAGACCGTGCCCTATGTGCGCGAGGAGTCGTTGGCCGACCTCTTCGGGCCCTATACCGATGAGGTGAAGAGTCGCTTCCTGGTCAACAAGGGGAACGGCCGTTGGGACCTGAACGTGATGATGAATACCCAACGCAAGGTGGTCGACTACTTTGCCGGGGCTGACGACGAGATGAACGTACTGATACGCGACGGCTTGTTGAAGTTGCTCGACGAGGTACTCTTCCTCGAAGACCCCGATAAGCCGGGATATTATCACCCCCGCATTCTGGGCAGTCGCACCCAGGCCTACCGGGCGCTCGACGAGGAGCAGCGGGGTTGTTTCGACCGCCTCTACGAGGATTTCTTCTATTGGCGGCACAACGATTTCTGGAAGGCCGAGGCGCTGCGCAAACTGCCCGTACTTGTGGCCTCGACCGATATGCTGGTGTGTGGCGAAGACCTGGGCATGATACCTGCCTGCGTGCCCGAGGTGATGGAGCAGTTGCAGATTCTCTCGCTCGAAATACAGCGTATGCCCAAGGCGTGGAATTGCGAGTTTGGCGATGTGAGCCGTTACCCTGTGCGGTCGGTCTGCACCACCTCGACCCACGACATGTCGGGCATACGAAGCTGGTGGAAGGAGGACCCCGTGCGCACCCAGCACTATTTCAACCAGGTGTTGGGCGAGGAGGGGACTGCACCGGCTACTTGCGAACCGTGGATATGCGAACGTATTGTAGCGCTCAACCTCTCGGCTCCCTCGATGCTGGCCATATTGCCCTTACAGGACTGGCTCTCCATCGACGGCCGCCTGCGTCGGAAGAATCCCGACGAGGAGCGCATCAACATACCGGCCTGTCCGCACCATTACTGGCGCTACCGCATGCACCTGTCGATTGAGCAGTTGTTGGCCGAGGGGGAATTCAACACCCGTCTGCGAGAACTGATAGCCCGTAGCGGCCGTTGTGTTTGAGAATAACCGCTTCCGTTTTCAGAGGCATACGAAAAATCCCTGGCCACCCGACGGGTTCCCAGGGATTTTTTCGGTTATGAAGGGACGGAAGGCTTCGCCGTATCAAGATGGGGTAGGACGGCCTTCGGGTCTGAATCAAAGTTTGTATCCCTCGAAGTCGTAGAGGACGGTCGAGAGGTATCGCTCGCCGGTATCGGGCAGCAGCACCACGATATTCTTGCCTCGGTTCTCGGGACGTCGGGCCAGCTGGGTAGCAGCCCAGGCGGCAGCCCCCGACGAGATACCCACCAGCATGCCTTCGGTAGCGGTGAGTTCGCGGCTGGTGCGGATAGCGTCGTCGTCGCCGACGGGAATCACCTCGTCGACCACCGAGGCGTCGTAGGTCTTGGGTACGAATCCGGCCCCGATGCCTTGCAGCTGGTGCGGTCCGGGTTTCCCACCCGACAGCACAGGCGAACCGGCCGGTTCTACCGCTACAATCCTGATGGCCGGGTTGTGGCTTTTCAATCCCTTGCCCACACCGCTCACCGTGCCTCCCGTACCGGCTCCGGCCACGAAGATGTCGACCTCGCCTGCGGTGTCGCGCCAAATCTCTTCGGCAGTTGTCGCTACGTGAGCCGCCGGGTTGGCCGGGTTCTCAAACTGCTGCAAGATGACACTGCCCTCGATCTGCTCGTTAAGCTCCTGAGCTCTCTTTATCGCACCCGTCATGCCCTCGGCTCCCGGGGTGAGCACCAGTTGCGCTCCCAGAGCTTTGAGCAGGTTGCGCCGTTCGAGGCTCATGGTCTCGGGCATGGTGAGTATCAGGTGATACCCCCGGGCGGCGGCGACGAAGGCCAGACCCACACCGGTGTTGCCGCTGGTGGGTTCGATGAGGGTGGCATGCGGTTTCAACACACCCCGCCGCTCGGCATCGTCGATCATGGCCAGAGCGATGCGGTCTTTCACACTGCCGGCAGGATTGAAATACTCCAATTTGGCAATGACCGTAGCCCCCAACTCGTGCTTGCGGTTGTAGTTCGAGAGCTCCAACAGGGGCGTGTTCCCGATGAGGTCGGTCAAGTTTTTAGCTATCTTTTTCATTTCTTGTTTCGAGTTGGATTGATATGAAACTCCGCACGACCTATCGGGCGGCCGCCAATTCGTAGAGACGGCTGATCTCTTGCGGCCAAAGGCTTTCGTCGGGTGTTTCGAGAATGAGCGGAATGTTGTCGAAGCGCGGGTCTTGCATGAGGCGCTCGAAGAAGCCGATGCCCAGCACGCCGGCTCCCAGACTGTCGTGGCGGTCGACCCGCGAGTTCAACCCCTTCTTGGCGTCGTTCAGGTGCATGCCCCGCAGGTAGTGGAATCCGATTATCCGGTCGAACTCCTTCCACGTCTGCTCATACCCCTCGGCCGTAGCCAGGTCGTATCCCCCGGCAAAGGCATGACACGAGTCGATGCATACTCCCACGCGGCTTTTGTCCTCTACCTGGTCGATGATAGCCGCCAGGTGCTCGAACTGGAATCCCACGTTGCTGCCCTGTCCGGCGGTGTTTTCGATGACGGCGGTGACCCCCTGGGTCTTTTCGAGAGTCCGGTTTATCGACTCGGCGATACGCGACAGGCACTCGTCCACTGAAATCTCTTTCAGGTGACTGCCCGGGTGGAAGTTCAGCAGTTTCAGACCCAGTTGCTCGCAGCGCTGCATCTCGTCGAGGAAAGCCGCCCGGCTTTTGGCCAGCCCCTCTTCCTGCGGGTGCCCCAGGTTGATGAGGTAGCTGTCGTGCGGCAAGATGTGTTCGGGGGCAAATCCATACTCCTCGCAGCGTTCCCGGAATGCTTGTATGCTCTTCTCCGACAGCGGTGGCGATTGCCATTGCCGTTGGTTCTTGGTGAATAGAGCGAAAGCTTTCGCTCCGATGGCGTGCGCGTTTACGGGGGCGTTTTCTACACCTCCCGAGGCACTGACATGAGCTCCTATGTATTTCATATGGTGGGTTGTATAATTATCATATCCAAAGATAAAAAAAGAGGTACTCAGAAACAAGCGGGAAACAACGTTTTCCGCCTTCCGTTAGGTTTTCTTAAATGAAAACGTTCATAAAGAATCCGTGCAGATAAGTTAATCTGAAAAAATTATCAGGCTGAACAACAGGGGTATATCTTTCTGTATCTGCTTATTTCAAAATCCGTTTGAGCCATTTCAGTTTGTTGCCGTAAGGCGGGAAGCGAAATTCGGAATAAAGCCGCTGGTTCGAGGTGACGACGCTGCGCTGGTGGCTGAATGTCTCGAAACTGGTGTGGCCGTGATAGGCACCCATACCACTGTTGCCGATGCCGCCGAAGGGCAGGTGGCCGTTGGCTATCTGCATGACGGTGTCGTTGATGCAGGCACCGCCCGACGAGGTGTGCTGTATCATGTAGCGGGCCCGTTTACGGCTGCGGGTAAAGTAGTAGAGGGCCAGTGGTTTTTCGCGTTGGTTGATATACTCGACACAGTCGTCGATGTCGTCGAACGGCATGACGGGAAGTATGGGTCCGAAAATCTCATCGGTGAGCAGCGGCGATTGCGGATCGATGTCGGTGAGCAGCGTAGGGGCTATGTAGCGGTCGGCCGGGTCGCAGGTGCCGCCGCAGAGCGGGGTACCGTGGGAGAGGAGGGCGGCCAGGCGCTCGAAATGTCGCTCGTTGACGATGCGTGAATAGTCGGGGTTGTGTTGCGGGTCTTCGCCGTAGAGGTGTACAATCTCGCGGCGCATCAGCTCGATGAGGCGCGACTCTACCCGGCTGTGCACCAGCAGGTAGTCGGGGGCTACGCAGGTCTGTCCGCAGTTGATGAATTTGCCCCAGACGATGCGTCGGGCAGCCGTGGGCAGATGGGCGTCGTCGTCGACGATGCAGGGACTTTTGCCCCCCAGTTCGAGGGTGATGGGGGTGAGGTACCGGGCCGCCGCCTGCATGATGTGACGTCCGTACTCCACGCCGCCGGTATAGAAGATGTAGTCGAACCGCTCCTGCAACAGCTCTTCGGTGGTCTCGCGCCGACCGTCGGCTACGGCGATATACTCCTCTTCGAAACATTCGCCGATGAGTTCCTGCAAGGCCTGTGCGGTGTGAGGTGCCTCGCCCGAGGGTTTGATGAGGGCGCAGTTACCCGCCGCGATGGCACCCACCAACGGCGACAGGGCCAGTTGCAGCGGATAGTTCCAGGGGGCGATGATGAGCACACACCCGTAGGGTTCGTAGTGTATGTGGCTCCTGGTCCCGAAGAGGAAGAGCGGGGTGGGGCGACGGCGGTCGCGGGCCCAGCTTTGCAGGTTGTTCTTGGCTATGCGTATCTCGTGCAGGAGGATTCCGATTTCGGTCACATAGCTCTCGAAGGGCGACTTGCCCATGTCGGCCTGCAACGCTTCGTTCAGTTGTTTTTCCCGGGTCGCGATACCTTCGGCCAGGCGGTCGAGGGCACACAGCCGGAAGGGGATTTCGCGGGTAATATGTTCGTTGAAGAATGCTTTCTGCTGATTTACCAGGTGGTGATAGTCGTGTGTGGTCATATCGTCGTTGTTTGTAATCGGGTGATAAAGATAACAATTCGTGGGCAGATACAGTTTAAAATTATTCCAAATTCTTTGAGTAGGGAAAATGGTATTTTCTGGGTTGGTATTCCTGGATTCCGCGTCGTAGCGCGGAATGACGCGGGAGATAATAAAAAGACGAGACCTCTCCCCAACGGGGAGAAGCCTCGTCCTTATGGAGTGAAAATACTCGTATTACTTGCGGTAGTCGGCCATCATCTCGGGTTTGAAGTGGGCGATAAAGGCAGCGTGTTTGGCTACCTCGGCCTCACCGAAGTTGATGTAAACCTCGGCCGAGTGACGGAACGATTCGTTGCGCGTGGTGTCGGCGAGCAGCAGGTGACCCATGATGATGTGACCGGCCATCTCGACCATGCGGCGAGCCTGGAAGTCGATGTATTCGTTGTCTTTGGTTTCGGTAACCGATTCAACTGCTTTTACATAGGCCTCTTTCATGGCTTTGAGGCGGTCGCGCAGCGGTTCCAGTTCGGGTGCGATGGTGGCAGCCTCGTAGGCTTCGATCTGGTGGAGGAAGGTGCCGGTGGTGACGTGGCGGATAGCGGCTACGACCTGCAACTGGGTGGTACCTTCGTAAATCGAGGTGATGCGGGCATCGCGGTAGATACGCTCGCAGGCATAGTCTTTCATGAAGCCCGAGCCACCGTGTACCTGCACGCAGTCGTAGGCGTTCTGGTTACAGAACTCGCTCGACATGCCTTTGGCCAGGGGCGTGAAGGCATCGGCCAGTTTCTGGTAGGCCTTCATCTCGGCACGCTCTTCGGGTTCGAGCGAACGCTCTTTGGCAATGTCCTCGTAGGTCTTGTACAGGTCGACGAAGCGGGTCGTCTCGTAGAGGAGCGAACGCGATGCGTCGAGTTTGGCTTTCATCAGCGAAATCATCTCGTACACGGCGGGGAACTCGATGATGGCTTTGCCGAACTGCTTGCGGTCGCGGGCGTAGGCGATGGCCTCGCGGTAAGCGGCCTCCGACACACCTACCGATTGGGCGGCGATACCCAGACGGGCTCCGTTCATCAGGGCCATTACATATTTGATCAGACCCAGCTTGCGGCTGCCGCAAAGCTCGGCTTTGGCGTTCTTGAATACGAGTTCGCAGGTAGGAGAGCCTTTGATACCCATCTTGTTCTCGATGCGGCGAACCGTTACGCCACCGCTGTTGCGGTCGTAGATGAACATCGACAATCCACGGCCGTCTTTGGTTCCCTCTTCCGAACGGGCCAGTACGAGGGCGATATTACCGTCGCCGTTGGTGATGAAACGCTTCACACCGTTCAGATACCAGCAGCCGTCGGCTTCGCTGTATGTGGCTTTGAGCATGACGGCTTGCAGGTCCGAACCGGCGTCGGGTTCGGTCAGGTCCATGGCCATCGTCTCGCCGGCGCATACGCGGGGCAGATATTTCTGTTTCTGTTCTTCGCTGGCAAATTCGTAGATGGTCTCGGCGCAGTCTTGCAGACCCCAGATATTGACGAATCCGGCATCGGCGCGGCTCACCATATCGGCAGCCATGATGTAGGGCACCAGCGAGAAGTTGAGTCCGTTGTAGCGGCGGGGCATCGAGATACCCATCAGCCCGGCTTTTACCAGGGCGTCGAGGTTCTTCTGCGTGCCTTGGGCATATACTACGTGGCCGTCGACTACGTGGGGACCTTCGTGGTCTACGTCTTCGGCGTTGGCGGCAACGATTTCGCCACTGATTTCACCGGCGATTTCGAGCACCTTTTCGTAACTGTCCATGGCGTCCTCGAAGTTGAAGGGCGCATAGTCATATTTTTCGGCATCGGAGTAGTTCCGTTCCCGTAAGGCCACCAGCTTTTCCATGAGCGGGTGGTGCAAGTGATGTTTCAGATCACTGTTGTCTAAAAAGAAATTAGCCATATTCTGTGTTTACTTTTTCATAAATGAAATGAAAACTCCTTTTTCCCGGGCCATCTTCGGCCGCGGGTTTTCCATCGGCACGTCTATGGTGGTAGCGTGTGCGATTATTTGGAGTTCTTCTTGTAGTATTTAATGAGTTTGGGAACTACATCTTCTACCGTACCGGTGATTACATAGTCGGCTATCGAGTTGATAGGTGCGTTGGGATCGCTGTTGATCGAGATGATGATCGAGCTGTCCTGCATGCCGGCGATGTGCTGTATCTGTCCCGAGATACCGCAAGCGATATAGAGTTTGGGACGTACCGTTACACCCGTTTGGCCGATTTGACGGTCGTGTTCTACAAAACCGGCATCGACGGCGGCACGCGAAGCTCCTACCTCGGCACCCAGCGTGGCGGCCAGGTCGAACAGCATGTCGAAGTTCTCCTTCGAGCCCATACCGTAACCACCGGCTACGATAATCGAGGCACCCTTGATGTTGGCTTTCGATTTCTCCATCTGGCGGTCGATAACCTCGACTACGAAGTCGGTATCGGCCACATATTTTTTCGGGTCGAGTTTAACCACCTCGCCTTTGTAGTTGGGGTCGTAGATCTCTTTCTTCATCACACCCTCGCGTACGGTAGCCATTTGCGGACGGCACTCGGGGTTTACAATCGTAGCTACGATGTTACCACCGAAGGCGGGACGGATTTGGTACAACAGGTTTTCGTAGGTTTTGTTGTTTTTCTTGTCCTCGTGCGGGCCGATTTCGAGAGCCGTACAGTCGGCTGTCAGACCGCTGTGGAGCGACGACGATACGCGCGGACCCAGGTCGCGGCCGATGCTGGTAGCACCCATCAGGCACACCTGGGGTTTCTGCTCCTTGAACAGGTGAACCAGTACCGAGGTGTGGGGAATCGAGGTGTAGGGATAGAGGCGGGGATCATCGACGGTATAGACCGTGTCGACTCCGTAGGGGAACACCTGTTTCTCCACGCCGTCGAGGTTGCTGCCGATGACGAGCGCTTCGAGTTTACAATTGAGTTGATTGGCCAACGAACGACCTTTGGTGAGCAGTTCGAGGCTCACGTCGGCGATAATGCCGTCTTCTATTTCGCAATATACAATCAGATTGTTCATAATCGTTAGTTTTTTAGTTCATAGTACACGGGCATTAACCAATGGTGTGATTGGCGATCAACTCTTTTACGAGGTCTTCGATTTCGTTGTCGGCTGCCGTGAGCTGCTTGCTTTCTTTGGCTTGGAATACCACGTTTTGTACGGCCTTCACCTTGGTGGGCGAGCCGGCGAGACCTACCTGCGAGAGGTCGGCATCGACGTCGTTTACGCTCCATTCATAGAGGTTCAGGGCAGGGCGTTGCTCATAGAGTTTGAGGCACTCTTCGCTGAGACCTTGTTTTTCGCTGGGTGTCTTGGCGTATTTGTAACGTTGCACGAGTTTGGCGTTGCGGGGACGGCATTCGTCGGCCGAACCGTTTACGGTAATCACGGCGGGCAGAGGTACCACAACGGTCTCTACACCCCGTTCGAGACGGCGTTTCACGGTTGCTTTGCCGTTCTCGATTTTGAGTATCTGCTCGGCATAGGTCACTTGGGGGATACCCAGTTTCTCGGCCACCTGGGGACCTACCTGTGCCGTATCGCCGTCGATGGCCTGGCGACCGCCCAAGATGATGTCGTAGTCTTTGATTTTACGCACTGCGCAAGAGAGGGCGTAAGAGGTAGCCAGCGTATCGGCTCCGGCGAAAGCGCGGTCGGTGAGCACAATACCACCGTCGGCACCGCGGAAGAGACCTTCGCGGATAATCTCGGCCGCACGGGGAGGACCCATCGTGAGCAGGGTAATCGTTGAACCCGGATTCTGTTCTTTCAGTTGCAGAGCCTGTTCCAAGGCATTCAAATCTTCGGGGTTGAAGATAGCGGGCAGAGCGGCGCGGTTGATGGTTCCGTCCTCTTTCATGGCATCTTTCCCCACATTTCTGGTATCGGGCACTTGTTTGGCCAATACTACGATTTTAAGACTCATAATTTAATGTGAGATTTATGTTTTATAAATATTCGTATGTTTTTGTGTCGTTTTATTGCTGACTTGCAAAATTACAAAAATGATTGTTATTATCAATCTTTTAGCCGAAAAAACCTCCATATCCCGATGCGATAGCGGGGTATCGGTCGGTGGTATAGAGGTTTAGAGGGTGAGCCCGCCGGGCTGCGGTTATTCGTAGCTGCTGCCGTCGAAGCAATGGGTACAGATACACTCTTTGGGCAGACCTATCGATTCGACGAGTGTCTCCAACGGGTTGAATTTGAGTGATGTAATTTTCAGTTTCTTGCAGATGCAGTTGACCATGCAGTTGTATTGAGGCGAGCCGGTGCGGGCGTAGGCCTCGATGTTCTTGTCGGGGTCGCCTTCGAGTTCGGCGATGGTGCGTCGGGTGATGAGCTCCATTTCGCTTTTCGAGGCGGTGAAGTTGAGGAACTTGCAGGGGTAGAGCAGGGGAGGACAGCTGATGCGCATGTGCACCTCCTTGGCTCCGTAGCGGTAGAGGTCCGACACGTTGTCGCGCAACTGGGTGCCCCGTACGATGGAGTCGTCGCAGAATACCACCCGCTTGCCGTTGAGCACCGTTTTGTTGGGAATCAGTTTCATCTTGGCCACCAGTTCGCGCATGGCCTGGTTCGACGGGGTGAAGCTGCGGGGCCAGGTGGGGGTGTATTTGACGATACCGCGACGGTAGGGTATCTGTTTGCCCACGGCATAGCCCAGCGCCATGCCTACGCCCGAGTCGGGGATACCCGACACGAAGTCGGCCTCGATGTCGTCGTTCTTGCCCATCTCGAAACCGGTGTGGAAACGCATCTCCTCGACATTCTTCCCTTCGTATTCGCAGGCGGGATAGCCGTAGTAGACCCACAGGAATGAGCATATCTGCATCTTTTTGCCGGGTTGGGCCAGGGTCTCATAGCCGTCGGCGGTGAGGCGTACGATTTCGCCGGGACGTATGTCGTAGCAGAGTTCATAGCCCAGGTTGGGGAAGCTGCAAGTCTCCGACGACACGGCATATCCGTTTTCGCCCCGTCCCACCAGAATGGGGGTGCGGCCATACTTGTCGCGGGCGGCGATGATGCCCTGCTCGGTCAGGAGCAGCATGGAGCAGGAGCCCTTTATCTTCTCCTGTACCAGCCTGATTCCCTCGATGTAGTTTTTGCCCTGGCTGATAATCATCGAGACCAGTTCCGACTGGTTGATGATGTTGTTGCTGTGTTCGCTGAAATGGTTGCCGCTGGCCAGCAACTCTTTTTCGAGTTCGGCCACGTTGTTGATTTTGGCCACGGTGACGATGGCAAACTTGCCCAGGTGGCAACTGATGATGATGGGTTGGGCGTCGGTGTCGCTGATGACGCCGATACCCGAATTGCCGGAAAACTCGGGCAGTTCGGCCTCGAATTTCGAGCGGAAGTATGAGTTCTCGATGTTGTGTATGGCCCGTTTGAAGACGCCGTTTTCGTAGGTCACGATACCGGCGCGTTTGGTGCCCAAGTGCGAGTTGTAATCTACACCGTAAAAGAGGTCGGTCACGCACGACTCTTTCTTTATGGTGCCAAAGAATCCTCCCATAATGTACTGTGTGGTATTGGTTAGTGGTTGATAAAATGAACAGAGCGAGAGGGCGACGATGCCCTCCCGCTCTGCGGAATATACGTGTTATTTGGTGTGCTGTTCTACCCATTTGCGGGCGTTGACAAAGGCCTCGATCCACGGGGTCACCTCGTCGTTGCGGCGGTCGGCGGGATAGTAGCCGCATTGCCAGGGGAAGATGGCCCGTTCGAGGTGGGGCATCATGGCCAGATGACGGCCGTCGGCCGAAGCGATACCGGCGATGGCATAGGGCGAACCGTTGGGGTTGGCCGGGTAGGCATCGTAGGTATATTGGGCCACGATGTGGTAGCGCTCTTTGTCGTAGGGCAGTTCAAACTTGCCCTCGCCGTGAGCTACCCAGATGCCCAGTTTTGAGCCCGAGAGCGAGCCGAACATCACCGAATTGTTCTGCGGTATGGTGAGCCCGATGAACTCCGATTCGAACTTGTGCGAGTCGTTGTGGAGCATCTTGGGTTTCTTCTCGTGGTCGGGGGTGAGCAAGCCCAGCTCGACCATGAGCTGGCAGCCGTTGCAGATACCCAGACTCAACGTGTCGGGACGGCTGTAAAAGCGGTCGAGTGCGGCCTTGGCCTTTTCGTTCCAGAGGAAGCCTCCGGCCCAACCTTTGGCCGAACCCAGCACGTCGCTGTTCGAGAAACCGCCGCAGTAGACAATCATGTTGACGTCGTCGAGGGTCTCGCGGCCGCTGATGAGGTCGGTCATGTGCACGTCCTTCACGTCGAAGCCGGCCAGGTAGAGCGAGTAGGCCATTTCGCGGTCGCCGTTCACACCCTTCTCGCGAATGATGGCGGCCTTTACGCCGCTGCGGGTGCGGCGGTCGGCCGAGATGCCGTATTGGGCCAGCGTGCCGGTGAACGACGGGGCGAAGCTGTATTGCAGGGGTTGCTCCTTGTAGTTGAGGAAGCGGGCCCGGGCAGCCTTTTCGCCGCTCTGTTTGCGGTCGAGCAGGTAGGACGACTCGAACCACACGTCGCGCAGGTGGTCGATGAAGAACTGATAGTCGGCTCCATCTTTATGAATAAGCAGGTGACGCTCTTCGCAGGGACGGGCCAGCTTGATGAAGGCGACACCGGCGTGTTTCAAAATCTTTTCTACCTCGTCGCATTTCTCGACTTGAATGAGGATACCCGGGTTTTCGCTGAACAGAATCTTCACAAGGTCCTTTTCGGGTATTTCGTCGAGCGATACTTCGAGTCCGCCTTCGGTATTGGCAAAGTTCATTTCGAGCAGCGTCGTAATCATACCGCCGGCCGAGATGTCGTGGCCGGCCAGAATCAACTCCTTCTTCACCAGCTCTTGCACGGCGTTGAAGGCAGCGGCGAAATATTCGCTGTCCTGTACCGTGGGCACCTCTTTACCTATCTTGTTGAGCGATTGGGCAAATGCCGAGCCGCCCAGTTTCAGCCGGTCGAACGAGAAGTCGATGTAGTAGACGGTGCTGTCGATCCCCGTACGCAGCACGGACGAAACTACCTTGCGGATATCCGATACTTCGGCTCCGGCCGAGATGATGACCGTACCCGGCGAATATACTTTGTCTTGTCCATATTTCTGAGTCATCGAGAGGCTGTCCTTGCCCGTGGGGATATTGATACCCAGCGAGCAGGCAAAGTCGCTGCAAGCCTCGACGGCACGGTAGAGGCGGGCATCCTCGCCCTCGTTTTTGCAGGGCCACATCCAGTTGGCACTCAGCGATACGCTGTCGAGACCCTCGGCCAGCGGAGCCCATACGATGTTGGTCAGCGCCTCGGCAATCGACAGTACCGAACCGGCAGCCGGATCGACCAGAGCCGCTTGCGGAGCATGACCAATCGAGGTAGCAATACCGGCGCGGCCACGGTAGTCGAGAGCCACCACGCCACAGTCGCTCAACGGCAACTGTATCTCGCCCTGGCATTGCTGGCGGGCAATCTTACCCGTTACCGAGCGGTCCACCTTGTTGGTGAGCCAGTCTTTGCAGGCCACGGCTTCGAGTTGGAGCACACGCTCCACATATTCGTCGAGTTGGGCCTGGTTGTAGGTTACATCTTCGTAGGTTTCGGTAACCGTGTGGTCGGTCATGACGGTGCGGGGAGCCTTGCCGAACATGTCGTCCATGGCCAGGTCGATGGGCTTCACACCGTCGGCCTGCTGGAAGACAAACCGGTGGTCGCCGGTCGTCTCGCCCACCACATAGAAGGGAGCCCGCTCACGGTCGGCAATCTGGCGGATACGGTCGATGTCCTGCTCGTGAATGACGATACCCATGCGCTCCTGACTCTCGTTACCTACAATCTCCTTGGCCGAGAGGGTGGGATCGCCTACCGGCAGTTTCGACATGTCGATTACGCCACCCGTCTCTTCGACCAGCTCCGAGAGGGCGTTGAGGTGACCGCCGGCACCGTGGTCGTGAATGGAGACGATGGGATTCTCGTCGGCTTCCGACATGGCTCGAATCACGTTCGATACACGCTTCTGCATCTCGGGGTTGGCCCGTTGCACGGCATTCAGCTCGATGGCGTTGGCATATTGTCCCGTCTCGACCGACGAAACGGCACCGCCACCCATACCGATGCGGTAGTTGTCACCACCCATCACCACCACCTTCTCGCCGGGCTCGGGGGTACCTTTGAGGGCGTCGCGCATGTTGGCGAAGCCCACACCGCCGGCCAGCATGATGACCTTGTCGAAGGCATATTTCTTGCCGTTCTCGGCGTGCTCGAAGGTGAGCAGAGAACCGCAGATGAGGGGTTGTCCAAATTTGTTACCGAAGTCCGAAGCACCGTTCGAGGCCTTGATTAATATCTGTTCGGGTGTCTGGTAGAGCCAGGGGCGGGGAGGCATGGCCTCTTCCCATTCGCGGCCCTCCTCGGTGCGGGGATAGGCGGTCATGTAGACGGCGGTACCGGCAATAGGCAAACTGGCGCGGCCGCCGCCCAGACGGTCACGAATTTCACCACCCGTACCGGTAGCGGCACCGTTGAAGGGCTCGACCGTGGTGGGGAAGTTGTGCGTCTCGGCTTTGAGCGAGATAACCGTCTTGATATCCTTGATTTCAAAAAAGTCGGGTTGTTGCGGGTTGACGGGAGCAAACTGCTCGATTACCGGACCGGCATTGAAAGCCACATTGTCCTTGTAGGCCGAAACCAGCCGGTTGGGATTATATTCCGAGGTCTTCTTGATGAGCTTGAAGAGCGAACTCTCCTTCTCCTTCCCGTCGATGATGAACACGCCGTTGAAGATTTTGTGGCGGCAGTGTTCCGAGTTTACCTGTGAGAAACCGAACACCTCGCTGTCGGTGAGCTTGCGGCCTATTTTGCGGCTCAGCTCGTTGAGGTAGTTGATTTCGTCGGGGCTCAGGGCCAGACCCTCCTGTTCGTTATAAGCAGCCAGGTCGTCGATGTAGACGATGGGGTCGGGTTTCTTGTCGATTTCAAAAATCTGTCCGTCGATACCGTTGTAGAGCCGTTGCAGCATCTTGTCAAACTCGGCCTTCTCGTTTTCGACCGGGAAGAACTCCTCGATGCGGGTAATGCCCGAGAGACCCATGTTTTGCGTGATTTCCACGGCATTGGTACTCCACGGAGTAATCATCTCTTTGCGCGGTCCTACAAACCAGCCCGGCAGCGAGTTTTGAGCAAGTTGCTCGGCTTGGCCGAAAAGCCAGGATAACTTTTTTGTCTCCTCGGCCGAGAAGTCATGATCGGCCTGGACAGCGATAATGTTTTGAACGGGGGTTTTGAAAAGAATGACCATTATGTCTTGTTTTTTAGTGGCATGGTTGTATTCCCGCTGTCACCGAAAAATGGGCACGGGAACGATTTATGGGTTTTCGTCGCAAAATTAAATAAACTTTCTGGAATAACCTCGCGAAAAGAGGGGAATGACTTCAATCGGTTGAGGTATTATTTTCACCCGTATCGTCCTTCTCTTTATCGGACTTGTTGCGGGTGAGTTGGTAAAGCATCGCTCCCAGAGCAAGACCTATGCCAATCCCGGCCGGAATGTTCTTCATGCCCGCCCCCAAGGAAAGGCCCAGGAGCATGCCTATGGCGATATAGCGGGCGAGAGGCCGGTTTTTTGCTTTTCCATTTTCCATGATTCAAAAAACAGTTGTTAACGGGTAGGGGATATCCCCCTGTTGGTTGTTATTTGTATAGGGCATGTGATATTGATGAGGCCAAAATTACAAAGAAACCTGTGTTCTGGATAAAAATAGGCCGGTCAAAGTGGTAATTTTTTCACATTATCTTGTATATTTGCGAGAGATGTACCCATGATTCGGCCACAGAGGAGACTAATAAATTTGTTTCTACACGCGGCTTGTACTATATTTGCATTCCCGTTTCCGGATTGTTCCGGAAGAATAGGATAGTTTAGACTGTATGGATTTAACGCTGTATACAATTATTCGGGGATTGGCCATAGGCATATTGGTGTCGGCACCGATGGGTCCGATAGGGATATTGTGTATCCAGCGCACGCTGAACAAAGGTCGCTGGTCGGGCTTTGTCACCGGACTGGGTGCTGCACTGTCCGATTTGATATATGCCTTGCTCACGGGATTGGGTATGTCGATTGTCATCGACTTTATCGAGGCCAATCAAAACGTGTTGCAAATCTTGGGTAGTCTGGTGCTGGTGTGCTTCGGCTTCTATCTCTATCGGCAGAATCCGGCCAAGAATATCCGTAAGGCCAATTCCTCAATCAACTCCTACACGCAGGACTTCATTACCGCCTTCCTGCTCACTTTTTCCAATCCGCTTATCCTGTTCCTTTATATAGGTCTTTTCGCCCGCTTCAATTTCTTTCTGCCCGAGTCGCAACTGGGGCACCATGTGGTAGGTTATCTGTCGATTATTACGGGAGCCGTGGGGTGGTGGTTTTTTATCACCTATCTCATTAACAAGATACGTTCGCGGTTCAATGTCCGCAGCATCTGGTTCATCAACCGGGGGATTGGTATCATCATCATCGTGATGTCTGTTGTCGGCTTTATCCTGGGAGTAAAAGATTATTTTTTGAACTAATATAAACATCATGAAAAAAGTTATTGAAGTTCCCTTTGTGGCCGGCTTGGGCGACAAACCGTTGGCGCAGGTTTCCGAGATACTCGAGACCGAGGGGGTGAGGCAGGCAATCGATTGTGTAGACTGGCCCGATGCGTTTCCCTATAAACCCATTGTTTCGTTTTCGATAGCCAGGGATAGCCAATATCTTTATATTGACTATTTCGTGCGGGGCAATTATCTGCGGGCGGTCAACAGTACCGACAATTCGTCGGTGTGGGAAGACAGTTGTGTGGAGTTTTTCATGCAGATTCCCGGCGAAAAGTATTATTACAACTTTGAGTTCAACTGCATAGGTACGGCCCTGGCGGCCCGTCGCACCTGCCGCTCCGATGCCGAACACTTCACGCCTGAAAAAATGGCCCGTATCAAACGCTACTCGACGGTAGGGAACAAACCTTTCTGTGAAATGGAGGGACTTTTCTCGTGGGGATTGCTCGTAGCCATACCCTTCGATCTGGTGGGGCTCGACGGGGAGCACCTGCCCGAGGCCATAGCCGCCAACTTCTACAAATGTGCCGACGGTTCGTCGTTACCGCACTACCTCAGCTGGTCGCCCGTGTTGGTCGAGAAACCCGATTTTCATCGCCCCGAATACTTTGGCGAACTGCGGTTTAAGTAAGAGATTATTTATGATATAGGAATAGGGAAGATACAGAGGTCTTGTGACTCCTGTATCTTCCTTGTTTATTATCACGGGTTTACCGAGGATAGGTCTGTTTTATTTGGTTGCCGACGCTTGATTTTTGAGAAAGTCTTTGGGTAAGACCCCGAATTGCTTTTGAAAACTCTTTGTGAAATAAGATTGTGAGCGGAAGCCCACCAAAATGCTTATTTCGTTGATTCGGTATTCGCCGTTCTGAAGCAATTCGGCTGCCTTTTTCAGTCTTACCACTCGAATAAAATCGCCCGGGGTGAGGCCATAAATATCTTTTAGCTTTCGGTGCAGACTGGTTCGGCTCATGTTGACCTCACGGGCCAGTTCGTTAACATTGAAGTTTTCTTTATCAATATTCTGCAAAATAACGTTGGTCAACATGTTTAGAAATTTCTCGTCCATCTTGTTGTGAGCTAGCTCGGCCGAATCGAAGAATGGATTTTGTTCAAAGTTCTTTCTCAATTTTTTGTGGTTGGAGATAAGATTTGAGATTTGAGCTTCAAGATATTCCATGGAGAAAGGCTTTTCGATGTAGGCAGCGGCTCCGTTTTTCAAAGCTTTTATCTTGCTGTCCAGATTGGTTTTTGCGGTGAGCAATATGACAGGTATATGGCAAGTGGAAATATCGGAGGTGATATGATTGCACAAGTCGATACCGTCCATGATGGGCATGATGATGTCAGAGATGACAATATTTATTTTTTCTTGGTTTAAAATATGTAAGGCTTCCATACCATTGTTGGCCTTGAATACTTTGTATTTGGACGATAAGGATTGAGCGATAAAATTTAATAACTCTTCATTGTCTTCGGCAATGAGAATGGAATAGGTATTTTCGGTCTTATTGTCGGAGTGTTGTCCGTTGCTTTCGGCCTCTTTTTCGAGTTGTGTGTCGGTGTGTGCAGCGAGTTGTTGGGTCTGTTCTCCGACAGGTATCTGTACGACAAATGAGGTGTCTTGGGCCTTCTCGTCGACAAATATTCTCCCTTTGTGCAGTTCGATGAGCGAATGGGCCAAGGATAATCCCAGTCCCGAACCGAAATGATTGTTATTCTCAGTTCTATGGATTTGGAAGAATGCCTCGAATATCTTTTCCCGATATTCCGGTGGAATCTTTTCGCCATCGTTATTGACACGAATTTCAATATAATGGTATTCGTCGTTTTGTGTCAAGTTGATGTGGATATAGGATTTGGCAAATTTGGTAGCATTGGTAAAGAGGTTGCTGAGAACTTTTATGATAGCCTCTTTATCAATCGAGGCTAAGACAGGCTTTTCGGGAAGCGATAAATCAACTTGCAGTCCGAGGTGTTCCATGGCCGGTCTGAAACGAATGAGCGTATCGCTTATCAAAGTATTTATTGAGGTCGTTTCCAAATTCAGTTTAAGAATCTTGGTCTCTGTTTTTCGAAAATCCAACAGTTGTGAAACCAGAGAATAGAGCCTATCGGTATTTCGTTTGATAATTTGTAGCGACTCTTGGTTTTTGGTCAGGTCGCCAGGCGAATTGAGTATCGATTCCAAAGGTATCTTTATGAGTGTCAAAGGTGTACGTATTTCATGCGCTATATTGGTAAAGAAGTCTATCTTGGCCGAGTAGATTTCTTCTTGTTGCTTTTGTTCCTGTTCCTGTTGATGAATACGCATTTTGCGATCCATTCTCTGGCGGTATGTCTTGATGACATAGTAGATGAAAGTCAACAACAAAAGTATATAGATACAGTAGGCAATGGGACTCTTCCACCATGGAGGCGTAACTAAAATCTCTAATGAGGTTTCGGGAGAGTCCCAACTGCCATCGGTATTTCTTACTTTCACCCGAAAGGTATATATTCCCGGGTGTATATTGCTGTAAGATACCTGCCGGTTGTTGGTATACACCCAGTCTTTATCGACACCTTCGAGTATATAGGCATACTGGTTCGACTCTTTTGATGCATAGTCGAGACTTGAAAATTCAATGTTGAATGAGGTATCTTTATAGCTGAGTCGGGCTTGGGAGGCATAGGGTATTGCCTGGGTCAAAATCGGGTTCCCTTCGTTTTGGGGTTCTACATCTTGATTGAAGATTTGAAATTTGGTGAGAACCACATGTTTGCTTTCTTCTCGGGGTGCAAAATATTCGGGAACGAATGCAATCAGGCCCCTGATGTTCCCGAAATATAATTTCCCGTCGTCGGTAGCAATTCCTGAATTGTAGTTAAATTGCTTGCATATCAATCCGTTAGATGTGTTGTAGGTTTGAATGCTGCCTGTTTCAGGATCATAGTTAGCCAATCCGTTGTTGGTACTAATCCACAGTTTGTGATATTTATCTTCCAATATTTTATGAACTACGTTGCTGGGTAATCCATCATTGGTGGTTATTCGTTTGAACTTTTCACTTTTCTTGTCGTAGAGGCACAATCCTCCGTCTTCCGAGCCGAACCAGAGCTGTCCTTCCTGGTCTTCAAACATTGTTGTAATTCTTGAGTAACAGATACTTGTGCTGTCGTTAGGATTGTAGGTAAATTTTTTGATTGATTTCGTGCGGGGATTAAACCGAATTGCTCCGATATTATAGGACGAGAACCAAATGTACCCTTCGGAATCTTGGAGAATATCGCTTATGTAGTAGGTACCCACTTCGTCAAATTTCTTGAACTTTTTCCGCTTTTCGTCAAACAGGAATACTCCGGTTGAGGTGCCAATCCAGATTTGTCCCGACTGATCGGACGAAATAGAGAATATATCGTTATTGCTCAGGGTAGGTTCAACCGATGCTTCATAGTGGGTGATTCGTTTTGTCCTTAAATCCAGGACATCGATACCTTTGTGGAAGTAGCCAATCCATAATTGGTCATTGACCAGGTGCAAGCATTGAATGTTGTAATAGGAGAGTTGTATGCCAGGAGTGTGTTGAGAGTAGGTTGTAAAGGTATTGGTATGGGTGTCGTAGTGATTAAGCCCGGCATCTTCGGTAGCAATCCAAAGGTTCCCCTTTTTGTCCTGACAGATTTCCCGAATACGGAATCCGCTTATGGAATTTTTGCCGGAATAGGGATAATATTTTTCGAAATTGAGTTTGTGCCTGGGAGCATAGTCAATGCCACCGAAATAAGAGCCAATCCAAATCCCTTTGTCCTGGTCCTGAAATATGGCGTAGACGGCGTTGTTGGATAGGGAGTAAGGATCATTCTGCCGGTGTTGGATATTTGTGATATCGCCGTTGGTGACGATATAAATGCCGTTTTCGGTGCCAATCCATATCTGGTTGTCGATTTCGACCAAACAGTGAATGAGCGGATTCTCCTGATCGGTTGTAGGCAAGTCTAACTGTCGGGTTTGATCTTTGATTAAGTCTAAAATAATTAATCCCTTGTTTGAGGTCCCGATATAGACTTTGTTGTTTTTGACCAGTATCTTGGAGGTGGGAAAGTCGGAGTCGTTGTATAGTGTGGTGAACCGAATTCCATCGTACTTGACAATACCATATCGGGGAATACTCAGCCAAATGGTTTGCCCGTCGGTTATGACATCAGATGGCGTGTGGCGTGTCAGCGCTTTCAGTTGCCTCAATAGCTCACTATGGATAAAGCCCTTTGTCGGGTCGTAGATAAAGAGGTCAAAACCGGTTTTGAACCAGATTTGATTCTGGAAGAAAACGATTTTACTTATATCGTACGACAGAGAACCGCCCGATGGGAGTTCTTTGTCGAAGAAAGAAAAAGAGTCGATGTGCGGATTGTATATGTAAGCACCCACATCGGTTCCTATCCAAAGATTATTATCCGAATCTTTGGCTATGCAATAGATGGAACTGTTGCCGAGTGTATGAGGTTGTGTTCCCCGTGAAAAGACCTTGAAGGTATATCCGTCGAAACGATTCAACCCGTTTTTCGTTCCAAACCACATAAAGCCTTTTGAGTCTTGAAAAATGGTTGTGACGGTATTTTGTGAAAGTCCGTTGTCAATGGTATAGTGGTCAAAATAGTAATTGGCTTTTTCTTTGCCCGAGATGGCCATGGAAAAGCACAAGATTAGAATTGCTGGTAGAAAAAACTTCATAAGAAAAAGGTTTCTACAAATATAAAGTTATTTGAGTATTGTGAAAAATTTAATCCTCGACCGGCAAAAGGTTTGAAACAAAATTGTGTGTATTTTGGAAGAATAGAGCAATCTTGTACAGCCGGATTAGTTTGTAAACCCTCTGTTGATGCACTCTCTCCAAAAAATTGCTCTTAATTGGGGTTGAGAAGAGGTGTTGCTTTTGATTTGCAGAAATAGTATTTTCTTTCCAAAAAAGTGCGTTTTTCGGGTAGGTGGAGGCTCTGGGAGAATATCACCAATTTTAGAAATAAAAGTGCGATGGAGAAATAGATATTGTGAATTAAATTTGTTTTACAAACCTAATGGAATTTTTATGAATATAAAGCGATTGATTATAGGTATAGGGTTATCGATGTGCTGGGGGAGTATATATCCACAGCAACCTACCATGGTTTCGGGCGATGTTACATTGATGGTAAATCAAACCGAAGACGGAAGTTTTTACTTGTCATATCAGGCGTATGGCGAAACGTTGAACGGAACTCCCGATACCAATCCTGCAATTTTTATAGATACGAATAAGGAGTTCTATTTTAAGTACACTCATGTCACAAGTGATGGACAAACGCTGGTTGCCCAGGCCGAAGTCACGGCTTCTCCTTCGAGTGTGGTTTTTGCAATTACCGATACCTATTATTCCAAAGGGAATGGCGAATTTGAATTGCAGCGTAATATATCGGTCAAGGAATTGGGCGATAAGCCCTATACCGCCGGATTCTATTCTTCGTTCGGATTGCAAGCCTCCACCGAGAACATATTGGATAATGAGTATTTTATTCCTACCGTGATGTATCGAGGCAATTTTTTGCCCGAAGGCAATATCCCGTCGGGCCTGCCCCAGTCCGATGATACCGACTTCTTTTATAGAGAAGACCGCATTACTTTACCGGTAGTGATGAGTCGGCGGAAATCCGATGGGCTCACGACGACGGTGATTCATAAAGACTCGAAATGCACGACTGTCCTTAACGATTGTCGAGGGGTGATTGTCGACGAGAACTATCAGTTCGGGGGCGTAGGGTTTGCCAAGCGTCGCGATGGCAAGGTGACTACCCTGGTCACCTTCCCGGGAAACGATACGAGAAGAGACGGCATGGGAGAGAGACGGCACCCGATAGATACCCGCTTTGATCGGCATGCCTACACGGTATATTATAAGATATCAAAGACCGACAGTTATGCCCAGGCCGTAGATACGGCTTGGAATTTGAGTTTTGCCCTGTATAATCCCCAAATTTATGAGGAGCAGTTGCCCCAAGCCTATACGGGAATTATAGAGACGGTCAATCATTATTATATGGAGCCCCCGGGAGAGGTGAAGGCCCCCGGGTTCCCGTGGAGTGTAAATCTGACTGATTTCTCATTGATAAAAGATACTTATGAACTTGGCTTTGTGGGAGCTCAGCCGGTTGCCGGGTATGCTTTGTTTCGAGAAGGCGTAGAGACAGAAAATGAAGAGTACAAGAAGCGGGGAAATCAGGTCCTCAATTTTTGGGCCTTGAAATCGCTCTCTGATTTAGGGCTCCCAAAGTCCCGGTTTGCAGCCTTGAATGGCACATGGGACAGTTGGGCCTATACCTCGATTCGACAGGCTTGTAACGGAATGGCCGGATTGTTGAATGCCTGGTGCTTTGCTCAGCGGAACGGTATCAATCGGCCGGCGTGGATATCGGCTTGTCAGCAGTTTGGTGATTTCTTGGTGGAAAATCAAAATGAAGACGGTAGTTTTTATTTGGAATATCAACCCTTCCAAGTGGTTAATGGGAAGCACCCGGCCGGGAACCAGAACAAATTTACAACCACTTGTTCGCTGCGCTATCTGGTCGAGCTATATATCGCTACGGGCGATGAGCGCTATCGGGAAACAGCGTTGAGAGCCGCTGAATATTGTTATGAGAATATACATAAGAAATATATTTATGCCACATGTGTTATCGATAATCCTCAAACAATCGACAGCGAGTCGGGGCAGCAGGCTTTGAACGGTTTCTTGGCCGTGTATGATCTTACCAAAGAGGCAAAGTGGTTGGAGGCGGCCGAGCAGGCAGCCATTTATACGGCATCGTGGACTTATATGTACGAGGTTCCCGTCGAGATAGACCAGACGGCCGAGACCGATTGGCCCAAAGACAGGAGTATCGTGGGGCAACACTTGATTGCCATCGGTCACTCTGCTGCCGATTTGGGTTTTGCCTGGTCGTCGTTTGTCTATTATCGGTTGTATTTGCTGACCGGGAAAGAGGTCTATCTGCACATTGCCCGAGTGAGCGCACATAATACGAAACAGTCGATGAATCTGCGGGGTGAGTTGTATCCGGGGCAGCCCGAGGGCCTGCAACAAGAGGCCTTTACCGTGCGTACAAGCAACAATCCCCGTCGAACCAACTCTGTCATGCAGGCGCTCACCTGGAATTTCGCCGCACATCTTGATCCGATGATTCGATTTAAAGATGCTTTTGGAACCTGCGATTTGGAAGCCGTTGAAAAAATGCCGAAGAGCGAAGTGTTGGAGATGAATGAGCGGTATTCTCATTATCAATCGTCCGACTATGGGCAAGAACTGTCGGTGCTTGACCTTCATGGCAAAGTCGATGTGAGAATAGAGGATAGTATGCTTGTGGTGAAAAATGTCACGTTGGAAAAAGTCGAATTGGTCGACCTGTCAGGTATCGTATACCCTTTGCAGTCATGTTGTTCGGCAGGTGAGTATACATGCGATTTAAGTCAAATGAAGCGAGGAATATATATCCTGAATTTGTATTGTACTGATGGGAATGTAATAGTCTGTAAAATAAGAATATAAATAATTATTTTTTAACCTCTTAAAATTTAATCTCATGAAAAAGAACTATTTATTGTTAGCTGGGTTGCTTTTTGCAACATCAGTAGTCGTAGCACAGGATTATACCCCTGGTGAAGGTGATGGTCTGCAAGGCTCCTATTGGAAGGGAGCCACCAATTTTGATGAAGAAGAGTCGAGTATATTTTGGAGCAAACGTCCACAGGGAACCGTCGCCGAAAAGATATTTGACCGGGTGGATAAAACCATCGATTTTGATTGGGGAAATGGAAATCCATTCGATGATACCGATGATGATTTTTCTTTCTGCATTGAATGGAATGGGTATCTGTTGGCCCCGGTGACCAGTTACTATACCTTTGATTTTACCTATTGGGACGACGGCTATTATTTTGCGTTGTATGATTTGGACAATTTGGAAACTCCGATGATTACCAGTGAGTTCTGGGGAACCGATTTCGGCTGGGATCGTCCCGAGTGGACTTGCGATGGAGAGTTGGAAGGTGGCAAATATTATAAAATAGTCATCAGATATTACGAAAATGAATTTGGTGCTCACGCACGTTTCTCCTGGTTTATTGACGAAGCTTCGGTGATGACCGAAGTAGTTCCTCAGTCTCAGTTGTATACTCAATTGGACGCATCGGCTGTTGAGGGTATTCAATCTGCCGGAGCAACCGTAAAAGCTGGTAATGGCTATGTAGAGTTGTCGAACATGAATGATGACGAAGTGTCCATTTATAATACGATGGGGCAGTGTGTCTACGCCTCTTCCCATGTGACGGGTACCGTAACCGTCGATCTGAAAGCCGGATTGTATATTGTCGATGCTGGCAAGTGTGTAAAGAAAGTGATGGTTCGTTAGAACAGTTAAAAATTTGATATATGAGATGTAGTTTTTTTCATATGCGGAAGCTGAGAAGTTGGCGACTGTCACTGCTGTTGGTATGTGCAGTAATGTCAATCTCGGCCTATGCACAGAATACGGTAACGGGAGTTGTTACCGATTCTGACGGATATCCCTTGGTGGGGGTGAATGTAGCCGAGAAGGGTACGACAAACGGGGTTATAACCGATGTTGATGGGCACTATTCGATTAGTTTGCAGAAATCACCGTCGACGCTTGTATATACTTATGTAGGCTGCTCGCCGAGAGAGATGCAGGCTACGGCCGGAGCTGAAATAGATGTGACACTGGAACAATCGTCGACCCTGCTCGACGAAGTCGTGGCGGTAGGTTATGCCGTTCAAAAGAAGGCGACTGTGGCCTCGGCCGTAAGTTCGATAAATACCGACGACCTTACCCGTACCGCCTCGACCAATGTGGCCGGTGCTCTTGTGGGAAAAGTGTCGGGTTTGACCTATCGGCAAAAGTCGGGTCAGCCGGGTACGGCTACGACGATTCAAATTCGCAACATGGGCGAACCACTCTATGTGATTGATGGAATCATGAAAGATGCCGATGCCTTCAATTCTCTGGACGTGAATGATATTGCCAATATCTCTATTTTGAAAGACGGAGCTGCGGCTATTTATGGAGTCAAGGCAGCCAACGGTGTGGTATTGGTGACGACCAAGACCGGGAAACGGGGTGAACGGGCCCGGGTAAGTTTGAATGCCAACGTAGGCTGGTCGGGGTGGACCGAATATCCCGACTTGCTGAATGCCTATCAATGGAAATATGCCAACTATATGAAGTCGGTGAATAGCGGAAATCTGGTCGGTGCCGATGCCATTGCCAATGCACAGAGCGATTTGGAGAAGTGGCGTCAGGGATATTATAATCCCGAGACGGGTGAGGACTATCGAGGATTCGACTGGAAAGAGGCTTTTGTAAGAAACGATGCTCCCCAGTATTACGTCAATGCCAATATTCAAGGCGGATCCGACAAGATGGATTATTATCTGTCGGTAAGCCATGTCGACCAAGATGCTGTATTCAAGGAGTATAATTACAACCGGACCAACTTGCAGGGAAATTTCAATATGAACCTGTCGAAGAATCTTAAAGTGGGATTCTCGGTATTGGGTAAAGTCGAGCAGAATGTCAACCCTGCCTTGCCGGGCGATGACGACTATTTTGAGATGAGAAACTCGATATACAATTTGATTCCCATCATGCGACCCTATGCCAATGACAATCCCGATTATTTGAACTATATCAATCCTACTCACGACATGGCTCATAACATGGCGGCCTATACGATTGATAATGCAGGCAAATATCAGAAAGACGTACGGACCATTCAGACCAATGTCAATCTTGAATATGCCACTCCGTTGAAAGGGTTGAAGGCTCGGGCTCAGTTATCGTATTTCTATTACGACCTGAATGTTGAGAACAACGAGAAATCGTGGAACGAGTATACCTACGACCCTGCCACGAAAGAGTATAACATAGCTTATACGAAGGCCGATACTTATCTGGGGAAAAACCGCCAGTACAGAGAGGAGATGACCGGTCAGTTCACGTTGAACTACGACAACGTTTTTGCCGAGGACCATCATGTAACGGGTGTCGCCGGTTTTGAGTTTTATCGGGAGAACACCAAAGGGACGAATGTATGGCAAACCCCGGTAGAAAATCAGTTTGTACCCATCATTTCGACCAACGAGAACAATTTCGTTTCAGAAACTGCCCGTGCCATTTCGACGGCCAGTTGGATATTCCGTCTGGGATATGCCTATAAAGAGAAATACATTCTCGACTTTGCCGGTCGTTACGATGCTTCATGGCGTTTCCCCGTCGGTAGCCAGTGGGGTTTCTTCCCATCAATTTCGGGAGCCTGGCGCATTAATGAGGAGAGCTTCTTCAAAAATTCGAGTATATCCAATTGGATGAGTTCGTTGAAACTCCGCGCTTCTTACGGAGAGATGGGCGACGATATGGCGATAACGTTCAACAGTTCGTATCCCGATTTTGCTTTCTTGCCCGGTTATACGTTTGGCAAGCCCGGAGCTGTCATTGCCGGCAATCCGTTTGGGGGTAGCGACTCCTACTATACGGGAACCGCCTATAACGGTATTCCTCAAACCAACCTTTCGTGGATGACCTCCTCGATTGTCAACGTGGGTATCGATATGGGATTCTTCCAGGAACGGTTGCGGTTTGAGTATGATATGTTCCGTCGTATGCGCGATGGAATCCCGGCCAAGCCCGACGATGTGGTCTTCCCGCAGGAGAGTGGCATGACGGTGATGAGTCAGAATTTGAACTCCGACGAAATTTCGGGTATCGATGCGACTGTAAGCTGGAACGACAAGGTATCTGATTTTAAATACAACGTAGGGGTGAACGTTACGTTGGCCCGTCAAAAATCGGGAAAGGTTTATGGCGAAAAATTCTTCAATGCCTGGGATCAGTATCGTTGGTCTCAAAGCGACCGCTGGTCGAATGTGAAGAATGGAGCCGTGTGGATGTATGAGGTAATCGGTGTGTTCCAGACACAGGAGCAAATCGATAACTACCCGGTAGACATTGATGGGGCAAACAATACGAAGCTGGTACCGGGCGACTTGATTTTCAAAGATGTAAACGGTGATGGCATAATCAACGAGTATGATGAACGGCCGTTGGGCTATGCCTCTACCGACTACGCTTGGGACGCCTCAAATGCCAATAAACAACCGCTCTTGACGATGGGTATTAATCTGGGATTTGAATGGAAAGGCATTGACTTCGCTGCCGATTTTGCCGGAGGTTTCATGAATACTTATGTGGCTGACTGGCATGTAAAGAACGGTGTATCGGTAGACCAGATGGGTTATGTATACAATTCGTTAGACGTATGGCATCACGAGGACATATTCGATCCTTCCTCGCCCTGGGTTCCCGGTAAATTCCCGGCATTGAGAGACAACAACCCCTCTTCGAGATGGTGGAATGATTTCTATACCAAGGAGATTAACTATCTGCGCTTGCGGAATCTGGTTGTCGGTTATACCTTGCCGCAGAAGTGGACGAGAAAGGCATATATCGAGAAGTTGAGATTCTATTTTGAGGGTTCCAATTTGCTCTGTTGGGACAGCTTGGAAGATTATGGATTTGACCCTGAAATTTCAAGTGTGACCGGCTTTGACTATCCTCAACATAGAACCTGCCTGTTTGGAGTTAACATTACATTTTAAGGATTAAAGCGATGAAAAAAATATCATATTTTATTATCATGTGCATCGGCTTGTTTGGTATGCCGGCTTGTAGCGATTGGCTCGAACAGGACAACCTGATGGGAATGTCGGGCGAAGATGCCTATTCGTCAGATGCAGGAATCACGAGTCTGGCCTCCAACTTTTATTCTCGCATGAAATATTGGCAAGACTTCGCAACCGACAATCTGTCGTACGACCTTTCCCGCTGGGACGAGTCGTCGGACAACAGTCAGTATTGGGCTCAGGCCGGGAATGTCGATGCCAACTATCGCAGCTATTATGACTATACGCTGGTGCGCGAGTTGAACCTTCATATTCGTAATTTGAAAACAATCGCCAAAGAGAAGGTATCGGAGCGGAACTATCAATATTATCTGTCCGAGGCTCGTTTCCTGAGAGCGTTTGTCTATTTTCGCATGGTGACTCAAAATGGGGGTGTGCCCTTGATTACCGAGGTACAGGAGTATACCGATAATCCCATTTCATTGGCGCGGCCCCGCAACAAGGAGAGTGAGATATACGATTTCATTATTAAGGAGATGGACGAGTCGTTGGACGGATTCTCTACGGCCAACGTCAAAACCCGGGCTACGAAAGGGGCTGCCTTGGCTCTTAAATGTCGAGCCGCCTTGTATGCCGGCACTTTGGCTTACAATTATGATAAGAGTGCGGCCAAGAATCTTAATCTCGCGAGCGGAGCTACCGGAATCGATCGCAGTTTGGCCGAAGGCTATTTGAAACAATGTCTCGATGCGGTTTCAGAGTTGGAAAAGCTGGGTTATACGCTGTATCAGAAAGAGTCGGACTATGCCACCAATTATGCATCGGCCTTTACGGCTAGTCCCGGAGCGAATCCCGAGATTATCTTCTGTAAGGCCTATGACGGAATCAATGTGGGCAATAACTTTACCATGTGGCATATTCCCCGCAGTCAGGCTGTGGCCGATAAGTCGGGAGCTCAGGCCAATCCTGTGCTGAATCTGTTGAACGATTACGAGTTGGTGGCCACTCATGAGAATGCCGACTTAGATGCCTATGTGGGCGAAGAGGTGACAGAGTCGATGAGCGCATCGACTTCGACTCAGGAGTATGTGATTTATGACCAGGTTGGTGATATATTTGCCGGTCGTGATCCTCGTTTGGCCGGGACGGTTATCTGTCCGGGTTCTTCATTCCGCAATATTCCAGTCGACTTGCAGGCCGGGTTAGCAATACCGACCAGCGACGGTTATGAGTTTATGTCGGCAAAGACCATTACCGAGGTGGCTACGGCCAACTATAATGGTGTGAAACTGACTGGTACCGATGGCCCGTTGTGCGATGGTGACGGAAACTGGTATATCAGTCACACGGGATTTCTCCTGCGTAAGTTTGTCGACACGCAAGCCGGTAGTGAGGTAAACGGAGCCAGCCAAGTGCCTTACATCGTGTTCCGTTATGGCGAGGCTTTGCTGAACGGAGCCGAGGCTGCCTTTTATCTGAGCCAAATGGGCGTTATGGATTATAACGGGAAGAATACAAGAGATTTGGCTCTCTCGTATATCAATCAAGTGCGTAATCGTGCCGGAGGTCCCGATTTTGAAATAGAGGCCAGTGAACTGACTTTTGACCGCATTATGAACGAGCGTCGTGTCGAGTTGGCTTTTGAAGATCACCGATATTACGATTTGAAGCGTTGGCGTTTGGCCGATGAGTTGTGGCACTATGACGTAGAAAGTCCTACCGCCGGTATCTATGTGTTATGGCCTTATAAGATTTATGCACCGGGTACCGGGAATGACGGGAAATGGATATTTCGGAAGATGAAAGCTATGAACAGAGGTTCCAATGCAACCATTTCGTTCGATAATACGATGTATTACAACTACTATCCGATGGACGACGGGAATCCTTATGTTGAGAAGAATCCGAATCACTAATTAAAAATTAAAAGCAATGAAACTGAAATATATTTTATCCCTGTCGATGCTGTTGATATTGGCTCTCGTTTCCTGTGAGTATGACAATTACGAGGCTCCTGAATGTGAGTTTAAAGGACAGCTCGTGTGTGACGGAGAGCCCTTCCAGTTTGATGCCAATCGTACGATTTTCAAGTTTTATCAGACGGGATTTGGCAAGGAAGATGGCGGCATCAATATGAATATCTTGAACGATGGCAGCTATAAGCAACTGCTTTTCTCGGGCGAAGACTACAAGTTGACTCTCGTTAATCAGGCGCTGCCGTTTGAAATGCCCGATTTCCCCTCGCGGGGAGCCGGGTTGGGGTATGATACAATCTATTATCACATGAACGGTAATGTGTATCAGCCTTTCGAGGTTCGGCCCTATTATAAGTTGTCAAATCTGTCGGCCAAGTTGTCGGAGAATGGCAGAAACATCGAGGCAACATTTGATGTCACCAAAATGACCAATACCGAAAAAGAGGCTCCGGCCATAAAAACAGCTCGTATCTATTTGGGTACGAGTGTGATTGTCGACTCGGGCATAGCCTGTCTGCGCTCTAAGACCGTGACCGATCCCGATGCGACTACACTGACTGTTTCAATACCGTTGGCCTATTATCGGGACAAGAAGTATTACATCAACAACTTCCGCACCTATGCCTACTATCGTGTAGCCATTGAACTGGAAGGTATTCCCGACTATTATCTCTTCTCTGATATTCAGAAAATAGAGGGATTGCCGGTAGAATGATTGTATTGGGTTAATAGTAAGTATCTGCCGGCATTGCCGGCAGATACTTATCCTCAACTTTTAGATTGAATCTGTCATGAAAAACTTTATTTGTCTTGGGATTGTTTGGGGGATTTCGGTATCAGGGTTAGTTGCCAATGCATCATATTCGCTGGTAAGCGATAAGGCTTGTCTCGAAATTTCCGACGACAGGTTATCCTTGTCGCAATCGACAGTTTTGTACACTACATCACAGCCTGTAATATTGGAGGTGAATGGCGAGACTTTGTCTGGGCGGTATAAAACGGTGACTCCGAAAGACGGGCAGGTAATCTGCAGTGCGAAATTAACCTCGCAAAATGGGTCGGTGTTTGAGGTTGAGGATATTTTTTCAAAAGATATAGCGGGTCATTTCTTGTTGGATCGTGAGGTATCGGTTGTCAAGGCCCGGAGAGAAGACCACTATTTTAATTCCTATTTTGGACTGTGTAACACCTTGGTTAACAAGGTCGAGGAAAACGAATACTTTGTACCTGGTATCTGGTATAAAGATAATCAATGTTTACGGGCAGGTAGCTTGGCAAGCGACTATACCGACAACTATTTTTATTTTCGGGAAGACCGACTCCCTTTACCGGTCGTTTCGGCCAAGGTACAATCGACCCGCTTGTCGGTCGATTTGATGCATGTCGGAGCCAACCCGGTATCATTTTACGGAGAAAATGGGGTGGGGCGCATTGTCGACGAACGCATGCAGTTTGGCAGTTTGGGCTTTGTACAGGCAAAAGGGCAGTCAATCATGTTTGTCTTCCCCGGTATTGAGGGAGAGAAGAGTTATACGGGTCGTTTCCCCCACAATCGCACCAAAGGATTTTCATATAGAAGTCACCCGGTAAAAAAGGGAATAGAGCATGCTTATCAACTGCGGTTCGGATTTAATGAGGTAGCCGATTTCCCCGATATGGTAGATAAAGTATGGGAACAATCCTGGAACCAATATAATCCCCGGGTGCAGAAAGTCGATATCGACGATGCTTATCGTGCGAGTATCGAAGTGTTGGACGCCTATCTGTTGAATTTGAATGGAGCACCGGGGTGGCCTTTTTCAATCTATTTGCCCAATGGGTTAGCCCGTGCCTACAACTATCAAATGGGCTTTATCGGGTTCCAACTCTCGAATGCCTATTTTTTGCTGCGAAACGGTTTGGAAAACAATCGTGAGGAGTATGTCGAAGATGGCTGTTCGGTAATTGATTTTTGGGTCGAGAATTCTCAGATGGAGAATGGTTTGCTCCGTACCTGGGCCGATGCGTATGTAGATCGGAAACACACTTGGCGCGATTATGAGACCTCGATGCGGGTTACCGCGGGCGGAATGGAGGGCTTGATGGGGGCTTGGAGTGTGATGAAGAAATATGGTCGTGAGCGTCCCCGGTGGCTTCAATATTGTAGACGGTATGCCGATTGGTTGGGTGCCAATCAAAATGCCGACGGCAGTTTTTATTTGAGCTATGATTGGAAAACGGGGGCTCCTATTCGCAAGAGTCCGTATACGACTTCCAATATTATCAGGTTCCTTATCGAGTTATATGTCGTAACAGGCGATGAGGACTATTTTGCCACGGCCATGAAAGCCGGTGAGTTTTGTTATCGGGAGGTACATGAGGCCTATCGATATGTCGGCGGGGTGGTCGATAATCCCAATGTGAAGGATCGGGAGTCGGGTCAACTGGCTATTTATGCATTCTTGGCCCTGTATGATATGACGGGCGATGAGAAGTGGAAAGCAGCCGCTTTACAGGCTGCCCGTTATACCGAAACGTTTATGTTCTCTTATCAAGTCCCGATGTCGCTGGGAGATTATCTGACCGACTTCCCTCCTTCGGCCACGGTCATCGGTCAAACACTTATTGCCACGGGTCATTCGGGTATAGATAACGGCATGGCCTTCTCGTCTTTTCAATACTACCGGCTCTATTTGTTGACGGGAGATAAACATTGGCTCGACGTGGCGCGGGTTATACAGAACAATACGTTGTCGATTATGGATTTGCAAGGCCGTATGGGATATAAATATCGGGGGCTTTTGACCGAGTGTTTCAACCCTCAGGCCAACCGGGGGCATAGCGTTCGGCAGCAACTTCCCTGGAATCAGGCTTCGATTTTGGAACCGATGCACCGGTTTAAAGATGCGTTTGGACTGATTGATATCGACGAAATTGAAAAGTTGCCGATGGAGGAACGTCAGCAACGGATAAAAAACTATGCCGAAACACAAGGTTTGATTCGAGAATAAATAAGACGAGAACGATGAAACATATTGTGCTTATTATATTATTGTGCGTTGTTTTTATTGCGCCGGCACAACAACCGCGATTACCGGTCGTTGATGCTTATTTGGAGGAGACCGGAGGGGTTGTCGCGGGGGAGAGACCCGACAGCGTGTGGGTGAGTTTCTTGGAAAAAACATATGGCCGCACAGGCCTGTTGTTGAATTTCCCCGAGGTGGACGATAGGGGGACAAAGGAGCTTATCCCCTTTGGTTTTCGGTTAAGTGAATGGTCGGAGATTCCGTTGGTACCTGTTCATGATAATCTCTGTCAATCGGGACGTCTGCCACTATTTAACAGGAGTATGTTCTCGAGTGTACGTTATATGTTGTGCGATAGTACCGTTTATGGTGTATCCCTGTTGGGTGGAGAGCACTGGGATAGAGCTCGTTTTATAGCCCGGCTTAAAGCGTATTTCAAGTATGCCGATATGGAGAGTGACACGGTGTCGCTGTTTTCCGATTGTGACTATCTGGTAAAGGTAGGGCGAAATGAGGTAGAGGCATATGCTCTGTTGCATTATCCGGGAGTGGCGGTGTCATATCCGGGAGTTAAGTTGTATGGTTGGAATGCGCCTCAACGGATTGATATAGACGCGCATCATGTAGACCTGAAATTCTATGTCCAGGAGACCAAGGAGAATAATCTGCAAATTGCTTTTCGCTGTCATGTGTCAGATGCTAATGGGGCAGAACGTACCGTAAAAGAAGTGTGTCTCTCGAATGGGAGAGTGCGGGTAGCGTGTCAAGTGCAATCAGAAGAGCGGGTGTTTCTGATGCCCAATCAGGTAAAAGATTTAGTGGAAGATAATCCCGTGCATCTACTCATTGTATCCGATAATGGCCAAACGATAACTTGTCAAATGTCATATGCTCAATTCATGTCATTGAAAATGACCTATGAGTATTTTCGTTGGAATGTAACAAATTATAAAGTAAAATATAAAAATTGGTAATTATGAATCAAAGGAATGTGAAGAAAATTTCCAGTTGCCTTTTAGGAGCCTGTTTAGCGATAGGGTTAATCTCTTGTGGCGGTAGTCGAAGCGGACAGGACCATTCGGCCGTAAACGACTCCATATCGGGGTATTATACGAATCCTTTATTGGAAAAGGGGCCAGACCCTTGGGCTATCTTACATGATGGGGTATATTATTATATGCACACGATGGGCGATAAACTTGTCTTGTGGAGAACAACCGATGTGACCGACTTGAAGAATGCCGAGCAAAAAACGGTGTGGGTTCCTACCGAAGAGTCGAATAAGTATGATTTGTGGGCTCCCGAAATACATTATATTAGAAATGCCTGGTATATTTATTATGCTGCCGACGATGGCAATACCGATAATCACCAGTTGTATGTGTTGGAAAACAAGAATGCCGATCCGTTCGAGGGAGAGTTTGTCATGAAAGGTCGTATCTCGACCGACAAGGATAACAACTGGGCTATCGATGGGTCGGTCTTTGAAAATAACGGGAAATTGTACATGGTATGGTCCGGGTGGCAAACCCGTCGGGTCGATACGGAGACGCAGTGTATCTATATTGCTGAAATGGCTAATCCGTGGACACTGGCTTCGGAACGGGTCCTCATTTCGAAACCCGAGTTGGAGTGGGAGCGTCATTATAAAAACGAAGAAGGGTGGACTCCTTCGTACATAATCTATGTCAACGAAGGGCCACAGCCTTTGAAAAGTTCCACAGGAAAATACATACATATCGCTTATTCGGCAAGTGGATGTTGGACACCATATTATGCGTTGGGCCTGTTGACCGCCGATGCTCAAAGCAATTTATTGGACCCGAAATCTTGGCGAAAGTCTCAAACTCCGGTTTTCAAGCAGAATCCCGAAGTGGGTGTATATGGCACCGGTCATAACAGTTTCTTTATGTCGCCCGACAGTACCGAATATTATATTCTTTATCATGCACGTGATACACAAGTCGACCCTGAAGGTATGGGCGATACTCGTTCACCTCGTGCTCAAAAATTTACGTGGGACGAGAATGATTTCCCCGTGTTTGGAACTCCTGTGGCACGAGATGTGAAGTTAAAGAAACCATCGGGGATTGATTGATTCCGATACGCAGGAATTATATTTCAGTTACTCATATTATAAAGGCGGCCGACTCTCGTTCAATTGAGTCGGCCGCCTTGTTTATTGGAACAAAAATAATTCTAATTAAGAGGGCTCTTCTTGGAATTATTCAGCTTTTTCAACGCCGGTCATAATTACCTCGATGAGGTCCTTGCCGGTGAAGAGTTTCTTGGAGAACGCCTTCATGTCGTCGATGGTGATGCTGTTGAGAGTCTCTTCGTAGTTGGTGTCGTTGTCGCCATAACCTAACTCGTTGCTGCGAATGATCTCTCTCCAATAGGAGTTCTCACGTTGGTTCTGTGCATGTTTTTTGAGCATGTATTCTTTCACTTTGGTGAAATCTTTTTCGCGGGGGCCTTCGTTCACAACCTTCATCAACTCGGCGTGAGCGCGGTCGGTGAGTCGTTTCTCGTCTTGCGGGTTGGTGTCGAATCCGAAGAGGAACAGCCACGAATTATCGACCGGCGAGAAATCGGCCATGGTACCTACGCCGTAGGTGCCACCCTCTTCCTCACGAATGGTCTCGGTATAGACAATGTCCATCACCTGGTCGAGAATGCTGAGCATGAGGTAGTTGCGCAAATCGTATTTTTGGTCGCCCGAATAGATGGCATAGACGGTCGATTTGGCCGTTTCCATCGGTTGGTTGTAGTGGTTCGTGACGATACCCTTTTGAGTTTCGATCAACTTACCCACTTTTTCGCGGTTCTTGTTGGCCGGGAGCGAAGCGATGTATTTCTCAACATAAGGTTTGAGCGAGTCGGTGTCGAAGCTACCGACGAAGATGAAGGTATAGTCGGCAGCATTGGCCATGCGCTCCTTGGCGATTTGGAGAATGCGGTCGTAGCTGATCAGGTCGATGTCTTCGGCTTTCATCTGACGGCGCAAGGGGTTGTGTTTGTAGAGTGTAGCCGACAGTGAGTCGCTGAAGATGTATTGCGGCGTATTGGCATAGTTGACGAGAGCGGCCTTCGATTGTTCTTTCCAGGCGGCAAAAGCCTCGTCGTCGCGGTGCAGGTCGGTAAAGGTGAGGTAGACGAGTTGCATCATCGTTTCGAGGTCTTTCGTAGCACACGAAGCGAAAACCGATTCTTGAGCTTCGCTCAGCGAGAAGCTCGACGATACCTGTTTACCGGCCAGAACCTTCATCAAGTCGGTCTTGCCGAATTGACCGAGGCCACCCAACTCTACTATTTCGTTGAGCGATTTGAGGTCGAGAGCCAGAGCCGGGTCGTTGGTGTTGTAGAGCGAATATCCACCTTTGCTGACAGCCAGCATGGTGATTTCGTCGCTCTTGAAGTCGGTGGGTTTAAGCACCACTTTGGCGCCGTTGGAGAGAGTCCACTCGGTCGTGCCGAATTTCTTGCCGGCAGCGCTCTTGGTTACTTTGCCGGCTACGGGCTCGTTCGTAATGAGGGGTTCGTTCGATACCTTGTCGACATAAGGAGCTACCTCTTCGGCCTCTACCTCCTTGATAGCAGCCAGCACCTGGCCTTTGTCGGGGTAGGTGACACCTTCCTTATCGGGACCGGTGAGCGAGATAACCAGGTTGTCTTCGCTGATGAGCGATTTTACATATTGGTTTACCATGTCGACCGTGATAGCGGGCGACATCTGTTTGATGAGGTTATACTCCATTTCGATGCCGGGGATATAGCCGCCGTCGATGAAGTGACGGATATACTCTTCGGCATAGTCGACGCTCTTGCGGTTGTTACGCTCGTTGTAGAGGTTCTCGTAGTTCGAGAGCATCGTGGCGCGAGCCCGGTCGTACTCCGAAGCGGTGAAACCGTAGCGGTCTATACGCTCGGCTTCGCGCATGATACCTTTAATGGCGTCGATGGCACCGTTGTCTCTACCCAGGGCAATGAGGGTGAAGGCGCTTTTGGTCTTCGATACGAAGAAGTCGCCGTCGAAGATGGCCCCGGCAATGAAGGGGGCATCGGGTTTCTGGGTAATTTCAGTGATACGGTCGTTGAACATGATACTTATCACGCCGTTCATGTAGTTGGTGATGGCACCGTTGATGGTACCTCTCATCTCACGGGGCATGGGGTCGTGTTTCATGTAGATGTCTACACGCGTGTAGGCTGCCTCTTTGTCCTTGTGGAAGGCGAAGATGGGTTCTTTGTTGTCGGGCACGTTGTAGTAGATACGTTCGGCCGCATTCTCGGGCATTTTGATTTTGCCGAAGAGCTCTTTAATCTGAGCCTCCATCTTGTCGGCGTCGAAGTCACCGATTACGATGATACCCTGTTGGTCGGGACGATACCATTTGTGATAGTAGTCGCGCAGAGCCTGGTAGGGGAAGTTCATCACCACCTCCATTGTACCGATAGGCATGCGGTTGGCATACTGGCTGCCCTCGAACATGACGGGCACCGTAGCTTCCCAGGTACGCCAGTTGGCATCGGCACGCGTGCGCCATTCTTCGTGGATTACACCGCGCTCTTCATCAATATCCTTGTCGTTGAGCGAGATGGCGCAGGCCCAGTCGTAGAGCACGAGCAGACACGAGTCTACCAGATTCTGGTTCTGCGTGGGGACGTTGGAAATGCGATATACGGTTTCGTCGAATCCGGTATAGGCGTTGAGGTCCACGCCGAATTTGATACCGTTGTTTTCAAGGTAGTTGAGCATCGTCTTTCCGGGGAAGTGCTCGGTACCGTTGAAGGCCATGTGTTCGAGGAAGTGAGCCAGACCGCGTTGGTCCTCATTTTCGAGAATCGAGCCTACCTTTTGGGCAATGTGGAACTCGGCCCGGTTCTTAGGCGTTTCGTTGTGGCGCACATAGTAGGTGAGACCGTTGTCAAGTACACCGTAGCGCACGTTGGGATCGATGGGCAATGCTTCCATCTGAGGAGCTTGCTGGGCCGGCACCCATTGGGCAATGGCCAGGAAAGCAAGTACCAATCCCGATTTTACCATTCGTAGATTCATTGTAATTTGATTTAATGATAAATATTGGTGTTTGTTATTCTGTTTCTGTTGTCTTTTCGTCGTCTTGATATTCAAGTATATCACCGGGCTGGCAGTTCAGTTCCCGGCAGATAGCTTCGAGGGTCGAGAAGCGCATGGCTTTGGCTTTCCCTGTCTTTAAGATAGAGAGGTTGGCAGGGGTAATATCGATCTTGCCCGAAAGCTCGTTGAGCGAAATTTTCCGTTTCGCCATCATGACATCAAGGTTGACAATAATCGGCATAGGCAATGATTTATATGGTGAGGTCCAACTCTTCGCGTTGTTTGTGGGCGATGTTCAGTATCTCGGCCAGGAGCAGCAGGATAAAGCCGATGGTGACCGCCGGGCTCAACTCGGGATAGCTGAGGGTGTTGTTGCCCAGGTCGAGGTGTGTCCGGTAGTAGCTGGTCGATAGGAACATATCGATATAACTGATGAAGTAGAAGGCTATCATGAAGTAGGAGAGCAGACGCAGCCGTTTGATGTTCTTGCTGTTCATCAACCCGTCGGCGGCAACCGAGCGGATCAGCTTAAACAGCATGACAATCATGGCGATGAGTGCTGCCAACGAGAGTACGGTAAAGACGGCTGCGCTTATTTTCAGGCCCACAGGTACCATGGCGTCGGGTATGTAGAGGATTCCGTCGGTCGATAGTGTAAGTCCCGGCATCGAACCGTATTGGCCCAGTTGCAGCGAGTCGGGTTTGAGCGTACATATCTGCAACGACGATTTTCCCAATCCGTTTTCAAATCCGATGAACGAGGAGTTGAATCCAATCATGAACCCCTTGGAGAAATCGAGCACGATGGGAATGAGTATGAGCAATGCAATTAACAGGCTGAGTAATTGTATTTTCCTTTGGGTTTGCTTGTCGTAAAACATATGAGCCGTCTTTCTATTGTTAAGACAAAGAAAGGGATTATTTTTGGAATAAACAAGAAAAACGGTATATTTTTATCGAAAAACGATAAAAATAGGGAATGGGGCTTATTGTTCGGCGGAATTATTTGTTGTCTATATCTGATATATAGCCATTCATCATGGCATAGAAACTGAGTCCCGACACGGTCTTGATGCCCAGTTTGGCAGTGAGGTTCTTGCGGTGGCTGAGTACGGTATTGATACTGATATTCAGTTGGTCGGCAATCTCTTTGTTCATGAACCCCTTGGCAACCAGTTTCAGTACTTCGGTCTCGCGGGGCGAGAGTTCATGGGGCAGATTTTCCGATTGGCGGTCAAGCTGTTCGATAAATCGTCCGATTCGTTCGAGTATGGCCTCTTCGTCTTCGTGGACCGGCAGCGAAGGAGCAAAGCTTTCGATAGCTGTTTCGCAATGGGTGGTGAGCAACATGATTTTGCTTTTGCGGGGGAGGAAGAAATCGCTGTATGCCACCAGCATGTCGGGTTGTAGCATATAGGCGTCGAACTGCTCGGGCGAGTCGTTGAAGAAACTTTCGGCCTGGTTGTAGAGCGCGGGGGTAACGTCGAAGTATCGTTGGAACAGATGCTTCAACCCGAGGTTCAACAACGTGTGTGGAGTGATGACAGCGATGCGCATGGGTGTGGATTAGTCTTGGTCTCGGCACTCTTTTAACATGGCGTCGGCAATGGGGCGCAGGATACGGTTGCGAATGCGGTTGTGTTGCTTGATGTCTTTTTCGAGGCTGTACAGGGCGAAGATGACGCCGTGACAGAGGTTGAGGTCGTATTCGCCCCGCAGGTGAATGACAAAGAGGCTTTTCAGGTCGTCGAGTTTCTCTTCGAGCGAATCGGGCTCGTCGTGGTAGCGGACGGGGTCGCCATACGATTCGCCGTGCAGCGCGTCGGCGGCAGCCTTGATGGCCGGGAACCACTCGGTACGGTCCTTTTCGATACGGGTCAGCAACTCCTTCTTCAACTCCTCGAAAAACTGTTTCATCAGTTCGAGGTTGTTGTTGTCGCTGTCGCTCTGGTTGATGAGCGAGTTGAAGTGTCGCTCGATGTTGGGTATCTGGAACTGCTGGTAATAGGTGTTGGTCTGGGTGAGGTAATCGACAATCTGAGTGGCACAGAACGATTTGAGCCGGTTCTCGGGGAAATAGTCTTCGTTGATGAAGGTGTTGAGAATCGTCACGAAAAATTCGCAATCGAGATTTTTCTCGTCACATACGGTGCGAATGTTCTTGTCGCCCACCCCCAAAATGATGCCAAACCGGTTGATGACTGGTATCAGCGAAGGCTCGTTCAGGATTACGTCGCAAAGTTTGCTCTCGGCGTTGATTAGTGCCATGTCTCGTCGTTTTTATAGATGATGTCGTTTTCGGTTACAATCAAGTCCATTTTTATGTCGTGGGCTTCGGCCGGTATTTCGTCGACCAGTTGCAGCCCGTAGCAGATGCCTATCTTGCGGGCCGGGGTCTGTCGTAACAGTCGGTCATAAAAACCTTTACCCCGTCCCAGCCGGTTCATCTGCCGGTCAAAGGCTACCCCGGGGACTACAATCCATTCGAGTCGGGCCGGGGCGATGGCTGTCGTCCCGGCCGGTTCCCAAATATGGAAGGCCCCTTGCTTCATGGCCCCCCCGGCGTAGGGGGCCACGATAAGGTCGTCGCCGTCGACAATCGGCAGATAGAGCTGTTTGTCACGGGCCCAATTCGAGAGCAGGTAGCGGGTATCAACCTCGTCGGGCAGGGCGTGATAGAGCATCAGATGAGCTATTCGTTCAAAGCCGGGCAGCGACTCGACGGCCCGGCAGATTTGCCGGGAAATTCGTTCCCGTTCGTCGGGCGTGATGGTCCGCTTCCGTTGCTTGACCTCCTGTCTGATTTGTCGCTTGTCGAGCATAGCCGGTTACTCTGCTTGGGCTTCGGCCGACTCTTCGGTCGGGCTGCTCAACAACTCCTGATATTTGTTGCCGTCGTTCAGGATTTCCTGAGCCTTGCGCAGTGTCTCGTCATCGCGCAGCAGCAATTTGTAGAAGGCCTCTTCGCCCAACATGTTGCGGGCTATGTAGGCCTGCAAGGTGTTGACGATGAGCTTGCGCGAGATGTTGATATAGACGGGACGCGGACGTATGCCCTTTTGAGCGGCATATTGTACGAAGCCGTTCAGCAGGGTATTGGCGTCGAGCATGGGCAGCAGCGCCTCCACGGTCTTGGCTTTGGCGAGGCGTTCCCGGTTCTTGTCGGTGTAGTCGAAGGAGTACTGGTAGAGCAGCCCCTCGTTGGCTACGTTGTTGAAGTAGGAGGTAACCCCCGTTGTGTCGCGGGGAACGAAGACGTCGGGCATGATACCGCCACCGCCATATACCTCACGCCCGTTGACGGTATGGAACACAAGGTCTTTGTTCTGCTTGATGCTGTCGACGTTGAAGAACTCGCCGTGCATGTATCGGTTGACAATGTCCATGCTGTAATCGTCGGCTTTGCCCAGTTGATATTCTTTCTGAATGCAGCGGCCCGAGGGGGTGTAGTAGCGGGCTACCGTGAGCCGTATGGCCGAGCCGTCGCGGAACGGAATCTGCTGCTGTACCAAGCCTTTGCCGAAGGTGCGGCGACCCACGATGAGACCCCGGTCGTTGTCCTGTATGGCTCCGGCAAAAATTTCGCTCGACGAGGCCGACCATTCGTCGGTCAGCACGATAAGCGGGTCGTCCTGGAAGGTGCCGGTACCGTTCGATATGGCATCTTCACGCTCGAAGGCTCGGCCCTCGGCATAGACGATGAGCCGGTCGGCCGGGAGAAATTCGTTGGCCATGTTGATGGGAATATCCATCAGTCCGCCACTGTTGCCGCGCAGGTCGATGATAAAGTTTTTGGCTCCTTCGTTATTCAGCTTGGAAAGAGCATTGATAAACTCGTCGTAGGTGGTTCGGCCGAATTTGCTCACCTTGATGTAGCCCGAGCGGTCGTCGAGCATGAAGGCAGCGTCGACACTGTTGACGGGGATATCGCCACGCGTTACCTCGTAGGTGAGGGGCTTTTTGGAGGTCTTGCGCAGGATTTCGAGTTTGACGGTCGAGCCCTTGGGCCCTTTCAGGTGTTTCATCACCCCTTCGTTGGTGATATCTTTGCCCACATAGGCCGAGTCGT
This sequence comes from Candidatus Barnesiella excrementavium, assembly GCA_019115485.1. Lineage (GTDB taxonomy): Bacteria > Bacteroidota > Bacteroidia > Bacteroidales > Barnesiellaceae > Barnesiella > Barnesiella excrementavium. Next base: position 24,168 of record DXDM01000017.1, on the reverse strand, counting down.
CGACGGCCACGATGCGGTCGCCGGCCAGGATACCTACCTTCTCGGAGGGCCCTCCGGGTATCACGCTCACCACGTTGATGGTGTCGTTGAGGATATTGAACTGAATCCCTATTCCGCTGAACGAGCCTTCCAACTCTTCATTGACGCTTTCCAGATCTTTGGCCGGGATATAGGCCGAGTGGGGGTCGAGTTCGCCCAGGATTTTGGGCATGACGTTTTCAATCAGGTCGGCGCGGTTTACGGTGTCGACATACTGTTGCTCGATGCATTGCAGCAGACTCTCGATTTTGTCGTATCTCGCGCTGTTGCCGAAGGGATTTCCAGAAGAGAAGAATCGTCCGATTAAAATGCCACCCACGATAGCGACGGCTACGAGCAGGGGGACCCAGACGAAACGAGCTTGTTTGTTGTTCATAATCGATGCGGATAATAATTAAACGCGTTCTTGTATTTTGGATTTCTGCGATAGGGAGAGGGCTTGGGTAGACGGCGGGCAATCGTCTCGCTGCCTGACAAGTCTCCTCGGTATCGTTCTTTGAATCTTTTTCGGTTTTACATTGACCCAATAAAGTTGTTCACCCGTGTCTATTGTCCCGAGGATTGCGGTGTTTCACCGTCGGCTTGCGGGTCGATGAAATCGACCGTGATACCGGCCCGTCGCAAAAGGTCGATACCGTCTTGCAGCCGGTAATACTCCGAGAATACCACCCGTTTGATACCCGACTGGATAATCAGTTTGGCACACTCGATGCAGGGCGAGGAGGTTACATACAGGGTAGCTCCGTCGCTGCTGTTGTTGCTGCGGGCTACCTTGGTGATGGCGTTGGCTTCGGCATGCAGCACGAAGGGAAAGGTGTGACCCGTCTCGTCTTCGCAGCAGTTTTCGAATCCGGCCGGCGTACCGTTGTAGCCGTCGGAAATAATCATTTTGTCTTTGACAATCAAGGCCCCTACTTTGCGCCGCTGGCAGTAGGAGTTCTCGGCCCAGATTTGCGCCATGCGTATATAACGTTTGTCCAGGTTCAGTTGTTTGTCGGGGCTATTTGATTTCATATCCATATATCGACGATAATGAGTTACAAAAATAGCTGTTTTGCGGTTATTTATCCTCTTTTTTATCAAATAATAACGAAGAGCCTGTAAGAAAAATCGACGGCTCTCCGCGGACGGTATTGAAACGGGGTGCCGGCTTGTTTCCGACACCTCGTCCGGTCAGTCGATAAATCGGCGTAAGATGTTGTCGTAGGCGTCGATACGGCGGTCGCGCAGGAAGGGCCACCAGCGTCGCACATTCTCGCTGCGAGCCAGGTCGATGTCGACCACCTGGCACCACTCGCTGTCGCTGGGGGCAGCGGCGAGCATTTCGCCCTGCGGGCCGCACACGAAACTATGCCCCCAAAACTGAATGCCGCGGGTCTGTTGCGAGGGATCGGGCTCGTGACCTACCCGGTTGACGGCGATGACCGGCAGACCGTTGGCTACGGCGTGACCGCGTTGTGAGATAATCCAGGCGTCCTGCTGACGCTTCTGTTCTTCGGGCGTGTCGGAGCTTTCCCAACCGATGGCGGTGGGGTAGATGAGCAGGTCGGCCCCTTGCAGCGCCATGAGGCGGGCAGCCTCGGGGTACCACTGGTCCCAGCACACCAGTACGCCCAGGGTGCCTATCGAGGTCTTGATGGGTGTGAATCCCAGATCGCCGGGGGTAAAGTAGAATTTCTCGTAATAGGCGGGATCATCGGGTATGTGCATCTTGCGGTATTTTCCGGCGATGGAGCCGTCGGTATCGAACACGACGGCCGTGTTGTGATAGAGGCCGGGAGCTCGGCGTTCGAAAAGCGAGGTGACCAGCACGATGTGCAGGTCGGCTGCCAGTTGTCCGTAGAAATCGGTCGAGGGGCCCGGAATGGGTTCTGCCAGGTCGAAGCAGTCGGTCGACTCGGTTTGGCAGAAGTAGAGGCTGTTGTGCAGCTCTTGCAGTACGACAAGTTGGGCCCCTTGGGCGGCACATTGTTCGATGTGCTGTTTCAGGCGGTTCATGTTGTCGGCGATGTCGCCGCTATTGTGTTGTTGGACAAGTCCGACTTTGATTCTTTTTGCGCTCATGACGGTTATTCTCGTTTTATCGTAAGACATTTGTGGGGTATTGCATGGTCACGCAGTGCAGCGAACCATGCTGACGAATGAGAGGTGTACAGTCTATTCCCACGATTTCCCGGTTGGGGAAGGCCTGTTGCAGCACCTGGGCTGCTGCCCGGTCGTTGACCGGTTGGCGGTAGGTGGGGTATAGTACGGCATCGTTCATAATCAGGAAGTTGGCATAGGTGGCCGGCAGTCGATCTCCGTGCTCGTCGTAGACAGCGTCGGCCATGGGCAGGGGGAGCAGCCAGTAGGGAGTACCTTCGAGGGTGGTGAAGGTGCGTAGTTGTTCCTCCATGCGGTGCAGGGCTTCGTAGTGCTCGTCGGTCGGGTCGGAGCATTGCACATACACGATGGTGTTGCCGGGGGCGAACCGAGCCAGCGTGTCGATGTGGCTGTCGGTGTCGTCGCCGGCCAGGTAGCCGTGGTCGAGCCACAGGACGCGTTGCAACCCGAAGGTCTCTTTCAGGTACTCTTCGATGCGGGTCTGCGACCACTCGCCGTTGCGGTTGGGCGAGAGCAGGCATTCGCTGGTGGTAAGCAGGGTACCGGTGCCGTCGCTTTCGAGAGCACCTCCCTCGACCACGAAGTTGAGCCGGTTCTCATATCGGGCGTTGAATCGTCCCTGTCGGCAGAGTGTCGAGGTGATGAGGTTGTCGTAGTTGGCGGCGAATTTGAGTCCCCACCCGTTGAACTTGAAGTCGTAGATGGCGGGTTTCCCGTCGCAGAGGAGGGTGATACCGCCGTGGTCGCGTGCCCAGGTGTCGTTGGTAGGGCATTGGGCAAAAGTCACCGCTTCAAGGTCAACTACTCCTTGCAACAGTTGTTTTACCTGCTCGGGGTGCGGCGTGACAATCAACAGCCGTTCGCGTCGGGCAATCTCGCGGGCCAACTTGATGTAGCAGTCGGTCACCTCGTCGAGCATGTAGGCCCAATCGGTCTCCTCGTGGGGCCAGGTAAGTTGAATACCCGACTGGGGATACCATTCGGCCGGGAAGAGTATTGCAGGGGTCATGGCTTCGGGGTTTGCGGTTTGCGGTCGAAATAGGGGCTCTTGGACGATACGCTCAGAGCCAGAGCGATAACCTGTTTGCAGTCGGGCAGCAGCTCCATCTCTTCGGCAGCAGCACCGGCCGAGAACATCACCCGCGTGTCGATGCGCATGTCGGCCGCCTTGGAACAGGCCGAACCGATGGCGATACCTACGTCGATCGAATTGATGGCACAGGGATTCTCCTGCGGATTTTCGGAGCAGGTGGGATAGCCGCAGTAGCCGCAGTTGAGACCTTGAACCTGTCGGCAGGTACCGATGAGGATTACGGCGTCGGACTGCTCGATGTTGCCTGCATCGCGCAGGAAAAACTTCATGCCCCGCTTCTCGCCGGTGAGGCGCATCTGGTCGGCCAGAGCCAAGAGGTCGTCGCCGGTTACGGTGGCAATCTCGATAATGTCCACCCCTTTGCCTTTGGGCGCGGTACGGGCCGCCATCATAATCTGTTTGGCCGCTTCGCACACGGTCTCTTTACGAGTGTTTCGTTCGTTATAAATCATTTTACAAGTCGTTTTTCTATAAGGCAAAGATAATAAATCTTGCTCAAAAAACGACGGTCGGAACTTGTGTAGATGGGTTTTTCGGACGATTGCGATTTTTGTCAAAGGAGGAAGCATACTTTTGGACGTTTTTCCCCGTTTATAAATTAAGTACAAGAACTGCATCTCGGGGTATTGATGTATTTGCTTTTTTGCTTTTCTGTAATATCTTTTTATAAAAGAATCATTATATTTGAACCAAATATATAATAATGTGTTTTGATTGCTAAATGGAAATGCCATGAATAATGATGTGACCATCATAATTGATGATGTTATTAAGCAGTATCGCACATTGGACCAGTCGGAGGAGGCGTTTCGGTTAATGATGGCCGAGGACCAGCAGTTGGAAGCCGATTATCAAGAGTGGTGCGACACAATGGGTGTTTCGAGCCGGAAAGGTTTTGCCTATTACTACGAAGAGTATATCGAGCAACAAGATTCGGTGTGGGATAGCCTTGACGATCAGGACGAATAGTCGCTGGCTTGGGGTCAGAACTGCATGAATGCCGTCGGGCCGGGAGAGGCTGCACAGATGGTTCCTTATGTGGTTTTGGAATAGAAATAACGATTATCGGGGACGTGAAAGGGGAATGAATAAAAATCTTCCGTATCTTTGTTCGTGAGAAACAGAAATGTATGAACAGAGTCTACTATCTGATGCTGCTTTTGTTGCTGTGTGCCAGTTGTGGGGGCGGCGTCGAAACCTCGTATGTGATTAACGGCCGTGTGAGTAATGTCGATGCCGACGGCAATATCGTCTATTTGTCGCACAGCAATGGCGACGAGTTGGTCAATCTCGACAGCGCCATTGTCGACGGAGGTCTCTTCTCGTTTCGGGGTGAACAGGAGGTACCAATTATGGCCTACCTGCGTTTCAACCGTTCGCTCGACTCCCTGGCTGTCCCCGTTCTGTTCGTATTGGGAAACGGCACCATCGAGGCAAAGATGGATACCGTGCTATCGACCGTGACGGGAACTCAGCAGAATGTAGACTTTGAAACCTATAAAGCACGGTCGCATCGGTTGGACTCGTTGCGTAGTGCGCTGCACAACCGCTATCTCGAACTGGTAGACGAAGGGCGAATGACCGCCGCTCTTGAACAGTCGCTATATGGGCAGGATTGCCGGCTCGACGATGAGGAGGTAGACCTGGCCTATCGTTTTATTCGCAAGAACCGCAATTCTCCGGCTTCACTCTGGTTGCTCGAATCGATGCAGAGCCGGTTCAGTGAAGCCGAATTGGATAAGATTCTTTCGGAGTTCAGGGGGAGAGATAAAAATGCGCCCATACTTACCGATATCGCCCAGCGTTTACGCAATGCCGATAAGATAGAGCCGGGCAGTCCGTACGTCGATTTCCCCTTGGTCGATGTGTGGGGGCGGAGCACCTCGCTGTCGGGGTATGTGGGGTATGCTCGCTATGTGGTCATTGGGTTCTGGCAATCGGGTAGTGAGCCTTCGTGCCGGGCGATGGTGCGGCTGGGACAGCTGTATCGCGAGTTTGGCTATCGGGGAGCCACTTTCCTGTCGGTCTCGCTCGACAGTGATGCCGAGTTGTGGCGTGAGCAGGTGCAGACTTTGAGACTGCCGGCCCATCAATGTATGGCCGCCGACCCCGACGAGGTAGAGTCGCGCTATGCCTTGGCCTCGGTCCCGGCCTTTGTGGTAATCAATCCCGACGGAACGATAAACTCCCGTAACCTGACCCTCGAACAGTTGGGTAGCAAGTTGCAGGAGTTGTTACCGTATCGCGTGCGTCGCGATACGGTGTCGGCCAAGTTGGACACTTTGACGAAAAAGAAAATATAGGCCTATGCGGATCGTATCGCTGGTAGAGAATACTACAAATTCGGAGCTGAAGGCTAAACATGGCCTCTCGCTGTATATAGAGACTCGTCGGCACAGGATCTTGTTCGACTTGGGTCCCGACAATACCTTGTTTGAGAATGCCGCTAGGCGAGGTATCGATATTTCAACGGTCGATACGGTTGTGATTTCTCACGGGCACGCAGACCACGGGGGGGCCTTGAAAAAATTTCTAGAGATAAACTTCCGGGCCGCCGTTTATGTGCAGAGAGAGGCTTTTGAACCCCATTACAGCAAGGTTTGGTTTTGCAAGGTGCCGATCGGGCTCGATCGGAGTCTGATATCGCACCGGCAGCTGGTGCTGCTGGAGGGCGATTGTGCAATCGATGATGAGCTGCAGCTGTTCACCGTGAAAAGCCGGAGCGATAGATTTTATTCTCCGGTCAACCGTGTTCTCTATGATGAACGGGGGCGGGACGCTTTCGGGCACGAGCAGAATCTGATTATCGCCGAAAACAAGGTGGCCTTGATTATGGGCTGCGGCCACTCGGGTGTTGTGAATATTATGGCCGCTGCGGCAAAGTTTCGCCCCGCCTTGTGTGTGGGCGGTTTCCATCTGTTCAATCCCGTTACCCGGAAATCGGTACCCGAGAGTCTGCTTGATGACATAGCCGCCGAGTTACGCGGCAAATACGCGGATACCCTGTTTTATACCTGTCACTGCACGGGAAAGCCGGCATTCGACTATTTGGCTAGGCACATGGATAATATGCACTATATCGCTTGCGGCGACACCCTTGAAATTTAGTGAAGCATTATATGACTACACAAAAAAAGCGCCCGATAATTTCGGGCGCTTTTTTATTATAGATTCGTCGATTATTCAGCAACGACTTCGAAGGGGATTTCTACGCTAACCTCTTTGTGGAGTTTAATCGTAGCTTTGTAGTGGCCCACTTCTTTTACAGGGTCTTTGATGATGATTTGTTTGCGATCTACGGTGTGACCCAGTTTTTCGAGAGCTTCGGCGATTTGGATATTGTTCACCGAGCCGAAGATGGTACCCGTCGAACTGGTCTTTGCACCGATGGTGAGCGAAACACCTTCGAGGGCAGCTGCCAGAGCTTGAGCGTCGGCTTTGATTTTCTCGAGTTTGTGAGCACGTTGTTTCAAATCCTCTTCACGCACTTTCAGAGCCATGGGCGAAGCAATAACGGCTTTGCCTTGCGGAATGAGGTAGTTGCGGCCGTATCCGCTTTTTACAGTCACGATATCGTCTTTGTAACCGAGATTGGTGACGTCTTCTTTCAATATTACTTGCATGCTAAATTCCTCCTTCGTTTAATTATTTCATCATATCAGTTACATAAGGGAGCAGCGCCAGGTGACGGGCTCTTTTCACAGCTTGTGCAATACGACGTTGAAATTTCAACGAAGTTCCTGTGATACGACGGGGCAGGATTTTGCCTTGTTCGTTCAAGAATTTTTTCAGGAATTCAGGGTCTTTGTAGTCGATATACTTGATACCGTTTTTCTTGAAACGGCAGTATTTTTTCTTTTTGATGTCTACCGACGGGGGAGTCAAATATCTGATTTCGGATTGTGCTTGTGCCATTTTTTAGTTCTCCTTTACTTCTTCTACTTTGTTAGACGATTTAACACTTCTTCTCTTTGCAGCGTATTCAGCGGCAAATTTGTCCATTCTGAACGTGAGGAAACGAATTACACGTTCGTCACGACGGAATTGAACTTCCAATTTGGCGATGACAGAAGGGTCGGCGTCAAATTCCAGCAGGTTGTAAAAACCGGTGGTTTTCTTTTGGATAGGATAGGCGAGCTTGCGCAATCCCCAGTTCTCTTCATTCACGATTACGGCACCTTGTTCGGTGAGAATCGTTTTGAATTTGTCTACCGCTTCCTTCATCTGTACATCAGACAAAACGGGAGTTAAAATGAAAACGGTTTCGTAATGGTTCATACTCGTTTAGTTTAACGTATTTGGTTAATAGTTTTTATTTGCGGGGCAAAGGTAGAGATTATCTGGCAATTATACAACCCTTTGACACTCTTTTTTGTGTGAATTTTTGTCGTTGCCGCCTGATATTTGTCGGGTTCAGACTCTTTTCGGCTCATATTTTTTGTAAAACAACATGAGCAGTACGGAGCCTATGAGGGCGAGCGGAGCCCCGATGAGAGCCGGATATTGGTAGCCGAGACCGGCCTCGATGGGCAGTCCGCCCAGGAAGGCGCCGATGGCATTGCCCAGGTTGAAGGCTACCTGCACACAAGCGGCACCCAGCAGTTCGCCACCCTTGGCAAAGTGAATGATGGAGATTTGCTGTGGACTCGATACGGCAAAAAGGCCGGTGGTGCAGAGGCACATGAGCAGAACGGTGAGCCAGCCAATCGGGGCTGCGAAGAAGATGGCAAGCAGGGCCACGAAGAGAATGAACTGGGTGAAGGCCGCTACCCGGCCGGGCGTGTAGAGGTCGGAGAGGCGTCCTCCCAGCAGGTTGCCCACCACCATGCCGAATCCGGCCAGTACCATCAGCAGGGTGATGCTCTCGGCCGAGAATCCCGATACCTGGGTGAGCAGCGGGTTGATGTAGCTGTACCAGCAGAACACACCGCCGTTGCCCAGTAGTGTGGCTCCCAGGATAAGCCAGGGGGCTTTGGTCTTCAAGAAGCGGAACTGTCCTTTGAATCCCGTGTCGGGCAGTCCTTCGACCTGCGGTACCCATTTCCAGATGAAATAGAGTACAATCAGGCTCCACACGCCCACCAGCAGGAAAGTGAGCCGCCATGAGAGCAGAGTGCTCAGCGAGGAGCCCAGCGGTACCCCGAAGAGGTTGGCAATGGTCATGCCTGCAATCATAATCGACACGGCTTCCGACCCCTTGCCCTTGTCGGCCAGTTTCTCGGCCACAATCGAGGAGACCCCGAAGTAGGCTCCGTGGGGAAGCCCCGAGATAAAGCGGGCGACCAGCATCGTCCAGTAGTTGGGAGCTACCGAGGCGAACAGGTTACCCACCATCATGAGGGTAGCTAGCCCGAGCAGAATATTTTTCAACGGGCGTCGGCGGGCCAGCGTGAGCAGGGGTGCCCCCGCGCATACGCCCAACGCATAGGCCGAGATGAGGTGGCCAGCCTTAGGGATACTGATGTGCAGATCGGTGGCTATGTAGGGAAGGATAGCCATCAAGACAAACTCGGCGATTCCAAGCCCCAATGTGCCGAATGCCAAAGCGATAAGACTCTTTTTCATGTGATACCTTAATAACCTATTGAACGCAGGGCGTGTCGGTCAAGGCAGCACCTCTGCAAAAACCGGGTGCAAAGGACGCAAATTCTCGCGGGTTGTACAACACTTTGTACGCTCTTTTTTATAATCCGGAGGGCATAAAAAAAGCCGCCGCCTTTTTTGCAAAAGGTAGCGGCCTGGCTGGGATACTCTCCCGAAATCGTTTACTTAACTTCGATCGATTTTCTTACACCGGCATTGTTGTCAACAGGCAATTTGGGAAGTTCGACCGACAAAACGCCATGTTCGACATGAGCCGAAATTTTGTTTTTGTCGACATCGTCGGGCAATATCATGGTCTGTTGGAATTTCGAGTAAGAGAATTCGCGACGCAGATAGTGCTCTTTTTTCTTCTCATCTTTGTTCTCCGATTTTTTCTCCATCGTGATAACGAGGTTGTCGTTCTCATCGACGTGAACCTGGAAATCGTCTTTTGTCATACCCGGAGCAGCCACTTCTACGCAGTAGTCGTTTTCATGTTCGATTACATTGATAGCAGGAGCTGTGGCGTTGGCTCTTTCCATCCATTGGTTATCAAAGAAGTCATTGAAAATGTCGGGCAACCAACCTTGGTTTTTTCTCATGGGTACCATAGTTATAATCTCCTATATTTAAGTTGTTTATTATCTGTTTTTGTTTCGGCTCTCTTTCGATTACCGAAATCGCCTAACTACTTGCAAAGGGTGTGCCAATGCCGTTTTTCCCCTTTTCCCAGGCGGGAGGGGTGACAAGAGTGCGCCGGAGTGGACAAACTTGCGCCGAAGTGGCCTATTTGTCATCTCGCGGCTGAGGGAACGAGGTTTGAGGATAGGGATTGCCGGTAGGTGTTCACCGCTTTTCCCGGCGATACTGGCATATGGCATAGATGACCATCGAGGTAAGTATCTCGGTAACGGGCATGGCCAGCCACATGCCGGCTGCCCCGAAAACAAAGGGGAGCAAGTAGAAGCTGGGCCAACCGAATGATGAAGAGCCCTATCAGCATCCATATCTCAAACGCAAAGGCGGGCATAATCCACTTCAGATAGTCCAGCACCAGAGGTTGCAAAGTTTCAGATGTACCCAACAGTCGGGCTGTCTTGATGGGGAACAACAATACGGCAACGACGATTGCGACGGTAAAGAGGGTACTTATTACGAGGGCTTGAGTAATGTTGATTCTCGCTACTTTCTGTTTTTGATATGAGAGGTGAATAGTCGATACAATCGAGCATCCGGATCCAATCATGAGTCCCAGTCCGGCTATCAGTTGATAGATGGGTACTACGATATTCACGGCAGCAACTCCGTCGGCTCCTACGCCGTGGCCTACAAAGATGCCGTCGATGGTACTTACTGCCGACATGGCTATCGACCCCAGCAAGGTTGGAATCAGCAGTTTGCGAAACAGGGTGGTCGCTGGCTCTTTTTGAAAGTTGATAGTGTCTCGATTCATAAAAACATAGCTGTTTGTGTTGTCTTTTACCAGGGGCAAAGGTAATGAGATGTATCTCTACGAGGGGATACAGAAACCAGACAGGTAGGGTATTTCCCCGGATAAAATGAGGCGAAAGCAGAGAAAATGAGCTATTTTTGTATTTCATCAAGGTATTTTTCCTGTATGAAGTCAATTAAATATAAACTGTTTCCCGAGGGAAGTGAATGTAGTTTTGGTACGACCGACCTTCGCGCAAGTCTGGGACAACCCATAGAGATAGAAGGGTGTGTGGTTCTGCTTTGTGTCGAGGGTATGGCTGTACTCTCTATCGATTTTCACCAGCACTCCTTTCGCCGGGGCGATTTGCTGGTAGTCATGTATGATCGTACGGTCATTCCACTCAAGGTCTCGGCCCGATTCAAAACCGATTGGGTGTCGTTGCCTCTGTCGATTTGCAACGATACTTTCTATAAGATTACCTCGGTAAAGTTTTGGGATCGATTCTATCTCTATCCGGTTTGCCGTATGGATAGCAATCAACAAAAGTTGGCCGATACCTGGCTGTTGCAGGTAAAATGGATTATAAGGAACACGGAGGATACCTATCGCACCGAATTGTTGCAAGGTACGTTTTATTTGCTCATGCTTTCGCTTTGTCACGAGATGGAACGGTTGTCGTTGGCCACGGGAAAAGGTGAGAAAAAGAATCGAGCCTGGAGCCTGGTCAACGATTTTATGGTATTGGTGGGGCGTCACTACACCCGGCATCGCGATGTGGCCTATTATGCGACACGGCTCTGTATAAGTCCCGACTATCTCAATAAGCTTTCGGTCAAATATATGTTCTTGAAAGCCAAAGAGTATATCAATCGGCAGTGTATTGTAGCTATCAAGACCTATTTGAGCAGTACCGATTTATCGGTCAAAAATATTGCTTCGGAGTTGAACTTTGAAGATGCGTCGTACATGTGTCGTTTTTTTCGTCGAATGACGGGTATGTCGCCTTTGGAATATCGCGAACGGTTGAACAAGCAGTGAGCGACTGGGATAAAAAAGTTCAGACGAAATAGACTTTCTACTCTCACTTTGCACTATCTTTGTTCTATACTTATTATATAGATGTAATGAAAACCATTCGAGAGATATATCGCATAGGGTATGGCCCGTCGAGCAGCCATACGATGGGGCCTCGCAAGGCCTCGGAACTGTTTTTGGAGCGTCACCCCGAGGCAGCCGCTTTTGAGGTCACGCTATACGGGAGCCTGGCCGCTACGGGGCGGGGGCACTTGACCGATGTGGCCATTCTCGACACGTTGCGTCCGCACGCTCCGGTCGAGATTGTGTGGAAGCCGTCGGTATTCCTGCCGTTCCACCCCAACGGCATGACCTTTCGCTCGAAGAACAGCCAGGGCGAGGTGACCGACGAGTGGACCGTGTTCAGTATTGGTGGCGGGGCTTTGGCCGAAGAGGGCAAGGCGCTCGATGCGTCGCCCGAACTCTACGCCATGAACAGCATGACCGAGATACTCAACTGGTGCGAACGCACGGGACGCAGTTACTGGGAGTATGTGCAGGAGTGCGAGGATAGTGAGATTTGGAACTATCTGAGCGAGGTGTGGACCGTCATGCGCCAGGCCATCGAGCGGGGGCTCGATCAGGAGGGCGTATTGCCCGGTCCGCTGAACCTGCGCAGGAAAGCCTCTTCCTATTATATCAAGGCCAAGGGATATAAGGACAGCTTGAAGAGCCGGGGGCTGGTATTTGCCTATGCACTGGCCGTGAGCGAGGAGAATGCCTCGGGTGGCCGCATCGTCACGGCTCCCACCTGTGGGTCGTGTGGTGTGGTACCCGCCGTGCTGTATCACTTGCAGCGGAGCCGCGATTTCAGCGACATGCGCATTTTGCGGGCTCTGGCCACGGCCGGACTGGTGGGAAATATCGTAAAGCAGAATGCCTCCATTTCGGGAGCCGAGGTAGGGTGCCAGGGTGAGGTAGGCGTGGCTTGCGCCATGGCGTCGGCCGCGGCCAGTCAGCTGTTTGGCGGCAGTCCGGCACAAATCGAGTATGCTGCCGAGATGGGGCTCGAACACCACTTGGGCATGACTTGCGACCCGGTGTGCGGCCTGGTGCAGATACCCTGTATCGAGCGGAATGCCTACGCCGCAGCTCGGGCACTCGATGCCAATATCTATTCGGCCTTTACCGACGGGAATCACCGGGTGTCGTTCGACAAGGTGGTCGAGGTGATGAAGCAGACCGGTCATGACCTGCCGTCGCTCTACAAGGAGACAGGTGAAGGCGGTTTGGCCAAGGATTACGAGCAGATGTAACCGGGTTCCCCGCTTCCCATTCGAGACGGTCTTCGCCGAGGCGTCGGGGAGGGGAGAGTGGAGTGACCGGGAACGATGCGGAAAGCGTTGTTCGTCGAAATATGAAAGCCTCTTTTTTGCAAATGGTGAGCAAAAGAGAGGCTAAATTTGTTTTTGTGGTATAGTTGAGTTACTTTTGTAGTTGTTTAAGCAATGATTAATATATGAACTTTTCGGAATTAAACATAGAGATGCTCTTTGCCCTTATGAGCGGGAAGCTGTCGGCGGCCATCAATCGGAAACTGCACCGCAGTTTCCGCAAGTTGTCAATCGACATCACTCCCGAGCAGTGGACCGTGTTGTACTATTTGTGGTCGCGCGACGGGGTGACGCAGCAGGAGTTGTGCAATGTAACTTTCAAGGACAAGCCGAGTATGACCCGCTTGATTGACAATCTGGAAAAACAGCAACTTGTCGTCCGCTCGCCCGGGGTGAAGGACCGTCGCATCAATCTCATTCATCTCACAGACAAGGGCCGGGAACTCGAAGATTCGACCAAGCCTCTGGTAACGGCCATCATGCGCACGGCACTCGAAGGCTTCTCCGACAGCGAGGTCGAGATGGCCGGCTCGATGTTGGCCAAGGTCTTCGGTAATTTGAAAAACACGTTGGAAGATTAACGGTAAAAAAGGTAATGAAGAAAATCAGGTTTTCCAGGTATCTGGCCGTCGCCGTGCTGCTGTGGGTAGCCACGGGGGCTTTTCTCACGGCGGCTCAATATGACCCCGACCGTTTGGGCGAAGGATTTGAGTCGCGCACACTGGTCATGCCCGACGATTACAGCGGCCGGGTAGTGACCACGCTGGTGCGCAGCCTGTCGCCGTGTGGCGATGTGCACCGGGCAATCCTCTATGTGCATGGGTATAACGACTATTTCTTCCAGAAGTCGATGGCTCAAACCTTTACCGACTCGTGTTTCAATTTCTATGCCGTGGACCTGCGCAAGTATGGCCGCTCGTTGCTGCCGGGTCAGACGCCTTTTGAGGTGCGCGATTTGCAGGAGTATTTTGCCGATATCGATACGGCGCTGACGTTGATTCGCCAGGAAGGGAACCGCGAGATTGTGCTCATGGGCCACTCGACGGGCGGGCTCATCACCTCGCTTTACTGCGAGGCGTATCGCGACAGTCTGCCGGTGCAGGGGCTTATCCTCAACAGTCCCTTCCTCGACATGAACATGAGCGGCTTTTACGAGAAGGTATTGGTCCCCCTCGTGTCGTCGTGGGGACGTTGTTTCAAGCATACGAAAATCAGCCAGGGCAATTCCACGGCCTATGCCGAGAGTCTGTTGAAGGCGTATCACGGGGAGTGGGAGTATGACACCAACCTGAAATTCAAGGTTTCGCCGCCTGTTACGGCTGCCTGGGTGCGCGCCATACATCGCGGGCACAAGCAGGTGCACAAAGGGTTGCACATACCGTGCCCGATATTATTAATGTATTCGAGCCAATCGGTGCAGGGCGATGAGTGGACTCCCCAACATCAGTCGGGCGATGCGGTACTCGATGTGAAGGACATCGCCCGCTACGGCCGTACGCTGGGCCCACGGGTAACCGAGTTTGAGGTGCAGGAGGGGTTGCACGACCTGATATTGTCGAAACCGACTGTACGCCAATCGGTCTATACCGAGATTTTCCGCTGGTTGCGCAGCAACGACCTGGATTAGGTCGGGGCGGCCGTTTGATGCTGAATGCTATTCTCCTTTTTCTTTTTCGTCCCCCCCTTCCTTCACGGAAGCACGATTTATTTTTCGGCCTGTTGTTTTTCGAGTTGCATCACCTGTTTGTCGGCCAGTTCGAGCGTGCGTACGTTGAGCTGGTATTCGCGGGAGAGGTCGTCGACACTACGCATCAGGTTGTAGAGGTCGCGGGTTGCCTTGACCGCTTCGCGGGTAAGACGGTCGAGCGCGAGCGTATAGCGGTTCCCGCCCAAATAGGTGAGGGTGATGGCCTTGTCGGTATTGTCGGCGATGAGCGAAGCCACGGCCGAACATTGACCATCTTTATAGGTGACGATTTCGGTATACTTCCCGTCGTTGGTGAACCGGTAGTTGTTGGCCCCGTCATACCCGATGGCCAGGGTCTCGGCCTTGCTCTTGTCGGGGAGGGTAACCCGTATGGAGCTGTGTTTCAGCGGCGAGCTGCCGTAGTAGACGCTCGCCAGTTGCATTTGCCCGTTCTCGGTCACCAGCACTTTCAGTTGGCTGCGGTTGATGGTCTGCTGCTTGGGGAACTTGTTGTAGACGTAGTTCCCCTCGGTTTGATATTTGGCATCTTTCTCGAACCGAAAGTTCTTTTTGGCCGCTTCGAGTTCGCCTTGTTTCACTTTGAGCACGCTGTCGATATAGAGCAGGTTGCGTTCGCTCTCTTTCTGTTTGACTTTACACAGGAGCAACATACCTTGTTTAATCTGTTTGAAAGCCTTTGGGTACAGTTGTTCGATACTGTCGATGGCATTTCGGGCACTCTCGTATTGACCGGCCTCGAATAGCTTCACGGCTTTTTCATATTGCTCGCTGGCTTCGTGACTGTTATCTCCGCAGGTCCATAACAAAATGGCACCGGCACATAACCACAGGTAGAAGTGTTTTATCATATGGCGTTTTTTAGTTGTACATGTCAATTTACCGAACTCCGTTGCACATCTTTCACCCCTTTCACGGTTTTGAGTTTCTTGATGAGGCTGTTGAGGGCCGAGGTATCGTCGACCATGACGGTGATGTGCCCTTGGAACAGGCCATCGTTCGAGTCGATGGAGATACCTCGCATATAGATATTCTTCTCTTTCGAGATGATGGAGGTGATGTTGGTGACGATACCGATGTCGTCGTTGCCCACCACCCGCAGCACGCAGATGTATTTCGACCCCATCTTTCCCGACCAGCGGGCGTTGACCACCCGGTAGCGGTAGCGGCTGTATATGTGCCGGGCGTTGGGGCAGTCCTTGCGGTGTATCTTGATGGTCCCCTCGGTCGACACGAATCCGAAGATGTCGTCGCCGAAGATGGGGTTGCAACACTTGGCCAGTTTGTAGTCGATGCCCTTCACGTCGCCGCCGATGATAAGCTCGTCCTCCTTCGTCTCGTCGTGTTCGCTCGGTTGCAGGGTGAACTCCTCGGCCGTGCGCACCTCATACGGTTCGTTGTTCTCTTTCCGTTCGATTTCGAGGTAGAGATCGATTACCCGGTTCACGTCGATGTGTTCGGCCGCCAGCTCGTTGTAGAAATCGGTCACCGTCTTGTAGCCCATCTTTTTGATGAGTTTCATCATGATGCCGTCTTCCATCTCCATCTTGCGGTTCTTGAAACGACGTTGCAGCAGCTCCTTGCCATATTCGGCATCTTTGTTCTGCTGCTCGTTGAGAGCCTGCTTGATTTTTACCCGCCCCTTCGAGGTGGCGGCGATGTTGAGCCAGTCCTGTTTGGGAGTCTGGTTGGGCGAGGTGAGCACCTCGATGGTATCGCCGCTTTTGAGCTTGTATTTGATGGTTTCGATTTTTCCGTTCACGCGGCCGCCCACGCATTTGCAGCCCAGCCCGGTGTGAATGAGGAAGGCAAAGTCGAGCAGGGTGGCCCCCAGCGGCAGCTTGTACAGGTCGCCCTTGGGGGTGAAGACAAACACCTCCTTGTCGTAGAGGTCCATCTTGAAGTCGCGCATCAGCTCCAAGGCTCCGCCGTGTTCGGCCGCTTCGAGCACCTCGCGCACGTTGTTCATCCAGTCGTCGAGTCCCGACTCGCTCTTGATGCCCTTGTATTTCCAGTGGGCTGCCAGTCCGCGTTCGGCAATCTCGTCCATGCGGCGGGTACGAATCTGTACCTCGACCCAGCGCTGACCGGGCCCCAGTACGGTGATGTGTAGCGACTCATACCCGTTCGACTTGGGAATGGAGAGCCAGTCTTTCATGCGCTTGGGGTTGGGCTGGTACATGTCGGTGACAATCGAGTAGACCTTCCAGCAGTCGGCCTTCTCCTGGTCGAGCGGAGTCTCCAAGATTACCCGAATGGCAAAGAGGTCGTAGATGTCTTCCAGGTCGGCCTTCTGTTTTTTCATCTTGTTCCAGATGGAAAAAATCGACTTGGTGCGACCCTTGATTTCAAAGTTCAGCCCTTCGGCTTCGAGTTTCTGTTTGACCGGTTCGATAAATTCGGTGATGTATTTGTCGCGGCTTCGTTTCGTCTCGTTGAGCTTGTGGGCTATCTGGTCGTAGATTTCGCGGTTGGTATATTTGAGCGAGAGATCTTCGAGTTCCGATTTGATGGAGTAGAGCCCCAGCCGGTGGGCCAGCGGCGCGTAGAGGTACGATGCCTCGCAAGCCACGTCGTAGCGGTATTTCTCGTTGGGGTGATGGTTGATCATCTTCATCACACACAAGCGGTCGGCAATCATGATGATGATAACCCGGATATCTTCGGCAAAAGAGAGCAGCAGTTTGCGGAAGTTCTCACTCTCGACGGCTGCCTGCTTGGCGTAGAGGCTGTTCGACTTGATGAGGCCCCGAATGACGTGGGCGATGTCGTTGCCAAACTCCTTCTGTACGGCTTCGATGGTGAGAAACTCGCTCACGACCAGATTGAAAATCGATACGGCGATGAGCATGCTGCGCTCCACCCCCACGCGGTCGCACAAGATGAGTGCCGTGTTGAGGTTGCGCACAACCGGATTGATGCCCTGCTTGTTTCGCTGGTAGTGTCCCGTAGTGACGGCTTCGGTAATGAGTTGGCGCATGCGGTGGAAGTCGTTGACCGACATTGTCGGCACACTATGACGCAGCAACTGCCGGTAGGCCGACAGGACATTTCCTCTTTCCTCGGGAGTGAAATAGCTTTTTTCGGGCATAAGGTGTGACTATTATCAAAAAATTCTGTCTCAAATATATATTTTTATAGTTAAAAATGTGCTTTTTTTTAGAGCTTTTTGTAGTTTTGGGAACAGAATTAAAATTCATTATTTATATAGATATGTTTACAACAGAGGATTTAAACTTGTTTGCCGAGAAAGGTATCGACATTCGGGTGGTTGAAGACCAGTTGGCTTCGTTCAAGCAGGGATTCCCGTTCCTGAAAATAGAGGCTTCGGCATCGGTGGGGAATGGAATTTTAGCCCTCGATGAACAACAGGCCGAACACTACCTCGATTTGTGGGAGGGATATTTGAAAGACGGTCACAAGGTCGTGAAATTTGTCCCGGCATCGGGTGCCGCAAGCCGTATGTTCAAAGACCTGTTTGCCTTCCTTTCGGCCGAATATAACGAACCTACGACCGACTTTGAAAAGAAATTTTTCGGCTCGATTGAGCACTTTGCTTTCTATGCCGACCTCGATGCCGCTTGTCGGAAGAACGAGGGGAAGGGGATTGCCGACCTGATGGCAGCCGGGAACTACAAGGCTGTGGTGTCGAATCTGCTCGAAGCCAAAGGCCTCAATTACGGAGCCCTGCCCAAGGGGTTGCTTAAATTCCATCACTATGCGACGACCGACCGTACAGCCATGGAGGAGCATTTGACCGAGGGGGCTCTCTACGCCGCCAGTTCCGATGGTGAGGTGAATATCCATTTTACGGTGTCGCACGAGCATCTGCCTCATTTCAAAGAGCTTGTAGCTGCAAAGAAAGCCGACTACGAGAAACGTTACGGTGTGCGCTACAACATTAGTTTCTCGGAACAGAAACCCTCGACCGACACGATAGCCGTCGACATGAACAACGAGCCGTTCCGCGAGAATGGCAAGGTGCTGTTCCGTCCCGGTGGTCATGGGGCTCTCATCGAGAATCTCAACGATATCGACGCCGAGGTGATTTTTGTCAAGAATATCGACAACGTGGTGCCTGACCGCCTCAAAACGCCCACCGTGCGCTACAAAAAGATTATCGGGGGGGTGCTGGTAGCTTTGCAGGCCGAGATAAACCGATATACCGCCATGTTGAAGAGCGGCAAATATACTATCGACGATTTGCGCGAAATGGTTCAGTTCCTGCACCGGAAACTCTTTGTGCGCAACGAGGATACCAAGAATCTGGAAGATGCCGAACTGGCTCTGTATCTGTTGCGCAAGTTCGACCGCCCCATTCGGGTGTGCGGCATGGTGCGCAACTCGGGCGAGCCGGGCGGAGGTCCGTTTGTAGCCTACAATGCCGACGGAACTACCTCGCTGCAAATTCTGGAAAGTTCGCAAATCGACATGTCGAATCCCGAGGCTCGGAAACAATTCGAGTCGGGTACGCACTTCAATCCCGTCGACCTGGTATGTGCCGTGCGGAACGGGCAGGGTGTGAAATACGATTTGCCTCGCTATGTCGACAAGAATACCGGCTTCATCTCGCACAAGTCGAAAAACGGCCGCGAGTTGAAAGCGCTCGAACTGCCGGGTTTGTGGAACGGAGCCATGAGCGACTGGAATACCGTGTTTGTCGAGGTTCCCGCCGAGACTTTCAACCCGGTGAAGACCGTCAACGATTTGCTGCGTCCTCAGCATCAGTAATTACGATTCAACGATATAACTGCGGAATAGAGGGCGATATGCAACGGCATATCGCCTTTTTTTTGTACATTTGCCTCCGAAAAGATAGGAGACGGGGAAATGAGGCCTCGATGGCTTGTGATACCTCGTTTTGAAATAGATAAATGAAAAGAAAAAATTTAAGGAGAAAGATATGACATTTGAAGAATTCGGATTGTCGGAAGAGGTTATGCAGGGGCTCGATGCCATGAATTTTCAAGAGGCTACCCCGGTGCAGGAACAGACCATTCCCGTGATATTGCAGCGAAGAGATTTGATAGCTTGTGCCCAGACCGGTACGGGTAAGACGGCCGCCTATATCCTGCCTTTGTTGAATTTGCTCTCGGAGTATCCCGGAAGCGGCGACAAGGTGCGGGCGATTATTGTGGCTCCTACCCGCGAGCTGGCTCAGCAAATCGACATGCAGTTTGCCGGTTTTTCCTATTTCCTGCCCATCTCCACGGTAGTGGTGTCGGGTGGGGGCGACGGCTCTTCGTGGGAACAGCAGAAGCGCGGGTTGACCTTGGGTGCCGATATCATTATCGCTACACCGGGCCGGCTCATCTCGCACCTGAACATCTCGAATGTCGATTTTTCGGGCGTCGAATATTTCATTCTCGATGAGGCCGACCGCATGCTCGACATGGGTTTCTACGACGATATCATGAAGATAGGCAACAGCCTGCCCGCCAAGCGGCAGACCATCATGTTCTCGGCCACCATGCCGCCCAAGATTCGCCAGCTGGCCAAGAATATCATGAACGACCCGGTAGAGGTGAATGTGGCCATCTCGAAGCCCAACGAGGCTATCGACCAGTCGGCCTACGTCTGCTACGAGAATCAGAAGATGGGAATTATCGACTGGCTTTTCAAAGAGCCCACCGGCACGAAGACCATCATCTTCTCGTCGTCGAAGCAGAAGGTGAAGGAGCTGACTTTCGCACTTAAACGGAAAAAGTACAAGGTGGCAGCCATGCACTCCGACTTGGAGCAGCCCGAGCGCGAGGCGGTCATGCTCGATTTCAAAAACAACAAAATCGACATTCTGGTGGCTACCGATGTGATTTCGCGGGGTATCGATATCGACCAGATAGGATTGGTCATCAACTACGATGTGCCTCACGACCCCGAGGATTATATCCACCGTATCGGTCGTACGGCCCGGGCCAATGCCGATGGTACGGCTATCACTTTTGTCTCGGAGAAGGAGCAGGGTAAGTTCCACCGCATCGAGTCGTTCCTGGGTTATGAGATTGCCAAACGGGAATTGCCCGAGGGTTTGGGTGAAGGTCCGGTATATGCTCCCGCCCAAGAAAACGGTGGTCGTCGTGGCCGTGGCGGTAGAAACGGCGGTGGGGGTGAAGGTCGCAATGGTGGAGGCCGTTCCCGCAACCGTCGCCGGGGCGATAAAGGGGCCAGGGAGAATGCCTCGAAGAATCCGGCTAAAAGTACGAAGGCTGCCGTACCCGAAAGCCCGAAGAAGGAGGGGGGAGAAAATACGGCCCAACAGGCTCAGAAGAGCTCGAATGCAAGACGGCGGAATCACCGTCGTCGCCGGTCTCGCTCGTCCAACAACGGTAACAATCCGTCGGGACAAAGTGAACAGTAATCTGGAAATGTAAATCGTCTCTTTATAATAAGTTTATATCTATTTGTATATAATATAGTTATATATAGAATATTAATAGTGCGAATGTGTGGCGTTTATCTTTTGGTAAGCGCCATTCGTGAATAGAAGCGGTTTTATCTCTTGTGCAGGTTCTATCTGTAATTGTCTTGTAATAAGATATTTATGTCGTTTGTATATTCTGCTATTAAACAAAAGGAGTAAATAAATTTTATATATATCTATTAACCAAGATGTTATAAATAAACACAAGCCATTGAGAACATACCGTTGGGAGGCATTGTTTTTATTCCTAAATCGGAGGAAAAGTCATGGATATTCAGGAGAAGAAAAAGCAGATTAAGGAGTTGTGGCAACTCTGTTTTCATGATGACGAACGTTTTGTCAATCTGTTGTTCGACCGACTGTACCGCGATGAGAATGCCCGTTGCTTTGAGGAGCGAGGGGTAGTGACCTCGGCGTTGCAGATGCTTCCCTATCGCATGACCTATGGCGAGTCGGTGCTGCCGGTGAGCTATATCTCGGGAGCCGCTACGCGTCCCGAGTATCGCAACCGGGGGTTGATGGGACGGCTGTTGCGCGAGTCGTTCGAGGTGATGCGGTCGCGGGCTATTCCGCTGTCGGCCTTGATTCCGGCCGAGCCCTGGTTGTACGACTACTACGGTACGAAGGGTTATGCGCCGGTCTTCTTCCGGGGTGAGTGCGACTATACGGCCGCTCACCGGTTTGTCGGTGCCGGGTATCACCGGGTGTCTCCCTCGGTGGACGAACTCTATCGTTTTTTCGACGGTATGCTGCGGCAGCGCTCCTGCTGTCTGTTGCACGAGCGGAACGACTTTGAGGTAATCTGTGGCGACAATCGCCTCGATGGGGGCGAGGTGGTAGCGATGGCCGACGAGGCCGGCGAGTTGTCGGCTTTGGCTTTTGTCGTGCCACACGACGACCGCACGCGGGTCAAGGAACTTTTGGCCGTAGACGGTGCTGCCCGTGAGGCTGTTTTACACGAAGTGGAACAACTCTTCCCTGGTGAGCCGATTACGGTCGTGACGCCGCCCGACGAGGCAGGGGGGCTTTTGCAGCGCATGGGTATGATGCGCATTGTCGATGTGCCGCTGCTCTTGTCGGTGGTGGCGCAGAATTACCCGTCGTGGCAAGCGGTGGTGCGGGTGACCGACCCGCTGTTGCCCGGGAACGAGGGTATCTACCGGATAGGCGATGGGGCGTGTCGTCGGTCCGAAGGCGACAAATGCGACCTCGATGTCGATGTGGCAGAGTTGGCTCTCGTGCTGTTTGGCGATTCGCATCTGTCGTCGTTGCTCGATCTCCCGGCCGTGCGGCCTTACATGAGCCTGATGCTCGATTGACCTTTGCCGTGAGTCGAAGCGGGGAGAGCGCCTATCCCGGCAGAGATAGGGTTCGGCAGAATTGGACCCTCCCTGCATGAATGCAGAGAGTTACAGGTAGAGCCGATATCCCACGGAGATATTGATGTTGCGCCCTTCATAGCCGCTCTCGGCTCCCCGTATCGAGCGGGTGAGTCCCAAGTTGTAGCGGGCGTCGACAAATCCGCCGAAATCAAATTCATATCCCAGGCCGAAGACGACCCCGAATTCCGTTTTTGCCTGTTGCTGAAAATCGGCAGCCTCTTGCCACGAGTCGGAGAGGGAGACCCCGATACCCAACTGGGGACCTGCCTGAATGTTGAATCCGGCAACCGGGTAGTACTTGACCAATAATGGGATTTCGATGTAGTGAATGCGGCACGAATATCCCTTTTGCGACGCGTTGCCGTCGTAGTTGAGATAAAGATTGTCGTCTTTATAGCCGTGCGTGGCATAGAGCAGCTCGGCCTGCATGTCGAAATAGCGGTTGAACTGGTAGGCCACGACGATACCCGCCTGTCCGCCGGCAATGAATCCGGCCTTGTCGTTGAGAATGTTTTTGGGGTATCTCACCGTCGACCAGTTAACACCCGCTTTGCCGCCTGCACTCCACTGTGCCCGTGCCGGGATAGCAACCAGACACAGCAACAGCAGGCCGAAGAGATATTTGCGACAAAAACTCAGGGGGATATCGGGGTATGGTATTTTCATGGCACTATTTCGTCTTGACATTTGAAACAAATATAACCTGTTTCTTTGGTCGGGTAAAATTATTTTTCATTTCTTTACAGATTCGGTCGCATTGGTGATTTCCGTTCACACACAATTCAATTGAAAATTTGGTTTTCATTTGCTTCTGCACTCTTCTTTCACTATCTTTGTTTGTAGAAACTTTAAAAACCGAAAAGCTATGGCTAACAAAAGATCATTGAAGAAAGAGATTAACTACATCGCCGGCGAACTGCTGGCCGAGTGTCTGTTCAATAAATATTACGTGCCCGGGGTCGATGCCGGGAAACTCGATGAGCTGATGGGTAAGATTGCCGGTATCCAGGACGATTTCCTGTGCCGCGTGGGTGCCAACGGTGACAAGGAGCCCAAGAAGGTGAAAGCCTATTACAGAAAACTGCGTGCCGATTTCGACAAGGCTATCGACGGCGTCTTTGAAGATTTGGCAGCCCTTAACGGCTGATGGCTGCGATGAAACGGGCCCTGAGTTCCTTTCTGTTAAAGGTTATGGGGTGGCGGGTGACGGTTTCGATACCCGATTATCCCAAGTGCGTCATCTGTGTGGCACCCCATACCAGCAACTGGGATTTTTTCATCGGCAAACTGGCCTATCTGTCGGTAGGCCGCTTTGCGGGATTCATGATGAAGAAGGAGTGGTTCTTCCCGCCGCTGGGAGCGCTGTTGCGTTCGATGGGCGGGGTGGCCGTGTCGCGCGACCGGCGCACTGATATGGTGGCGCAGCTGGTAGAGATATTCAACTCGCGCGACCGCTTTGCCATTGCGATTACCCCCGAGGCTACCCGCCGGGCCAATCCCGATTGGAAGAAGGGTTTCTATTATATTGCTCAGGGGGCGAATGTTCCCATCGTGCTGGCCTATATCGACTATCGGGCGAAGCGGGTAGGCATCGAGCGTACCTTTACCCCTACGGGCGATGTCGAGGCCGATATGCGGGCTATCAAGACCTATTACAAGGATTTCCATGCCCGCAGACCCGAGAATTTTGTAACTGGATTATAACTGTCCTTTTTGTGAGCCGAACGGGGTACAACCCGTTCGGCTTTTTCAGTATGTAAAATGGAATGAGATGAACGATTTACTGAGGGTCGCACTGGTGCAGACCGATATCGTGTGGGAGGACAAGGAGCGCAACCGGGAGCGTTGTGCCCAGGTGTTGGAGCGGCTTTCGGGGCGTTGCGACCTGGCGGTACTCCCCGAGATGTTTACAACCGGGTTCTCGATGCGTGCCGAAGAGTTGTCCGAGCCGGTATCGGGGCCGACGGTCGAAGCTCTTGTCTCCTGGGCCCGGCAGTAC
>DXDM01000016.1 GCA_019115485.1 Candidatus Barnesiella excrementavium | reverse complement strand
GAACTGACGCACCTCGGTCCAGTTTTTGGTACCGCTGATGGGGCACACGATATCGTAGTCGAGAATGATTTGACGCAGTTCGTTCAGGTCGCCGTCGTTCATGGCCTTGGCATAGCGGGCGTGCAGCTCGTCGCGTTTGGCCTTGTGTTCGAGCACGCGGGGGTTGGTCTCTCTGAAAAGTTTCTCGTCAAACGAGTCGCCAAACCGTTTGGTAGCCTTCTCGACCTCTTTCTCGATTTTCTCGTCCATCTTGGCGATGCAGTCCTCGATGAGCACATCGGCACGGTAACGTTTCTTGGAATCCTTGTTGTCGATGAGGGGGTCGTTGAATGCGTCGACGTGGCCCGAAGCCTTCCAGATTGTCGGGTGCATGAAGATGGCCGAGTCGATGCCCACGATGTTTTCGTGCAGCATCACCATGCTGTCCCACCAATATTTCTTGATGTTGTTTTTCAGTTCGACACCCATTTGTCCGTAGTCGTATACGGCAGCCAGTCCGTCATATATTTCGCTCGACGGGAATACGAACCCATACTCTTTACAATGAGATACCAATTTCTTGAAAACGTCTTCTTGTGCCATTTTTTTTCAGGTTTATTGCTTCTTGTCTTTTTATCTTTGCATTTTTTTGCTCGATTTATCGCTTAATCGGGCTATTTTAGAGCACAAAGTAAATGATTTTTTTCGATTAAATTTGTATTTTTGCAGGGGAATGTAGCAATACACCCCCTTAAAAAATAAAAAGAGCGGCACCGGCAGGTGTGAGCTTTCCCCATTTTAAAATCCAAAAAGAGCCTATGAGCGACGATATAACCACACCGCAGGAAGAAGATATGCCTCAGGACCCCGTCGGCGAAAATCCCGGTTCGGCCGACGAGAACGGAGTGCCGGTTGGAGAGAGCGAGGCAGAGGCTGGCGGGAACGAGGAGATGGCTGGCGAGAATGAAGAGTCGGCGGCTGTCCACTCGGCCTACAAGGTGCCGACACCCGACAAGCCCGACACCAAATTCCAGCTCTCGGGAATGTTCCAGAACTGGTTCCTCGATTATGCCTCGTATGTCATACTCGAGCGGGCCGTTCCCCACTTGTCCGACGGTTTGAAGCCGGTGCAGCGGCGTATCCTCCATGCCATGAAACTGCTCGACGACGGGCGCTTCAACAAGGTGGCCAATATCGTGGGTCACACCATGCAGTTCCACCCGCACGGCGACGCCTCTATCGGCGACGCGCTGGTGCAGTTGGGACAGAAGGACCTGCTGGTCGAATGCCAGGGAAACTGGGGTAATATCCTCACGGGCGACTCGGCCGCCGCACCCCGTTACATCGAGGCGCGTCTCTCGAAGTTTGCCCTCGATGTCGTCTTCAATCCCAAGACAACCGAGTGGAAACTCTCCTACGACGGTCGCAAGAAGGAGCCGGTGACCCTGCCGGTGAAATTCCCCCTGCTGCTGGCCCAAGGGGCCGAGGGTATTGCCGTGGGCTTGTCGTCGAAGATTCTGCCTCACAATTTCAACGAAATTCTGGAAGCGGCCGTGGCCTATCTGCGGGGTGAGGAGTTTCACCTCTATCCCGATTTCCAGACCGGCGGCTACATCGACGTGACCAAATACAACGACGGCGAGCGGGGTGGCAGCGTGAAGGTGCGTGCCAAAATCGAGAAGCTCGACAACCGCACCCTCTCCATCGTCGAGGTACCTTACGGCAAGACCACCTCGTCGCTCATCGAGTCGATACTCAAAGCGCAGGAGAAGGGGAAAATCAAGATTCGCAAGGTCGACGACAATACGGCCCAGCATGCCGAGATTCTGGTTCATCTCATACCCGGTACCTCGTCCGACAAGGCCATCGATGCCCTCTATGCCTTCACCGACTGCGAGGTGAGCATCTCGCCCAACTGCTGTGTCATCAACGACGACAAGCCGCACTTCATGACCGTGAGCGACCTGCTGCGCATCAGCGTCGAGAACACCAAGGCCCTCCTGCATCAGGAACTGCTCATACAGAAGAGCGAGGCGCAGGAGGTTCTGCACTTCGCTTCGCTCGAAAAGATATTCATCGAAAATCGCATCTATAAAGACAAGGAGTTTGAAGAGAGCCGGTCGATGGACGAGGCCATAGCCCACGTCGACAAACGGTTGGAGCCCTTCAAGTCCACCTTTATCCGCGAGGTGACGCGCGACGATATTCTCCGCCTGATGGAAATCAAGATGGCGCGTATCCTCAAATTCAACTCCGACAAGGCCGACGAGCTCATTGCCGCCAAGCGTGAGCAGATTGCCCAAATCGATTACGACATCGAGCACATTGTCGATTATGCCATCAAGTGGTACGACTCGTTGCGCGAGAAATACGGCAGCCGCTATCCCCGCCTCACCCAGGTGCGCAGCTTCGATACCATCGAGGCGACCAAGGTGGCCGAGGCCAACGAGAAACTTTACATCAACCGCGAGGAGGGATTCATCGGCACGTCGTTGAAGAAAGACGAGTTTGTGTGCAACTGCTCCGACATCGACGACATCATACTCTTCTACCGCGACGGCAAGTATAAGGTGGTGAAGGTGAGCGAAAAGATGTTCGTGGGCAAGAATCTGCTGCACATCGCCGTCTTCAAGAAGAACGACAACCGCACGATATACAACGTGGTCTACCGCGACGGCAAGGCGGGCCTCCACTACATGAAGCGCTTTGCCGTGACCGGTGTGACACGCGACAAGGAGTATGACCTCACTCAGGGCAAACCCGGTTCGCGGGTAGTCTGGTTTTCGGCCAATCCCAACGGCGAGGCCGAGGTGTTGCGGGTCACCTTCGTGCCCAAGCCCCGCATGAAGACCCTCTTTGTCGACCGCGATTTCAGCGAGATTGCCATCAAGGGGCGCCAGTCGATGGGCAACATACTTACCAAGAACGAAATACACCGCATTTCGCTCAAAGAGCGGGGCGGCTCTACGCTGGGCGGCCGCAAGGTGTGGTTCGACCGCGACGTGCTGCGGCTCAACTACGACGGCCGGGGCGAATACCTGGGCGAGTTCCATGGCGACGACCAGGTGCTTGTGGTCTTGCAGAACGGCGAGTACTGCACCACCACCTCCGACGCGACCAACCACTACGACCCCAATATCCTGCGCATCGAGAAGTTCGAGCCCGACAAGGTGTGGACCGTGGCCCTCTTCGACGCCACGCAGGGATATCCCTATCTTAAACGCTTTGTATTTGAACCGACGAACCGCAAACAGAATTTCCTGGGCGACAATCCCGATTCGCGCCTGCTGCTCATGACCGATGAGGCTTATCCCCGCATCGAGGTGACCTTTGGCGAGGGCGACTCCTTCCGTGAGCCGCTGGTAATCGAGGCGGTCGATTTCATTGGCGTGAAGGGCTTCAAGGCCAAAGGCAAGCGGCTCACCACCTACTCGGTGGCCGAGATTCGCGAACTGGAACCGCTCAGGCAGGAGGAGCCCGGGGGAGATGAGGGTGGTGAAGCCGATGATAACAGCCTCCCCGAAAATCGAGTCGATAATGCAGACGAAAACCCTTCGGGGCAAATGACCTTGTTTTAAGTGATGACAACCAGTAAGCCTCTTTTGTGCTCCCTTATAGGGATTGCGCTGCTTTTCCCGACACTCCTTCGGGCCGGAAATCCTGCCCCGAAGCCCCTACCGGAACCTCTCCATCAGGCGGCGCCCAAGCCCAAACCCAAGCCCAAGCCGGCTCCCGGACGGCCGTCGGAGGAAGAGCCGTTGCGCCCTGTGGCATCGGCCTTCACCTTCGAAATCGGGCGGCAAAGCGCCCTCGATACCTATCTGTCGCCTATTCGGTACAGCGGCCTCGATGTAGCCTTGGGTTACGAGCGGTTGCGGGCCGCCGGTTTTGCCCCCGAAAAGTGGTTGACCCGTCACAACGCGTCGGTCAACTTTGCCTCGATGAACAACCAGTCGGGCAGCGGGGCGATGATGTCGCTTTACCTCGATTACTCCTTTGCCATGCTGCGACGCTGGCAGCTGGGCCGGGGCCTGTGGCTTGCCGGTGGCGGTGAGGCGGCTCTTACGTTGGGCGGACTCTACAACCTGCGCAACTCCAACAACCCCGCTACGGCCAAGGTGGCCATCGACCTGGGAGCCACGGCCATGGCATCGTATCACCTGCGGGTAGGGCGGCTGCCGCTCACCTTCCGCTATCAGGTGTCGCTACCGGTGGTGGGCGCCTTTTTCTCCCCGGCCTTCGGACAATCTTATTACGAGATGTTCTACATCGGCAATACCGCCGGCATTGTCCACTTCGGGGCGTGGCACAACCGGGTAGACCTGCGCAACTATCTCTCGGTCGATATCCATGTAGGCAAGCGGGCCCTGCGGTTGGGTTACCGGCAGCTCATGCGCACTACCCATGTGAACCATCTCGATACCCAGGTGCTCGGTCACATGTTTGTGTTGGGAATCTCGGGCGAGATATTTCGTTCGGCACCCCCGGCCCGTCGGGTGGTCTCGGTCTATAACTAAAAGGTAGAAGAGTAGGATATGATACGCAAGTTTACAAAAATAGGATTTCTGGTTTCGCTCCTCTCGCTTCTCTCGCTCTCGTCGTGCCACAAGGTCGAGGTCTTCGAGGACGACCCCTATGGCAATTTCGATGCCCTGTGGACGATTCTAGACGAGCGTTACTGCTTCTTCGAATACAAGGAAATCGATTGGGAGCAGGTGCGCATCAAGTACCGCAAGAAACTGACGATGAACATGACCTCGGAGGAGTTGTTCAGCGTCTGCGGCGACATGCTCATGGAGTTGAAGGACGGTCATGTGAACCTCGTCTCGGCTCACGATACCTCCCGCTACTGGGATTGGCTTTACGGTTCGCCCGAGAACTATCAGGAACGGCTCATCGACGAATACTATCTCAACTTCGACTACCGTTATACCAGCGGTATCAAATACAAGATTTTGCCGCAGAACGTGGGATACATGTACTACGGCAGCTTTTCGAACACCATCGGCGAGGGCAACCTCGACCAGATACTGGCCTATCTGTCGACCTCGACGGGGTTGATTATCGATGTGCGCAGCAATGGCGGCGGTTCGCTGTCGAATGTCGAGACGCTGGTCTCGCGCTTTATCAACCAGGAGACCCTGGTCGGGTATATCTCGCACAAGACGGGGCCCGGACATCAGGATTTCTCGGAACTCTATCCCATCAAATACTCGCCCTCCAACCGCATTCGCTATCAGAAACCGGTTGTCATACTGGCCAACCGGGGGACGTATAGCGCGGCCAACAACTTTGTGTCGGTGATGAAGGAGCTGCCTCAGGTTGTCGTGATGGGCGACATCACCGGCGGAGGCAGCGGTTTGCCCTTCTCGTCGGAACTTCCCAACGGGTGGAGCATACGCTTCTCGGCCTCGCCCATTTATGATGCGAGTCGCCAGCACACCGAGTTTGGTGTAGCGCCCACCGAAGGCTACAAAATGGATATGGACCTCGAACAGGTCGGGCAGGGACACGACACGATACTCGACCGGGCGATTGCCTACCTAACCGGCTCGGAGTGAGGCTCGACACGCGCTCCCGGACAAAAGTTTGTCGGGCTATTCATTGTAATTTTATAAACTTCTCGTATATTTGCACTATCGTTTGCGGACGTGGCGTAATTGGTAGCCGCGCTAGACTTAGGATCTAGTGTCTTGCGACGTGTGGGTTCGAGTCCCGTCGTCCGCACAAAGCCTGTAAGAGCCTTTTTCTTGCAGGCTTTTTTGTGGCGGTATCTCGTTATAATAGTCTCGTTATAATAGTCTCTGAAAATTTTGAGCGCTCCATTTGTCGACCAGGCCATTTTGTTTGTGGAGCTTTCCCTCTATTTCCCCGTAATCGGGTAGGGACAAAAAAAATTGATTGTCTCACGACAACCAATCCTTATTAACCTTAAATCTAATACCATGAAAAACACAGTGCAAATATATTGCTTTTGTATGTTTTACAACATGTTTTTGGTAAAAAAGTTTTTGTTTTTAGCTCTTTTTAAGAAATTGAATCGCTATTTTAAAAAAATGAAAGGGAAAGGTTACCGTTTGATACCGGCGGAAACCTCTCCCTTCGTCCTTTTGTAGCAGGCCCGAGGCTTTTATTGAACGTCAATACTGTTGAGCAAGTCGACCTTACCCTCGTTCACCAGTTTGAGAATGAGTTCGCCAAACAGGGTATTCTGCCAGGCAAACCAGGGGCGGGTAAAATTCGTGGGGTCGTCTTTGTGGAACGACTCGTGCATGAATCCCGTACCGGCATCGGTCTTCATCAGCATCTCGATGCAGGCTTTGATTTCCCGGTCGTCCTGGCTGGTGAAGGCCTTCATCATGATGCTCATGGGCCACACCATGTCGTAGCCGATGTGCGGGCCGCCTATACCCTCGCCGGCTTTCCCCTTGAAGAAGTAGGGGTTGTCTTCGCTCCACACGAACCGGCGGGTGTTCTGGTAGATGGGGTCGTTCACGTCGACATCGCCGAGGTAGGGCATGGCCAGCAGGCTGGGTACATTGGCGTCGTCCATGAGTAGCTGGTTGCCGAATCCGTCGACCTCGAAGGCATAGATTTTACCGTATTTCGGGTGGTTGTACACGGCATACTGTTGCAAGGCGGTCTCTACCTCCTGGGCCAGTGCCGTGCACTCCCCGGCCAGCTGTTCGTTGTGGTTGACCGCACGCAGGATTTCGGCCGCCTTTCTCAGCGAGGTCACGGCAAAGAAGTTGGAGGGGACGAGGAACTGGAAGGTGGTGGCGTCGTCCGAGGGGCGGAAGGCCGAGCAGATGAGCCCCACCGGTTTCACGGGATTGCCCAGTCCGCGGTTGGTCATCGTGTCGAGAGCCCGTTCGGTGCGTCGCATGAAACTGTACGGGCCGGGACCCTCTTTGCGTTGTTGCTCCTTGAAGGTGCGCAGGATATGGGCGATGGCGCTGAGCCACTCGTCGCCGAACACGCTGGCGTCGCCGGTCACCTTCCAGTAGTGGTAGGCCAGACGAATGGGATAGCACAGCGAGTCGATTTCCCATTTACGCTCATGAAGTTCGGGTTTCATGTCGGTGAGGTCCGACATCCATTCGCCCCCGGTCGGGCCCATGTTGAAGGCATTGGCATAGGGGTCGATGTTGATGCACTTGAACTGGCGGTTGATTACCCCGGCCAACATCTTTTTCAACTGGGGGTCTTCGTTGGCCAGCTGCACATAGGGCCACACCTGGGCACCCGAATCGCGCAGCCACATGGCGTGAATGTCGCCGGTATATACAAAGGTATCGTTGTCGCCGTCGAAGTGGACGGTGGTGTCGAGCGTGTTGGGGAAACAGTTTTCAAACATCCAGGCGAGGCGGGCGTTGGTGAGCAGGGCTTTGACCCGTTCGATTTGTTTCTCGACGGCATTCGATACGAACAGGCGCTCCTGCGGACGCTGGCTGGTGTATTGCACGCGGGTGTTGTCTTGCCGGGCAATGGCCACGGGTTCGGGCGCCGCCTGGGCGTAGGATACGCCGCAGCCGAGGGCCACGCACAGGCAACTTACTTTGGCAAAGGTTTTCATAGAGGGAGAACAAAAATTATTTATGGTGTTTGAACTAAAAATGTCGGTATCATTCCTTCTCCAAAGAGAGGGAGTAGGGGGCGTCGGTCGGGTCGGTACCCCGCTTGCGGTTGGGCTTCGAATCCATGACAAACTGTATGCTTCCGCCCCGGGTGAGCATCTCGTGGGTCAGGTAGTTGTGGGGGTAACCCTTTCCGTTGAGTTTCATCGAGCGGATATAGGGTGTTGTGTCGCTGTTGTTCTCGGCCTCGATGAGGAGCGATTTCCCGTTTTCCAGGTGCAAGGTGGCCTTCTGGAAAAGCGGACTCCCCAGCACATACTGGTCGGTGCCCGGGCACACCGGGTAGAAACCCAGCGCCGAGAAGATATACCAGGCCGAGGTCTGGCCGTTGTCCTCGTCGCCGCAATAGCCGTCGGGGGTAGCGGCATAGAGCTTGTGCATGATGTCGCGCACGTGATGTTGTGCCTTCCAGGGTTCGCCCGAGTAGTTGTAGAGGTAGACCATGTGCTGTATGGGTTGGTTGCCATGGGCATACTGTCCCATGTTCATCACCTGCATCTCGCGCATCTCGTGAATCATGTCGCGGCTATCCATACCCAGGTAACTGGGTATGACGAAGATCGAGTCCATCATGTGGTTGAAGGCCGGTCGACCACCCATCAGATCGATGAGCCCTTGCGGGTCGTGGAAGACACAGAAGCTCCAATGCCAGCTGTTCCCTTCGCAGAAGTCGTTGCTCCAGTCGGTGGCCCGGAAGTCGGGGTTGAAACGCCCCTGGTCGTCGCGCCCTACCATGAGTTGCTCGTGGGGGTTATAGACGTTGCGGTAGTTGAGGCTGCGCTGCTTGTAGATGCCGATTTCGCTCTCGGGGCGACCCAGCTGCTTGCCCAGCGTGTAGATGCACCAGTCGTTGTAGGCATATTCGAGTGTGCGGGCCACACTCTGTCCCACCTGGTTGCTGGGCACATAGCCCAGGCGGTTGTAGGCTTCGAATGCCACTCGACCCGAGGCGGTCCCTTCGAGGTGTGCGTTGGCCCCATGTTTCAGAGCCTCCCACAGTTTGTCGATGTCGTGGCCGCGGATTCCCTTGACATAGGCATCGGTCACAATCGAAGCCGAGTTGTTGCCAATCATGCAGTCGCGGTGGCCCGGGCTGGCCCATTCGGGCAGGAATCCGCTCTCGCGGTAAGTGTTGACCAACCCCTCCTGCATCTTCTTGTTCATCGAGGGGTAGACGAGGTTGAGCAGGGGGAAGAGCGAGCGGAAGGTGTCCCAGAAACCGGTATCGGTGAAGAGGTAGCCGGGCATTACCTGGCCGTTGTAGGGACTGTAATGGACGGCCCGACCCACGGCGTCGATTTCGTAGAAGGTGCGGGGGAAGAGTACCGAGCGGTAGAGACAGGAGTAGAAGGTGCGCAGGTTGTCGGGGTTGGGGTCGTCGATTTCGATGCGCGAGAGCACCTCGTTCCAGCGGGATTTGCCCTGTTTCACCAGTCGGTCAAAGTTGCCGTTGCCCAGTTCCTTCAAGTTCAGTTCAGCCTGTTCGATGCTGATAAACGACGAGGCTACCCGGGCGTGAACGGTCTCACCCCGCCGGGTCGAGAATCCCACAATGGCTCCCGTGTGATTACCTTCGGCTTCGGTCTGGTCCGTCTTGATGGCGTTGTCGAGTGCCACGGCCGTAGAGAGGAAGGGCTTGTCGAAGACGATGACAAAGTAGTTCCTGAAATTCTCGGGAACCCCGCCCGAGTTGCGGGTCGAGTAACCGATGATTTTGTTTTCCTCGGGAATAATCCGTATTGAAGAGCCCCGGTCGAAGGCATCGACCACCACATACGAATCTTCACCCTCGGGGAAGGTAAAGCGGAAGAGAGCCGCCCGGTCGGTCACGGTCATCTCGGTGGTCACGTCGTGGTCGGCCAGATAGGCCTTATAGTAGTAGGGCTTGGCCACCTCGGCCTTGTGCGAGAACCAGCTGGCCCGTTGGTTCTGGTCGAAGACCCTCTCGCCGGTCACCGGCATGAGCGAAAACTGGCCATAGTCGTTCATCCAGGGGCTGGGCTGGTGCGTCTGTTTGAAACCCTTGATTTTGTCGGCCGTATAGGTGTAGGTCCACCCGTCGCCCATGTCGCCGGTCTGCGGAGTCCAGAAATTCATGCCCCACGGCATGGCAATGGCCGGGTAGGTGTTGCCGGTCGAGAGTTCAAATTTCGATTGCGTGCCCACCAGCGGGTTGACCCAGTCGACGGGCGAAAACTTGGCAAAGAGCGGAAGCCCGTAGACAAGGGCGGCTACAAGCAATAGTTTACGATGGATTGAATGGCGTTTCATGGTATTACCCTGTTTCTGTAAAATGGCAAAAGGCGAAAACCGTAGGATATACTCGCTTGACTTTTATATATATTGAGCCGCCTCCTGTCTTTTACAAAGATAGTGAAAGGTGTGTGAAGAGACAAAAAGAAAACAGAGTTTTCTGTTGGGGAGATTATGCCAAGTTTCTACAATATTTTTGAAATAAGTCGAAGCCTCCCGTAAATTTGTCAAATCGCGCGTAAATAGCTATCTTTGCCCGACATATGGCAAGGATACTTTCGATAGACTATGGTAAGAAGCGCACGGGTATAGCCGTGACCGACCCGTTGCAGATTATCGCCAACGGATTGACCACCGTAGCTTCGTCGCAGCTTATCGAGTTCCTCACGCAATACATGCAGCGCGAGGAGGTCGAGCGCATCGTGGTGGGGCTGCCCCGGCAGATGAACAACGAGCCCTCGGAGAACATGCGCTATATCACCCCCTTTGTCAACCGGTTCAAGAAACTGTTTCCGCAGGTACCTGTCGAGTTTTTCGACGAGCGGTTCACCTCGGTGCTGGCCCATCGGGCCATGCTCGACGGAGGCCTCTCCAAGATGGCCCGCCGCAACAAGGAGCTGGTCGACGAGATAAGTGCTACGATTATCCTCCAAGATTATCTGGAAAGTAAAAAACGATAAGGATATGGTATTACCTGTTTACCTGTACGGACACCCCGTAATTCGTAAGGAGACCGAAGAGATCGATGCTTCTTACCCCCAGCTCAAAGAGCTGATTGCGAACATGTATGAGACGATGTATGCCACCGACGGCATCGGGTTGGCAGCTCCGCAGATAGGGCTCTCGATACGTGTGATTGTCATCGACGCCAGTCCCATGGCCGAGTATTTTCCCGACTGCGAAGGCAAGAAACTTACCCTCATCAATCCCGAACTCGAAGTGCTCGAAGAGGGGCGCAAGGAGACCCGCGAGGAGGGTTGCCTCAGTCTGCCCGGCATTCACGAGCCGGTGCCCCGCATCGAAAAGATTCATTTGAAATGGCTCGACGAGGATTTCGTGGCCCACGACGAGGTCATCGAAGGTTTTCTGTCGCGAGTGGTGCAGCACGAATACGACCACTTGGAGGGCAAGGTCTTCATCGACCGCATCTCGCCCATTCGCAAGCAGCTCATCAAGTCGAAGCTGGTCAATATCATCAAAGGCCGCGTGCGCTGCGACTACCGGGTGAAAGCGACACCCGCCAAAAAATAACACTCCATTCAAAATCTTCTTATCTGCTTTTATATGGCCGACGACAAAAAAGTAATATTCTCGATGGTGGGAGTGAGCAAGATGTTCCCACCCCACAAACAAGTATTGAAAGACATTTATCTCTCGTTTTTCTATGGGGCGAAGATTGGTATCATCGGTCTCAACGGCTCGGGAAAATCGACCTTGCTGAAAATTATCGCCGGAGTAGAAAAGTCGTATCAGGGCGAGGTGGTCTTCTCGCCGGGTTACTCGGTAGGCTACCTCGAACAGGAGCCCAAGCTCGACCCCGAAAAGACGGTGAAAGAGGTGGTGCAGGAGGGCGTGCAGCCTATCCTCGACCTGCTGGCCGAGTATGAAAAGGTGAACGAGTCGTTCGGCGACCCCGAGGTGCTCGAAGATCCCGACAAGATGGAGGCCCTCATGGCCCGTCAGGCCGAGTTGCAGGACCACATCGACGCCTCCGACGCCTGGAATATCGACAACAAACTGGAACAGGCCATGGACGCCCTGCGCTGTCCGCCCGAAGACCAGTTGGTGAAATACCTCTCGGGGGGTGAACGCCGCCGGGTGGCCCTCTGCCGGTTGCTGTTGCAACAGCCCGATATTCTGCTGCTCGACGAACCTACCAACCACCTCGACGCCGAGTCAATCGACTGGCTCGAACAGCACCTGCACCAGTATCCCGGCACAGTGATTGCCATCACCCACGACCGCTACTTCCTCGACCATGTGGCCGGCTGGATTCTCGAACTCGACCGCGGCGAGGGTATTCCCTGGCAGGGCAACTACACCTCGTGGCTCGAACAGAAGACTCGCCGCATGGAGATGGAGGAGAAGCAGGCCAGCAAGCGCCGCAAGACCCTCGAACGCGAGTTGGAGTGGGTGCGCATGGCCCCCAAGGCCCGTCAGTCGAAGGGTAAGGCCCGTCTGAACTCCTATGACAAACTGTTGAACGAAGACCAGAAGGAGCGCGAAGAGAAGCTCGAAATCTTTATCCCCAACGGTCCCCGTCTGGGCAACAAGGTCATCGAGGCACACGGTGTGGCCAAGGCCTATGGAGACAAACTGCTCTTCGACAACCTCGACTTTGTGCTGCCGCCCAACGGCATTGTGGGGGTTATCGGACCCAACGGAGCCGGTAAGACCACCCTCTTCAAGCTCATCATGGGGCAGGAGCAGTGCGACAAGGGCTCGTTCGAGGTGGGTGAGACGGTCAAGATTGCCTACGTAGACCAGACCCACAAGGATATAGACCCGGCCAAGACTGTCTATCAAGTAGTGTCGGGAGGTCTCGATACCTTCCGCATGGGTGGCCGCGACATGAATGCCCGGGCCTACCTGTCGCGATTCAACTTCACGGGAGCCGACCAGGAGAAACTCATCGGGGTGCTCTCGGGTGGAGAGCGCAACCGGCTGCACCTGGCCATGGCCCTGAAAGAGGAGGGCAATGTGCTGCTGCTCGACGAGCCTACCAACGACATCGACGTGAATACGCTGCGGGCGCTGGAAGAGGGGCTCGAAAACTTTGCCGGGTGTGCCGTGGTTATCTCGCACGACCGCTGGTTTCTCGACCGCATCTGCACCCATATCCTTGCCTTCGAGGGCGATTCGAAGGTATTCTTCTTCGAGGGTTCTTACTCCGAGTACGAGGAGAACAAGAAGAAACGGCTGGGCGATGTGGAGCCCCATCGGGTGCGCTATCGCAAGTTCATGGCGTAAGATATGACAATATAAAGATAAGATTGCGGCGGACCTTAAGGCCCGCCGCAATTGGCTTTTGGCCGGGCGAGACGAGTCGATTTTTGTGCGTCTCGCGCCGGTATGATATACGCAAAGGTGTGTTTGTCCATAGGCAAGAGGGTGGAATAAGCAGAGGGATATAAAACTTATATCTTTTAGACAAATTGTATATCTCTCGTCTTTAAATGCGGGTTTTTGTAAAAATTATTAGTAATTCTGTGAATTTTTGTGTCTTTGTAGGGGAAAATTGAAAGGGTCATTGTCTTTTCCCAGAGTTCGGAATATTTCAATTGTAAGAGATATACAGCGATGAAATGAAACTTCAACTATACATCTTTCTCTTTTATTTCAGTTGATTAAATTATGAGAAAATCTATTCTTAAAGAGCTCTCTTTGATAGCTTGTGTAGTGGTCGGATTCTCAGGCTACGCCTCCGACTTTTCAGTTGATGGAGTTTATTACACCGTACTTTCGTCCGACGATTCTGCGGTAGAAGTAGCTCCCGGTCCGCTCCCTTCCTATTCAGGGAGTGTGTATATTCCGGAAGAGGTGATTTACGAGGGTAAAACGTATACGGTAAAGGCTGTGGGGGCAACGGCGTTCCAGAACTGTGAATCGCTGAGGGAGGTTATGCTTTGATTCGATAACTGCGATAGGCGATTCGGCTTTTGCATTTTGCAGCCAACTGTCAGATCTGGTTCTTCCGCCGGAAGGGGGACTCACTTCGATAGGCAGTTATGCCTTCCGGGGGTGCAGCGGGTTGACCGATCTCGATCTTCATTTCCCGATTCAATCGATAGGCGATGCCGCTTTCTATGATTGCAGTCAGCTGTCAGAATTGCGTCTCTCCTCGCCGGAACTCACTTCGATAGGCCGTTATGCCTTTCGGGGGTGCAGCGGGTTGACCGAAATCGTATTTTCTCCTTCGAT
Organism: Candidatus Barnesiella excrementavium; assembly: GCA_019115485.1. Lineage (GTDB taxonomy): Bacteria > Bacteroidota > Bacteroidia > Bacteroidales > Barnesiellaceae > Barnesiella > Barnesiella excrementavium. The sequence goes on along the minus strand of DXDM01000016.1, from coordinate 96,130 downwards.
TCAATCGATAGGCGACGCCGCATTCTACGATTGCAGCGGATTGAAATCGGTAGATTTACAGTATGGAGCCACGTCGATAGGCGATTCGGCCTTCTATGGTTGTAGCTCTTTGGAAGAGGTCTATTTGCCCCATGGTATCGAAGCGTTGAGTCCGGCGATATTTGCCGGTTGCAGCAGCCTGTCGACAGTAGATATTCCCCCATTCGTGAGGGAAATCGGGGATTCGGCATTTGAATCTTGCAGCCTGTTGTCAGACGTGACTATCCCGCAGGGAGTCACTACAATTGGTCGTTATGCCTTCTCGGGGTGTAGCTCGCTTACCGAACTGGTGCTCCCTTCCTCTGTCGACACGATGGGCGAATCTGCCCTGATGGATTGCAGTGGCCACACCTCGTTCTATCTTCCCACAAGGGTGACCCACATTGCCACCTCTACTTTCCAGGGGTGCAGCGGGTTGACCGAAATCGTACTTCCTTCCTCGATTCAATCGATTGACGCTTCGGCTTTTGCCGGTTGCTCTGCTATCACAACGGTTGAGTCGTTGAATCCCACGGCTCCAATTTTGAACGAGACGGCCTTTGACACCGGGGTTTATGCTGTAGCCAATCTTTTCGTGCCGGAAGGTTCGCTCGACTCCTATCAGGAGAGTGACGGGTGGAAACTCTTTGCCAACATCAAAGAGAATATCTCCTCGGGTATCGACGATTGCACGGGTGCCGAATTGAAGGTGGTGGCCGATGGTGGTCGCATCTGTGTAGAGGGCGCAGCTCCCGATCTGCCGGTCGAGGTATACAGCCTGGGCGGTCAGTTGGTTTACCGGGGTGTAGCCTCCGATTTTGAATTTTCGGGCACAGGTTTCTACCTTGTCAAGGTGGCCGACCAAACCGTGAAGGTCGTTTTGTAACAGAGAGGAATTGAGATAGATCGATGGCTGTATTCCCGCAGGGGGATACAGCCATTGTTTCATACAGGGAGCCGAGAGGTGGAAGTAAGTTCTGTCCGGAGGGATAGAACCGTTTTTACCGCTTGTCCGGGCATTTTTGTCGTGACAATCGCCCCGTCTGTCTAAACTATTTTCATTCGTCGCACATTCGTTATTTCTTTGTAACAGAGAAAAAGAAGAAGACGATGAAGAGTAGATTGCAGATAGGTGTTTGGCTGGTGGCCTTGTCGGGATTGCTGACAACCGTTTGGGCTGCCGACGCTCCGCTCAAATCGTACAAGGATATACCTTCGCCCGAGGGGAACGCCCGTCGCATTACCGAGGTGATGAGCACCGAGCTGGGGCTGAGTGAGAAGCAGTATAAGAAAGTCTACAAGATACAACTCGAAGAACAAAAGAAGATTTTCAAGTACAGGCCCATGCCGCAGAGGGGAGAACGGAAAGGATTGGAACAGAGACCGCCGCGCGGAGGTCACCCGCAAGGGGGCCGTCCGCCGATGGGTGGTGGTCGATTTGAAGGTATGGGCGGGGGCCGTCCGCCGATGCCTCCGCACGAAATGGGCATGGACGAGAACCGGCCCGACCCCGAAAAGGTGGCCAAGGAGTTGGACAAGGCCGCACAGAAGCGCGACAAGAAGTTGAAAAAGACGCTCGACGACTCACAATATGCTCGCTGGAAAACGATGGAAGAGGAGGTATTGAGACCCTACCTTTTCAAACCGGAGCCGGGTAAACCCGGGCCGGAGAAGCCGGGACCGAAAGAGGACGACATTTTCTCTCTATAAATAGTATAGTGTTTTTTGGGTATTCAATGTAATTAATTCTCCCGGGGTGACGGTTGTTGCACCTCGGGAGTTTTTTTGTGGAGAGGAGGAAGGTTCCTTTACCGGTGTATCTACGGACTGGGGGCGTATCGGTTGGTTGCCGGTACGCCCCCAGGGTATGTGTCAACCGAGTCTCGGTGGTGTTGATTTACTTCGCCCCCATCTTGCCGCCCTTGATACCCTTGCCCAGGTTGAAGATGTTCTGGTCGTAGCTGACGGTCTTCATGGAAGACTCGCGCTTGCGTTTGAGGGCGAGGTCGACCAGCCGGTCCATGAGTTGGTCGAAGGGGATACCCGATGCCTCCCACAGGTAGAACGAGAGGGAGCCGGGAATGGTGTTGATTTCGTTCACGTAGATGTTGCCGCTCTTGCCGTCGATCATGAAGTCGACGCGGGCCACGCCGTGGCACGAGAGTACCCGGAAGGTCTCGCCGGCCAGGAACTGCACGCGGGCGGTCTCCTCGGGGGTGAGGTCGGCCGGGATACGTTTCTGGGTGGCCTGCATGCCTTTGTTCGACTTGCCGCCGCCCATGTATTTATCTTCGTAGGTGAGAATGTCGCCACTCTTGATGGGCTCCTCGCACACCGAGGTGCGGTAGTCGTCGCAGTCGCCCAGTACCGAGCAGTTGATCTCTTTCAGCTCCTCGACCATGTCCTCGATGACGATGCGGGTGGAGTATTTCTCGGCCACGTCGATTTTGGCGATGAGCTCTTCGCGGTTGTCGGCGTGCGAGATACCCACGCTCGAACCCAGATTGGCCGGTTTCACGATGACGGGGTAGCCGAGGCGGGTCTCAATCTCCTCGATGAGTTGGTCGCGCTGGGCAAACCACTGCTTGTCGGTGAACCACACGTAGTCGACAATGGGGATTCCGCTCTGCTGCATGATCATCTTCATGGTGATTTTGTCCATGCCGTTGGCCGAGGCCAGGGTGTTGCAACCGGCATAGGGGATACCGATGGATTCGAGCACGCCCTCGAAGATACCGTCCTCGCCGTTGCTGCCGTGCAGCACGGGCACGACTACGTCGAGTTTGGCCCACACGTCGCTCCCGAAGAGGGGTTTTTTCTTGCGGTAGACGTTGTAGTCGCCATATTCGGGAATCATGTAGACCTCGGTACACATCTTTTGCAGGGCGGCCATGTCGCGGTAGTTCTTCACCGTGAGCAGGGCGTCGCCGCTGAACCAGCGACCCTGTTTGGTGATGTATATGGGTATGATTTCATATTTATCCTTGTTAAAGGCATTGATGGCTTGCAAAGCCGAGATGACGGAGATTTCGTGCTCGGTCGAGCGGCCTCCGAAAAAAACGCCAACGGTAGTTTTCATAATCTTTCTGTGATAAACTGTATTGCTTGTTTTGTGATAATAATCGGGTTTTACTTGAAGGTGTCGGGCAGGTCGTTCTCATAGAGGACAGTGTCGCCGGCTTCGGCAACCTGGGCCAACCGGGCCTGCGCCTCGGCGAAGGAGTCGGCCACGAAGAGCTTCTCCTCGGGGTATCCAGCCTCCTGCAACCCCGACAGAATGGCGTCGCGGTTGTAACGGCCCACCACCATCACGTAGTCGCAGGCGGTGGCCAGCTGACGGCCCAGCGTGCGGTTGTACTCCACCTGTTTGTCTCCCAGTTCGATCATGCCCGGGGTGATGGCGATGCGCTTGCCCTGCGTCATGCGGCGCAGCACGTCGAGTGCCATGCGGGCCCCGTCGGGGTTGGAGTTGAAGGCGTCGTCGATAATCGAGATGCCGCCCGGCGTACGTTTCATGTTCAGACGGTGCTCCACCTGCTCGATGCGGCTCACCCCGTATTGTATCGACGACACGGGCACTTGCAGGTGCCGGGCCACGATGACGGCCGCCATGAGGTTCGACAGGTTGCACTCGCCGATGAGTTTCGTGCTCAGTTCGATGCGTTCGCCGCCCCCCACCACGGTGAATCGGGTGGCGTCGCTGTCGTAGCGGATATCCTCGATGTGGTAGTCGGCGCCGGTGTCGGCAATGGTGTAGCGTTTCACCGGCACGTTGGCCACGGGACGGTTGGCTATGTAGGGGAAGTCGTTGTTGACCACGGCAAAGCCCGAGGCGGGCAGGGCGTCGACCAGCTCGAACTTGGTGCGCTGCACGTTCTCGATGCTCTTGAACGATTCGAGGTGCTGTTCGCCCACGGCGGTGATGATGCCTATCTGGGGGGTCACCAAGTCGCAAATCTCCTTGATGTCGCCGATTTGCTTAGCGCCCATCTCGCAGATGAATACGTTGTGGTAGGGTTTCATCTGCTCGCGCACGGTACGGATAACCCCCATGGGGGTGTTGAAGCTGCCGGGCGTCATCAGCACGTTATATCGCTCGCACAAGATGCGGTAGAGGTAGTGCTTGGTACTGGTCTTGCCGTAGCTGCCGGTGATGCCGATGACGGTGAGTCCGGGCATCTGGGCGAGTATCTGTTTGGCTTCGTTGTAGTATTTGCGGTTGATTTGCCGCTCGACCGGCTGCATCAGCACGTTGGCCGCCATCATGAGGTAGGGGGCCAGTATGGCGAGCGCCAGCAGCGCGCGGCTGCCGTTGTCGAGCGTGGTGAGCCCGGCGGCCAGCCCGGCAATGAGCAGGGTGAGTACCAGAGCCGTGAGGTAGAGGCGGGTAGCCCGGCGGGTAAATACCAGCGGCTTTTTGTATTTGGTCTTCAACCGGTTCACGCTCTTGTAGAGCACGACCGTGATGGTAACAATCTGCACGAACACCGGCAGGAAGCTGGTCGAGAGCAGCAGGAGCAGGAACAGGTCGACGAGCCGCGATACCGAGGCGAACGATTCGCCTTTGAGCCAACGGTTGTAGCGGTCGTTGCGGTAGGTGTTCTGCTGCATCATCTGCAACTGAAACTTGATTTCGATGGCGGTGTAGAACAGCAACGCGAGAAAGGTGATGATGGAGAGTATCAGGTTCATGATTTTTGTTTTATATCGGGCTGTAAGAAGTTTTGTACCACGGCGTTGAACTCATAGGGCTTGTCGAGGAAACTGTAATGGCCGGCATCGTCGAAGGCTACGAGTCCGGCATCGGGAATGAGGCGTTCCATCGTGCGGGCGTCGCGCAGGGGAGTGGCGGTGTCGTTCTTTCCCCAGATGAGCAGCACGGGGCAGGCGATGCGGGGCATCACCGCTTTGAGGTCCTCGTTGACCACCTTGACCAGAATGTTGCGCATCATGCCGGTGAGGGCGTTGTAGTCGGCCGACCCCGATTTGCGGCGGTAGGCCTCGATGGTCTCGTCGGCCCGCTTGCGCCCCACGACGAGCGGCAGCAGCCGTTTCCACAGTTTGAACGAGTAGACCTTCACGTAGTATTTGAGCGGACGGCGGGGTTTCACGCCGGCGGCATCGACCAGAATCACTTTGTGTGTGGTGTTGCGTGAGGCATAGAGTATCGATACCCGGCCGCCGAACGAGTGGCCGATGAGTATGGGGCGCTCTATCGACTCGGCCTTGACAAAGGCTTCGAGCAGGCGGGTGTACTCCTCCACGCCCCACACGGCGGGCGGTGTGCTGCTGCCGCCGAATCCCGGGAAGTCGAGGTTGTAGACCTTGAAGTGGGGAGCCAGCAGCCGTTCGATCGAGGCGACGGTGGTGTGGTTGCACCCCCACCCGTGCATGAGTATCACGGGGTAGCCTTCGCCCTCGACGTTGTACTGCAACGTCACGCCACACAAATTTTTGGTTTGCAGCATTTTTTTACGCTTGATGATTTTACCCGCAAAGATACGTTATTTATAGCTATCGGCGTATAACATTCTTGTCAAATTATGCCCGCTTTTTGGGGCAAAAGCGCTATATTTGTAGTGCGTAGCGGCCGGACAGGGCCGGGCGTGGCCCGGGGGGAAGCCCCGCTTTTTCAGTCGTGGGCCGACGGCTTCTCCCGCTATGACCGTAACCTTCAAAAACCGATTTGCTTACATGGAATCTCCCCAGGAAAAGATAGCGCGATTGCGCAAAGAGCTCGATGAGCACAACTACAACTACTATGTGTTGAATGCCCCGACCATCGACGACCGCACCTTCGACGAGATGATGCACGAACTGCAACGTCTCGAAGAGGCCTACCCCCAGTATTTCGACCCCAACTCGCCCACGCAGCGGGTGGGCAACGACATCAACCGGGCCTTTACGCAGGTCGAGCACCGTTACCCCATGTTGTCGCTGGGCAATACCTATTCGATTGAAGAGGTGGCCGCCTTCTACGACCGGGTGCGCTCGGGGCTGATGGGCGAGGAGTTCGAGCTGGTGGGCGAACTGAAATTCGACGGTACCTCCATCTCGCTCATCTACGAGCACGGACGGCTGGTGCAGGCCGTGACCCGGGGCGATGGTACCCGGGGCGATGATGTGACCGAGAATGTGAAGACCATTCGCAGCATTCCCCTGCAACTGCGGGGCAACGACTACCCCGACTCGTTTGAGATTCGGGGCGAGATACTCATGCCCTGGTCGGTCTTCGAGGCGCTCAACAAGGAGCGCGAGGAGCAGGAGGAGCCCCTCTTTGCCAACCCCCGCAACGCGGCGGCCGGCACCCTCAAATCGCAAAACTCGTCCGTAGTGGCTGCCCGGGGGCTCGATGCCTACCTCTATTACCTGCTGGGTGAGAATCTGCCCGCCGATACCCACTACGAGAACCTGCAACGGGCCCGTGCGTGGGGTTTCAAGATATCCGATGCCATGCGCATTCTCCACTCGGTCGACGAGGTGAAGGAGTATATCGCCTATTGGGACACCGAGCGCAAGCATCTGCCGGTGGCTACCGACGGCATGGTCTTCAAGGTCAACTCGCTGCGGCAGCAGAAAAACCTGGGCTACACGGCCAAGTCGCCCCGTTGGGCCATCGCCTACAAGTTCCAGGCCGAGCAGGCGCTCACGCGGCTCAACTCGGTGTCGTTCCAGGTAGGGCGCACGGGCACCGTCACCCCGGTGGCCAACCTCGACCCGGTGCTGCTCTCGGGCACGATTGTCAAGCGGGCCACCCTGCACAACGAAGATTTCATGAACGCCCTCGACCTGCACATTGGCGACATGGTCTATATCGAGAAGGGGGGCGAAATCATACCCAAGATTACCGCGGTCGACACCTCGGCCCGCCTGCTGGTGGGCGAGAAGGTGCGCTTCATACGCAACTGCCCCGAATGCGGTACGCCGCTGAAACGCATCGAGGGCGAGGCGGCCTGGTTCTGCCCCAACGAGAAGGGGTGCCCGCCTCAAATCAAGGGTCGCATCGAGCACTACATCAGCCGCCGGGCGATGAATATCGACGGCATCGGCAGCGAGACGGTCAACCTCTTCTACAACACCGGACTGGTGAAAGATGTGGCCGACCTCTACACCTTGCAAGCACCGGCCATTGCCGCGCTGGAACGGCTGGGCGAACGCTCGGCCCAGAACATTGTCGACGCCGTGCGCAAGTCGTGCGAGGTGCCCTTCGAGCGGGTGCTCTTTGCTCTGGGCATACGCTATGTGGGCGAAACGGTGGCCAAGAAACTGGCGTTGGCCCTGCACTCGATTGACCGACTGCGCGAGGCTTCGGTCGAGGAGCTTACCCAAATCGGCGACATCGGCGAGCGCATTGCCCAAAGCGTGGTGGCCTACTTTGCCGACGCCGACAACCTGCGCCTGGTCGAGCGGTTGCGCGGCTATGGCGTACAGATGCAGGTGACCGAAGAGCGGCTCTCGGAGCGTACCGACAAGCTGGCCGGGGCTACGATTGTCATCAGCGGCACCTTTACCCACCACTCCCGCGACGAATACAAGGCGCTTATCGAGCAGCACGGCGGGGTGAACACCGGATCGGTGTCGGGCAAGACCACCTATATCCTGGCCGGTGAGAACATGGGCCCGGCCAAACTCGAAAAGGCCCGGAAGCTGGGTGTACGCATTCTCTCGGAAGATGAGTTTTTGGAGATGATTCGATAAACCGGATTGCTAAATAGATTGTGTTATGTGTCTTTCGTTTATTACCGCCTGGCGCCTGAGGCGCCAGTTGAAGCGTCCCGCCCCGGAGCAGTTCCGGGCCTTCGACGATACCGACCGAGTGGTGCTGCTTGCCCAGAGCCGGGAGCTGTCGTCGCTCCTGCCGGGAATCCGGGAGTTGGCCGATGCCGGTATCAAAATCACGCTGATCGTGGAGACGCACCACTCGAAAGAGGAGCTGCCTACAACCTTGCCGGGCTGTTACCCCATCTTGCGGCTGCGCACCTCGTGGTGGTGGAACCGACCCACCCGGCAGTTCCTGGCGAGTTTCGATACTCACGACGGCGATGTACTCATCGACGCATCGACCACCCCCTCGCTGCCGCTCCTCTGTCTGGCCGTGCGCTCCCGGGCCAGCTTCAAGATAGGTGTGACCAAGGGTGAAGAAAATCCATTTCATTTACAGATACTTATGCCCGATTCCTCTGCGGCCGGTCACCCCGATGGCGGGGCTTCGCCCGCAGCCGGAACCCCGCTTGATGCAGGCGGTTTGTTAAAGAATGCGCTTTTTTATTGGAAGAAAATTGGCGTAAAAGAGAATAATCTGTAATTTTGGAAGCGAAAATAAATAGAGGATAGAAATATGGCAAGAATCAATTTAAGCGGAATGGGAGTGGCACTTATCACGCCGTTCAAGGAAGACGAGAGCATCGACTTCGAGGCCCTTTCCCGACTGATTGAATATCTGATACAAAACGGTACCGACTACCTGGTGGTACTGGGCACCACGGCCGAGACTCCCACCCTTACCGAAGAGGAGAAGGAGGAAATCAAACGCTTTGTCGTGGAGCGTGTCAGAGGTCGCATTCCCCTGGTATTGGGGTTGGGCGGCAACAACACGCGCGGCATCGTGGAGCATTTGAAACACGACGATTTCACGGGCTACGACGCCATTCTGTCGGTAGTCCCCTATTACAACAAACCTTCGCAAGAGGGTATCTATCAGCATTACAGCACCATTGCGCAAGCCTCGCGGCTGCCGGTCATTCTCTATAACGTGCCGGGACGTACCGGCGTGAACATGAGTGCCGAGACCACGTTGCGACTGGCCAAGGAGTTTCCCAACATCGTGGCCATCAAGGAGGCCTCGGGCAACATCACCCAGATGGACGACATCATCAAGAACAAGCCCGCCGACTTCATGGTCATCTCGGGTGACGACGGTATCACCTTCCCGCTGCTCACGCTGGGAGCGGTCGGGGTCATCTCGGTAATCGGCAACGCCTTCCCCAAGGAGTTCAGCAAGATGGTGCGCCTGGCGCTCAACGGCGATTTCAAGAACGCCCTGCCCATACACCACCGCTTCACCGAGCTGTTCAGCCTGCTCTTCGTCGACGGCAATCCCGCCGGTGTGAAGTGTCTGCTTAACGCCATGGGTTACATCGAAAACAAACTGCGCCTGCCGCTCGTGCCTACGCGCATCACCACCTACGAGAAAATACGTGCCGTGCTGCAAAGCCTGCATTACATTCCCTGATGCCAGTGAGGAGGAGGGGCGGTTTCGGCGTGAACAAGTCTGCTTTTTTTCTCCGACGTGGAGAGATGATAGAGAATATGTAATTCCCTTTATGATAGAAAGCGCAACCCATTGCGGGTTGCGTTTTTTTGTTCTGTTACCTTCCCTGCATGCAGCGGCTGTCCTGCATATCGATGCGGGATTTCTTGTATTTTCCCTCGCAAATCCCTCCCCGTTTATTTGGGTCGCTGGGGGCGATTGGGTATTTTTGTAGGAGAAAGTGAGGAGAGTGCCGATGAATTATCCCGAAGAAGCGTATGATTTTGACCCGTTGCGTCGCATCGGGGCCGAGGTGGTGAGCCTCGACGATGAGGGGCTGCGGGTGCGCCTCGATGAGCCGGACCTGCCGGCCGAGATGCGGGTGATTGTGCACCGGGCCGGGGTGAACGTCGAGTTTGACGAGACGTTGCGTCTGGTCGAGCCCGGCTCGCGGCTGAATCTGGTCGACGTGACGGTGGTGGACGATGCGCTGCTGCCGCACTATCTGGTTTTGGAGCCCGACTATCTGGTCGATGTAAGTGCGCTGGCCGAGTGTGTGCAGGAGTATGGGGCGGGCTGGCAACGTTACTTTTGGAACCGCATGCGCCCCAAGGCGGTGACCGACTCCATTCTGCTGGGTAACTCGGTGAACCTCATGTTTGACGAACTGGTGACGGCCGACGATTGTCGTGCCGTTACCTTCGAGTCGTTGATGCCCAAGCTGTTTGCCCGTTACCCAATCGAGTTTGCCGCGACCTCCTCGATAGACCGTTCGTTTTTTCAGACCCTGCGCCGCCAGTTCGATACCCTGCAATACTTGATGGAGACGCTGCTCCCGGCCCGGGCGATAGACCGTCGCCGGGCGATGGTCGAGCCCTCGTTCGTGTGCGAGGCGCTGGGGTTGCAGGGTCGTCTCGACTTTCTGCAACGCGAGGGCAGGCTGTGCGGCATCGAGTTGAAGGCGGGACGTCCACCCTTCCCCGAGGAGAATCTCACGAAGATTGCCCCGTCGCATCGGGTGCAGTCGCTGCTCTACCAGTTGATGATACAGAGTGTGCTGGGAGTGAGGCTCGACGAGCAGCGTTTCTATCTGCTCTATGCCCGCAGCCGGTACCCCGACGGGTTGCTGCGTCCGGTGAAGTCCGAGCCCGGCGAGTTGCGTGCAATCTTGAACTTGCGTAACCAAATCGTGGCGGCCGAGCGCGACGTGGCTCGCTATGGAGCCCCGCAGGCCGAGTGGCTCATGAGTCAGTTGAGTGTCGAGAACCTGATACCCCGCCCGAGCCGCTTTACCGACCGGTATATCCGTCCCGAGATGCTGGAAGGGCGGGCCCGGCTCGAACGTCGTGCCGACAATCTGCTGGCCTTGAACTATTTCTATCGTTTTTACGCCTTTGTAGCCCGGGAGCACTACCTGTCGAGGGTGGGCTATGCTTCGGGGTCGGGTATTTCGGGCGCTGCCTCGCTGTGGCGCATGTCGCGCAGCGAGAAGGAACAGGAGGGGTATATGTTCACCGGGTTGAGGCTGGTGCGTAACGACGCCGCGGCCGAGACGCCCGAGGTGGAGTTTGCCCTTGCGGGCGAACGGTTGTTGCCCGATTTCAGAGAGGGCGACATCGTGCTCTTCTATCGTTGCGACAGCGAGGCCGACCGGGTGTCGACCAGTCAGATATTCAAGGCGACCGTCGCCTCACTCACCCCCGACCGCATCGTGTTGCGGCTGCGCGACAGCCAGCTCTTTGCCGGAGCCTTGCCGCCCGAGTCGCTCTATGCCGTCGAGCACGACTATGTCGATGCCTCCTTCGCCACACAATACCGGGGGCTCTATACCCTGTTGGGCGCTTCGCCCCACCGTCGGGGGCTGCTGACGGGCGAGGCCGACGAACAGCCCCGGCGCAACGAGCTGCGCGGGCTTACCTACGACTACGACAATCCCCACCTGTCGCACATTCTGACCAAGGCGGTGCAGGCCGACGACTATTTTCTGTTGGTGGGGCCGCCGGGCACGGGCAAGACCTCGATGGCCTTGCGCCACATGGTGCGTGAGTTCATGGCCATTCCCGGCTGTCAGATTCTGTTGATGGCCTATACCAACCGGGCGGTCGACGAGATTTGCGACAAACTCGATTCCATCGACGAGGTCGACGACTACATGCGGGTGGGGCAGTCCCTCTCGTGCGACGTGGTCTATCGCCCGCATCTGCTCTCGGAGCGCATGAAGTCGTGCCGCAACCGCGAGGAGGTGATTGGGGCCATCGGCGAGTGCCGCATCTTTGTGGCGACTCTCGCGTCGCTCTCGGGCAAGAACGAACTTTTTACCTTGAAGCGGTTCGACGTGGCTATCGTCGACGAGGCTTCGCAGATTCTGGAACCTCAGCTGGTGGGGGTGCTCTCGGCCTTGACCCCTACGGGACGCGATGCGATAGGCAAATTTATCCTGATAGGCGACCACAAGCAGTTGCCGGCCATTGTGGTAGAGTCGCCCGACGAGTCGGCCGTTACCGACGCCCGGTTGCGTGCCGCCGGATTTACCGATTGCCGGGTGTCGCTCTTCGAACGCCTCTACCGGTCGTTGCCCGAGGATTCGCCCTTTGCCGACATGCTCGATTGCCAGTGGCGCATGCACCCCGACATCGCCTCGTTTGCCAACCGCTATTTCTATCGGGGACTGCTGCACAACGGTACGGCCCGGCACCAAGTCTCGCCCCTGCCGTTTACCCGCTATGGCGACGACGAGTGGGAGCGGCTTGTGGCCACGCGTCGCATGGCTTTCCTGCCCACCGCCAGGGTGTGTGCCGGGAAGAAATACAACGACGAGGAGGCCCGCAAGGTGGCCGAAATCGTGCAGGCGCTCTATCGGCTCTACCGGCTCAACGGACTCACCTTCGACCGAGGGTCGGTGGGTATCATCACCCCCTATCGTCATCAGATAGCCCGCATTCGTCAGGAACTCGACCGGGCACAGGTGGCGGCATTCGACGAGATACGCATCGACACGGTGGAGCGGTTTCAGGGGTCGCAGAGCGACTGCATTGTCTACTCCTTCTCGGTCAACGACGAGCGGCAGTTGGAGTGGCTGCCCAGCTATACCGAGGAGGCGGGTCAACTTATCGACCGCAAGTTGAATGTGGCACTCACCCGGGCCCGGTGCCAGCTCTTTGTCCTGGGCAACGAGTCGTTGTTGTCGCGCAACCCCATCTACCGGCAGTTGGTGGAATTTTTGGAACAAGCCAAGGAGTAAGGCTGGGACATAACTATCTACCCCGATTGCCGGGGGATAGAGATACAGAAAGCCCGGCTGGCCATAGGCCGTCGGGCTTTCTGTATGGGAGGTGAGAGCCTTTGTCAGTCGATAGGGGTGGCACTGAGGCTCAGGGCCAACGTGCCGCCCACGTACGAGACACTCACCGTCAGGTTATACTCGGCAGTCGTCTTCTTATAGATGCCATATCCGTTTTCGTCTACGAATCCTGCTGCTTCCAGTTTGGCGCAATAGTTGGTTTTAACCGACTCTTCGCACTCATAATCCATAATGATGTATTGCAGCATGCCCATCGTTTCGCTGTACCGGTGGTTTTCCAGTTCACCGTCATAGGCCGGGAAGTTGGCCAGGAAGGGATACTCGGCCATCTCCGAGGCCCAGGTAGTTTCGGATAACTGGTCACCCAGATTTCCGTCGTCTTTACTCTTGTCGTCGCAGCCGATTACTGCCAGCATCAGCAGCAACAGCGGGCATAACCATAAGATTCTTTTCATGATTCTGTTTTTTTGTATAGGTGATTAGTTAGAAACTGACTCCTATCGAGAAGGCCACACCCGAGAGCATTTTCGATTTGAGGCGGTAGGTCTGGTCGTCGAAGGGTTTCATCTTCTTGCCCAGATAGCCGATGTTGGCAAATACATAGTTCTGGTAACCGAACTTGTAGGCTACCTCCACTCCGGCTCCCAGACCGTAGTCGATACCGCTCACGTCGGATCCCAGGTAGAGACCTCCCAGTACCTTGGCATAGGGCACCAGATAGATGGGGCCGCACTTGACGGGGAGTTGTCCGCCGAGACCGAAATTGATGTCGAAGGCATTTCGCGTGCTGGGTACGACAATTTCGTTCAACCCTTCCCAATCCTTTTTCTCGGTGTTGAGTTTCAGGAGCGAAGCGCTGATTTCGTAAGTCATGAAGGTGAGTATGGTGCGTTTGAAGGCTACGCTGTACGAGAGGTCGAACGCATTGTTGAGCGGTGAGATGATGCCCAGATAGATCGAGGTGCCGAAGCCGTAGCTCTTGGAGATGCCGTTGGCCTCGATGCGGCTGGCCTTGACATTCTCGGCCTCCATCAACCGCCAGCGTCCCTGTTCGAGGGTCCACCGGGTGGTGATGGTCTTATCGCCCGTGGTATAGGAGACATCGGCCGTCTTGTGGATAGAGTCCAGGTTGGCAACCGCCGAGAAGATGTAGTCTTTTCCCGAGAACTGGCGGCAGATGATGTCGGCCAGCCCGACGCGGATACCTTCCAGCGGGCTGCCTTGTTCGAAGCAGGACTCCATGGCTTTGGTGGCCCCGTCGGAGGCTGCGAAGACCAGATCGTAGAAGGTGTTGGCCGAGATGTTCGAGACATACTGGTACGACACGAAGGGCATCACGGTCTCGTAGGACGATTTCGTGGCTTGGAGCAGCGCCGTGGCTTTCTGGGTCACATCGGCCTGGGTAAGCAGGGTGTTGGCATCGGTCGGATAGTTCTGGAAGAAATCTTCGATGGCCCGCACCGGTATGGCAAAATTGGTATTCTCGCGGTCGACGGCTTTCCAGGTGTTGATACCGATTACGGCAAATCCGGCAGGAGCCTGTTCGTCGCGAATGAGCAGCGGTCCACCCGAGCTGCCGGCGTCGACCTGTGCGGTGTGCTGTATCAAGGGGAGCTCTTTGTTGTGGGTCAGCGACTCGATCAGGGCGTTGGCATTCGACACAATGCCTTGTCCCAGTTGCCACGAGGGCTTTTCGGCCAGCGCAGGAAATCCGGCCGTGAATACGGTGGTGCCGTCGGTTATGGCCTTATCGGTAATTTCGAGGGTGGGTACTTGTGCCCCTTGGGGAAGGGCGATGAAGGCTATGTCGAAATCGTCGTGCACACCGATGACCGGACAGTCGGCAAACCTCTTGGAGCTGTTGTCGGGCAGAGAGAATTCGATGTCAACCCATTCGGCTTGCTCCACCACGTGGCGGTTGGTGATGATGTACAGGCGGTTGTCCTGTTTGTTACGGTAGGCAAATCCCGTGCCGAACGAGCCTTTCCCGTAATTTTCGAGAATATCGGCTGCCGAGTAGAAGCCGTTCTTGCGGAGCGATTTGCTGAAATCGGTCAGGAAGGTTTGTGTGTTTTCACTGAGTTTGGGGCGAACGATGGCCACCGATTCCCTGAGGTTCTGCGCCGATGCAACCGTGAGCACCGTCAACGCCAGAAGAGACAAAATCCATTTTTTCATGGTGTATGTTTTTACTATATATGATGGTATTTCTACAAAGGTAGAAATTTATGGCAATTAAACGTCCGTTTACAGGCTTAAATGTGCTTTTAATAATATTAAATGAATCGTTTCAAAGAGAGTCTGCATAAATAATAAAAAAACTAAATGGATTTTTCTCCTTTTGCCCCGCTTTCAGTGGAGGTAAAAAGCCTCCTCCCGATGCGCTCTTTGCGGCCGATGTCGACCGGCTGCTCGAATGCACCAGACCTTACAGGTATGGCCTAAGGGAGATATTCGTTTATTTCGCTTCCCGTTGCAGGGTCATTTCGCAAGCCTTGCAGTCGAAGTGCAGGGTGAGCCGTTCGCCCTTGTAGAGCAGGGTGAGCGGTTCGGGCAGCTCTTTCCCGGCCGGCGTCTTTTTGCAATACCCCAGCATGTGGCGTATGCAGTGGCGGGTGAACATGAGCGGTACCCCTTCGACCGGACGGCTTTCGAAGGCCGGGTCGATGTGAGTCACGCCGTGCTCCCGGTAGAACGCTTCGGCCAGGTGGTTCGACACGTTGCCCAGGTAGTTGAGCGAACTTTGCGGGAAGCGGGCGGACCGATCTTCGGGCAGCCGGCGTTCGGGCCGATAGGCCAGCCGGCGGGCCCTGTCGAGCCATTCGACCCCCTGCTGCCGCAGCTTCGACAGGGTCGATGCCGGTATGAAGAGGTTCTCGTCTATGTCGAGGTCGATGTGGGTGGCGGTGTAAATCGAGGTACCCAGTTTGCTCAGTTGTTTGCGCTGATTCTCCTGCTGTGGGGTGCGGGCCGGCTGGTGCGGCGTATCCTCGCGCACGGTTACCCGCAGGCCGCACTCGTCGGTCAGGTCGAGGGCAAAGCCGTCGGGCACGGCATAGAGCCGGAGGGATACCCCCACGCGGCGGTCGGCCGTGGGGCGGGACAGCTGTTTTTCAAACTCGAAATCGAGGTTGCGGTAGAGTGTCGTGTGGGGGGCGATGTTGACAGGTGTGGCGGGGAAGATGCGGGTTCCCTCGGCCCGGTTCACACGCACCCCTTCGAACTCGCCCCGGGGGGTGACGTAGCAGAGGCCGTCGCCGTTGTGCAGCGCCGTGGTACCGGCCACGACAAACGAGTTGCGGTCGGTCTGTTTCACCTCGCCCACATATTCGCCCAGCGACTTGGGGGTGTCGGGCGAGGCGATGGGGGCGGCGGTGCGTCCGTCGAGAAAGTAGTGGGTGAAACCCCGGTTGAAGCTCTTTTCGAGGCGGGGCGTAAAGTCGATGGTCGAGACACCCGTCGAGGAGCGTCGGTACTCGGGGCGCCGCTCGAAGATGCGGTCGAGCGCCTGCCGGTAGTAGGCGGTGCAGTTCTTCACATAGGCCATCTCTTTGAGACGCCCCTCGATTTTCAGCGAAGAGACACCGGCATCGAGCAGCTCTTCCAGCCGGTCGCTCTGGTTGAGGTCGCGCAGTGAGAGCAGGTGTTTGTCGCGGGCCACGATGCGTCCGCGCCCGTCAATGAGGGTATAGGGCAACCGGCAGTACTGTGCGCACTCGCCCCGGTTGGCGCTGCGGCCGCACATGGACTGACTCAGGTAGCACTGCCCGCTGTAACTCACGCACAGCGCTCCGTGCACGAACACTTCGAGCGGTACCTGTACGGTGGAGCTGATGGCCCGGATTTCGTCGAGCGAAAGCTCCCGGGCCAGAACTACCTGCGAGAAGCCGCACCGTTCGAGGAACTCCACCTTGGCGGGGGTGCGGTTGTCGGTCTGGGTGCTGGCATGCAGGGCAATGGGGGGAATGTCGAGCCGCATGATGCCCATATCCTGCACGATGAGGGCATCGGCGCCGATGCGGTAGAGCTGGCCGATGAGGCGTTCGGCTTCGCCCAGTTCGTGGTCGTAGAGCAGGGTGTTGAAGGTGATGTAGACGCGGGCGTCGAAGCGGTGGGCCAGGTCGATGAGTCCGGCCAGGTCGTCGAGGCTGTTACCGGCGGCCGAGCGGGCACCGAATCGGGGAGCCCCGATGTAGACGGCATCGGCCCCGTGAAGGATTGCCTCCTTCCCGATTTCGGCATTCTTGGCCGGGGCCAGCAGTTCTATACGACGTGAGGTAGTCATCGGATATCGTTGAGGTTATAGGGCGTTTGTTGATATACGAAGTAGTTGAGCCAGTTGGTGAAGAGCAGGTTGGCGTGTCCCCGCCAGGTGACCACGGGCGCGTTGTTCGGGTCGTCGTCGGGGTAGTAGTTGCGGGGCACGGCGATGTCGAGCCCCTTGGCCCGGTCGCGGCGGTACTCGATGTCGAGCGTGAGGGCCGAGTATTCGGAGTGGCCGGTGATGAAGAACTCGCGGCCGCCGCGGGCCATCACCAGATAGACCCCGGCCTCTTCCGACTCGGAGAGTATTGTGAGTTCGCTTCTCTTCTCGATGTCGCAGCGGCGCACCTCGGAGTAGCGGCTGTGCGGCACCTCGAAGCGGTCGTCGAACCCGCGGAAGATGGGGTTCTTCTCGTCGTGTTTGTAGTGGGAGAAGACCCCGAACAGCTTTTGCGGCAGCGGGTGTTTGGGTATGCCATAGAAATGGTAAAGTCCTGCCAGGGCTGCCCAGCAGATGTAGAGGGTCGAGGTGACGTGAGTGCGGGCCCAGTCGAAGATGTCGACCAGTTCGTCCCAGTAGTCGACCGCCTCGAAATCGAGCCGTTCGACCGGTGCGCCGGTGATAATCATGCCGTCGTAGTTGTGGGTGCGTATCTCGCTGAAATCCTTGTAAAAGGTGTCGATGTGCTCGACCGGCGTGTTGTGCGAGATGTGTCCCGAGACGTTCATCAGGTCGAGCTCGATTTGCAGCGGCGTGTTCGAGATGAGGCGCAGCAGGTCGGTTTCGGTGACGATTTTCAACGGCATCAGGTTGAGAATGAGTAGCTTCAACGGACGAATGTCCTGCGTCGATGCACGCAGGTCGTCCATGACGAATATGTTTTCGGCTTTGAGAATCTCGACAGCCGGCAGTGATGACGGAATCTTTACAGGCATGGTTTCGTGGGGTTTGTTGTCATGATTTCTGTCAGTACAAAAGTATAAAAAAATGGCGGGGCGGTAAAATCTTTCGCCGAATGTATTTAATCGATTGATAATTATTTGGTTAATTAATCTTTTAGACGAAGCCGATTATCTCCTGAAATATAAAATACATGAAAAAGCAACATATTTTTTATGTTGTACAACATGTTTTTTCGGGGAATGGTATTATATTTGCAATGTAAAAAGAGTAAAAAACAAACCGTTTTCCATAACGGGTGGAGAACAAAAAGGCTGAATTATGATGAAAGAACAAATGACAGTAGAGATGCTTCGGTATCAGATAGCGAAGTATCGTGCCATGGGCAACGGGCCCATGTGCCAGGAGTTGACAGCCCTGTTGCAAAAAAAATTGGCAACGGCGGTTGCCTGACTTTTAGAAAATGAGTGAGGCTTGCACCGGGTGTGACAAGTCTGTGATATAGAGCGAGAGCGAAAGTGTGGGTTTTATCCCCCTCTTTCGCTCTCGTTTTTTGTGTGTCAGGTGCGGCTGTTGACCCGATCCGTATCGGCAGGCATCGACCCTCAGCAGGTGTAATCGACGCAGGCGCGGTCGGCCTTGTGTCCGGCGAGCAGACCGGCGGCAGCTACGTGAGCCGGGTGCTTGGCATAGGTCTCCACGTCGGCCATGCAGTCGACGGTAGCGGTGAGTACGACGTCCCAGCTCTCGGCGGGATTCTCGTTGATACCCACTTCGATGCTTCGCAGCACGTCGATTACGGCGGGCAGTTCGAGCAGGGCGTTTTTGAACCGGGTGGCTACCTCTTTGCGTTCCTCGGGGGTGCCGGTGAGTTTGAAAGTGACAATGTGTTTTACCATAACCGAATATCTTTTTATAGGTTGTACAATCGTTCGCGGGCGGCCTGCACCTTCTCGTCGGTGATGTAGTCGTCGTAGTCCATCATCTTGTCGATGATGCCGCCGGGGGTGAGCTCGATGATGCGGTTGCAGACCGTCTGGATAAACTCGTGGTCGTGCGACGAGAGCAGCACGTTGCCCTTGAAGCTCTGCAACGTGTTGTTGAAGGCCTGAATCGACTCCAAGTCGAGGTGGTTGGTGGGCGAGTCGAGTATCATGGTGTTGGCGTTTTTGAGCATCATGCGGGCAATCATGCAGCGCATCTTCTCACCTCCCGAGAGGACCGACGCCTTTTTGAGCAGCTCCTCGCCCGAGAAGAGCATGCGCCCCAGGAATCCCTTGATGTAGAGCTCGCTCGTGTCGTCGGAGAACTGGGAGAGCCATTCGATCAGGTTCATGTCGGTATTGAAGAAGGAGCTGTTGTCGAGCGGCAGGTAGGCCGTGGTGATGGTCTGTCCCCACTCGTAGGTACCCGCATCGGGTTTGAGGTTGCCGTTGATGATTTCGAAGAGGGCGGTCATGGCACGCGGGTCGTGCGAGATGAAGGCCACCTTGTCGTCCTTCTCGATGGAGAAGTTCACATCTTTGAAGAGCAGCGTGCCCTCGATGGACTTTTCGAGCCCTTTCACTTCGAGAATCTTGTTGCCCGGCTCGCGCGACGGGGTGAAGATGATGCCCGGATAGCGGCGCGACGAGGGTTGAATCTCCTCGACAGTGAGCTTTTCGAGCATCTTCTTGCGGCTGGTGGTCTGTTTCGACTTGGCCACGTTGGCGCTGAACCGCTGGATAAATTCGAGCAGTTCCTTGCGCTTCTCCTCGGCCTTCTTGTTCTGTTGCTGCTGTTGACGCAGGGCCAGCTGGCTCGACTCGTACCAGAAGCTGTAATTGCCGGCAAAGAGTTGCACCTTGCCGTAGTCGATGTCGACCGTGTGGGTGCACACCGAGTCGAGAAAGTGACGGTCGTGCGATACCACCAGTACCGTGTTCTCGAAGTTGGCCAGGTAGTTCTCGAGCCACATCACCGTTTCGAGGTCGAGGTCGTTGGTAGGCTCGTCGAGCAGCAGGTTGTCGGGGTGGCCGAAGAGGGCCTTGGCCAGCAGCACGCGCACCTTCTCCTTACCGCTCAGGTCCTTCATGAGCATGTAGTGCTTCTCCTCCTTGATACCCAGACCGCTCAGCAGCGAGGCGGCGTCGCTCTCGGCATTCCACCCTTCGAGCTCGGCGAACTTCTCTTCGAGTTCGGCGGCCCGTATGCCGTCGGCATCGCTGAAATCGGGTTTGGCATAGAGGGCGTCCTTCTCCTGCATGATGTCCCACAGTACGGTGTGACCCATGAGTACGGTGTTGATGACGGTAAACTCGTCGAAGGCAAAGTGGTCCTGACTCAGTACCGAGAGCCGCTCGCCCGGTCCCAGCGTGACGGTGCCGTGCGTGGGTTCGAGCTGATTGCTCAGGATACGCATGAGGGTCGATTTCCCGGCGCCGTTGGCTCCGATAATGCCGTAGCAGTTACCCGGGGTGAACTTCAAATTAACGTCTTGGAAAAGAACTCTTTTACCAAATTGAATACCTAAATTGTTTACCGTTATCATCTTATACCTGTTTTTCAGGCCGCAAAGGTAGTGCTTTTTTTCGAGATATGAAATTTCGGGTTGAGTTGCAACGCTATAAAATAAGAGGCGTAAGTCGGTCGGGGTGGGTAAGATTAGGCCTGCGGGTTTGCGAAACCGGGGGGAAAAGGCTACATTTGCAGCCAAATTGAGAGAGTTATGATGCGTATCGATATTATCACCGTACTGCCCGAGTTGTTGCAGAGCCCGCTGAACTATTCCATCTTGAAGCGGGCACAGGATAAGAAACTGGTCGAGATTGTGGTGCACAACCTGCGCGACTATTCGCTCGACAAGCACCGCAAGGTCGACGACTATCCCTTTGGGGGCGAGGCCGGTATGGTGATGCAAATCGAGCCGGTGGACCGGGCCATCACCCAGTTGAAGAGCGAGCGGGAGTACGACGAGGTAATCTTTACTACCCCCGATGGCGAGCAGTTTGACCAGCCCATGGCCAACCAACTCTCCATGGCGGGTAACCTCATTATTCTCTGCGGCCACTACAAGGGCATCGACTACCGCATACGCGAACACTTCATCACCAAGGAGGTGTCGATAGGCGACTATGTGCTTACCGGCGGCGAACTGGCGGCGGCCATCATGTGCGATGCCATCGTGCGGCTTATTCCCGGCGCCATCGGCGACGAGCAGTCGGCCCTCTCTGACTCGTTCCAGGACAACCTGCTGGCTCCGCCGGTCTATACACGTCCCGCCGAGTACAAGGGGTGGCGGGTACCCGATGTGCTGCTCTCGGGACACCAGCGCAAAATCGACGAGTGGAAGCACGAGCAGTCGCTCGAACGCACGCGCCGGCTGCGTCCCGACCTGTTAAAATGAGAGTTCCCGGTTGAATAATCCTATTTCACTGAAAATCGTGGCCCGCGACGTGTGTGCCAAGATGTAGGTGGCCGGGGTTACGACGCTGTCGGGGCGGGCGGTCAGCCGGTGCAGCAACTCTTTTTTCCGTTTTCCTACCAACGCAATGAGAATTTCGCGGGAGGCGAGTATCACTTCGCCGGTCTGCGTCACCCGGTATTGCCCGGTGGCAGGGTGTTGCGACACGGCGTAGAGGTCGTCGCTCTGCAACAGGCTGTGGTCGAATATCGAGGCCACATGTTCGTCCTCGCCGATGCCCAGCAGGGTGCAGTCGAATCGCGGCAGCCCCTCGCGGTCGGGCAGACGGTCGGCCATCAGGCGGGCATACCGCTCGGCCTCCTGCTCGGGAGGGGCCTCGCCGTGAATGCGGAAGATGTGGTCGGCCGGTATCCCCACCGGTTTGAAAAAGAGTCGGTGGGCCCAGTAGTAGTTGCTCTCTTCGCTGTCGGGCGGCACGCACCGCTCGTCGACCCAGAAGAAGAGTACGTTTTTCCAGCGGGCCGGGTCGGAGTATCGGGTGCGCCACACGTCGAAAAGCTGCCGGGCCGTCTCACCGCCCGACAGGGCCAGGTAGAAGGGCTTTCGGGTGCGGGCGGCCACCGAGACGAGCAGTGCCTCGGTGAGGGCGATGAGCGCCTTGGAGGCATCGGGGTAAAATTGTACGATGGTGGGATTCATGGGTGTCGGTCGGTATTACAGCAGGAACAAACAGACTCTTCGAGCAGATAGGGGTCGGCGTTGATGCGGGTGATGACCTCGTGAGGTATCTGGCAGCCGGCCGGGTAGGTGATGAGACCCTCGTCCTTCTCCCGTTCCCAGCAGTCGAGCAGAGGGGCCAGAAAGTGCCAGCTCAGTTCCAGGGCGTCGCTGCGCGAGTAGAGCAGGGCGTCGCCCCGCATGGCATCGAGCAGCAGCCGTTCGTAGGCGCCGGGCAGATGTGTGGTGGCGAGCGACTTGTAGAAGAAGTCCATACTCACCTGGCTCACCTCGAAGTTGTTGCCGGGTTGTTTCAGCCCGAAGCGCAGGCGAATGCTCTCGTCGGGTTGCAGGGTGATGACCAGCTGGTTGCATGAATTGCCGCAGCACTGTCCCGGGAAAAAGGTGCGGGGGGTGTTGCGAAAGTGAATGACTGCCTCCGACCGCTTCTCGGACAGCCGTTTGCCGGTGTAGATGTAGACCGGCACGTCGGCCCACCGCCAGTTGTCGATGAAGAGTTTCAGGGCGACGAAGGTCTCGGTGGCCGATTGCGGGTCGACGTGAGCCTCCTCGCGGTAGGCGGGTACCTGTTGCCCGTCGATGATGCCGGTGGTGTATTGTCCCCGCAGCGTGTGGCGGGCGATGTCGTCGCGCGAGAGCGGACGCAGCGAGCGGAACACCTTGCTGATCTCGTCGCGAATGGCCTCGGGCTCGAAGTTGGCCGGAGGCTCCATGGCGATGAAGGCCATGATTTGCAGCAGGTGGCTCTGTACCATGTCGCGCAAGGCTCCGGCCGAGTCGTAGTAGGAGCCGCGTTGCTCCACGCCCAGCGTTTCGGTAGCCGTGATTTCGATGTGGTCGATGTAGTTGCGGTTCCACAAGGGTTCCCAGATGGCGTTGGCAAAGCGCAGCACCAGTATGTTCTGCACCGTCTCTTTCCCCAGGAAGTGGTCGATGCGGTAGATTTCCCGCTCGGGGAAGATGCCGCCGAGCAGGCGGTCGAGCTGTCGGGCTTCGGCCTCGTTGCTGCCGTAGGGCTTTTCGATGATGATGCGCCGCCACCCTTGTTTCGAGCGGTTCTGGTGGTGAGCCTGAATGAAGGGAGGGATCACCGCGTACATGATGGGCGGCGTGGCCAGGTAGAAGAGCTGGTTGTCGTCGATGCCGGCGGCGTTGCGCAGCTGTTCGATTTCCCGGAAGAGGGCCCCGTAGGCCTTGCTCTCGGTCGTCTCGCAGGCGATGTAGTAGACACAGCGCAGGAAACTGGTGAGGTGGGGATTGTCGGTGGCATGGGTTCTTCCGTCGCGCAGCATCGACTCGTAGAGCGATTTGCGGAACTCCTCGGTATTCTGCCGGGTACGGGCTACCCCCACGATGAGAAATTTCTCGGGGAGGAGCTTCCGCTCGAAGAGTTCAAACAGGGCGGGTATGAGTTTGCGGTGCGTGAGGTCGCCCGAGGCACCGAAGATGACCAGTATCTGGCTGTCGGGTATTTTGTTCATAGGGCGTTAATCTTTATGGGGAGAATCGGTAGAAGAGGAGGGGCGGAAGTTGTCGGCCGGTTCCCGTCGGGACCAGTCGGTGTGGAAGAGCACCCCTTCGGGGGCATCGGTCCGTTCGTACAGGTGGGCGCCGAAGTAGTCGCGTTGGGCCTGTATGAGGTTGGCCGGCGACTTGGCGCATCGCCAGCTGTCGAAAGCCGTCAGAGCCGCCGTGGTGGCCGGCAGGGCTATCCCGGCCGAGAGTGCGGCACTCACCACCCGTCGCCAGGAGGGGAGGCAGAGGCTTATCTTCTCGCGGAAGTAGGGGTTGAAGAGCAGAGGTTCGTAGTGCCCGGTCTGTCGGTACACGGTGGCAATCTCGCGGAGGAAGCGCGACTGTATGATGCAACCCTTGCGCCAGATGGTGGCCAGGGTCGAGAGGTTGAGGTGCCAGTCATACAGGCATGACATCTGGTAGAGCAGGTCGAAACCCTGGGCGTAGGCCATGATTTTCGAGGCGTAGAGGGCGTGGTGCAGGTCGTCGACACCGAGTGCGAAAATGGGTGTGGGGGCCGGGTCGGGATAGAGTCGGTGCGCCCGGGTACGCTCCTGTTCGCGGGACGACAGGAACCGGGCAAAGACGGCCTGGGTGGTGACTCCCAGCGGAGTGGCGCTGTCGAGCGCCGCCTCGACACACCATTTGCCGGTACCCTTCTGCCGGGCCCGGTCGGCAATCCGGTCAATCAGGTAGCAGCCGTCCTCCTCCCGATAACGCAGGATAGGAGCCGTGATGCCAATCAGGTAACTCTCCAACACCCCCCGGTTCCAGGCCTCGAAGGTGCGGGCCATCTCGTCGTGGTTATTTTTCAGTTTGATTTTCAAGAGCGAATAGCTCTCGGCAATGAGTTGCATGTCGCTGTACTCGATGCCGTTGTGTACCGTCTTGACCAGGTGTCCCGAGCCGTCGGGACCGATCCAGGTGCAACAGGGGGTACCGTCGTCGAGATGGGCCGCGATGGCTTGCAGCAGCGGCAGTACCTCGACCGATACCTTTTCGTCGCCGCCCGGCATGATTGAGGGGCCGTGCAGGGCCCCCTCCTCACCGCCCGAGATGCCGCACCCCACCAGGTAGATGCCCTTCTCGCTCAGGGCTTTCTGCCGCCGTCGGGTATCGCGGTAGTCCGAGTTGCCGCCGTCGATGATGATGTCGCCCTGTGCCAGCAGGGGCAGCAAGGCCGTTATCATCTCGTCGACCGGTTCGCCGGCCCGTATCATCAGCAGAATCTTGCGGGGCCTTTTGAGCGATTCGACCAGTTGGTCGAGCGAGTAGGTGGGCAGGAACTTCTTCCCTTCGCCCACACTGGCGAGAAAGCGGTCGACTGCCTGCGGCGTGTGAGGGTGCAGCCGGTTGTAGAGCGATACCCGGTATCCCTTCGACTCGATGTTGAGGGCCAGATTCTCGCCCATGACGGCGAGACCGATGAGCCCGATATCCGATTTTTCCATACCTGTTTCGTCGATTAAATACGTTGTCTATTAAACACTTCTCCCCCTCTTTTGTTCAAGAGGAGAGAACGGTTGCCCCGGGCGGGAAGAGAGGCGGCTGGCGAATTGGCAGTCTCGTCCTTTTTGTGTATCTTTACCCCGGTTTTTTAATAGATTGAACAGATAGTTTTATGATTATCAGTCCCGAAAATGTATTGTTGGTAGGAGCGATTCTCCTGTTTCTGAGTGTGCTTGTAGGTAAAACGGGAGCCCGGTTCGGGGTTCCTGCCCTGTTGCTGTTCCTGGGGGTGGGTATGCTGGCCGGTTCCGACGGCTTCGGCATTCACTTCGACAGTGCGCCGGTGGCCCAGTTTATCGGTACGGTGGCCCTCTGTATCATACTTTTCTCGGGTGGTATGGATACCTCCTACCGGGAAATCAGACCGGTGCTCGCACCCGGTGTGACGCTGGCCACGCTGGGGGTGCTGATGACGACGGTCATCACCGGATTCTTTATCTATTCGCTGGCCGATTTCCTGCCCGGTGATTTCCAGTTGGGATTGCTCGAATCGATGCTGCTGGCGGCCGTCATGTCGTCGACCGACTCGGCTTCGGTCTTTTCGATTCTGCGGTCGAAGGGCATCTCGCTGAAAGAGCGGTTGCGCCCCACGCTCGAATTGGAGAGCGGCAGTAACGACCCCATGGCCTACATGCTCACGCTGCTGCTTATCCAGATTCTCGAAATCGGGTCGGTCGATTGGGGCGACGCCATTCTGTTGCTGGTGTTGCAGCTGGTTGTGGGAGCGGCGGCCGGGTTTGCCCTGGGGTATGCCATCGTGTGGATTATCAATCGCATCAATGTGCCCAACGAGTCGCTCTATCCCGTTCTGCTGCTGGCCTGTGTCTTCTTCGTGTTTGCCTTTACCAACCTGTTGCAGGGCAACGGCTATCTGGCCGTGTATATTG
The DNA here is from genome assembly GCA_019115485.1 of Candidatus Barnesiella excrementavium. Taxonomy (GTDB): domain Bacteria; phylum Bacteroidota; class Bacteroidia; order Bacteroidales; family Barnesiellaceae; genus Barnesiella; species Barnesiella excrementavium. Next base: position 70,345 of record DXDM01000016.1, on the reverse strand, counting down.
CCGGACTGGTGGTGGGGAACCGCAAGCTGGTGCACAAGCGCAGTCTTACCACCTTTTTCGACGGTTTCACCTGGTTGTTCCAGATTGTGATGTTCCTCACGCTGGGTCTGCTGGTCAACCCCTCGGAACTGCCTGCCGTGGCTGGGGTGAGCCTGCTGGTAGCCCTCTTCATGATTGTGGTGTCGCGACCCCTCTCGGTCTTTGTAAGCCTGCTTCCTTTCCGCAAGTTCACGACCCGGGCCCGGGTCTACATTTCATGGGTGGGGCTGCGTGGAGCCGTACCCATCATCTTTGCCACCTATCCGCTCATGTCGGCCGAGATACCCAATGCCCGCATGATTTTCAACGTGGTATTCTTTGTCACCATCGTCTCGTTGCTGGTGCAGGGTACCACCGTGAGTGCCATGGCCCGTTGGCTGGGCTTGATTGGCAAGAGTGAGGAGAAGGAGATTTTCAACGTGGCGCTGCCCGACGAAATCAAGTCGGCCATGAGCGAAATCGAACTTACCGCCGAGACGCTGGCGGGCGGCAACAAGCTGATGAACCTCTCGTTGCCCGACAACACGCTGGTGGTGATGGTCAAACGGGATACGCACTATTTTGTGCCCAAGGGGCACACCCAGCTCGAACCGGGCGACCGGCTGCTGGTCATCTCGGACAATGACGAGGAGTTGCGTCGCAGCTACGAGAGTTTGGGTATCAGTCGCTACACCATGCGCAAGAACCGTTGAGCCCGGTCGGCTATCGGGGTGCGCCAGTCTGTTGGTTGTCCGGTGGCAATGCCGGTCGTTGCAAACCTATTATACCACACAGCCCGCTCCCGTCGATTGTTGAGACGGGAGCGGGCTGTGTTCGTTTTAAGGCATTGGGCTTGTTAGAGGGTAGCCTCGGCACGTGCGCCTTTCAGCTCCTTTTGAAGGAGTTTTACCCAATAGTTCAATCGATGCCCGGTTTTCTCGGGTTCGTTCACCTCGTCGATGAGCAGGCCTACGAGATGGCCATCGACCCGGGCGGTCGAGTGTTCGAAGGTGTAGTCGCCCGCCTCGAATGCTCCGCAGAAGCGGGCACCGGTTTTCTGTAACCGTCGGTACAGGGTACCCACGGCGTTGCAGAAGGTGTCGCACATCGACTGATCGCCGCACCCGAAGAGGGCGATGCGTTTGTCGTGCAGGTCGAGCACCTCGATGCCGGTAAGAAAGTCGTACCAGTCGTCCTGCAAGTCGCCGTTACCCCAGGTCGAGGAACCCAGCAGAAGCAGGTCGTAGTCGCCCACTTCGGAGGGCTCGCTTCGGGCCACGTCGTGCAGGTGCTTGTGGTCAATGTGCATCAGGTCGGCCAGCCGGTAGGCCACACTCTCGGTGATGCCGGTCGTGGAGCCATAGAAAATTCCAATCTTCATATTGTCAGGTAATTAAAAACAACGGTCGTTCTATCGGTTTCCACCGGCCCACCACACCGGCTCGGTGGTGACATAGTCGCCGTTGCCGTAGGCCTGGGCCACATGTTCATTGCTCACCACATCGCTGTTGCCGTAGGGCAGACGCAGGGGGAAGGGCAGGGGGTTGTCGAGCGACAGCGCGTCGGCCTCGCCCAGGGCTTGCAGGCGCCGGTAGTCGTGGTAGGTTTCCAACACCTCGCCCTCGTAACAGGCCAGGTATTTCTGGTTGATGATTTCGCCGATGGGGTCGGCTTCGAAGCGGGGCAAGACGACGTTCTGGAAATAGTCGTTGGCCTCACTGGCCGAGAGCCCCACCTGGGCAAAGGCCGCAACCACGGCATTATAGAGCGAGCCGATGGCATCGCCGGTGAGACCCAGCCGGGTCTGCGCCTCGGCCTTGACAAACTGCAACTCGTGGTAGCTGAGCAGCAGCGTGGGGCGTGTGGGCGAGAGCAAACCCGAGATGCCGTAGTAGCCCTGCCGTTGTTCGGGCGAGCCGTTGGGGGCGAACACCAGTTTGCCGGTACCGGGATAGGCTTTGAAGAAGAGCGTTTCGCGCGGGTCGTTGCGCTCGACGAGTTTCTGGTGCAGGCTCTCGCTGGCCCCGAAATAGCGGCGGTTCAGGTAGAAGGCGTAGAAGGGGTTGACCGAGGTGCTGCCGTCGTAGGGGTAGGCCAGCTGTTCCCCGGCATCGACAAAGGCACTGTCGGCATAGTCGATGACCTGGTCGTAGCGAGGTTCCCGGTAGGAGAGCCGCAGGGTGTAGCGAGCTTTCAGACCGTAGGCCGCCTTAATCCACAACTCGGCCTGCCGGTCGGCATCGTGCTGGCCGTAGATGAGGTCCTGCCGGCCGACGGGAGTAAGGGTGGCCAGGTCGTCGCTCTTCAAGTTGGCGATGGCATCGTCGAGCAGGGAGAATATGTCCTGGTAAATCGACTCCTGACTGTCGAGCTTCGGTTGGTAGACGACCCCCGGTTGCAGCGCTTCGCTCCAAGGAATGTCGCCCATGAGGTCGGTGAGGGTAGCCAGGTTGAGTGCCGTGAGCACCTGAGCCATGCCCAGCAGGTGGTTGGAGCCCGCCTCGACTCCGCCGGGAGCGCAGCGTTCGCGTATGATTTTCAGGGTACGCAGGTTGCGGTAGGTGCTGCCCCAGGCGTTGTTGAAGGTGGCCGCCGAGTAGACCTCGGCGAGTCGCATCTCGGCGTTGTACATCTGGTTGAAGATGCCCGCCTGCTGTTCCATGTAGACCGCCGTGTAGAAGGCAAAGTCGCCCGACACGAGGTTGACGGCCGAGGAGGTCTCGGCATCGGTGAAGAGGTAGCGCGACGGTACCTCTTCGGGGTCGTTCTCGTTGCGGTTGAGGCGATCCATCACATCGTCGGTACAGGCGGTGAGCAACCCGGCCGCGCAGAAGATATATATCCACTTTTTCATATTCATGAGATGTTTGAAGGTTAGAAGGTTACGGTGAGGCCCCCTCCGTAGCTCGACGTCTGGGGCAGGGAGAATCGCTCGAAGGTACCGCTCATGTTGTTGTTGCCCTGCGACGACTCGGGGTCGAGGTTGGGCATCTTGGCCCACAGCAGCACGTTGCGGGCAAAGGCGAAGAGCGAGATGTCGAATATGCCGATGCGGGGGAACTGGTATTTGACCGTGAGGTCGCGCAGTTTGAAGAACGAGGCGTCGTAGATGTACGACTCGTCGATGTTGCCCAGCACGTCGGCATAGAGCGTCTCGTAGGCGCCCGGGTCGTCGGCTCCGCCCCGTACGATGTCGTTGGGGGTACCATCGGACTTATAGCCGGGGTAGACGAAGGGGGTGGTGCGGTCCTCGGTCTTTTTGCTGACGCCGTAGAGGTCCATCAACCCGTTGGTGCCCGAGTAGATGTCGCCGCCGTACCGCCACGAGAAGGTGGACGATACCGAGAGCCGCCGGTAGCGGAACGAGGTGTTGAGTCCCATGGTGAAGTCGGGGGAACATTGGCCGATTACCTGCGGGTTGCCCGATGCCATGGGCATGCCGTAGGTGGCGCTGTTGGGGTCCTCGTCGACCAGAATGCGCCCCTGGTCGTCGCGCTTGAACGCCGTGCCGTAGATGACCGGATAGTAGTCGCCCACACTTGCTCGTACCTGCGGGGTGACAAATCCGCCGAGGAAGATGTTGGTCACCCCCGGAGCCAACTCGTCGACCCGGTTGCGTATGACGGTGAAGTTGACCCCCAGGTCCCAGGTGATGTCGGGCGAGGAGTAGAGTTGCCCGTTCAGGTTTATCTCGTGGGCGTCGGTATGAATCTTACCGCCGTTGGTGAGGTATTGGGTTGCCCCGGTCGAGCCGGCCAGCGGTACGGGAAATATCTGGTTTTTGATGTTCTGCCGCGAGAAGGTGTAGTCGGCCGAGAGTCGGTTGTGGAACAGCCTGACGTCGAAGCCCACCTCGAACGAGTTGGTGTTCTGTGGCGTGAGGTCGGGGTCATACAGTTCGGCATAGGGCACGTAGGCGGTGATGCCGTTGAGCGGGTAGACTACCGGCGGGTTGGTCCAGAAACCGCCGGAGTAGTTGGGACGCACGTAGTAGTTGTTGTAGTAGCGTCCGGCCTGTCCCACCTGGGCAAAGGAGCCCCTCACCTTGGCAAAGGTGAGAATAGGGTTTCCCCGCAGGGGTTCCAGCTCGGTGAGCACATAGGCCACCGATACCGAGGGGTAGAAGAAGGCCCGGTTGCCGCGGGGCATGGTCGACACCACATCTTCCCGGCCGGTGACGTTGAGGTAGGCCTGGTTGCGCCACGAGAGGGTGGCGTTGCCGAAGAATCCCACCGTGCGGGCCCGGTCGACCGTGGTGGTCGAGGTCTGTATGGCCGTGTTCTGTATCGTGGGGTTGCCGCCGAAGTTGAACCCCTGTCCGTAGTCCTCGTAAAAGGCTTTGTTCTCCTGGTTGATTTCGTTACCCGCCATGGCCGTGAGGTGCCAGTCGTCGCCGATGTTCATCTCGTAGTTGACGGTGAAGAGCGAGTTGAAGATGACGTTGGTCACGCCGTTAGACTCGATGCTGCCGGTCTGTCCCTGCGTGCCGTATTCGTAGATGTTTTTATACCGCGAGGTGTAGGCGTCGACACCGATTTGCCAGCGGGCCGACAACTTTTTGTCGCTGCTCCAATTGATTTTTGGGGTGAACTCGACAAAGGTGTTGCCGAAGAATCGGTGCGTGTTCTCGTTGAATGAGTTGTGCCGGGTCGCCCAGTAGGGGTTGTTGAAGGTGAGCGAGCGGTAGCTGATTTGCGTGTAGGGGTCCTCGGGCAGGGCATAGGGAATGCCTTTGAGGTTGTAGCTGGGCGGTGCACCGTAGACGGCACCGAGCACGCCGCTGTTGGCCGTGGGTGCCTTGTCGATGTTGTTGCGCACGAAGTTGGCCGAGAAGCCGGTCTTCCACTGTTCCGAGAGGTTCACCTCGGCCATGCCCCGCACCGAGTAGCGGGTGAGGCCGGTCGAGGGAATCACGCCGTCCTGCTGGGCGGTGCCGATGCCAAACGAGTAGTTACCCTTCTCGAACCGTTGGCTGACGTTGAGCGAGGTGTTGAAGGTGACACCCGTGCGGAAGAAGTCGCCGATGTTGTCATACACGCCCGGGGCTACCCAGGGATTCTCACCGGCCTGCGCCAGTTGGGGCACATAGTAGAGCCCCCGGGTACCCGAGGGGTCGTAGTTGTTGAGCGCCGTGGCCACGTTGCCGCCATAGGTAGGGTCGTCGGGCAGGTCGCCGATGCGGGGCCCCCAGCTCATCGACGAGGTGGGGTCGAAGCGCAACCCCTGCTGCGAATCGCTGTAATAGCCCTGAGCCCACTGCTTTTGCACCTGCGGGCGGCGCGACACCGTCTCGGCGCTGAGGTTGGTGGTGAAGGTGACGTGCGGGCGCCCGATCGAGAGTCCCCGTCCGCTTTTGGTGGTGATGACCACCACGCCGTTCGAGGCCCTGATGCCGTAGAGGGCGGCCGCCGCCTGCCCCTTCAACACGTTGATGCTCTCGATGTCATTGGGGTCGATGTCGATGGAGCGGTCGGCAATGTCGGTACCGCTCACGCTCTGTCCGGTCGAGAAGTCGGGTGTCGACTGAATGGGCATGCCGTCGACCACATAGAGCGGTGTGTTGTTGCCGGTGAACGAGCGGGCGCCGCGAATGACAATCTGCGACGAGGCACCCGGCATACCGCTCGACGGGACAATCTCCACGCCCGACAGCTTGCCCTGCAAGGCATCGGAGAGCCCGGTGGTACCCGCCTTGTTCAGGTCGCTCCCCTTCAAGTCCTGGGCGGCATAGCCCAATCCCTTGCGGTCGCGCTTCATGCCCAGGGCGGTAACCACCACCTCGTCGATTTTGTGGTCGGTATTTTCGAGCACGATGTTCATGCGGTCGGTGATGGGCACCTGGCGGGTCGCCATGCCGATGTAGGAGACTGTCACCTCGCGAGCCGAGGGGGGTACCCGTAGGGTGAAGTTCCCGTCGAGGTCGGTGCTGGTACCGATTTGGGTACCCGGCACCAGTATGGTGGCCCCGATAATGGGCTCGTTGTCATCGGCGAAGGTTACCTGGCCGGTGATGGTGCGCTCCTGAGCCCCGACGGTGGTAACCGCCGCGGCCAGCAGCGTCAAGAATAGACATAGTTTTTTCATAATCGTTCTCTTTTCTTGGGTTCGAGAGATTTGCTTTTTGAGAAAGGATAACGAATGCGAAACTCTTTTTGTTCGTCCCGGGCGAGGGGTAACTCTGTTAAAATGAGCCCGGCAGAAAAGATTTAACCTTCGGTGAAAAACTTTCGGCCATTATGCAAGGCAAAACCTATATATTTTTGTATTTTTGTGGCAAATTTATATAGTGCAATGCTTTATGCTTGAAAATAAGAAAATTAAAACAGCTCTTGTCTCGGTTTTTCACAAAGATGGCTTAGACGAAATTTTGAAACTTTTACATGCCGAAGGGGTAGAATTTATCTCGACCGGCGGTACGCAATCGTTTATCGAGTCGCTGGGAATCTCCTGCGGTGCCGTAGAGGATTTGACCGGCTATCCCTCCATTCTGGGCGGTCGGGTAAAGACCCTTCACCCCAAGGTATTTGGCGGAATCCTCAACCGCAGGGAGAATGAAACCGACCAACAGCAAATCGCTCAATATGAAATTCCTTCGATCGATCTGGTCATCGTCGACCTCTATCCGTTTGAAGAGACGGTAGCTTCGGGTGCCGACGAAAGCGCCATCATCGAGAAAATCGACATAGGCGGTATCTCGCTCATACGGGCCGCTGCCAAAAACTACAAGGACGTGGTCATCGTGGCCTCGAAAGCCCAATACGCTCCGCTGCTTTCGCTCTTGAAAGAGAAGGGGGCCAACACCTCGCTTGAAGACCGCCGCTGGTTTGCCAAGGAGGCATTCGCCGTATCGTCGGGATACGACAGCGCCATCTTCAACTACTTCGATGGCGGCGAAGGCTCGGCCTTCCGCTATGCCGGCAACCACGCCAAGGTGCTGCGCTACGGCGAGAACCCCCATCAGAAGGGCGTGTTCTATGGCAACTTCGACGAGATGTTCGAGCAACTCCACGGCAAGGAGATTTCTTACAACAACCTGCTCGACATCGATGCCGCCGTGTCGCTGATTTCGGAATTTGACGAGACCACCTTCGCCATTCTGAAACACAACAACGCCTGCGGCCTGGCCTCGCGCGACACCCTGCTCGAAGCCTGGAAAGATGCCCTGGCCGGCGACCCCGTATCGGCCTTCGGCGGTGTGCTCATCACCAACCGTCCCGTCGACAAGGCTACGGCCGAGGAGATGCACAAAATCTTCTTCGAGGTATGTATCGCCCCGGCTTATGACCCCGAGGCCCTCGCCATACTGGAACAGAAGAAAAACCGCATCGTGCTCGTGCAGAAACCCTTCCAGGCTCCTGCCCGTCAGTTCCGCTCGCTGCTCAACGGCGTGCTGGTACAAGACCGCGACCTCTATCGCGAGAAACCCGAGGAGTTGCGTCAGGTGACCGAAAAGGCCGTAACCCCTGCCGAGGTCGACGACCTGTTGTTTGCCAACAAGATTGTAAAACATAGCAAATCGAATGCCATCGTACTGGCCAAGAACCGTCAGCTCTGTGCCAGCGGTATCGGCCAGACCTCGCGTGTCGACGCTTTGCGTCAGGCCATCGAGAAGGCCCGTTCGTTCCACTTCGATTTGCAGGGTGCCGTTATGGCTTCCGATGCCTTCTTCCCCTTCTCCGACTGTGTGGAGATAGCCCACGAGGCTGGGGTAAATGCTGTGATACAACCGGGCGGCTCGATTCGCGACAACGACTCGATTGAGTACTGCAACAAAAACGGCATGGCCATGGTGATGACCGGCATACGGCACTTCAAACACTAATCAAGAAACTTTTAATCAAATAAGTCTTATGGGATTGTTTTCTTTCACGCAGGAAATAGCCATCGACTTGGGTACGGCCAACACGGTGATTATCCACAACGATAAAATCGTGGTCGACGAACCGTCGGTGGTTGCGCTGGACAAACGTACCGACAAGCTGCTGGCTGTCGGCGAAAAAGCACGTTTGATGCATGGTAAGACACACGAGAACATTCGCACGATACGGCCGTTGCGCGACGGCGTGATTGCCGACTTCTATGCCGCCGAGCAGATGATTCGGGGCATGGTCAAGATGGTCAGCTCGAAGAGCCACTGGTTCTCGCCCTCGCTGCGTATGGTTATCGGTATCCCTTCGGGCAGTACCGAGGTCGAGATTCGTGCCGTGCGCGACTCGTCGGAACACGCCGGAGGTCGCGATGTATATATGATTTACGAACCGATGGCTGCGGCTATCGGTATCGGTCTCGATGTGCAGGCCCCCGAGGGTAACATGATTGTAGACATAGGTGGCGGTACAACCGAAATCGCCGTGATTTCGCTGGGAGGTATCGTCTCGAACAACTCGATACGGGTGGCCGGCGACGACCTGACGAACGACATTCAGGAGTATATGGGCCGCCAGCACAACGTGAAGGTGGGCGAGCGTACGGCCGAGCTGATCAAGATTAACGTAGGTTCGGCCCTGACCGAGCTCGACAATCCGCCCGAAGATTATGTGGTGCACGGCCCCAACCGCATGACGGCCCTGCCCATGGAGGTACCCATCTCGTATCAGGAGATTGCCCACTGTATTGAGAAATCGATTTCGAAAATCGAGGCTGCCGTGCTCAACGCGCTCGAACACACCCCCCCCGAACTCTATGCCGACATCGTGCGCAACGGTATCTGGCTGGCCGGTGGCGGTGCTCTGTTGAGAGGCTTGGACAAGCGGCTCACCGACAAGATAGGTATCCCCTTCCACATTGCCGACGACCCCTTGCACGCTGTGGCCAAGGGCACGGGTGTGGCTTTGAAGAATATCGACCAGTTCTCGTTCCTCATTCGGTAATCGGGCCGGTGACGGAAACGGGCGGCCCGACCGGGCCGGGAGTTCAGTATAGACGAGTTACAAAGGCACAAAGGGCCTTTGTAACTCGTTGTTGGTAGTCAAAAGACGAAGAAATGCGCAATTTGATCGATTTTTTGTGGAGGCATATCTCATGGATTGTGTTTGCAATCTATGTGGCGATCAGTTGCGTCTTGTTGTTTGACCGCAACCCCTATCAGCGCAGTGTCTATTTCTCGTCGGCCAACCGGGCGGCGGTCGTCGTCTACGACTTGCAGTCGGAGGTCACCTCCTACCTGGGACTGCGCAAGGCCAACCGCGACTTGCAGTTGCGCAACGGTGAGTTGGAGATGGAGGTCATCAACCTGAAAGCCCAGCTCAACAGCTATCGCTCGGCCGCGGGTGCCGACACGATACCGGCCGATTCGGTGCTGCACGACTACGATTTTGTGGTGGCCCGGGTGGTCAACAACAGCGTGGCGCAGATCAATAACTACATCACCATCGACAAGGGACGTGCCGAGGGCATAGAACCCGAGATGGGGGTGGTCGACCAGAATGGCGTGGTGGGCATCATCAACGTGGTGGGCGAACATCATGCCGTGGCTATCTCGGTGCTGAACCCCAAGTTGCGCCTCAGCTGCAAGGTGAAGGGCAGCGACTACTTCGGGTCGCTGGTGTGGGACGCCGTGAGTCCCCGCTATGCCGTGCTCGAAGAGATGCCCCGCCATGTCGAGTTTGCGGCGGGCGACACGATTGTCACCAGCGGCTACTCGTCGGTATTCCCCGAGGGGTTGATGGTGGGCATCATCAGTGACTACAAGAAGCAGCGCGACGACAACTTCTATGCCCTGCGGGTCGAACTGAGTACCGATTTCGGCGGACTGGGTTACGTGCGCGTCATCTCGAACCGCATGAAGGAGGAACAGGACAAACTGGAAAAGGAGGCCCGCTATGAGTAATTGGTTGCGATACATCTCGCTCTTTATCGTCATGGTGCTCTTGCAGGTGTTGATAGGGAACAATATCCATCTGTTCGGGGTGGCCATACCCTTTTTCTACATCTATTTTATTTTACGGCTCCCCTTGTCGCTCTCGATTAACTGGACCATGACCCTGGCCTTTCTGCTGGGTCTCACGGTCGATATATTCAGCAATACACCGGGCATGAATGCCTTGTCGTGCGTGATACTTTCGGTCCTGCGCAAGCCGGTGTTGAACCTGTATACGCCCCGGGGTGAGGATTATGCCGAGGCGATTCCCTCGATTCGCAGTTTCGGCATGTCGCTGTATGTGCGTTATGCCCTCACGCTTTCGCTCTGTTTCTGTGTGGTACTCTTCTTTGTCGAGTCGCTGAGCCTCTTCAATCTCGGGCGGCTTGTGGCCCGGGTGGTAGCCAGTACCGCGCTGACCTTTCTGGTAATTTTGGGTATGGACAGTTTAACGAAGACCGGACGTGAGAAAAGATTATAAACTGGCCAAACGGAAATATGTCATCGGGGGTATCGTGCTGACGATTGCCTGCATCTATATCATTCGCCTCTTTTCGTTGCAGGTGCTTAACGACGATTACAAGCAGTATGCCGACGGTAATGCCTTCTTGAAAAAGACGCAGTATCCCTCGCGCGGGCTCATCTACGACCGCACGGGCAAGTTGCTGGTGTTCAACCAGCCGGCCTACGACGTGATGATGATTGTGCGGGAGGTGCGCCCCTTCGATACGCTCGACTTCTGCCGTACGGTGGGAATCACCCGCGAGCAGTTCGACAAGCGCATGAAGGATATGAAGAATCCGCGGCTCAATCCCGGTTATTCCTCCTATACGCCGCAGACCTTCATGACCCAGCTCTCGGCTCAGGACTACGGCCGTTTGCAGGAGAAGCTCTACCGCTTCCCCGGCTTCTTTATCCAGAACCGCATGCTCCGCCAGTACGCCTACCCCGTGGCGGCCAATGTGCTGGGCAATATCCGCGAGGTATCCCCCCGCGATATCGAGCGCGACGACTACTACACGCGCGGCGACTACACGGGCGACCTGGGTATCGAACGCTCTTACGAGCCGGTATTGCGCGGCGAAAAGGGGGTGGAGATACTGTTGCGCGATGCCCACGGACGCATAAAGGGCCGGTATGAAGAGGGCCGTTATGATGTAGCTCCGGTCTCGGGAAAGAACCTGAAACTCTCGATTGATGTCGAGTTGCAGGCCTATGGCGAGAAACTGATGCAGAACAAGATAGGGGCCATCGTGGCTATCGAGCCCTCGACGGGCGAAATCCTGGCCATGGTGTCGAGTCCCACCTATGACCCTTCGATGCTGGTGGGTCGGGAGCGGGGCAAGAACTATCTGAAACTGAATCGCGACAAATACAAACCGTTGTACGACCGGGCGCTGATGGCCGCCTATCCGCCGGGGTCGACCTTCAAGCCCACGCAGGGGCTTATCTTCCTTAACGAGGGTATCATCACCGACCACACACTCTATCCCTGCTACCACGGTTTCGTGGCGGGCCGGTTGAAGGTGGGTTGTCACGGACACGCCTCGCCCCTCTCGCTGTTGCCGGCCTTGCAGACTTCGTGCAACGCCTTCTTCTGTTACGGACTGCGTTCGATGATTGACAACCGCACCAAGTACAAATCGGCAGCCGAGGCCTTCAACATCTGGAAAGACTACCTGGTGTCGATGGGCTATGGCTATCGGCTGGGGGTAGACCTGCCGGGCGAGAGCCGCGGCTTTATCCCCAACAGCAACTACTACAACAACATCTACGGCGAGAACCGTTGGAGCGCCCTCACGATTATATCGGTTGCCATCGGGCAGGGCGAGGTGCTGGCCACCCCGTTGCAGATTGCCAATCTGGCGGCGACCATTGCCAACCGGGGCTATTTCTACACGCCTCACCTCATTCGCGAGATACAGGATACGACCATCAACGCCGAGTTTACCACTCCCCGACACACGATGGTCGACTCGCATTACTACGACTATGTGGTCGAGGGTATGCGCATGGCGGTGACGGGCGGTACCTGCCGCATCGGAGCCATACCCGGCATCGAGGTGTGCGGCAAGACGGGTACGGCGCAGAATCCGCACGGTAAGGACCACTCGGCCTTCATGGGATTTGCCCCCATGAACAATCCCAAGATTGCCATTGCCGTCTATGTCGAGAATGCCGGTTTCGGGGCCACCTATGGCGTGCCTATCGGAAGCCTCATGATGGAGATGTATCTGAACCGCGAGATTGCGCCGGAGCGGAAATATCTCGAAGAACGCATGTTACAATCCAATACGATTATATACAGTGGAGTCAAGAAGCACTAACATATGGCGATCGATTGACTGGGTGACGGTAATCCTCTACCTCATTCTCGTCTTGTGCGGCTGGGTGAGCATCTATGCCGCGAGCTACGACTTCGACAACGCCAGTATCTTCGATTTTGCCGAACGCTCGGGCAAGCAGCTCATGTGGATAGGCCTTTCGCTCCTGCTGGCCTTCATGATACTGATGGTCGATTTCCGGGTCTACGAGACCTATGCCTACCTCTTCTACGGCATCGTGCTCCTGCTGCTGGTGGCCACGATATTCCTGGCCCCCGATATCAAGGGGTCGCACTCGTGGCTGGTGCTGGGCCCGGTGAGCCTGCAACCGGCCGAGTTTGCCAAGTTTGCCACGGCGCTTGCCCTGGCGCGGTCGTTCGGCACTTATGGCTTCTCCCTGAAAAACCGGCGCGACCTGATGCAGGCCGTCCTGATAATCGTCTTGCCCATCGTCTTTATCATCGCCCAGAAGGAGACGGGGTCGGCCCTCGTCTTTGCCTCGCTCATCTTTGTCCTCTATCGCGAGGGACTGTCGGGGCTTTTCCTCTTTTACGCACTGTGTGCCATTGTCTATTTTGTGGTGGCGGTCAAGTATTCGAGTCTCATGTGGGGGGCCGTGGCCGCCGGCGAGGTACTGGTGTTTATCCTCATCTTCCTGGTGGTGGCCGGCATGTTGCTGCTCTACCAGAAGAACGGACGGGCTGCCCGTTATCTCATGCTGGGCTATTTGGCCATAGGGGCGGTGTGTGGTGCGTTGCTCTACTTCGGGGTAGCGGTTAATCTGCTCTATGTCTGCATCGGGGTGACTGCGGCCACGGTCGTCTATCTGCTGGTGCTCTATTTTTCGAGCCGTTCACTGCGCGTTCTCACCATTCTGGCCACCGCGTTGGTCTCGGTAGTCTTCCTCTTTTCGGTCGACTATGCCTTCAACGAGGTGTTGGAACCCCACCAGCAGAAGCGTATCAAGGTGGCTCTGGGAATGGAGGAGGATTTGCGGGGTGCCGGCTACAACGTGAACCAGTCGAAAATCGCCATCGGTTCGGGCGGCTTCTGGGGTAAAGGCTTCCTCAACGGCACACAGACCAAACTGAAATATGTGCCCGAACAGGATACCGATTTTATCTTCTGTACCATCGGCGAGGAGGAGGGCTTTTGGGGAGCCGTCGGGGTGATACTGCTTTTCGTGACACTTATCTTCCGCCTCATGGCGATAGGCGAGCGACAGCATTCGGCCTTCGGGCGGGTCTATGCCTATTGCGTGGTCTCGATACTCTTTTTCCACCTGGCGGTGAATATCGGTATGGTTATCGGGTTGTGTCCGGTAATAGGCATACCGCTTCCCTTTTTCAGCTATGGCGGTTCGTCGCTGTGGGGCTTCACCATTTTGCTGTTCGTCTTGTTGCGCATCGACGCTTCGCGCACCGAGCGTCATTGACGGATTTTTTACCGGAAAATTCGATTTGTCCGATAGCGACGCGAGGGACGATGGGGTGCTGTAACAGCCTCTCGGGAAGTTATGAAACGTTATATGGCTGATTTTTATACGGTTATTTCTATATTTGGGAGTCTATTATTTATTGTTAATTTTTTTGTCTTTGTTCTTCTCTTTTCGGGTAAAGTCTATATATTTATATTTTAAAAGAACTAATAAAATAGTTTTTTTAAGAAATAAAGGGGACTAAATCCTATAACAATAGGTATTCCGTGTGCTGGTTTGGTCCTCTTTGGATATAGGGATAAGAATAGGAAATTTAATTTTGAAAGAGGATAATTCAAGACCAAATGAGAAAAATCTTGTTTTTTCTGTTGGCGGGTGCCTTTTTTATAGGGGACGTGCATTCGCAAGAGGCGGTTGACTCGATGAAAATCTTTTATCGTCGGGGCTATCGGTATGTCGATTTGTCGTTTCGAGACAATCGAGCCCAACTGGAACGGTTTTTTAATTCGGTGGAAGAGGCTTTGGGAAACAATCGGGTAGAGAAACTCGTGATTCGTTCCTACGCTTCGCCCGATGGAAGTGAGGAGGCCAATGCACAATTGGCCGAGGGCCGTGCCGAAGAGTTGAAAAACTATCTGGTAAACGAGGGGAATATCCCGGCTTCGCTGATTGAGCACCATGCCGAAGGCATTGCCTGGGATATGCTGCGGCAACAGGTGGCCGCCTCGGAGATGGAGGGGCGCGACGAGGTGCTGTCGATTCTCGACCATACCCCGGTGTGGGTGTTTGACGACCAGGGGCGAGTTGTGGGCAGCCGCAAGAAGGAGTTGATGGATTTGCAGGGAGGCCGTCCCTACCGATACATGTTGGAACACTTTTTCCCCGACCTGCGCAACAGCAGCAACACGGTACTCTATCTGCGCATTATCGAGAAGGCCGATGAATCCAATGAAGCATCGTCGGTAACCTCGGCAGCCCAGTCGGCTGATGCGGTTCAGCCTGTAACAACGGCGCCGTCGGTGCAGGCAGATCCGGTTACTCCTGTTGAGGAGACCGTTCCCGAAACTCCGACTGTCACGGCCGAATCGTCGGCCACGGCTGCGAGCGACGGTACTCGTGAGCCTTCGGCCGCATTGTCGGGAGACCGCTATCCCCGTCATGTATTTGGACTTCATGCCGGGTATTGCAGTTCGTGGATAACCTCCTATGGCATGAAATCGTCGACCCAGTCAGGCTATGAAGCAGGATTTACCTATCGGTTGGGGTTGAGCCGTCAATATCCGGTCTACTTCCGCACGGGACTCAATTTCATCAGCAAAGGTTACGAGGTGAATGGCTTTGACGATACCCGTACTGTTATCAATTATTTGCAGCTTCCCGTAGGTATCGATTACACGATAGCACTGGGCAAACACCTTGCCTTGATACCTTCGGCCGGTCTCTACTACGCCTTCGGGGTGTGGGGAAAGCGACAGGTGGGCGACGAAAAAATCTGCCTGTTCGGGCGTGAAGGAGGTTTCTCGCGGCACGATATGGGATTTCAGTGCGGACTCGATGTGGCCTTCTACCGTTTCTTTGTGGGAGCGGAGTATCAACACGGGCTCATTGACATAGATAAAAACGATACGATGTATGGCGACAACTCTCAGATGATTGGTTACAAGCATGTTCAGAATCGTTGTTGGGTAGTGAAGGCCGGCATTTACTTTTAAAGGGGAGAATGAGTTATGAAAAAGAGATTGACCTATCTGATTATAGGGCTGTTGACGCTGGTCTCCTGTACGGAGTATGACGAGATAGCCATGTGGAACAAGAATACCGATATGGGCTCGCGGCTGGCAGCTCTGGAAGAGCTGTGCAGCCAGATGAATACCAATATAAATTCGTTGCAACAGATTGTCGAGGCTTTGCAGGGTAACGATTATGTGACGGGAGTAGCTCCTGTGGTCGAGAATGGCCAGACGGTAGGCTACACCATCACCTTTACCAAGAGCGGACCGGTGACTATCTACCACGGCTCCGATGGCGAGTCGGGCTCTACGCCCTTGATCGGAGTGAAGCAGGATACCGACGGGCTCTATTACTGGACTCTCGACGGAGAGTGGCTGCTCAACGATCGGGGCGAGAAGGTAATAGCGCATGGGCTGGAAGGTAAATCGGCTTATGAACTGGCTGTCGAGAAGGGTTACCAGGGCACCCTCGAAGAGTGGCTGGCTTCGCTCAACGGTGAAGACGGTGGCAAGGGTGAGGCAGGCGATGATGGAGACAATGGTAAATCGGCCTATGAACTGGCCGTAGAAAAAGGTTATCAGGGGACACTTGACGAATGGCTGGCTTCGCTCAAAGGAAACACGGGCACCGACGGCAAATCGGCTTATGAGCTGGCCGTAGAGAATGGTTATCAGGGGACGCTTGAAGAGTGGCTGGCCTCACTCAACGGCAGCACGGGTGCCGATGGCAAATCGGCTTATGAACTGGCCGTAGAGAATGGTTATCAGGGGACACTCGATGAGTGGCTGGCTTCACTCAAAGGTAATGCGGGGGACAAAGGAGACGATGGTATCACTCCTCGGTTGGAGATTCGCGCCGATGGTTATTGGTACATCTCTTACGACGAGGGGCTGACCTGGACACAACTGGGGCAGGCAACCGGTGATGCCGGGCAGAACGGCGACTCCATGTTCAGCGATATCGACGTTTCCAACCCCGATTATCTGATTTTTACCTTGGCCGGTAGCGGAGATCAAATCAAGTTGCCCTACTACCGCGACAAGTTCGACCTGCTCTTTGTCTCGGGCAGTGACCGGGTGAGAGAGATGACCCTCTATTGCGGCGTCGGCGCTTCGGTCGAGGTGACCTATGAGTTGACCAATCCGCTCAATGCCACGATTGCCGTCGAGTGTATCTCGCACAGCAATTATCAAGTGGCTGTCGACAAGTCGGCCTCGAAGATTACCGTTACCGCTCCGGCCGACCCGGCTGCGGTAGGGGCCACGGGCGAGGTGCTGGTCTTTGCCTCGGACGACGAGCGTACCCTCATGCGCAAACTGGTCATCAAGCAGGTGAAATACATTTCCTATACGGCTACCGAGCAGTTGTATATTACCAGTGCCGACTTCCCCGGCGATCCCTATTTCTGGGGCAAGGATTGTGAATTCCTGGCCGATTTGAGTACCTACGATGCCGCTACCGGCGAGGGCCGGTGGGCCTATGTAGGTACCGTGACCGATGTCGAGCCGAGTGCCTTCAACAGCGAACAGGCCATACGCAGCATCGTCCTGCCCGAAGGAATTACCTATATCGGACACAACGCCTTTAACAACAGCGCTCTCGAATCGATTATCCTGCCCGAGTCTCTGGTCGAGATAGACCAGTATGCCTTCTCGAAATGTAACTTGACCGAGATAACTCTCCCTGCCAACCTCGAAACGTTGGGCAGTTCGGCCTTCGATTACGAGGGGACGAGCAGGGTGTCGCCGTTGACCAAGGTGGTGTTCGAGGGGAACAAGCTCGAAACCATTCAACTGAATACCTTCCAGTACTGCAAGAGCTTGCAGGAGATTGTCTTGCCCGACGGCCTCAAAACCATCGAGTACAATGCCTTTGAGAACTGTTCGGCCTTGACTCGCATCGAGATTCCCAACAGCGTGACAACCATCGGGAATTCGGCCTTTATTTACTGTACGAGCTTGGTGGAGGCTATTATCGGCGACGGTGTGACCGAGATAGGCAAGCAGGCCTTTGGCGAGTGCACTGCGTTGAAGACGGTGGTGATAGGCCGGGGTATTCGGTCGATTGGCGATATGGCCTTCAATACCCGCAGTTCCTGGGATCAGATGGGGCTGGTATCGGTTACCATACTTTTCGACGACATTGATTCGGGAACCTTCCCCGAGTTGGCCAGCAGTTCGCGCGGAGTCTTCCCCAAACCCGGCGGTTGGGATCCCGTGAGCTACAAGATTTATGTACCGGCCGGAACCGGAGCTACGTATCGGGCAAACTGGTCCGATTACAGCTCGCTGATTGTGGAGATGTAAGAAATACTTCTAAAAAAATGAACATAGATTGGAACCCCCGGTTGCCTCTCGGCAACCGGGGGTTCTCCGTTCAGTCGCAAGTAGTTTTGTTCGCTTTTCTTGTCGAGCCGCAAGGGGTTACGCAGTGGACTCGGTGAATCCCTTGCGGATTAGATTCTCCGTTTGTGAATGAAGAGTAGTTGTTATTGTGCCGTTGGCTTATGACAACTTGAAGTTGACGGGTAGAGTGTAGCGCACGTTGACCGGCTGGCCGTCCTGCATGCCCGGTTTCCAGTCGGGGAGGGCACGCACTACGTCGATGGCCGCCTGGTCGAGCATCTTGTCGATACTGCGCACAACTTGAATATTGCCCACTTTCCCCTCTTTGTCGACGACGAATTGCACAACCACACGCCCCTCGATTTGACCGTCGATAGCGTTTTGAGGATATTGTAGATTTTCCCCGATAAACTTGAAGAGGGCTTGGGTGCCACCGGGGAACTCGGGCATCACTTCGGCTACCTCGAATATCGAGTCGGAGGAAAGGCTCGTTGAGTCGGCGGGAGCGGCGGTCGTTTCGCTTGCCGAATCAGAGGTTGTTGCCTGTTCCGTGGTAGAGTGGTTGGCATTGCAGCCTGCCAGTAACAGGCCGATGACGGCCGTTACGGTGAATAAAACATCTTTTTTCATTGCAGTAAAATTTTATGTTTTAAGGTAAACAGATTGGTCAGGATAGTTTGAAAACAACGGGCAGGGTGTATCGCACATTCACCGGCTGGCCGTTCTGCATGCCCGGTTTCCAGTCGGGGAGGGTACGTATCACGTCGATGGCGGCCTGGTCGAGAGCCGGGTCGATGCTGCGCTTGACTTGAATATTGCTCACTTTCCCCTCTTTGTCGACGACGAATTGCAGGACAACGCGTCCTTCGGTCTGGTTGTCGATAGCCTCTTGGGGGTATTGGAGATGACGGGAGATGAACTCGAAGAGAGCTGGCGTACCGCCGGGAAACTCGGGCATCACCTCGGCCACCTCGAACACGGGGTCTTGCTTGGGTCGCTCGTGAGCGGTGGTCGTTCGGGGTAGGGCTTCGGCTGTTGCAGGCGGCATCGATTGAGCGTTTGCGGTCTCAGGGGCAGTCGACTGTCGGCAGCTTTGGCTTCCGACAACGAGCAGGCCGAACAGGGGTAATGCCAGCAAATAGCGGCATAGTGACCCTCGGGAAGAACGTTGGTGGTTAATCATGGCGATACGCTCTTTCAGAAACGCGTGGTTAAACGGCAGGGTCGAGCGAGGGGCCCGGTCGGCCCCCGCCAGTTCGAGCAACCGGTATTGGTAGGGGCGCTTTTCCGTTTCATCGGTCAGCGCGGCCCGGTCGGCCAGGTATTCGAGGTTGAGCCTCAACTCTTTCAACAGAAGCCAGGCCAGCGGGTTTATCCAACAGAGTGCGGCAACGCTCTCGCCCAGCAGGATATCTATCGAATGCATCTGCCTGACGTGAGCCTGTTCGTGGTTCACGATGGTTGTCCAGCCGGTAGGATTGTCGAGAGCCGAGGCCGGCAGGAATATCCAGTTGAAGAACGAGCAGGGTTGCGTCCCCTCGGGGCAGACGACCACACGACAGGAGCCCAGGCGTCGCAAGGGGTTATGCCTCCGTAACCCGACGATGGAGAGGAGTCGAACCGCCAGTCGCAATCCCAGCATCAGCGCTATGCAGCCATACACTCCGGCTACGAATTGATAGGCCGACAGCGGACGGCCGCCTGTACCGCCGGGCTTGACTTGCAGTTCGGGTAGGGTGATTTGCAGCTCTGCGGGGAGCATACCGGCCGCTCCGGGAAGGCGGAACAGCGGGTAGACGAGGGCGAACAGCAGGATACCCAGCAACAGGACCCGCCTGGCCGTAAAGTGGGTGTTGCGGGTCGAGAGCGCCTTGTAGACTATGAAGAGCAACGAGAGCGCGATGTGTACTTGCAGCAGGTAAAGCAGAAAGTTCATGACGGGAGGGTTTGCGGATATTTACTTGTTCTCTTGTTCAATCATGGCGATGATTTGTCGCAGGTCCTCTTCCGAGAGTTTCTTCTCGTGGGCGAAGAAGGTGACCATCTCCTTGTAGGAGTCGGAAAAATAGCTCTTGACGATACCCGACAGGAATTTGCCTTTGTATTCGTGCTGACTGATGCGGGGGGTGTAGAGGTAGGTGTTGCCTATCTTCTCGCTCGACAGATAGCCTTTGCGTTCCAGATTCTTCACGACCGAGGCTACTGTGGTATAGGGCGGCCGCGGTTCGGGCAGTTTCTCGACAAAGTCTTTGACGATGCCCCGTCCCTTTTCCCAGATGACGAGCATCACCTCTTCTTCTTGATGGGTTAGTTTCTCCATGACTTAATTACGATTGTTTCGCAAATCTACGAAAATTTCGTAGATAAACAAATTTTTTTCTCTGAAAATGTGAATGAAGTGATTTTTTATCCGATAAAGAGCTTCTTATCCCGGATACGGGCCAGAGCGACGGGGCGGCAGGGAGAGGACGACAGGCTGTTGAGGGACGCAATGAGGAGGGCTACCCGGGCTGTATCGGGGCGGGGTGATTCTCGGGTGCAGAGAGACTCGCCCGGTTCCCGGAGGGCGGCGTAGGGTTGGGGGCCGGCTGTGACACGGTATTGTCGGTCGTTACGGTATGGTCACTCTTTCCCCTCTTTCTTGGCTACGCGGGGAATGAGAATGGCGGTGTAGAGTTGCAGGGCAGCTCCCACGGTGAGCAGCATCACCCAGTCGGGGTCGTCGCGGAACATGAAATAGGACGAGGCTACCAGAAAGAGCGACGAGAAGGTCTCGATGTGAAACAGACGTTTGAGCCGGAAGTTCTTGCCCTTGTACCGGAAGGTGAGGCGGCAGACAGCCATACCGGCGGCCCCGCAGGCATAGAGGTAGGGCACCCACGGCAGTTTGATCATGAACAGAGGCAGAGCTGCCCCGATGATGACAGCGATGGAGGAAACCATAAAGAGCATGTCGCGCGTGTGCTGTTTCATGTCGGTAATATTTAGGGAGTTTGTTTTTTCGGTTCGACGATGTAGATATCTTCGTTGGGTTTACTCATATAATACTGTTCGCGGGCAATTTGTTCGACCACGTTCTTGTCGGTTTTCAGCCGTTCGATTTGCCGGTTGTAGTAGTCGGTCGTATCGTTCTGTGCCGCAATCTGCTGGCGCAGGTCATTGATTTCGGCATCGTAGCGTATGCGTTGGATACAGCTGTTTTCGTCAATGAAGATGATGAAAATCACAAAGACGACGAGTACGGCCTTTCCCCAAGAGAAATGCTTGCGTGTGTAGTCGAGTATTTTGTTCTTGTCTATTTTCATCGATGCAAAAGGAGACACTCCTATTTTGGGGTAAAAGTAGTAAAAATTTTTGGTTCGGACAATCGGTCGGGTTACTCTGTGAGAAAGGACAAATCGGCCGGGTGAGGCCTCCTTTCGGGGTGAAAATTTGTGTAGCCGGGTGAGTATATCTTATTGGAGATTAAAAATGTATAATTTGTGGGTCTCTTATACCCTGTTAATCAAGGTGTAACCGTTAGTATGGTATACTATTTGCTGTATAGGTAACAACAGCCCCGCCTGTCGGGGAATTTAAAAATTGGGAAAACAATGAAAAGGATTGCATTGGTAATGGCGATGTTTCTGCTGGTGTGGGCAGGAAGCGCCGCAGCACAAGAGCGTGAATTGACCAAAGAGGAGGAGAAGGCTTTGCAGGCACGTATCGACAGCCTGCAACATGCCGAAGCCGAACGGGCTATTTATGAGCGGGCCTTTACGTTGGAGGCCGACCAGGTGATATTCAAGCGTGGAGAGACGGCATACGTGACGTCGAATACCAATTTCGTGTCGGTCGAAGGCGACCATGCTGTGGTACAGACGGCTTTCAACATACCCGTGAGCGGTCTGAATGGACTGGGTGGGGTAACCGTCGAGGGTCGTTTTTCGGATTATGACCTGCGAAAGAACAAAAAGGGCGATTTGTTCCTTTCGTTCAATGTCGTGGGTGTGGGTATCTCGGCTCGTGTCGATGTTACCTTATACAATGGTGGCAATCAGGCAATTGTCAATATTATCCCGAATTTCAATTCCAACAACATCTCTCTCAGAGGAGTTGTTCTGCCTCTTGACAAAAGTCGAGTGTATAAAGGCTCACCCCTTTGATGTCGGTCGGCAGATATTGTGAAAGAGCCTTTACCCACCTCCTTCCGGGAGCTTTTATGGATGCCCGCCCCGTTTATACGGAGCGGGCGTTTTTTGTTTCAAGACCGGGGGCGGGACGAGGTGCTGTGGCTGAGGGGGTGGAGAAGGTAACCCTGACGGCGCACATGCTGATAAAAGGAAAGGCCCCTGCACTGTTGTGCGGGAGCCTTTGCCTGTATGACAGGGTGGGCCGGGCGATTAGAGGCCCGAATCGGAGAAGAGTTTCGATTCGGATACCTTGATTACCTTGCCGTATTTTTCGAGAGTTTTGACATCGAAATCTTTGGGGTTACCCACGATAGCCATCACGATGGGTTTACCCTTGATATTCTCGTTGTAGAAGTTGACAATGTCTTCAAATTTGAGCGTTTCGATTTTCTTCATCTTGTCGATGGCCGGGTCTTGGGTGTAGCCCATGCGTTTCCAGGCCTCATAGACGGCGCTGGCCGAGCGGAATCCGGGTTTGGCGCTGAGGATAGACTCCTTGATGTTGGTCTTTACGACGTCGAAATGTTCGGGCATCGAAGGCATGTCGGTAAGCAGGTTCATGTAGATGTCGATGGCATCGAGGGTCTTGTCGCCCTGGGTTCCCACGAAGCCTTGGAACAGAGTGTTACGGCCTGCTACCGAAGGGGTGGCAATGACACCGTAGGCGCTGTAAGCCATGGCTCTCTTTTCCCGAATCTCGTCCATGACGAGGCTGCCGAATCCACCGCCGAAGTAGTCGGAGAAGGCTTCGATCGAGATGTCGTCTTTCACGTCGAAGGGTTTACCCTCGATGAAGAAATATATCTTGCTTTGGGTTGCCTTGCTGTTGGGCAAGAAGAAGATGGTGTTCTCGCTGTATTGTTCGCGGGGACGCAGTTCGGGAGAAGTCGAGGGCAGCTCCTGAGCCTTCAACGGCAGGTTTTGGCTCAGCACCTGGTAAACCTCGTCGAAGGGAGCCGTACCCGTGTAGTAGATTTCGCACTCATAGTTGGTCGCAGCCTGGAACTGTGTGGTGAGGTCGGTAATCGAGAGGTCAATCAGGTCGCGGGTAGGAATGCGTTGCAGATAGTCCGAACTGTCTTTGTAGAGCACGTACGAGGTGAGGGCGCTTTCCAGTGTGCTGATATCGCTGCTCTCCATCTGACGTGAACCGAAGGCACTACCGATGAGGCTTTGCAGCTGTTTGTCGTCGAGTTTGGGGAAGAGGATTTGTTTCGAAAGCAACTGGCAGGCTTTGACCAAATCCTTTTCATAACCGGTCATCATGACATACATGTAGTTGTCGTCGACGGCATAGGAGCAGTTGACGTTGAGCTCGCCCATGGCCCGTTTGATAGCCAGCGGTTCGATGTCGGGCAACATGCCGGCATTGTTCATCAGGGAAACGGCATATTCGAGTTTGGGCATGCGGTGGGTACCGACACCATATTTCAAGGTCATGGTGAAGACATCGTTCTCGGGGTTGAAGTTGTAGAACAGTTTGCTGCGCGTGTTGATGCGCTTCTGCTGTATCGAGTTGAAATCGCAGTATTTCACTTCGGGCAGGGTGACGGGAATGCTTTCTACCCACTTGGCATACTCCGACATCTCGCCTTTCTTGGTCTCGATGGGTTTGTAAGCCGGTTTTTTCAGCTTCTTGCCCTTGCTGTCGAGGCTCTTGGCTTCCTGAATGTTGAGGGCCAGGTAGTTGTCGGTAAAATATTTTTTAGCGATGGCCTTTACCTCGTCGAGGGTAACGGCATTCACCCGATCCTTGTAGTTGAGAATCTCCGAGGGGTCGGCGCCGGTATTGAAGAGAGAGGCTAGAATATAGGCTTTGGTCTCGTTCGATTCGAGGCTCAGTTCATACTCGCGAATCATGTTTTGCTTGATGGAGTTGAGCATCGTTTCGTCGAACTCGCCGTTTTGCAACTGTTGCAGGGACGAGAGCAGAATCTTCTCGACCGACTTGTGGCTGTCCCAGCGGTTTTGGTTGGCGTCGAACGAGGGGATTGCGTTAATCATGATTACGCCGGCATCGCGCATGGAGTTCTGTCCGGCTCCTACGCTCATGATGTCACCGTCGAGTTCCAGTTTGTCGAGGATACCGGTCTTCTGTGAGTTGGAGAGCAGATTGCAGCAAATCTGCAAGGCGATTTCGTCCTTGTCGTTGGAGGGAACACCGTTGTAGATGAGGGCCAGCATGGGATAATAGTATATCTTGGCACTCTTCTCGGTGCGGCCCTTGAACTGGGGTACGGGTTGTTTCTCGCGGTGAATCTCGGCCCGGCGGGGAATACGTTCGAATTTCTCGCGAATCAAGGGGATAGCCGTTTTGGTGTCGACGTTACCCACGAGGATAATCGACATGTTCTGTGGACCGTACCAGGTATTGTAGAATTCGATGAGTTTACTCAACTGGGGGTTCTTCAAGTGCTCGGGCAGACCGATGATGGGGCGGGCATAGGGGTGCGAGCCGAAGGCCTGCTCGTTGATGAACTCGCCCAGGCGAGAGCCTCGGTTGTCGTTGTACATGTTATACTCTTCGTACACGGCTTCCAACTCGGTTTGGAATCCCCGGAATACCGGGTCGATAAGTCGCTCGGAGTAGATTTCGAGCCATTTTTCGAGTTGCGAGGGAGGGAACGAGTTGTGATACTCCGTCTGATCAAAACCTGTACTGGCGTTCAGCCCCTTACCCCCCATGTGGTCTACCAGCTGCGAAAACTCGTTGCCGGAGGCATATTGGGCGGCTTCGCGGGTAAGCTCGTTGATTTCCAGGTCTATGGCATCGCGCTTGGTCTGGTCCGCCGTAGCGGCACGCTCGTCGTATTTGGCGATGATTTTATCGTAGATGGGTTTCTCTTTCTCCCAATCCAAGGCATCGATGGTCTGGGTACCTTTGAACATGACGTGTTCCAGGTAGTGAGCCAGGCCGGTATATTGTACCGGGTCGTCTACCGAGCCTACTTTGAAAGCTACCATGCCGAATACATCGGGCTTACTTTTGTCTTCCCAGATGTAAACCGTGGCACCGTTGTGCAGGGTCATTACACTCAATTGCTGTGCTTTACCGGACAAGCTCAATAGGCATAGCGCAATAAGGCACAAAAGATGCTTGATTTTCATATCGTTAAGTTTTTGTGTGATTAAAATGTCTAAATAATCCTATGCTTTCGGGCAAAAGTAGCACAAAATTACTAACTTGTGGACGTTTTTTCGACAAATTTAATTTTTTAATCTGTATAAATTTATGCTCATGAAAAAGCTTCTGTTAGCTGGATTTCTGGGGCTGTCGGCTCTGTTGACGCCTACCGTTCATGCCGGGGAACCTACGACGATATGGCCCTATCTGTTCGATGATTTTACCGAGGCTACATACTATTTCCGTTCCGGAGAGAAGGGGTCGGCTCGGGTAAACATTCATTTGTTGCGGAATGATTTGCATTATTTGAACGGTTCTCAAATATATACGACCAACGGGCAGAACGAGATAGCCCGTATCGTGCTGGCCGACAGTACTCAGTTTGTGCGGTGTGAAGACAAGTTTGTCCAGGTGTTGGGCGAGACGCCGCAGGCTCTTTTCGGTCGCTGGACCAACGGTGACTTTGACCGGCTGTTGCAGAATAAAGGGGCTTATGGTACTTCGTCGTCGACTTCGGCTACGAACAAATTGTCGAGCTTGCAGATTGGCGGTATCTCCAATCTGAATTATGACCTCATTCGGGTCGAGCGGGAAAATGGTCAGACTTTGCCGCTCACGAGCAAGATGTGTTTTGTGATAGGTGGACAAATGTATAATGCCAATAAGCGGACTATCTCCAAACTTTTGCCCGAGTCGAAACAGAAAGAGTTTAATGCCTTTCTGAAAGCCAACAAGGTAAAGTGGAATAAGGTGGAGGGGCTGCAAAAGGTACTCGACTATATTTCGCCGTTACTGGCTGAATGATAGTTCCCCCGCCCGGCCTTTGGGGCGAAGGGGTACCGCCTTTACAAGAGACTCTTAATAACGACAAGCGGAGCGAGGAAGTCCTCGCTCCGCTTGTCGTATTCGTTCGGTTGCTCCCCAGGAACTTCCGTTCCAAGGTAGTTGGTTATTCAAATCGGCGTTGCCAGAACCACATCTCGTTGAAGGTGAGGCTGACCGAGATTCTGAAATGGTCCTCGGTGATGAGCTTCACGGGTGAGCACTGGCGGTTGATGTATTCAAAAGCCACGTTTACCACCGACTTGTCGGTGGCGAGGGGGAAGCCGAAGCCGCATGTGGCGCCAATCTCGTTCAGGTCGTTGCCGTTTATCTTCAAGTATGAGCGGTTGTAGAAGAGCCCGGCGCGGTAGTTGATGCGTTGCAGATAATTTCCTCCCATGCTTCTGGGTCGGAATTCGGCTCCTAAGGCAACTTTCAAACGGTTGTTGAATTGCCCTGTCGAGGTTTGTAACTGTCCGGCGTTGAGGTTGGTGAATTTGGCATCGGCCCAGTTCTGATAGGTGACATCGGCCGCTACGGTCAACCGTTTGTCATAGTTGTAGCTGATACCTCCGCCGTAGGTCGAGGCCAGGGAATAGTGGCTCTTCATATTTAAGGTGTCGGCATCGATGACGGTGCTCGACCCCACGTCGTAGGTGCTGGTGTAGGCTTTACCCAGCAAGGCTTTGCCCGGTGAATAGACGGCACCGAGTGTGAGGGTGTGTTTCTTGTCCCACTCAATGGCATATTGTGCGCCGAATGACAGGTGGAAATCCCTGACTTTCAAGTCGGTCTCGAATATACCGCTACTGCCGTTTTCGGGTATTACCGTGTTGGCGTTGGTCAAGTTGCCAAACAGGTAGCTGATGTTGGCACCTATCGAGAATCCCTTGAACAACTTGCCGCTTACACCTACGTATGCCTGTGAAATGTTCCCTTCGCCCGACCGGCTGTCCGAACCGTTGCTGATGGAATTGACAAACGAATAACCTACGTTGGAGTAGGGTAGCAAGCCTATGCTTCCCGCCATGTGTCGTCCCAGGGGGAACTGCATGACAATATAATCGAGCGAGCCGCTTTGAGCCGTCTCTTTCAACTCCCCTTCTCGAGTCGTGGTAGCTTGGTAGGTGAGCCCGATGTCAAAAAGAAAGGTGAGCGAATCCATGCTGGTGTATGAGGCGGGGTTCATCATATTGATTTGCCGGTTGTTGTGCAGGGCATATCCCACTCCTCCCATGGCCCGTTGAGCACCAATGGCGTTGTCGCCGAGAATGCCGTATCCAAAGCGGGAGTAGGGTGAACTGGTCCCGTTCTGGGCCCATGCGGCAAGTCCCAAGGTCAATCCGATTAAGAGAATCTTATATTTTAGCATTTTCCTGTAATATTCTATTTAAACCGGTTAATACCAGATTTTCGTCCACAAAGATGCGACTTTTTATTTTCGCAGCCAATTTTAAGGCATCTCCCCCTGTTAAAAAAACGAAAAGTCCCGGGTAGTTTTCGCGCAATCGGGCGATATAACCCTCTATCTCATAAGCTACACCGAGTATGGCTCCTGCCCGCATGGCAGTTTCGGTACTGAATCCTATCTCGGGTATTTCCCCCTCGTCGCCGATGAGCGGCAGTTTACCCGTATGCTCGTGCATGGCAAGCAGACGTAGCCTGATACCGGGGGCGATGTTGCCGCCGGCAAAGGTGCCGTCGGCCGTAAGCAGGTCGTAGGTGACACAAGTGCCGGCATCGACAATAAGCACCGGGACTCCGGGGTGTTGCATCGAGGCTCCCACTACGGCAGCGATGCGGTCGAGACCCAACGTGTGTGGGGTATCGTAGCCAATTTTTACCGGTATGTGAGACGAATGATTGAATGGCACAAATACCGGTACACGCCGTTGCAATAAGGCCAAAGCCTCTTTGTCGGGAGAGGTGACTGTTGAGAAGATGGCCGCATCGACGGGGAATTCGTCCAGGAATTGGGCCACGATCCCTACGTTCCATTGAGGATAGTAACCGACATTTTGTAACTGTCCGGCCTGAAAAAGTGCCATTTTGGTTACCGAGTTTCCTTGATCGATGATAAGATTCACGCCTCAAAATTTTAGACAAAAATACAAAAGAGAATGGGTATGCATGCACGAACATCGTTTTTTTTTCACAGATTTATACCAATGTGGCATTTTTATCTATCGCCTTCTGTTTTTTCCCTTCTGTTTGAAACATATTCAATGCCATTGCATAGCCTCTATGAATTGTTAATGGAATAAACTTTTTGAGTTAAATTTTTGACACGATTAGCTCAGTTTGGTGACAAAGCGATTACATTTGAATTGTTTTTATAGTTTATTAACAGATTCTGGGGCAAGTATCGCCTGTCGGAAAATATGATAGCGAATCTTGATTCTATTCTCTTGTATCTTAATAAGTTAGTTGTGCTGTGAAAAAATGTGTATTTATTGTTGTTCAATAAGCCTGTTTGGACTTTGTCAAAAAGAAAGGCGGTGAGGCCAATTTTCTTTCAAATTGAATTTTATATTGTCGTTTTTTTTCTATCTTTGCATGCTGAACGCTCCGATAAAGAGTGGAATTAAGCGTAATTCCGTCGGGAGCGAATTAAGGTTTATATTATAATAAGGTTTAAAGAAGAGGAGTTTTAAGAGTTATTTTAATTAAATTGAATGTAGTGTAATGTAAGATTGGCCGAAAGACCGATTGTGTAATGTGAAAGAAAAAGAAGAAATAAATCGTTTATTTAAATTTAATTTCAGTCGTATGAGAAAATTGACATTGTTATTGTGCGCTCTATTGGCTGGCATTTCGTTGGCAGTTGCTCAAACGAGCATCTCGGGAACGGTATTGTCGGCCGAGAATGACGAGCCGGTTATCGGTGCGTCTATCTTGGTAAAGGGCGCGAATGCTTCTACCATTACCGATACGAACGGTAAGTTTACAATCAAAATCCCCGAAGGAGCAGGTAGAACCCTGGTAATTTCCTACATCGGTATGGAGAAACAAGAGGCTTTTGCTCGTAACGGTATGGTTGTTAGATTGAATCCGACCGACCAAACTCTCGACGATGTGGTTGTAGTTGGTTATCAAACAATACGTAAAGAGGCTAAGACCGGTTCTATTGCTACGGTAGATGGCGACGACCTGGCTTCGATTCCCGAGACTTCGGTAGACCGTATGCTCTCTGGTAAGTTGGCTGGTGTATCGGTGTCATCGACCAATGGACAGCCGGGTGCCACAACCGAGATCCGTATCCGTGGTACGAGTTCTATTGGTGCCGGTAACGAGCCTTTGTATGTAGTCGACGGTATCCCCGTAGAGAGTGGAAATACAGGAGGCTTCTCCAATAGTATGAATGCTATTGCTTTGATCAATGCTAGTGATATTGCTTCGGTTACGGTACTGAAAGATGCTGCCGCTGCTTCTATCTACGGTTCGCGTGCTGCCAACGGTGTAATCTTGATTACGACTAAATCGGGAGAATCGGGCAAGTCGCAAATTACCGCTCGCGCCCGTTACGGTATCTCTACGTTGGCTAACGACAACGATTTCGGAATGGCCAACCTGGAAGAGTATATTCAATATCAGCGTGATGCCCGTATCAATGCCGGATATGATGTAGATGATCCGGCTTCGGAATACTATTTCCCGCTCTCTTTGGCTGCCAAGGGTGGTACGAACTGGCTAAAAGAATTGACCCAAAATGGAAGCATGCAAGAGTATGAGTTGATTGCTTCGGGTGGTGCCGGTAAGACTACCTATTATAACTCTTTATCTTATAACAAGACTGATGGTATCGTACCAACAGTAGGTTTTGAGAAGATGCAGATTCGTGCCAATCTCGATACCGAACTTAATAAATGGTTGAAGATGGGTACCCGTTTGCACGGAGGGTATATGAAGGTTGTTGATACGCAGAATAGTATAACGAGCGATGGTGGTTTGTTGCCTTCGAACCCATTTTGGAGCGGACTGGGAGCACCCCCTACTTCTAAAGCCTATAATGAAGATGGCAGTTATAACACCGATATACCTTACTTGTTCAACATAAACCCGTTATTGGTATTGCATGAGCAAGAAAAATATGATAAGCAATATAAGTTTAACGGTACGGTATATTTGGACTGGAAGCCAATTAAGCAATTAACTTTTAGAACGAACAATTCAATTGAGTACGCCTATACAGAAAGTAGGTATTACATGCCTCCTTATATGATGGAAGAATTAGTACCTTATTTGCGGACGGCAGACTCTCAGTATAGACTGTTGACCTCTTCGAACACTATTACGTATGATGATGTATTTAATGAAGACCATTTTATAAATGTCCTTGTTGGTCAAGAGGTGAATACATATAATTATTCATATAATACTATTGTCTCAAAAGAGGTAAAGGTCGAAATGCCGTATCACTCGAGTGCTATCTCTGATAAACAATCGGCAGGTGATGGTATTGTAGAAAGTGCTATGGCTTCTTTCTTTGGTGTTGCTGAATACAATTACAAAGGACGCTATTATGTGAAAGGATCTATTCGTACCGATGGCAGCTCCAAGTTTGGTCCTGATCGTCGGTGGGGTACTTTCTGGTCGGCCAGTGCTTCGTGGAATATGCATAATGAGTCTTTTATGCAAGACATTAAAGATGTACTCAACGTGTTGAAATTGCGTTATAGCTATGGTGTAAATGGTAATGATAATATTTCAGATTATGCACATTATGGCTTGTATGGTACAGTCTCTTATAATGGTATTGTGGGACAAGTTCCTGCTCAATTGCAAAACCGCAAACTGACTTGGGAGACCAATAAGACTCACAATATCGGTGTTGACTTCCGCTTGTTCGATCGTTTGAACGGATCGATTGACTGGTATACCCGTCGTACTGAAGATATGTTGATTGCTGCTCCTCTGCCTTATACGACAGGTTTCTCTTCTTTGGCTCAGAATGTAGGTAAAATTCGTAACAATGGTGTCGAAGTTCAATTAGATGCTGAAATCTTTAATACCAATGATTTCCGCTGGAACGCAGGCTTGAATTTCGCTGCTAACCGTTCGAAAGTCCTTGATTTAGGAGGAGAAGAGTATATGGGATCATCGACCCTTCGGTATGTAGTAGGCGAGAAATTGTTGACTTACTGGTTGTATGATTATGCCGGTGTTAACCCTCAAAACGGTAATGCTTTGTGGCGTAACGAAGAAGGTCTGCTTACCGAGAATGCACAAGAGGCTCGTCGTATCAATGCCGGTTCGCCTGAACCATTGTGGACGGGTGGTTTCAATACCGATCTCTCTTGGAGAGGAATCTCGTTGAGCGTTCAATTGGAAGCTCGTTATGGTAATAAGATTTATAATAACGACCGTCAGTTGTTCGAATCTGATGGCTCTATGAGTGATCAGAATATTTGGAAAGGGGCTTTGAATTATTGGAAGCAACCGGGTGATACCAATGTACTGCCGAAACCTGTATATAATAACTCCTCGAGCAGTGATCAGATTTCTACC
The DNA here is from genome assembly GCA_019115485.1 of Candidatus Barnesiella excrementavium. Classification (GTDB taxonomy): domain Bacteria; phylum Bacteroidota; class Bacteroidia; order Bacteroidales; family Barnesiellaceae; genus Barnesiella; species Barnesiella excrementavium. The sequence goes on along the minus strand of DXDM01000016.1, from coordinate 39,004 downwards.
CGTTATCTCGAAGATGGTAGCTACCTGCGTATCAAAGATGTTACCTTGGCATATAACTTGCCTTCGCGGTGGACTAAGAAAGCTTTGATGAGTGGTGTGCGTATCTACGCCAGCGCTTTGAATCTCTATACGTTCCACAATATGAATTACTGGGATCCCGAGCATGGAACTTCCGGAGTTACGATTATTAGCTACCCGATGACCCGTTCGATGATTGTGGGTGTGGATATTACTTTTTAACCGTAAAAAAGATTGATACAAATGAAAAAAATAATTTTATCGATAGCTGTTTTGGCCTTGGTTTTTTCTTCTTGTGATGATTTCTTGACCAAGGATCCTAAACAAAATCAGTCGGATGAATTAGCTTTGGCTACGTTCTCAGGAATAGATGAAGCTACGGCTGGAAATTATATAAATTTGCGCTCGGGCTCTTGGTATGGCTCTACATTCCCTGTGACTTTTGATGTTATGTGCGGAAACTGTGCTGTAGGCCCTATCAATACAGGCCGTATGCGTACGGAAGTAATTTGGAATTATAACCCCAATAGTACAATGGGATTATGGGCTACGGCCTATAACCTCATATTGGGCTGTAATCGAGTTTTGACAGCCATTGAACAAAACGAGTTTACGCGCGAAGCTACTGTAACAGAACAGGATATCAATAATGTGAAAGCTGAGAACCTCTTTTTGCGGGCGATGGCTTATTTTGATTTGGTTCGGGTGTATGCACAACCTTATGGGTATATCAAAGCCAAAGGAATTACAGGTACTGAGGCGTTAGGTGTTCCTATTATACGGGAAGATGATTTGTCGAATCGTCCGGCACGTAATACTGTAGCCGATGTGTATGAACAACTTATTATTCCTGATCTGGAAGAGGCTGAACGCTTGATGGATCCTTCCTATGTACGTTCGAATGGGAAAGATGAGAAGGCCGTAATTACAACTCCGGTGATTCAAGCGTTGATGGCTCGCGTATATCAATATCATGAAGACTGGCAACTGGCTGCCGATTATGCGACCAAAGTAATTAATAATGGTCGTTATCGTCTTTTGTCAGGTGATAATTTTGTTAAAATGTGGGATGGTTCGGTTAGTGGTAATGAAACTATCTTCAAGATTTATATCGCCTATGGGGAGTCTTCCAATGATATAGGCGGCTTGTTGACTGTCCCTGCATATGATGGTGCTCAAGGATATGGCGATGTCCGTGTTTCTGAAGATTTGTTGAAATTATTTGATGCGAATGATGTCCGATATACGGGATTGATATCTTCCAATAGTGAATATCAAGGTTATTATTGGGCCAAAAAATATCCAGGGAAAGACAATTCTTTGAATTATAACGATGTTCCTATTTTTAGAGTTTCAGAAATGTATCTGATTAGAGCAGAGGCTCTATTTAATGGAGCTCAGGTCTCTGGCGTAAGTAGTGATGTGATTGATTTGAATCGTGTGGCAACCAGTAGAGGTGCCAATTCTTATCAAGAGTTCTCAGTAGAAAACTTATTTAAAGAAACCAGAAGGGAATTCTTCCTTGAAGGGCACATCTTCTTTGATATGAAGCGATTGCAACTGTCATTGACTAGAGAGGATCATTCGCAAATAGAAAATCAGAATATTGAATTCCCTAATTACCGTTGGGCCTTGCCTATACCTCAACATGAAATTCTGAATAATAAGAATGTGGTACAGAACCCTGGGTATAATGTACAATAATTTAATGTTAGAAGAAATATGAAAGCAAACCGAATATTATATGTATTTGCTGCGGGGCTATTATTAACCGCTTGTCAAAAGGTGGAAACACCTATGTTTAGTGATAAAGATGCCTTTGTAGCTTTCACAGATAAGTCCTATAAAACGATGGAGGGCTCTGATGGCATATTTAAAGTGCCTGTGAGGGTTGTTTCTGTGAATGGTCTTGATGTAACTGTAGATTTTACCGTGTCATCAGAAGCGTACACTCCTGATACGATTAAAGCCGTAGAAGGAGTCGATTATGAGATTCTTAATGAGTCTCGAAAGTTGACTTTTAGTAAAGAGAAAATGACCGATTCTATTTATATAAAGGTGAATAACATTGATGATTTATATAAATCCCCTCGTCATTTTGATATTACATTGACGAATAATCAAGGCTGCAATTTCGGTGCATATTATACTGCCGCGATTACGATACAAGATGATGACCACCCGTATAGAGACTTGTTTGGTACTTATACGGCAACGGCTAAAGATCCTTCAGATGTGAGCGGAACCAAGACTATCGAATGGTCGGTAGAGATTTCACCTGATGATGATCCTGCTTATCTTACTCGTATGTGGATTTATCCTATATTGAACAACTCTCGTGTTTCTCAGCCTGTAAAAGCTTCGATAAATCTGAATACAGCTCGTGTGAATATTCCTATGGGACAAGTATTAGGTAGTTATAGTGTTGAAAATGATATCCTTCTAGCTGGATTATATAGCCTAGATGAAGAAACCGAAGCGATTACATTTGATTTGGCTGGTGTGTTAGATTGTGATTTGACGGGTGTTGATGCAGAAGGAAAGCAAGTTTCAGGCTCCGATATTGCGATACGCTGTTCGAAATATGTGATGATGGCTTTGTTCTCCGAGGAGGATTTGGAAGAGAAGGCTCCGACAATGGAAGGAGAACTGATGTATTATGTTTATGGTTTTGAAATGAAAAAAAATAAAGAGTAGCGATGAAAAAATATATTATAGGATTATTCTCTGCAATCTGCCTCATGGGGGCAGGTTGCACCGAGTTTGAAGATTTTGAAGCAGTCGATATGGGTGAAGGCCCGTCGGTGAAGGTCGAGATTGAAAAGACTGCGGTCGATGCATTCGATTTGAAGATAACACCGGGAGAAGGAGCTTCTCATTATGCATATTTGATTACCAATGAGGCTCTCAGTCTTGATGCCGATAACCTGTTGCAGGCCAAATATGAAAATGCCAAATTGTTGTCGGTGACAGAAACGCCTAGTGTGGCAGAATCCATGACCAATCAAAAGATTGGTACTACTTATTATGTATATGCTGTAGCTGCTGATAGCCGTGGCCTGTGTGGTGCAATAGCATCGGCATCGTTGGTGTTGCCCGATGAGGAGGCTCCCTACATTACAGATAATCGTTTGGAATATACCGCTACCAACAAGGGCCGTACAATTAAGATAACTTTCAACGAGATTGTTTTGCGCGGTGAGGGCTCTATCGAATATAGCCTGAATACAGTATCGGGCACTGGGGCTTTCGAACCTTACAAATCGGGAGTACTTACCAGTGAAAATGTGGTGATTTCTGATGAGGTGGTAACGGTTACTTTGCCTGATGATGCTGTATTCAACGAGACTGAAGGTGTAGTTACCTATGTATTTATCTCATTGAGCGAAGGCGCTTTCCAAGATGCTTCGGGGAATAAGTCGCGGGCTATGAAGGGTGTTGATGTGGATGGCGCTCCGATGTGTCCGTGGTGGCAATATGCTCCGGGTGCTTCGACCACGACGGGTATTACTATCGAAATCGACGAGTCTGTCGGTTATGGGAAATATGCATTTATAGGAACTTCGATGAATACTCAATTCCCCGACTATGCAGATGCTTTGCGGGTTTATCCGGGTGAAACTGCTGGGGCATTAATGCAAACGACTTTTGATCATGATTATGGCTTTATGGGATTTGGGTCTTATTTTTGTGATGAGGACTCAAAATTTGATATCTATGCGGGTGATATTTCGGACGATGGATTAACGTTGAATCTGGAATGTGGCTTAGGCTCAGATGGCTATATTTATGCGTCTTGTGATATACCAGCTCAAGACGGATCAAGATATTATTTCGCGTTTGTGGCTGGAGTGTATGATGAAGTGACCAATAAGGTTTCGGTTTCGAAAGAAATTACTATTCCCTTTGTAGCTGACGAGACTGAACCGTTACGACTGAATACGGAGAATGCTATTTTGTGCTATGCATGGAGTCCGGCAGATGAGGAGGCTTTGGAGTTGGTTAATGTCCTTTTGGATCCCTACATCATTCCGGTCAGATTGGTTCAAACGGCAAGTGTAGCTCGCTCGTTTGAGCCTTCGATCAACCGTGAGATCAAAGCTAATGCCATCAAGGCTCAGGTAAACTCGATGAAAAATTTGCAAATAAAGAGTGATTTCTTGAGAAAATAAGAAATCTTCATAGCTCATAGAAATAGCCGGTTCCCGAAAGAGAACCGGCTATTTTGTTATCGAGTTGTTAGCAATGGGTAGGAAAAGTAACTTTTTGTATGTTTAAAAACATAGAAAATGTTAAATCGTTGCAGGTTATGACGGAAATATCTATTTTTGTCAATCTGAATAAAGGTATTTTTGTAAAACGAAACCAAAAACCGATTATGAAATATAGATTATTTTTACTTGTGTCGCTGCTTTTTTCGTTCATGAGTGACGGTTGGGCAGCAGTAGTGTCAGAAAAGGTGGCGGTAGAGACCGCAACAAAGTTGTTAACCCCAAGAGGAGGAAGCGCATTTAAGGGAGGAGATGCCTCGGTCGAGGTGGTTTCGCAGGACAATGTTCCCATTTATTACATTATTCGATATGAAAAAGGCGGTTGGGCCTTGATTTCGGCTGAGGATACGGTAGATCCCTTGTTGGGATACTCGTTTGACAGCGAGTATGTGTCGGAAGGACAGCCTCAGGTTATCAAAGATTGGCTGGGCGAATATACCGACCAGATAAAAATTGCCCGTAAAACACCGGCCTTGCATCGCCATTATCGTTGGAGTGGCGATTTGGTAACTCGTGCCACAGAAGAAGTTATCAATCCGTTAGTATCGGTTAATTGGAATCAAGATGCTCCCTATAACGCGTTGTGTCCGGAAATAAGTGGTGGCCCTAACGGACGTGCTTACGTAGGGTGTGTGGCCGTTGCTATGGGGCAAGCTCTTTCGGTGGTTCGTTTTCCTTCGCATGGGAAGGGTATAAAATCGTATGTATCGGCTGCCGTAGGTCCATTAACTGTAAATTTCGATAACGAGGCCGACTATAACTGGGATGCGATTTTGTCGGGAGCCGATAATTATAGCGAGGTAGCCCGTCTTCTTTATCATTGCGGAGTACTTATCGATATGGATTATGGCGCTGATGGTTCGGGGGCCATTACTGATAATATCCCGGCTTGTTTCAAACAATATTATGGATTCCCCGAGTCTTGTGTATGTTATTCGCGCAATACTTATAAAGGGGGGGACGATGCTTGGCATGAATTGTTACGAAGCGAGTTGCGACGGGGACGTTGTGTAATTTATGCCGGAAATGAAAATGGGAATGTGGGCCACTGCTTCAACCTTGACGGTCTGAACAACAACGACGAATATCATATCAACTGGGGTTGGGGGGGCCAGAACAACGGCTATTTCACTCTCGACAGGCTGGGCGATGATATTCAGGGTTCGTACCCTGACAATCATCGAGCCGTAGTTGGTGTCGCTCCTCTATCGGAGGCTCCCTATGATATCCGATTGAGTACTACTCGTGTAAGAATCGGCACACCTGCCGGTACTGCGGTAGCCGATGTAACGGTATATAGTGATGTGTCTGATGCTGAGTATGATTTTGAGCTCACGACGGGCGAAAAAAATCCTGTAACAGGCTTACCTATCGCTTCAAACTACGAAATCCGAGATAACAAATTGTATACACGCAATGTAGTTTCCAATGCAACATCGTTCCGTAGTTTGGTTATAAAGGCTATTCACAAGACCAGCGGTAACTCCTACTCGAAGCCGTTTGTGATGAATCTGGTAGAGGCCGGTGCTGTCGACGAGGTGTTGACCAATGGTGTGAAGCTCTATCCCGTGCCTGCCGAGGAGGTATTGAATCTCGAAACTCCCGATGCCGAGGGTCAATATGCCATCTACAACGTAGCCGGTATGCTGATGCAGCAGGGCGACGTGACCGACTGTGTAACTACGCTCGACGTGTCGGGCCTCTCGCGCGGCAGTTACATGCTGCGTTATGCAACCGCTCAGGGTGTAGTTGTAAAACCCTTCATCGTGAAATAAATCTTTGTCCATAGATAAGTGGCGAGCCGTATCCCGTCGGGGGTACGGCTCGTTTTTTTTGTTGGGCTGTGGAGCCGTGTCGGGCATAATTTTTGCGGGGAATATTTGGTGTGCCCTGCAACTATTTATAATTTTGCGACATAGTTTTACGGAATGACAAAAAAAGGAGGAAATACCGACCGTTGGTTCATGCGCGTATCGCGTTGGGGCATTGTGCTCTTTATTGCCTTCCCCGTTGTGTGGAGCGCCTGCTCGGGTTCTAAAAACGAGGTGGTGAAGGGTTTTGACAACGCCGCCGAGGTGCCCACGCTGCGCACACTCGGGGTCGAGACGCTCATCTCCGACTCGGGTATCACGCGCTACCGCATCAAAGCTCCCGAGTGGCTCATCTACGAGAATGCCAAGGAGCCCTATTGGTTTTTCCCGCAGGGGCTGTATGTCGAGAAGTTCGACTCGGTCTTCGCTACCGAGGCCCTTATCCAGGGCGACACGGCCACCTATTTCAAGAACAAGCAGTTGTGGCGTCTCGACAAGAATGTGCGTATCGAGAATACCAAGGACGAGGTGTTTCTCACTTCGCAGATTTTCTGGGACCAGCGCAAACGCGAAATCTACTCCGACTCGTTTATCCACATCGAGACCCCCGACGAGGTTATCGAGGGGTATGGCTTTACCTCGAACGAGCAGATGACCCGCTACGTCATACGTCGCACCAGCGGCATATTCCCCATCAAGCGCGATAGTGTCCCGGCCGATTCGCTGCAAGGCGACAGCCTCGTTCCGCAAGAGGCTTCGGCCGCTCCTCCCAAACAAACGAAGAAATCATGAATTGGATAGCCATTATCATTATTGCGCTGCTTTTCTCGGCCTTCTTCTCGGGCATGGAGATTGCTTTCGTGTCGTCGAACAAGGTGCGAGCCGAACTCGATATGAAGCAGAAGGGGCTGTTGTCGAGGATTCTCAGCCTCTTTTACGGGAATGAAGAGCAGTTTATCTCGACCATGCTGGTGGGAAACAACATTGCGCTGGTCATCTACGGTATGGGTATGGCTGCGCTGTTGGAGCCCGTCATCGCTCTGGTGTGGGACCAGGAGGCTTTTGTCGTACTCATGCAGACCCTGCTCTCCACGCTGCTGATTCTGTTTGTGGGCGAGTTCATGCCCAAGACCACATTCCGCATCGACCCCAATGCCACGATGCGATTCTTTGCCCCGCTCACGTGGCTTATCTATGTGGTACTATATCCCATCTCCAAGTTCACTTCGCTGGTGTCGAAATGGCTCATGCGGTTGGGGGGTGTGAAGATAGAACATCATGCCAATGCGCTGATGAGTAAGATCGAGCTCGACTCGTTTATCCAGAAGAGTATCGAGGAGAGTGGCTTACAGGAGCCTGTCGAGCCCGAGATGAAGATTTTCCAGAATGCCCTCGATTTTTCCAATATCCACCTGCGCGACTGTATGGTTCCCCGCACCGAACTGGTGGCGGTCGACATCGACGAGGTGACCGACGAGGAGTTGCTCCACACCTTTGTCAGTACCGGTATCTCCAAGGTGCTGGTCTATCGCGAGAATATCGACAACATACTGGGATACATTCATTCGTCGGAGATGTTCCGTCAGCACGACGACTGGCGCAAGAGCATTCGTCCGGCCGTCTTTGCCCCCGAGAGCATGTTGGCCAACAAGCTCATGCGCAATCTCATGCAGCAGAAAAAGAGTCTGGCCATCGTCATCGATGAGTTTGGCGGTACCGCCGGACTGGTGACCCTCGAAGATTTGGTAGAAGAGATATTCGGCGACATCGAGGACGAGCACGACACTCAAAACCTGGTGGCCCGCCGGGTGGGCGAGAACGAATACGAGTTTTCGGGCCGCATGGAAATCGAACGCATCAACGAAGAGTTTGGACTCGATATACCCGAGTCGGACGACTATCAGACCATCGCCGGTTATATCCTGTACCACTATCAGACTCTGCCTCGCCTGGGCGAGACGGTAGAAATCAAGAATTATCGCTTTACCATTTTGCGACGGAAGGCTACGAAAATCGAACTCGTGCGCATGAAAATAGAGAAATAAGATATTTTTTTTGAGCATTCTATGCCGAGATAAATCCAAATTTTTGTATCTTCGTGCCCTTAGTAAAAGAGGATAAAAAATAATAAAATATAAAACTAAAAAACATAGAAAGTAACAAATGGCTACGTTAAACAAAATCAGAAGTAAAGCAGGCATGCTCGTGGTGATTATCGGAGTTGCCTTGCTCGCTTTTATCGTAGGGGACTTCCTCAACTCGGGGCATACCTTCTACGCCATGAATCAAAGCAAAGTCGCCGTCGTGAACGGGACCAATATCGGAGTCGAGGAATTCCAGGAACGTGTAAAGGTGCGTACCGATGAGTTGCAGCAGATGTATGCTCAACGGGGAATGTCTTTGCCCGATGGATATGCATCGCGTATCAACCAGGAGGTTTACGACCAGATGGTAAACGAAATATTGTTGAACGAAGAGCTCGACGAGTTGGGTATCGTGGTCAGCAAGGAAGAGTTGGCCGACCTGCTCACCGGCGACAACATCTCTCCGCAAGTACGTCAATACTTCACCAACCCGCAAACCGGTGAGTTCGACCGCCAGGCTCTGCTCAACTTCATGCAGGTGATTCTCGACCCCGAGGCTCACGGCTATAACACCCCCGAGCTGCTGGCTCAAATCGAACCCCAGCGTCAAATGTGGCTCCGTCTCGAAAAACAGGTGAAAGAGGATCGCGCCATTCAGAAGTTTGCCAACCTCTTGAACCGTGCCATCATGCCCAACAAACTCGATCTTGAAAACTCGTTCGAGGAGGGTAAGACATCGGCCAATATCGCTTATGCCCTGCAACCCTACACCACGATAGCCGACTCGACTATCGCCATCAGCGACAGCGAACTTAAAGCCGAGTACAATCGGGTGAAAGATTTCTACAAGATGCCCGAGCATCGCTCGATTAAATACATCACGTTGAACATCGTTCCCAGCGAGGCCGACTATGCCAAGGCCAAAGAGAAAGTCGAGATGAACCAATCGATTTTCGCTACGACCGACGATGTGGCTGCATTCGTAGCCAACAACTCCGACGAGGCTTATGACGATTGTTTCGTAGCCGTTTCGTCGATGCCCGAGAAGATGAAGAAATTTGCCGAGACGGCTGCCGTGAACGCATCGTCGCCGCTCGAATTTGAAAACGATACCTACACCATGTACCGTCTGATGGATACCAAGGTAGCCCCTGACTCCATCAAGGTGCGTCTGCTTTCGTTCCAACCCCGTTCGACCCAAATCGACAGTGTGCTCAACGTGCTGAACAACGGTGGCAGTTTTGCCGAACTCTCGCCCAAATTCAACGGTAACGACGAGGTGTGGCTGACCGAGAACATGGCTCCTACCGTAGGTCGTCCCTTCATCAGCAAAGTATTCAGCGAAAGCGGTAACGGCTATTTCAAGGCCGAGAGCCTGGGTGGCGAGCACATTGTACAAATCTTGTCGCGCACCGCTCCGGTGAAGAAAGCCAAGGTGGCTGCCTATGTAGTGGCCGTCAACCCCAGCACCGAGACGCACACCGCTCTGTATAACCAACTGTCGTCGTACAGCGCCGCCAACAACACGGCCGAGAAATTCAGTGCCGCCGCCAAGGATGCCGGTTATACCGTCAACAGCTATGATTGCAGTGCCGAAGACTACTCGCTGCCCGGTATCAACGATGCCCGTCAGGCTATCCGCTGGGCATTCAATGCCGATAAGGGCGAAGTTTCTGAAATCTTCACGCTCGACAACTCGTTTGTCGTAGCCGCTCTCGACAACATTGTCAAAGAGGGTTATGCTCCGCTCGACCAGGTGAAAGATGCGTTGGCCATACAGGTGCGCAACGACAAGAAGGCCGAGAAGATTATTGCCGACCTCAAAGCCAAGAATATCAACACGCTGGCCGGTTATGCCGAGGCCATGAAGGCTCAGGTCGACAGTGCCAAGTTCATCTCCTTCTCGACTCCCTCGATTGCCGGTGTAGGTTACGAGCCGGTATTGAGCGCCTTGGCACCCACGGCCGAGAACGGCAAGCTCGTGGGTCCTGTGAAAGGGGTAAGAGGTGTCTATGTATTCACCGTTACCGACAAGACCGTTTCGCAACAACCCTTCGACGAGCAGACCGAAGCCCGCAAGATACAGCAGAATTACAGCTATCTTATCAATAGCCGTCTGATGGAGGTGCTTCGCGACAAAGCCGACATCAAGAATACGATGATTCGTTTCTTCTAATTGAAGGACATCGTTCAACAAAATAACACAAAGTGCGTATATCGTGGCTGTCGGCTCGATACACGCACTTTGTATTTGTATTACCGCAATAACCGGGGTTATGGAAAAAGAACATCTATTGGGAAAAACATGGGAGGAGTTGCAGGCGGTGGTGGCCGAGGCGGGTATGCCCCGTTTTGCCGCCAGGCAGATGGCCTCGTGGCTCTATGAAAAGCGGGTGACCGACCTGGCCGAGATGACCAACCTCTCGTTGCGTCACCGCGAGCAGCTGTCGCAGCGCTACGACGTGGGTCGTTCCCTGCCGGTACAGTCGCAACGGTCGGTCGACGGCACGGTCAAATACCTGTTCAAGGTAGGAGACAACGACTTTGTCGAGACCGTCTACATACCCGATCGCGACCGGGCTACGCTGTGCGTTTCGTCGCAGGTGGGCTGCAAGATGAATTGCAGTTTCTGCATGACCGGCAAGCAGGGCTTCCGGCGCAACCTCACTTCGGCCGAAATCATCAACCAGATTCTCTCGGTAGAACACAGCGACCAGCTCACCAACCTGGTCTTTATGGGTATGGGCGAACCCTTCGACAACCTCGACGAGGTGATGAAGGCGCTCACGATTCTCACCGCCGACTGGGGATTTGCTTGGAGTCCCAAGCGCATCACCGTCTCCACAATCGGTCACTTGGCCGGGATACGGCGATTTCTCGACGAGAGCCACTGTCATCTGGCGGTGAGCCTGCATTCACCCTATCCGGCCGAACGCTTGCAGATTATGCCGGTTGAGAAGGCTTTTCACATGGACGACATCTTGGAGCTGTTGCGGCAGTACGACTTCTCGCACCAGCGACGCCTCTCGTTCGAGTATATCCTGTTCAGCGGGTTCAACGACGACCTGGTACATGCCGATGCGCTGGCCCGCCGGTTGAGGGGCCTCGACTGCCGGGTGAATCTCATTCGGTTCCATGCCATTCCCGGCGTGAATCTCAAAAGCTCCGACTCCCGGTCGATGGAGGCCTTCCGCGACCGGCTCAATCACCACGGCGTCACGGCCACCATACGGGCTTCGCGCGGTGAGGATATATTTGCCGCCTGCGGCATGCTCTCTACGGCCGAGAAAGAGCGCAAATAGAGGCTGCCGTGCAAAAGTGCGCCTGGCCCGCGATGTATATCGGGGATTTTTCTTATCTTAGTGGGCCGAAATCTTTTTCGGCCTGTCAGGAAAAGTTTAAAGATTGATTCTATGGAACATAAGATAAAAGTGGGTATTACCCAGGGTGACATCAACGGGGTAGGTTATGAGGTGATTCTCAAAACGCTCTCCGACCCGCATATTCTCGAAATCTGTACGCCGGTAGTCTATGGCTCGGCCAAGGTGGCCGCCTATCACCGCAAGGCTCTCGACATACCGGCTGTCAACTTCAATATCATTGCCGAGGCTTCGCTGGCCGACGATAACAAGATAAACCTGATTACCTGTGTCGACGACGAGGTGAAGGTCGAGATCGGCAAAGCTACGGCCGTGGGTGGCGAGGCTGCCTATGCGGCTCTCGAACGGGCTGCCGCCGATATCGAGGCCGGCACCGTCGATGTACTGGTGACGGCACCCATCAACAAGCATGCCATACAGTCCGACAAGTTCGACTTCCCCGGTCACACCGAGTATCTGGAAAAACGGTTGGGACGCGGTCGCAAGGCCCTGATGATTCTGCTCAACGACACCTTGCGGGTTGCCTTGGTGTCGGGACATCTGCCCATTGCCCAGGTGCCCGGAGCCATTACCAAGGAGGCTATCCTCGAAAAGCTCCGCATCTTCGAGCAGTCGCTCAAACAGGATTTCTGTGTGGTGAAACCCCGCATCGCCGTCTTGTCGCTCAATCCCCATGCCGGTGACGACGGGCTCTTGGGTACCGAGGAGATTGACATTATTAAACCGGCCATTCAGGAGGCCAACAGCAAAGGTATGCTCTGCTTCGGTCCCTATCCGGCCGACGGCTTCTTCGGTACCGACCACTATCGCCGCTTCGACGGGGTGCTGGCCATGTATCATGACCAGGGGCTGGCTCCCTTCAAGGCTCTGGCCATGGAGGACGGCGTGAACTATACCGCCGGGCTTCCCGTCGTGCGCACCTCGCCCGATCACGGTACGGCCTACGACATTGCCGGACAGAACAAGGCCGATGAGCAGTCGTTCCGCCACGCCCTCTATCTGGCGCTCGACGTATATCGCAACCGCCGGTTCCACAAGGAAATCTCGGCTTCGCCCCTGCGCAAGCAATATTTCGACAAGAGCGGCGACAAGGAGGTGCTCGACCTGACGGCCGATACCGATACCGACGAATAGAAAAATGATTGATGCCTTGTCGACCGGTCGACCGGGCGAAATTCAGGAAAATCGAATATAACAGAATATTACAAATGGGAAAAGTTCTTATTATTGGCGCCGGTGGCGTAGGAACGGTGGTGGCCCACAAGGTGGCGCAGAACCCCGATGTGTTTACCGAAATCGTTTTGGCCAGCCGTACGCAATCCAAATGTGATGCTATTGCCAAGGCCATAGGCGACAGCCGCATTGTGACCGACCGCGTCGATGCCGACAAGGTGGACGAGTTGGTGGCTTTGTTCAAGAAACACAAGCCCGATATTGTGATTAACGTGGCTTTGCCCTATCAGGACCTCACCATCATGGACGCCTGTCTGCACTGTGGGGTCAACTACCTCGACACGGCCAACTACGAGCCCCTCGACGAGGCCAAGTATGAGTACAAGTGGCAATGGGCCTATCGCGAACGTTTCGAGCAGGCCGGCCTCACCGCCATTCTGGGTTGCGGTTTCGACCCGGGTGTGAGTGGTGTTTATACCGCCTATGCCGCCAAGCATTACTTCAAGGAGATGCAATACCTCGACATAGTCGACTGCAACGCCGGCAATCACGGCAAGGCTTTTGCCACCAACTTCAACCCCGAAATCAATATCCGCGAGGTGACTCAAAAGGGCAAGTACTACGAGAACGGCCAGTGGATCGAGACCGAACCGCACGAGATTCACCGCCCGCTCACCTATCCCAACATCGGCCCCAAAGAGTCGTACCTTATCTATCACGAGGAGTTGGAGTCGCTGGTGAAAAACTATCCCACGCTTAAACGGGCCCGCTTCTGGATGACCTTCGGGCAGGAGTATCTCACGCACCTGCGGGTAATCCAGGACATCGGCATGGCCAGCATCGAGCCCATCATGTACAACGGCATGGAGATTGTGCCTATCCAGTTCCTCAAAGCCGTGTTGCCCAACCCGGGCGACCTGGGCAAGAACTACACGGGCGAGACTTCGATTGGCTGCCGCATTCGCGGTATCGACAAGGAGGGCAAGGAGTTGACCTACTATGTCTATAACAATTGCAGCCACCATGCCGCCTACCTCGAAACCGGAGCACAGGGCGTAAGCTACACCACGGGTGTGCCGGCCATGATCGGTGCCATGATGTTCCTCACCGGCAAGTGGAACAAGCCGGGCGTTCACAACGTCGAGGAGTTCGATCCCGACCCCTTCATGGAGCAACTCAACAAGCAGGGTTTGCCCTGGCACGAGGTGTTCAATGGCGATATCGAATTGTAAATCCAATAACCAAACTTGTTTTTCTGGTCGAGGCTGTCCCGCAGGGTGGGGCGGCCTCGACTGTTTTTCACGGGGCAGGTGGGTGGCAGGAGCAGCTCGGACTGTGGGCGTGGGCGGACTGTATGGAGGCTGGGCAGGCGTGCAGGAACCGGGCAAACAGCGGGACAAGACCTCGGGATATGGGCCGAGAGTATTGGGCGTATTGCATGTTGTAAAACATGTAGATGCGCCCTTGCTTTTCTCTTGGAAATTAGTTAGTTTTGTACTAACAATTTTGTTAGACATTTTTGTTAAACTGTTTTATTGATGTAGCCCAGTATGAAAACCAAAGATACCGAAGCCGATATTTTGAAGGCAGCCGAGCAGGAGTTCATGCTCCGGGGATTCGATGGAGCCAAGACGGCGTCGATAGCCCGGGTGGCCGGTGTGACGCATGCCATGCTCCACTACTATTTCAGGAGCAAGGAGTTGCTCTTCGACCGCATACTCGCCGACAAGATGAAGCTTATGGGACAGTCGGTGCTGACGGCTTTCGACAATCCCGAACTCCCGTTGCTGGATCGGTTGAAAGAGGGTATCGTGCGCCATTTCGACTTTTTGGAGGAGAATCCCGACCTGCCCCGCTTTATCGTGAACGAGGTTTTTTCGCGCCCTGAACGGTATGAGATGATGCGCGAGAATATTTCGAGCATAGCCAACGGCCTCATGCAGCAACTGCAACGGGAGTTGAACCAGCTGGCCGGGCGGGGCGAGATTGTCGCTATCGATGTGCGAGAGCTTTTGCTCGACATCGTCTGCCTCAATGTATTCCCCTTTATCGCTTATCCTCTTATCGAACCTATATTCGGCAGTATTGCCGCCGACCGGAGCCATTTCTTCGAGATGCGCAAGGTCGAAAATATCGAAGTAATTATGCGTCGAATCAAAAAACAAGAGCTATGATGAAACGTGTCGTTGTTTTGTGTCTGGGGCTGTGGTGTGGCCTTGTGGGGGCCCGGGCCCAACTTACGCTCGACGATTGCCGGCAGATGGCTCGGGAACACTATCCCGAGATACGGCAATACGATTTGATACGCCAGACCGAGTCGTACAACCTCTCCAATGCCGCCCGGGCCTGGATT
Source organism: Candidatus Barnesiella excrementavium (assembly GCA_019115485.1). Lineage (GTDB taxonomy): Bacteria > Bacteroidota > Bacteroidia > Bacteroidales > Barnesiellaceae > Barnesiella > Barnesiella excrementavium. Next base: position 23,914 of record DXDM01000016.1, on the reverse strand, counting down.
CCGCAGGTGGCGCTGTCGGCCCAGGCCACGTGGCAGACCGATGTGCCCACCTTTCCCGAGGTGCTTACCGGCATGCTCTCCCGACAGGGGGTGGAGATTCCTGGATTGAGGCAAGACCAGTACAAGGTGGCGTTGGAACTGAATCAGACCATTTGGGACGGGGGCAAGTCGGCTGCCGACCGGGGTATGGCTCGGGCCGAAGCCGCCGAACAGCGCTCGTCGGCCGATGTCGAGATGTACAGCCTCGACGGTCGCATCGACGATCTCTATTTCGGTATCCTGCTGCTCGACGAACGTATCGCTCAGATGCGGTTGACGCAGGAGCTGCTGCGAAGCAATCTGGCCAAGGTCGAGGCCTTGCAGCGCAACGGGGTAGCCATGCAGAGCGATGCCGACGTGTTGGAGGCCGAGCTGCTCACCGTGGGGCAGCAGTTGGGGCAGTTCGAGGCTTCGCGGGAGAGTTACCGCGGCATGTTGGGTCTCTTTATCGGTGAGGCGCTGGGCGACCGCACGCTGCTGCGACCGGCTGTGGTGGAGGCGCCGATGGGCGGAAACGAGCGTCCCGAGCTGTCGTTGTTTGCCGCGAAAATCGACCGGCTCTCGGCTCAGGAGCGTCTGGTGAAATCGTCGTCGATGCCTCGCCTGGGACTCTTTGCTCAGGGCTATTACGGCTATCCCGGCCTCGATTTCATGCAGGGCATGATGAACAGTGATTGGAGTTGGAACGCCCTGCTGGGGGTGAAGCTGTCGTGGAACTTCGGTGCCTACTACACCCAGAAGAACAATCTCGACAAGTTGCGCACCGCCCGCAGGCAGGTCGAGGTGCAACGCGATATCTTCCTCTTCAACACGCAGTTGCAGACTATGCAGAACCAGGGCGATATCGCCCGGTTGCGCCGAGCCTTGGCCGACGACGACCGCATCGTGGCTCTGCGACGGTCGGTACGCGAGGCGGCCGAGTCGAAGTTGCGCAACGGGGTCATCGACACGCACGACCTGCTGATGAAGATTACCGACGAGGCTACCGCTTCGATGGCCCGCAGCATGCGCGAAATCGAGTTGCTGAAAACCCTTTATGAACTCAAACATACGATGAACCGATAAATCCTGAACAAGATGAAAAAAATCGCAGTTTACAGCATCGTGCCGCTGCTTCTGGTTGCGTGCGGCAACCGTGACGATTTCGATGCGACGGGCACTTTCGAAGCTACCGAGGTGGTGGTCTCGGCCGAGGCTACGGGACGCATTCTCTATTTCGATGTAGAGGAGGGCGATACGCTCGTGGCCGGTCGTCAGGTGGGGGCGATAGATACCGTGCAGTTGTATTTGCAGAAGCTGCAACTCGAACGGCAGCGTGCCTCGATTCACAGCAACCGCCCCGACATAGCCAAGCAGGCCTCGGCTCTGCGCAGCCAGATAGCCCAGCAGGAGAGGGAGCGCAGCCGGGTGGAGAACCTGTTGAACGACGGGGCGGCCACGACCAAGCAGTTCGACGACATCAACGCTTCGATACGGGTCTTGAACGGCCAGTTGGAGGCGTTGCTCTCCAACCTCGAAAACAATACCTCGGCACTCGATGCCAATGCCTCGGCGGTCGATTTGCAGATTGCACAGATCGAGGACCGGTTGGCCAAGTGCCGCATTGCCTCGCCCATCGACGGGTCGGTGCTGGTCAAGTATAGCGAGGCGGGCGAGTTGGCGGCAGCCGGACGTCCCCTCATGAAGGTGGCCGACATGAACCGTCTCTACCTGCGGGCCTACTTTACCTCCGACCAGTTGGCTCGGTTGAAGGTGGGGCAGGAGGTGACCGTCGTGGCCGATTTCGGCGGCGACCAGCAGCGGGAGTATCCCGGCCGCATCACCTGGATAGCCTCGGAGAGCGAGTTTACCCCCAAGACGATTCAAACCCGCGACACCCGGGCCAATCTGGTCTATGCCGTGAAGATTGCGGTCGAGAACGACGGCCTGTTGAAGATAGGTCTTTACGGTGAGGTGCGATTGCCCGAAAAGTGATAACCCCGATTCTGAATCGATAGCGATGATACCACAGAATGCCATAGAGGTACGGGGACTTACCAAGCGATACGGTACCCTCACGGCTCTCGAACAGATTACGTTCGAGGTGCGGCGGGGCGAACTGTTCGGCTTGATTGGGCCCGACGGTGCGGGCAAGACCACCCTGTTCCGGTTGTTGGCCACGTTGCTCGATCCCGATGAGGGGGGCGCGACGGTCGACGGTTTCGACATCGTGACCCAGTACCGCGAGATACGCAGGCGGGTGGGGTATATGCCGGGTCGCTTCTCGCTCTATCCCGACCTGTCGGTGGCCGAGAATCTCGACTTCTTCGCCGCCCTGTTCGGGGTGAAGGTGCGGGAGGCTTACGACTGGATTGCCCCCATCTACCGGCAGATAGAGCCCTTCCGCAAGCGGCGGGCCGGGAAGCTGTCGGGCGGCATGAAGCAGAAGCTGGCCCTGTGTTGCGCCCTCATACACCGCCCCTCGGTGCTCTTTCTCGACGAGCCTACCACGGGCGTCGATGCCGTTTCGCGCGGGGAGTTCTGGGACATGCTCTCCGACTTGAAGCAGAAGGGCATCTCGATTTTGGTCTCCACCCCTTACATGGACGAAGCGTGCCGTTGCGATCGCATTGCCCTCTGTAACAACGGGCATCTGCTGGGTGTCGATACCCCGGCCGGGATTGTGTCGCGGTTCGATGCGCCGCTCTATGCCCTGTCGGGCGACGACATGTACGGCCTGTTGCTCGAAGCCCGTCGGGCCGAGGGGGTGAAGGAGTGCTACCCCTTCGGGGCCGCCCACCATCTGGTGGTGGCCGAGGGGTTCGATGCCCGGGCCTTCGAACGGCAGTTGCGGCAGCGGGGTTTCGGGTCGGTTACGGTAGAACCGGTGCCGGCCGGTATTGAAGATGTATTCATGAAACTGATGCAGCAATGAGCGATGACATAATCATATCGGTGCACGACTTGTGCAAATGCTTCGGCAGCTTTACCGCCGTCGACCACATCACCTTCGAGGTGCGGCGGGGCGAGATATTCGGGTTTCTGGGAGCCAACGGCGCCGGTAAGACGACCGCCATGCGCATGCTGTGCGGGTTGAGCTATCCCACTTCGGGCAGCGGGCAGGTGGCCGGTTTCGACGTGGTGACACAGGGCGAGCAGATCAAGCGTCATATCGGGTACATGAGTCAGAAGTTCTCGCTCTACGACGACCTCACCGTGCGCGAGAACATACGCCTCTACGCCGGCATCTACGGTCTGGACCGTTACGAGACGCTGCGGCGCACGGTGGCCGTGCTCAACCGGCTCCATTTCAGGAGCGAAGCCGATACGCTGGTGGGGGCGCTCCCGCTGGGTTGGAAGCAGAAACTGGCCTTCTCGGTAGCCACGCTGCACCGGCCCGAGGTGGTCTTTCTCGACGAGCCCACGGGCGGGGTCGACCCGGTGACCCGCCGGCAGTTCTGGGAGATGATTTACGAGGCGGCGGCAGGTGGCACAACCGTCTTCGTCACCACACACTATATGGACGAGGCCGAGTATTGCTCGCGGGTGTCGATTATGGTCGACGGAAAAATCGAGGCCCTGGGGGCTCCGGCCGAATTGAAGAGCAAGTTTGGGGCCGGGTCGATGGACGAGGTGTTCCGCATCTTGGCCCGGGGCGCAAAACGGAGGGAATAGCTATGAGTGGTTTTTTACATTTTGTCAAGAAAGAGACGCTTCACATTCTGCGCGACCGGCGCACGATGCTTGTCGTGCTGCTCATGCCGGTGGTGCAGGTGCTGCTCTTCGGGTTTGCCATCTCGACCGAGGTGAACAACATCGAGTTCTTTGCCGTGGCTCCCAACCGCACCGAGGCGGTGCGACAGCAGGTCGAGCGCATGCGCGTCAATCCCTATTTTACCTTCAAGGGGTATATCGATCAGTCGCGCATCGACCGGGTGTTGCGCAGCGGACAGGCGGCGGCCGTGGTGGTCTTTACCGACGATTACGACCGGTTGGTCGAGCAAGCCGCTGCCGGGGCTGTCGACGAGGCGGCCGTGCAGTTCATTCTCGATGCCTCGAACCCCAACAACGCCGGTACCGGACTGGTCTACCTGCAACGGGCCTTCCAGACCGACGGTTCGGTGACGGCCGACTCGGCTCCGGCGGTGCGTATCCTCTATAATCCGCAGATGAAGAGTTCCTACAATTTCGTGCCCGGACTTATGGGACTCGTCTTTATTCTTATCTGCGCCATGATGACTTCGGTCTCGATTGTGCGCGAGAAGGAGAGCGGTTCGATGGAGGTACTGCTCGTCTCGCCGGTGCGTCCCATTTGGATTATCTCGGCCAAGATGATACCCTATTTCCTCCTCTCGTGCCTCAACCTCACCGTCATTCTGCTGCTGGCCCGTTATGTGCTGGGTGTGCCCATGACGGGGTCCGTCGCCGGGCTGGTGGGCCTCTCGCTGCTCTACCTGCTGCTTTCGCTGGCACTGGGGCTCTTCATCTCGACCGTTTCGCACACGCAGGTGGTGGCGATACTCATCTCGGGCATGCTGCTCATGCTGCCGGTCATCATGCTCTCGGGCATGCTCTTCCCGGTCGAGAATATGCCCGGCATCTTGCAGGCCGTCTCGTGTGTAATCCCCGCCCGCTGGTATATCGAGGCGGTGCGCAAGCTGATGATTGGCGGACAGTCGTTCCCGGCGGTGTGGCAGGAGAGTGTGATTCTGTTGGCCATGACCGTGGTACTGGTGGGGGTGGCCCTCAAAAAGTTTAACGATAAACTCGAATGACGATGAGAACCTTGCGCGTTTTACTCGAAAAGGAGTTCAGGCAGTTCATACGCAACGCCTTTATGCCCAAGATGGTGATACTCTTCCCGTTGTTGGTGATGCTGGTCATTCCCTGGGTGGCGACGATGGACGTGCGTCATGTGGGGGTGTCGGTGGTCGACAACGACCACTCCGAACTTTCGCGCCGTATCGTGGAGAAGTTGCGGGCGTCGGACTACTTTACCCTCAGGGGGGTGACCGGGAGCTACGAGGAGGCCTATGCCACACTCGAAGCCGGTAAGGCCGATGTGATACTCTCCATTCCCGAATCGTTCGAGCTCTCGCTCGCCGGTAGTTCACCCCGGCGCATCGGCATCGATGTGAACGGAACCAATGCTCTCAAAGGCGGTCTGGGGTCGCAGTATATGGCTCAAATCGTGCAGCAGGCCCTCACCGAGGTGCGGCAGGAGCAGTCGCCCGTGGTTCAGGCCGACCTCTTTGCCGTGCAGAACCGGTATAACCCCACACTCAACTATCCCTATTTCATGGTGCCAGCCCTAATGATTATCCTGCTGATACTCATCTGCGGCTTCCTGCCCGGGTTGAATCTCGTGAGCGAGAAGGAGTTTGGCACCATCGAGCAGATAAACGTCACGCCGGTGAGCCGATTCCTCTTTACGCTGGCCAAGCTCATACCCTATTGGATTATCGGTTTCGTGGTGCTTACCCTCGCCATGCTGTTGGCCTGGTGGGTCTATGGGCTCACGCCCGCCGGCTCGGTAGGCGCCGTCTACCTGGCCGCCCTCTTTTTCATACTTACCATGTCGGGGTTGGGTATTATCATTGCCAACCGCTCCTCGACCATGCAGCAGACCATGTTTGTGATGTTCTTCTTCATCATGATTTTTGTACTCATGAGCGGACTGCTCACCCCCATCGAGTCGATGCCCTCCTGGGCCCGCGATATCACCTATCTGTTGCCTCCCCGCTACTTTGTCACGGTGATGCGGGCCGTCTATCTCAAAGGAGCTTCGGTTGTGGAGTTGTGGCCGCAGTATGTCGCTCTGGTGGGCTTTGCCGGGCTCTTCAATGCCGTGGCAGCCCTTACCTACAAAAAGCAGTCGTGAGTCTCCGGATTATCATGTATTAAACTTTTATTAACTTACCTGCGCATATCTTATGCGCAGGTATGGTGCTATCTTTGTATTGTCCGAAAGGGAGAGAGACGATACACCTATCGTTTTTGACAGTTGATGAGTAAATAGTTTGCCGCTGTGCTCCCCTTTTCGTACCTTTGAATAAGATAGGATTCGGTTCGGTAGGACTAAACCTGAAAATTGCATTTTCGTTTGTCTCTACTCTCACCTTTCACTATCTTTACATAACAAATTAAATGGATAAGATTATGGCACTGAAACCAGGAGACAAAGCTCCCGAGATATTGGGCGTGGACCAATCGGGCAAAGAGATACGTTTGAGCGACTTTGCGGGTCGCAAAGTGGTACTTTATTTCTATCCCAAGGACAATACTCCCGGCTGTACGGCTGAGGCTTGCAACCTGCGCGACAACTATGCCGACTTGCAGGCTGCCGGGTATGCCGTGGTGGGGGTGAGCAAGGACAGCGAGGCTTCGCACGTGAAGTTTATCGAGAAGCAGGCTTTGCCCTTCCCGCTGATTGCCGACACGGCGCTGACGCTGAACGAGGCTTTCGGGGTATGGCGCGAGAAGAAGATGGCGGGCCGCACCTACATGGGGACCGTGCGCACCACCTTTATCATCGACGAGAACGGTGTGATTGCCGACGTGATCGAGAAGGTCGATACCAAGAACCACGCCGCACAGATTTTGAAAAAGTAAATGAAAAATAGGAACGATTATGGAAGAACAACAAACGCAAACTAATGCCGGTGCCGGAAAGCGGGTGCCGGTGCCGTCGGAGAAGCTGAAAGCCTTGCAGGCGGCCATGGATAAAATCGAGAAGAGCTACGGCCGTGGCGCCATCATGAAACTGGGCGACGACTCGGTCGAGGAGGTGGCTGTGATTCCCACCGGCTCTATCGCGTTGAATGCGGCGTTGGGCGTGGGCGGTTATCCCCGCGGACGTGTTATCGAGATTTACGGTCCCGAATCGTCGGGTAAGACCACGCTGGCTATTCACGCCATTGCCGAGGCCCAGAAGGCGGGTGGTATCGCCGCCATCATCGACGCCGAGCATGCCTTCGACCGCTTCTATGCCGAGAAACTGGGGGTCGATGTGGAGAATCTGTGGATTTCGCAACCCGACAGTGGGGAGCAGGCGCTCGAAATTGCCGACCAGTTGATTCGTTCGTCGGCTGTCGACATCGTGGTTATCGACTCGGTAGCGGCTCTGACCCCGAAGGCCGAACTCGAAGGCGACATGGGCGACTCGAAGATGGGTTTGCAGGCCCGGCTCATGTCACAGGCTCTGCGCAAGCTCACGGCAACCATCAGCAAGACCAACACCACCTGTATCTTCATCAACCAGTTGCGCGACAAGATTGGGGTGATGTTTGGAAATCCCGAGACGACGACCGGCGGTAACGCCTTGAAGTTCTACGCTTCGGTGCGCCTCGACATTCGCCGCATCAGCCAGCTCAAAGACGGCGACGAGGTGATTGGTAACCAGACCCGCGTGAAGGTGGTGAAAAACAAGGTGGCTCCTCCCTTCCGCAAGGCCGAGTTCGACATCATGTTTGGCGAAGGTATCTCGCGTTCGGGCGAGATAATCGACCTGGGTGTCGACAAGGGTATCATCAAGAAGAGCGGTTCGTGGTTCAGCTATGGCGATACCAAGTTGGGACAGGGCCGCGATGCCGCCAAGAAGTGCGTGGAAGATAATCCCGAGTTGGCCGACGAGCTCGAAGCCGCCATCATGGAGGCCTTGAAGCCGGCTAAATAATAGAGAAATATAGAAGAGCAGAAAAGCAGACGCGGGTGGGGATATGGTTTCCCGACCCGCATCTGTCGTATATCAATAGCATTGCATCTCGAACTGTATGTGGGAGAAGTCGAGGCGTTTCAGGTCGCTCTGCCTGATGTAGAAATAGAGGCTGCCGCAGTCGCCGAAGGAGACCTCGACCTCGGGCTCGTCGACACTGTCGAGTTGCAACAGCAATATCCATTCGCGGGCCGATTCGGGGCTGTAACTCTCCGGCTTGTCGCCCCGCTCTCTCGATTCGCAGAGTTCGGCAATACCGTTTTGAATCAATCGGGCATAACCCAGCAGTCGGCCGGCCGACTCGACGGGTGGGTATCCCCAACTCTCCACCCGTTTTTCGATGATGTCCCAGTCGGTATAGAGGTTGGCATTGTCGTCGCCACCGAGCAGACTGTTGTAGTCGTCCCAGTCGGGTACGGCCGGGGAATTGGAGAATTTGAGTCCCATTTCGTGCAGACGTTGGGAGTCGGGTAGCCGGTCGGGGTATTCGGCCGGGACCAACTCGGCAGCCGGGGTTGGAGTGTAGAGCAGTCGGGCTCCCGGCCCGTTGAGCCAGGGCTGGTTCACGAGGTCGTAAAAGAGGTAGAACATGCCTTCGTGAGGGAGCAGATGGTCGGTATCGTAGGGGGCCAGCTCCTCGCAGTTGATTTGCAGGAGGAAGGCCAGGTCGTGTTCTTCGCCATATTCGTCGGAGTATCGGGGCCACTCCCACGAGGCGGGAAGGGCGGGACGGCCTCCGAATTTCGATTGCCGGGGCGATACCTCCTTTTTGTCGATGTCGAAGGCAATGCCGTTGCGAGCCAGTTGTTCGAGTTGGGTTCGCAGGGCGTTTCCCCTGTCACTCCCCGCTGCCGACTGTTCATTGTCGTGGTGGCGTCTGAACAGATTCCAAAACTTTCTTGTGTCGCTCATAGTGCAGATAAAGGGATATGGTTGAAACAAAAATACCCGAACATACACATAGTAGGTTCGGGTATCATATATCGTTAGGTTAAAATCGCAAGATTATTGAGCCGGAGTCTCTTGGGCAGGAGCTTGCTGAGCCGGTGCCTGTTGGGCGGGAGCTACCTGGTTGCCGGTAGCCGGAGTCTCAAATCCGGGGAGGGCGGCAGGAGCCTCGGTGTTTACTACGTCTTTGATTTCCGAATCCGACGTAGCCTGACCGCTGTGCGAAACAAATACGGTAGCTATGCTTAAAACCATGATTACGACAGCCAGAGTCCACGTGGCTTTCTCTACGAAATCGGTGGTCTTGCGAACGCCCATAATCTGGTTAGATGATGCGAAATTGGAAGCGAGTCCTCCTCCTTTTGATTTCTGTACCAATACGATGCCTATCATCAGCAACGAAGCCAAGATGATAAAAACGGTTAATACTACTGACATTTTCTGTTATTCTGTTTTTATGTTAATAATCAATTTTTCCAAAAATCTGATTTGGTCTGCAAAGTAAATATTTTTTTCTGGATATTTCAAACTTAATTTTTTAATTATTTGCAAAGCCTTCTCATATCGCCGCTGTTTGATGTAGATTTTGGCCAGGCTCTCGGTGAAAAAGGTGTCGTCGGCAGTTGTGTCTGAGGCTGGTGCCGCCGGTGTATTGCTGCGTTCGGCCGGGCTTTTGCGGGTGGGCACCAGTGTCGGAGTCGGCGCCTGTCTGCGTTCTATGGACGGTTGGGAAGGGGTTTCCCTGGACGAGTCGGGTTGAGCGACGGCAGCGGGTTCATCTTTCAGCAGACTCATGTAGTCGGCCTGGGCCAGCACGCTACCCGAGATGAGCTTGTCGAGGCTATCCTCGGTAGGCAGTTTGCCGCCTTTCTGATAGGTCCCCAGGAAGAGGTCTATCGCCTGCATGGTGGTGTCGGTGTGGGGGGCCTTGGGGTAGAGGTCGGCAAACGATTCGCCCTCGATGCCGAGCACCGTTTCCAGGTGCTCGCCGGGGCTGGCCTGAATGAGAGCCCGCTGGATACGAGGCTCGTCGGGCATGGCGCCGGGGGTATATTTGAGATAGAGCAGTTGCGGTACGGTGAAGTAGGGGTAGTCGGCGGCCATCTGGTCGGCGTCGGCTCGGGTGATGGGTTGGTCGCACACACCGTTGAGCAAATGGCGTATTTGTTCGCGTGAAATCATGGCATTACCAGTTGGCTACGGTTGCATTGAAAATTTGGTCCACCAGTTCGTCGGTGATTTGCTGAATCAGCTCGTCCTGCACGTCGGTGAGCATCTGCGTGCTCGAGAAGTCCTTGTAGCCCGAGAAGCTCTGGTCCAGGTCGAATTGAGGGTCCTTGGTGTTGGTAAACCGCACCCGCACCGTGATGGTGAGTCGTGTTTGCGAGGCATAGGCATCTTCGGTAACGGCCTGCGGGGTGAGGTCGTAGTTGGTAATCTCGCCTTCGAGTTGCAGGTCGCCGTTGCTGTTGACGATTTGCAGACGGGTCTGGCGGGTGTAGGCATTCTTCAACGAATTGGTAAACAGCTCCTCCAACGGCGGATAAACCAAAGCTGCCTTAATCGGGAAATTGGCAATCGAGATGGTTTTGGTCGTGTCGTAGTTGATTGAGGCTCCGTTGAATTTATAGGAGATGCTGCATGACGTAAGCACGACGAGCAGCATGGCGATAATCCGTTTCATAGGCGTTAAGACTCTCTGTTCTATCTTATTCTAAGTTATACTCCTTGATTTTGCGGTAGAGGGTGCGCTCCGAGATTTTCAGCTCTTCGGCGGTCTTCTTCCGCTTCCCGTGGTTGCGCATCAAGGCCTTGCGAATGGTCTCCTTTTCGGTATCTTCGAGCGTGGTAGGTTGCTCCTCTACATATTCGGCCTCGTTGGGGATTACCTCGCCTTCGGTCTCTTCGATGGTTTTGTTTTTGGTTGGAATATGGACGGGCACGGCTGTCGTGACAGGCGTGAGAGCCATGGAGCGGGCGATGGTGACCGATTGGGTCGAGGGGGCAATGGTTGTCGTCTGTACCGGTTGACCCTTGGTGAGTTCCTCGACTTTGGCGTGCAGGTCGGCCAGCTCCTTCTGCATCTCGAAAAGTGTCTTGTAGAGCATCTTGCGCTCCTTTTCGAAGAAGGTGCGGTCCTGTTCGGTGGGGGTAGAGCGTGCCGGCAACTTCTCGATGTTGTACTGGGGCAGATAGCCCTGCAAGGTAGCGCCGTCGACTTCGCGGTTGGTCTCGAAGATGGAGAGTTGCTCGGTGATGTTTTTCAGTTGGCGCACGTTTCCCGGCCAGCGGTAGTTGAGCAGCACGGTGCGGGCGTCGTCGGTGAGTTGAATGACCGGCATGCGGTAGCGCTCGGCAAAGTCGGTCGAGAACTTGCGGAAGAGCAGGAGAATGTCGTCGGCCCGTTCGCGCAGGGGCGGTATCTCGATGTGTATGGTGCTGAGCCGGTAGTAGAGGTCTTCGCGGAATTTCCCTTCCGACACCGCCTTGACCATGTCGAGATTGGTAGCCGCCACGATTCGCACGTTGGTTTTCAGCACGGTCGACGAACCTACTTTGAGAAATTCGCCGCTTTCGAGCACGCGCAGCAACCGGGCCTGTGTGGTGAGCGGCAGTTCGCCCACCTCGTCGAGAAAGATGGTACCGCCGTCGGCCTCCTCGAAATAACCCTTGCGGGCCGACAAGGCGCCCGTGAAGGCTCCCTTCTCGTGACCGAACAGTTCGGAGTCGATGGTTCCCTCGGGAATGGCACCGCAGTTGACGGCAATGTATTTCCCGTGTTTGCGAGAGCTGTTGGCATGGATAATCTGCGGGAAAAACTCTTTTCCGGCACCGCTCTCTCCGGTGATGAGCACGGCCAGGTCGATAGGTGCGATTTGCAGGGCACGAGTGATGGCGCGTATCAAACCCGGGGCATTCCCTATGATGCCGAATCGTTGTTTGGTTTGCTGTACTTCTGCGGGAATCATATCTCTTGAAATCATTAGGTCTACAAAGATACGGAAAGGAGAGCGCAAAGGCAAACGGAAAGCAAAGTTTTCACATTTGATTATACCGACCCTCCTCCTGTTTTATCCAAAGATAGCGAAAATAGGAGGGAAGTGGTGTCTTTATGTGGATTTAATGTTACTTTTTAATCTTTCTCAACTTATCGGTCTCTTGCCGCAGGAAGGCTCCCAACTCTTCGGTGGTGCGGTATTGGGCCAGGGTTTCGGGCGAGATGAGGTTGCCCACCGTCAGGTGTATGGTCTTGTGTTCTTTCTTGAAGACCTCGGCGGGGAGACGCATGGCGCGCAGTTGCCAGCTGATTAGTCCCAGAAGATTGTATAGCAGAGAGTTGTGCCCGTGGAAAAAGACGGGCAGTACCGGTTTTTTAATCTGCTGGATAAGACGTATGATGTTAGGCTGCCATTCCCGGTCCTCGATTTTGAGATTCCATTTGAGTCGCGACACGGCTCCGGCGGGGAAGAAGCCGAGGGGGTGGCCGTTTTTGGCTTGCATGAGGGCTTCGCGTATGCCGTTGAGCGAGACGATGCGGTGGTCGGGATTGGAGTAGGGGTCTACTTCAATGAAGTTATCGGACATGGCTTTGATGTAGCCGAGTATCCAGTTGACCATCACCTTGTAGTCGGGACGGCGCGAGGCAATCTGCTTGATGATGATGACGCCGTCGAGGGCTCCGAACGGGTGGTTGGAGACGGTGACGAACGAGCCTTCGGGCAGATGGTCGAGCGCTTCTTCGTTGTCGATTTGGCAGGTGATGTCCAAATCGTCGATAATGGCGTTGACGAAATCGACCCCTCGCAGGTCGCAGTGTCGTCCGTACAGTGCATTGATATCGTCGACTCTACATATTTTGATCAGCTGTTTGAGCAGCTTGGCTCCCCACTCGTTGTTCAGCTGGGGAATGATGTCTTGTAAGTCCGAGATATCCAGTATGCTTCTTTTCATTTTTGAGTTTATGTCGGTTAAATCTAAGTCTCAATTTCTCAATCGCGTTGACAAAAATAAAGATAATAACGATTGAAAAGCACAAAACGGTTTAAATTTTTTCGTTTTGAGCCGTTTAAGGGGCGAGCATATAGCTGATGCTCATGTAAATGAGCATGCCGATGATGTCGTTGGTAATGGTGATAAAGGGGCCTGTGGCGATGGCGGGGTCAATCTTGAACCGTTCGAGGGTGAGGGGGACAAGGGTGCCGAATACCGAGGCGAATATCACGACGGCAAAGAGCGAGAGCGATACCGACACGGTGGTGGCCATGTTGTCGAGGAAGAACCAGTTGTAGATGAAGACGAGCAGCGAAATCATGCAGGCGTTGATGAGGGCTACACCCAACTCCTTGAAGAGTTGTTTGCCGGCGGTTTTCAGGTCGAGCTTGCCGTTGGCCAGGCCTTGCACGACGATGGCCGATGACTGTATGCCCACGTTTCCGCCGGTACCGCCGATGAGGGGAATGAAGAGGGCGGTGGCGGGGTTGCGGGCGATATTGGCCTCGAAGTTGCCGAGAATGACCGAGTTGGCCAGTCCGCCGAACATGCCGATGAGCAGCCACGGCAGGCGGGCGGCCGTCTGAGTGAAGACGGTGTCGTTCGACTCGACGTCTTGCGACAGACCCGATGCCAACTGGTACTCACGTTCCGACTGTTCGCGCACCTCGTCCATCACGTCGTCGACGGTAATCTGCCCCACCAGCCGGCCGATGCTGTCGATGACCGGCACGGCCACCAGGTCGTATTTCTCGAAGGTGACGGCCACCTCTTCGATGGGGGTATCGGTCTTGACCGATACGGGGTCCTTGCGCATGACGTGTTTGATTTTGGAGGCCGAGGGGTTGGTAATCATCTTTTTGAGGGGGAAGACGCCTTTGAGGCGGTCGTCGTCGTCGACTACGTAGACGTAGTAGAGTTCGCCCAGCTCTTCGGCCTGGATACGCATCTGTTTCACGCACTCGGGCATGCTCCAATTCTCGTTCACCACCACCATCTCGGTACCCATGAGACCGCCGGCGGTGTCCTCGTCGTATTTCAACAGGTCGACAATGTCACCCGCCTGTTCCACGTCGTCGATGTGCGAGAGAATCTCTTCCTGAGCGTCCTCGTCCATTTCGCGGATCAGGTCTACGGCGTCGTCGGAGTCCATGTAGTCGATAAACTGTTTGGCGATGACTTCGCTGGGCAGCTGTTTCAGCATCTTCTTGCGGTCGTCCTCGTCGAGTTCGAGCAGGACGTCGGCGGCCTTTTCGCCGTCGAGCAGCATGTAGATGTATTCGGCTTCGTCGAGGTTGAGTTGCTGGTAGAGCTCGGCAATGTCGGCGGGGTGCAAGTCTTTGAGCAGTTCGCGGGCCTTGTCTTTCTCGTCGTTCTTGATGATTTGCTGAACGTTCTGTATGTATTCAGGCGTAAACTTTTCCATGTTTCTGCCTCCTTGGGTTTGGAGCCGGAACAGGGTGGAGCAGCAGACGGTATTCCGGCAGGTTGATTATGGGGTGATGTAACTCTCTAACAGGTTGGTGAGGGCGATGAACCGCTCGACCGACAGTCGTTCGGGACGTTCGTCGAAGATGGGGTCGGCCAGTACCTCGCACTCTTTCCCGACCAGGCTTCGCAGCGAGTTGCGCATGGTCTTTCGCCGCTGGTTGAAGGCTGTCTTGACAATCTGTTTGAACAGTTGCTCGTTGCAGCCCAGTTGTCGGACCTGGTTGCGGGTCATTCTGATGACGGCCGACTTGACTTTCGGCGGCGGGTTGAACACGTGCTCGGGAACGGTGAAGAGATATTCTATATCGTACCAGGCTTGCATCAGTACGCTCAATATCCCGTAGGTCTTGCCTCCCGGAGGGGCGGCCATGCGTTCGGCCACCTCTTTTTGAATCATGCCGCTGCAACAGGGTATACGGTTCTTGTAGTCGAGTATCTTGAAGAATATTTGGCTCGAAATGTTGTAGGGGTAGTTGCCGATGACGCAGAACTCGCCGTCGTAGAGTTGCGCGAGGTCGAGTTTGAGGAAATCTTTTTCCAAGATGCGCCCTTCCAGCGCGGGGAAATGTTCTTGCAGGTATTCGACCGATTCGGGGTCGAGTTCGACCACCGTGAGGTCGTGCCCCTTGTCGAGCAGATAGCGGGTAAGTACCCCCATGCCGGGGCCCACTTCGAGCACGGGTATGCCCCGGTAGGCATCGAGCGTGCCGGCAATCGCTTCGGCGATGTGCAGGTCGGTGAGGAAATGTTGCCCCAGCGACTTCTTGGGTCTGACCATGTAGCTCATGAAGGTTCCGCTGTTTCTATGGTTGTCAATATAGTGCTTGCAAGAGGAGATTTTCGTCTCTCCCGGGAGATTTTTCATGCCTCCGTTCGCTACAAAGTTGAAGAGAAACCCTTATCTTTGCAGGCATACAAAGGTATAATAAATTTTTAAAACGGGAAAATTGAAAAGGATAATCCGCGATATTGTAAAATATCTGCTTCCTCTGCTCTGCGGCGTGTGGTTGTTCTGGTATGTCTATCAAAAGCTGGATATAGAGACCATATTCCAAATCCTGAAAACCGATGTGAATTATTTCTGGGTCGTCTTGTCGATGGCCGTAGCCGTGTTCAGCCACATAGCGCGGGCGTTGCGCTGGCGGTTGCAGTTGCGTGCCCTACACATATATCCCTCGATGCGGGTGCTGGTCAATGCCATCTTCGGCATGTATGCCATGAACCTGCTCTTCCCCCGGTTGGGCGAGGTGTGGCGTTGCGGATACTTGGCTCAGCGCGAGCGGGCTTCGTTCAGCAAGGTGCTGGGGTCGATGGTGTCGGACCGCCTCTCCGACACGGTGATGGTGGCGCTGCTCACGCTGCTGGTCTTTTTCATGCAGATGAAGCCCTTCCGGCGTTTCCTCGACGAGAACCCGTCGATTGAGGCGGGGGTGACGGCGACGCTCACGTCGGTGTGGCTCTATGTGGGTATCGCCCTCTGTGTGGTGGCCGTCGTGTGGTTCTTCCGCACCAACAGTCAGAGCCGTTTCGTGCAGCGGATACGGGGGCTCATGACCAACGTTTGGGCCGGTTTTGCCTCGATTGTGACGATGAAAGGTAAATTCTGGTTTATTTTCTATACCCTTTTTATTTGGTTCTGCTATTTTATGCAGTTATATTTGTGCATATTTGCCTTCCCCAGCACGTCGCACCTGACGGTGGCCGCCGTGTTGCTGCTCTATGTGTTGGGCAGCCTGGGCATGGGACTCCCCGTGCAGGGCGGTATAGGGCCGTGGCACCTGGCGGTTATCGCCGGGCTCTCTTACTATGGCATTACCGGCAACGAGGCGGGAGCCTTTGCCTTTGTGGCTCACGGGTCGCAA
This sequence comes from Candidatus Barnesiella excrementavium, assembly GCA_019115485.1. Taxonomy (GTDB): domain Bacteria; phylum Bacteroidota; class Bacteroidia; order Bacteroidales; family Barnesiellaceae; genus Barnesiella; species Barnesiella excrementavium. Next base: position 7,891 of record DXDM01000016.1, on the reverse strand, counting down.
ATGGTGCTGGTGGTACTGATAGGAATATATGCCTTCATTTCGATGGCTTGCGATAAAAAGAAACCCAAGGGCGAACCGGTCATGGAAGATATTGTGACGGAGATTCCCGAGTCGGATCGCCCTTGAATTATGGATTTATAAAATTTCTACTATGGACAGCAAACTCACATCTCTTCAGCCGCAGGCTGTGTGGAAACACTTTCAAGCGATTTGTCAGATTCCCCGTCCGTCGGGTCACCTCGACCGCATTACCGAGTATATCATGGGGGTAGGTCGTTCGCTGGGATTGGAGACCCTTCGCGACAAAGCCGGGAATGTCATCATTCGCAAGCCGGCTACTCCCGGTATGGAGAACCGCAAGCCGGTTATTCTGCAAGGACACATGGATATGGTTCCCCAGGCCAACAAGTCGGTCAAGCACAACTTCGAGACCGACCCCATTCTGCCTCGTGTCGAAGGCGAGTGGGTGACGGCAACCGAGACGACGCTGGGTGCCGACAACGGTATCGGTATCTCGTCGATTCTGGCCGTACTCGAATCGAAAGATATCAAGCACGGGCCGCTCGAAGCGCTCTTCACCTATGACGAGGAGACGGGCATGTATGGTGCCATCGGGTTGGAACCGGGCGAGTTGCATGGCGAGATTTTGCTGAATACCGACTCGGAACAGGACGGCGAGCTGTATATGAGTTGTGCCGGCGGGGTCGATGTCAATATCGAGTTCCGCTATAAGGAGGAGCCCTACACACCGGCTCCCAACGAGATTGCCGTGAAGCTGACGTTGGGCGGACTGCATGGCGGTCACTCGGGTGTCGATATTCACCTGGGCCGCATGAATGCCAACAAGGAGATGTTCCGCTTCCTGAAAGAGGCCGTGTCGGAGTATGAGGCCCGGCTGGCCAGTTACAGCGGCGGTACGCTGCGCAATGCTATTCCGCGTGAGGCCGAGGCTGTGGTGACTATCCTGGCCGAGGACAAGGACGATTTCCTGGAAGCGGTCGACGATTTTGCCGCTACGCTGAAACGGGAGTATGGATTTATCGAGGAGAACCTCTATTTCAAGGCCGAGGAGACAGCCTTGCCGCATACCCTCCTGCCCGAGGAGATACAGGACGACCTGATCAATGCCATCGTGGCCTGCCACAACGGCGTGTATCGCATGATTCCCGATGCCCCCGACGTGGTGGAGACTTCGTCGAACCTCTCGATCGTGCGCACCTCCGAAGGGTATATCGAGGTGAAGATTCTCGTGCGCAGTTCGAGCGAGAGTATGAAACGGGCTTTGGCGTCGGAGTTGGAGAGTACCTTCTCGCTGGCCGGTGCCCGGGTCGATTTCGACGGTGCCTATCCCGGTTGGGAGCCCAACTTCAAGTCGGAGATTCTCAACCTCATGAAGCGCCTCTATCCGCAGGTAACCGGGCATGAGGCTCAGGTGAAGATGATGCACGCCGGTCTCGAATGCGGTATCATCGGCGCCAATTATCCCGGGTTGGACATGATTTCGTTCGGCCCCACCATCAAGCACCCGCACTCGCCCAACGAGAAGGTGGAGATTTCGACGGTCGAGACCTTCTGGAAGTTGCTGCTGGCTGCGCTGGAAAACATTCCGGTGAAGGGCTGAACCGATAATATTTGCTAAAAGCGGCCGATGTGCCCGGGCGCATCGGCCGTCTTTTTGTTTTGAAATATAGTATTGTTTGCAAACACGATTCTCTCGTGCGGGTATAAAACCGGCCTGCGATGTGCGAGACACGGGCAGTCGGGGCCCCGGACGGGAGTCGGGAAAAAAGGAAAGAAATGAATAGCGAAGTAAACGGGAATCAGACGGAACCCAAACGGGGTGAAGCCTGGCGCCGGACAATCCGCCGCTTTTTGTGGGGTGCGGCCGTGGTGCTCGTGTTGGCCTTGGGAGCCTTTGTGTATGTGCGTTACTATTTTGTGTTCGGCACAGGGGTGAAGGCGGGTACCCTCAACTATGTAGTTAAAAAGGGGTACGTATTCAAGACCTACGAGGGGGCACTCATCATGGAGGGCTTCCGTACGGCCGGGCAGGGTGCCTTGCAGTCCAACCAGTTTATCTTTTCGGTCGATGATGCCAATTTGGCAGACTCGCTCATGCGTATGAGCGGGCGGCATGTCGAGCTGAAATACAACGAGTATCTGGGTGTATTGCCCTGGCGCGGATACAGCAATTTTGTAGTTGAAGAGATTTTGTCGGTGAAATAGGAGCGCGGCTCCTTGACCGGCGAGACGTATGTCAATGGGAGAGACACGATGCGGGCCTCACAGGGGGGCGCTCGGTGGACTCTCCTATTCTTTTATATCCTCGAAGTCGATGTATTCGCCCTCCGAACTGTCGATTTTCTTCTTGTTCTTTTTGGTGTTGGTGTACCAGGTGGTACGGCCGCTCTGTGTACGGTTCTGATTTTGGCGGCCGAAGGGGTTACCGGCAGTACCTTCGCTACGTCCGAAAAAGAGGCGCGAGATGAAGCGTACGACCATCTGGACAAGAGCCAGCAGGGGGACGAAGAAGATGACGAAAAGTATAATCAGTAGCAAAAAAGCCAGATGCATAATCGATACAAATTAGGTTTATATCCAAGTAGGAACAAAAATCGTTCCGTTTTTGTTTATCATCGTTTGCGGGCTGTCAACAGCGACAGAACGATGTAGAGACCTATGGTGGCGGCCAGTCCGGCCAGGCCCCACAGCGAGAGGAAGAGAACGGCTGCCACGAGTATAAGGTAGCGCAGGTAGTTCTCTTTCAGTTTCAGGTTCTTGAATTTGAGGGAGAACATGGGAATCTCCGATACCAGCAGCAGCGAGAAGATGATGACCAGCGCTACGATGGCGTAGCCGCAGGGGCGGGGCTCCATGTGCAGTCCGGTCTGGCAGATGCCTATCCAGAAGAGGGCATTGGCCGGTACCGGCAACCCGATGAACGAGGTGGCCTGGCGGGTGTCGATGTTGAACTTGGCCAATCGCAACGCCGAGAAGACCGGTATGAGCAGTGCGCTCAACGCCCACCACGACTGGTATCCGCTGTCGATGCCGTGGAACACGCTGTCATGGGTCATGAAGTACATCGCCATCAACCCGGGAGCCAGCCCGAAACTGATGAGGTCGGCCAGCGAGTCCAACTCCTTTCCCAGGGGAGAGTAGGCGTGCAGCAACCGTGCGGCCATGCCGTCGAGAAAGTCGAAGAGAGCCGACAGTCCTATGCACAGGGCAACCCAGTCATATTCGCCCTGAAAGGCAAAGATGCAGGCAAAACAGCCCGAGAGCAGATTCAGGCAGGTGATGGTGTTGGGTATGTTTTTGATAATTACGTTCATGTCGTTCTATTTTAGACGGGCTATTTCGGTCAAATCGCCTGTCGTTTTATCGTGCAACGCCACCTTGATGTCGCTGTCGAGCGGCAGATAGACATCTACGCGCGAGCCGAATTTGATGAATCCCATGTGTTCGTCGACTTGGCATTCGTCGCCCACCTCGGCATAGGTGACTATGCGTCGGGCCACGGCGCCGGCAATCTGACGAACCAGTACCTCCTGGCCGTTTTCGGCCTTGATGACGATGGTCGAGCGTTCGTTTTCGGTACTCGACTTGGGCAGATAGGCGGCCATGTAGCGACCCTGCTGGTGGCTCACGTGGAGTACCTTACCGGCCACGGGGAACCAGTTGGCATGTACGTTGAAGATGTTCATGAAGATAGATACCTGCATGCGCTTGTCGTGGAAATACTCGTCTTCAAGCACCTCTTCGAGCACCACTACCACACCGTCGGCCGGGGCTACGACCACATTTTTGCGGTCGCCTTTGAAGCGGCGCTTCGGCGAGCGGAAGAAATTGACCACCAAGAGGAAAAATACCAGCGAAACGATGTGTATAAAAATAGCCAGCCAGGCGATTTTTACCCACATGTAAATCGGTAAGTTCAAGAGAAACAGAACTATGAATAAGATGAGTAATATATTTTTACCTTCGCGGTGTATCTTCATTCTCATTTTTTAACACGGTTTAGATGCAGCGAGCAAAGGTAATAGTTATTTGTGGAACGACAAAGATAAAGATTCTTTTTCTGCAACCGAGCGGGTTGAGTGTGAGCGGAATGGGCGAGGAGACAAGCCGATACATGAGGCAGGAGAGAGGATAAATAATTATGAATCAGCAGTGATAAATAGATTGTTAAAGGGTGGGCAGGAGGCGCTTGTCTGAAATTGGCCGGGCGAGACAGGGGGGCTGCGTGCGTATAAAAGAACGGGTGATGCTTGTCTTTGCGACGGCTTTGCACTATCTTTGCACGACGAAATTACAAAAAAAAGATTCTATGCGTCAACCTTCCGACAAACGGCCTCGCCGCCGCTTTTCCGACAAAGATATCAAGCGCTTCAAGGTAGAGCACGACGATACGCTGCTCAACTATCTGTTTACGCTGTTCGGCGACAAGAGCCGTACGACGGTCAAGTCGTATCTTACTCACCGTCAGGTGGCGGTGAACGATATGCCCGTGACCCAGTTCGACACGGTGCTGCATGCCGGTGACGAGTTGAAAATCAATTTCAAGGCCGGGTTCAGCGTATTCAAGCACAATCGCTTGCGGCTGGTCTATGAGGACGAGTATATCCTGGTTATCGACAAGGGCTACGGTCTGCTTTCGATGTCGACCGAGCGCATCAAGACGGGTACGGCATACAGCATACTGAGCGATTATGTGAAGTCGCAGAACCCCGAGAACAAGCTCTTTATCGTGCATCGGCTCGACCGCGACACCTCGGGGTTGATGATGTTTGCCAAGAGCAAGGGTATTCAGGAGCAGATGCAGCACAACTGGCACAACATGGTATTGGAGCGCAAGTATGTGGCTGTGGTCGAGGGGCAGATGGAACAGCCCGAAGGTATGGTGCGCTCTTACCTGGCCGAGAATGCGGCCTTTCAGGTCTACTCGACCGACAATCCCGAGGAGGGGCAGCTGGCTATTACCCGCTACAAGGTGTTGAGCAGCAACAAGCACTTCTCGCTGGTCGAACTGAATCTGGCCACGGGACGGAAGAACCAGATTCGGGTCCACATGCACGACCTGGGTCACAGCATAGCCGGCGACCGCAAGTATGGTGCCCACGGCAGTCCGCTGGGGCGTGTGGCCTTGCACGCCTACAAGCTGCGTTTTGCTCACCCGGTTACTCGCAAGGAGATGAATTTCGAGACGCCCATACCGCCCCGCTTCCTGTCGATTACGGCCAGCACGGGCCCTTCGGCAGCCGACGGGAAATAGCATGGCGACGGGTCGAAAAATCGGTAGACCGGTTGGCTTTTAAACAGTTTCTTATTAACTTTGGCAAAATTTTTCGGGAAGGTGCATGACAGCCTCTCCCGAAACTCGATAAGACAGAAGATAAAATATAGGTTCATTATGAATATTTCGTATAATTGGCTGAAAGATTATGTCAACTTCGACCTCTCTCCCGAGGAACTTTCGGCTGCTCTTACCTCTATCGGCCTCGAAACCGGCGGTATCGAGGAGGTACAGACGATAAAAGGCGGCCTCAACGGCCTGGTTATCGGTAAAGTGCTTACCTGTGTCGATCACCCCAATTCGGATCACCTGCATATTACGACCGTCGACCTGGGCGAAGCCGAGCCGGCTCAAATCGTGTGCGGCGCTGCCAATGTGGCTGCCGGACAGTATGTGGTGGTGGCTACGCTGGGTACCGTGCTGTATAGCGGCGATGAGAGTTTTACGATCAAAAAATCGAAAATCCGCGGCGTGGAGTCGTTCGGCATGATTTGTGCCGAGGACGAAATCGGTATCGGTACCTCGCACGACGGTATCATCGTGTTGCCCGAGCCGGTCAAACCCGGTACTCCCGCCAAAGAGTATTACCATATCAAGAGCGACTACATTCTTGAAGTCGATATTACCCCCAACCGCATCGACGCCGCTTCGCACTATGGCGTGGCTCGTGACCTGGCAGCCTATCTGGCTCATCGGGGACACGACGGCGGGTTGCACCGTCCGTCGGTGGCCGACTTTGCCATCGACCGTCCCGACGGGGGCATCGCTGTCGAGGTGGAGAACCACGAGGCCTGTATCCGATACAGCGGTGTGACGGTGCGTAACGTGAAGGTGGCCGAGAGTCCCGACTGGCTGAAACAACGCTTGTCGGCTATCGGGCTGCGACCCATCAACAATGTAGTCGATATTACCAACTACCTGCTTCACGGTACGGGGCAACCGCTCCACTGTTTCGACCTGAACCGCATCGCCGGTGGGAAGATTGTCGTGAAGCCTGCCAAGGAGGGCGACAAGTTTGTGACGCTCGATGAGGTGGAGCGCACCTTGACGGCCAACGACCTGATGATATGCAACACCGAGGAACCCATGTGTATTGCCGGCGTGTTCGGCGGTTTGAAGTCGGGCGTGACCGACGAGACGACCGACGTCTTCCTCGAATCGGCCTGCTTCAATCCTACCTGGGTGCGCAAGACGGCTCGTCGTCAGGGGCTGAATACCGACTCCTCCTTCCGCTTCGAGCGGGGCGTTGATCCCAACGACACCCTCTATGCCCTCAAACGGGCTGCCATGCTGGTGAAAGAGTTGGCCGGCGGTGAGATTTGCGGCGACATCGTCGACATCTATCCTTCGCCTGTGGCACCTTTCCCCGTTACTCTGACTTATGAGAAAATCGATACCCTTATCGGTAAGCACATTCCGGCCGATACGGTGAAGAATATCTTGCGCAGTCTCGAAATCGAGATTGTGAGCGAGAACGAACGGGAGCTCTCCCTGCGGGTACCCACCTATCGGGTCGACGTGCAGCGCGATGTCGATGTAATCGAAGACCTGCTGCGCATCTACGGTTACAATCACGTGGAGATTTCGGACCGTGTACATTCCAGTCTCTCCTACAAGACACCTACCGACGAGGCTCACCAGTTCCTGAATCTGATTTCGGAGCAACTGACCGGCTGCGGCTTCAACGAGATTATGAACAACTCGCTCACCTGCGGTGCCTACTACGACGACCTGCAATGCTGGCCTCGCGCTCATTGCGTGACGCTGCTCAATCCGTTGAGCAACGACCTGAACGTGATGCGTCAGACGCTGCTGTTCGGCGGTTTGGAGAGCATCTCGCACAACATCAATCGTCGTCGTGCCAACCTGCGTTTCTATGAAAACGGCAACTGCTACTATTTCAACCCCGAGGCCCACAATGACGAGAAGATTCTCTCGGGATACAGCGAAGAGCATCACTTTGCTCTGTGGCTCACCGGTAACCGGGTAGAGGGCAGCTGGGCCCACCCCGATGAGAAGTCGACCGTTTATGAGATGAAGGCTTATGTTGAAAATATCTTTGCCCGCCTGGGTATTGCCGGCGATGTGGTAGCCGTGCAGACCAGCGACGAGGTTTACTCGGTGGCTCTTACATACAGTAACCGGGGCGGTAAGCTGCTGGGCAAGATGGGGCTCGTGTCGCACAAGATTCTGAAACGGTTCGACATCGACGCCGATGTGGCCTTTGCCGAGTTGAACTGGGGTGCCTTGATGAAGATGGCCGCCAAGCACACCGTGCTTTTCAGCGACCTGCCCAAGTTCCAGGCAGTGAAACGCGACTTGGCCTTGCTGGTTGACAAGTCGGTGGCCTTTGCCGACATCGAGAAGGTGGCCCGTGAGAGCGAGCGCAAGTTGCTCAAAGAGGTCTACCTCTTCGACGTGTATGAGGGTAAGAATCTGCCCGAGGGTAAAAAATCGTATGCCGTCACCTTCATACTGCAAGACGAGAACAAGACCCTCAACGACAAGCAGATCGATGCCATCATGAACAAGATTATCTCCAATTTGCAACAGAAGTTGGAGGCTCAACTGAGATAATTCAATTCTAACAAAAAT
>DXDM01000015.1 GCA_019115485.1 Candidatus Barnesiella excrementavium | reverse complement strand
CTCCCATTGTTCTTTGAACCATTCGCCAATCGGTTGCCTGTTTATGGTCAGTACCAGTTTACTGTCATTGGTCGGATTCTTTTCCACTTTGAAAATATCATTCCTGATGTCAAACTTCCGCCTGTGTTCTTCGGAATAAATCCTGCCATTGCACCTGATAGCTTCTCTCTTTGTCAAAAGGCTCTCTATCATTTCTTTGGTGAAGACCGGACTGTCGCCTGCACGATAAGTGACTTCTTCATATTCTGTTTCCAGTCCCGACACCTCGCGGCACGAAATGTCGCCTACGTTTGAGATAGATACTTTGAAATAAAAACTCGGTAAAGGCCATGCCTGTGTGCTTGCATTCGGTGCTGATCCATTATCTGCCATATTATTTAGCTTTTAGTGTTTATCAGTTGGTTATTCATTTTTCATCAGCGTTTCTGCATCTGTAACGGGAAACTGATTTCGAAAAAGTCTGCCGGTCGGCTGATGGCTACCTGTACAGAGATGCGTATGATGCCAGCCTGAATATCCTCGGGTGTCATCGTGTCGTTTACTCCCACGTGTACCTCGTAGGCTTCTTCGGGTTCAAATCCGGCGAGTCCGCCGTGCTGCCATAAACGGAACAGGATTCCTTCGATCAAGTCTTTCATGTGGCTCCACGTGTCGGCGTTGTTCGGCTCGAATACGTAGGTATTTGCGATACGCCTTATGAGATTTTCCAGAAAACTTACCGTGCGGCGTACATTGACATAGCGCCAATCCTGTGAGTTACCGTCCAGCGTGCGTGCGCCCCATACCTTGGTGCCATCGCCGGGGAAGGCGCGAATCACGTTGATTACTTTCCCGTCCATCGGGAGGTTCAACGCCTCCTGTTCGTAGTCTCTTATGTCTTTTATCGGCTTGTTTACCATGCTCAGTGCGACGTTTGCCGGGGCCTTCCATACACCGTGCGTATGGTCTACCCGGGTATAGGTGCCTGCTACCGTCGCCGATGGGGGGAGCAGGGAGAGCCATTTTTGTATCTTTTTTGTCAGCAGTTCATATTCGGGAAGATTCTGTAAAAGGGTTTTGTGGATTCCCTCGCACTTTGCCATTTTGGTCAGTTCGCTTGTTGTTTCGTCCAGCTCCTTGAAAACACGTTCTATATATTGGGATAAAGGAGGGAATCTATTTGTGTGAGCGATGACATCGAGAATCAGATTTTTGTCGAAGCATATCATCTCGCCCGTAATGTCGGTGTAAGATAGTATTTCCGTTTCCAGCCACGGATAATAGGCGGCGCCATAGGAAAGGAACTCTCCTCCTATTTGGGCGCGGAACGCTTCGATTTCCACCCCTCTGGGCACGTCCAGAATGGCAAAGCGGTTGTTGGCGGCACAGTGCGAAAGCATCGACTTGTAGAGGTCGGCATACCGGTCGGGCAGTTCCGCCGCTTCGGGCATGACGAGTAGCGTGATTTCGGGTACTTGTGCCAGGGCGGGCAGTATGGTGTGGTTGAGGGTATCATTGTCGGGGAACTGGGAGTTATAGTCGCCCACAGACATGATGTAGCAGGTATCCCCTCCGTTGGCGAAAAACAGTTGCAGATGATAGAACAGTGTACAGTGGTTGTTTTTTAACTCTGCATGAAGCGTTTTTTTTTCCGCATTTCACGGATAGGGACTCTTCCGTGTTTTGGTCAATGTTCCTGTCATCAAAGAATAGCGTGAAACAATGTATCTGCGGTCCACCGAAATATTTTTTATATTCCTTCATCGACGAAATCCGAACCGGTTTGTTTCGTAGCGATTCCGTGCCGTTTTGCGCCTTTCCCGTAAGTCCGATGAATACAGGTATGGCGGTATCGGCTTCCTCTACGAAGGTTTCGAAATCTTCTTTGTACATGTCGGGTGTCTTGTTGGTTTCCATAGTTGGTAGATATAGGGTGAAAGTGTTGAGTCATTCCGTTTACCTATCACAAAGGTCAATGCTTTTCTTAAAGTCCTTTTCTCAGGAGATGCAAATGCCTTTGATTTTGCAGATGACGGACGGATAGTATTGCCCTCCGAGCAAGGACCACACCTGGTTTAACTCGGGTGTGGACAAGTTGACGATCTCTGTGGTGTAATCGGTGCCGTTGACCTGGAATTTCGGCGACGACTGGATAAACCTCAGGGTATCGGCAAGTATGGTAAGCGATTCTTTGTAACGGTGTTCTTCGTATACCGCGGCCAGTACGACAGTCAGATTCAGGGAGAAGGGCGCTTGCGAGAGGGTGTTCTCGTCGGTTTGTCGTCGGCCGGTCGCAGGTGTTTCTTCACCGGTTGCCCGCTCCACATTGAGCAGGCATATTACCAGTTTGTTCGCTTGTTCTGTCCTGTTTTTACCTATTGTTTCTACGGTAGCCAGGCCTTCGGGCTGGTGATGAAAGGCGGAGAGGTACTCTTCCAACCGCTCGGCATATCTCATTAATATCTTGTCTATCATAATTTGTGCAATTTACAATTTTATCTCGAAGGGTGCAAATATTTGCTGTCGGTTTTTTGTGATTGCGGTATGGGAGGGCTGGTGCCCATTTGTCGTTTCGTTTTCAAGGAGAACTTTTCACTGGTTTTGGAAGAGAAGAAAGTGTGTAACCTGCTCTTAAACATATGATATTCTTTGGTCATACTGAATAAAATTCGTTCCTTTGGCTCAGCACAGTTCAGCACAGTTGGCTGGCTGTATATGCGTATGGAAATGAAATTCGGACAACAGTCTACCAAGGTCAAGCAACTGTCGGATATTATCGAGCAGGATATCCGAATGGGTCGGTACAAGACCCGTTCGGCTCTGCCCTCCATCAACCACCTCAGTGAGTCCTACGGTGTGTCGCGCGACACGGTGTTCAAGGCTTTTGCCCTGCTGAAAGAGCGGAGGTTGATCGATGCCGTTCCGGGGAAAGGATACTACGTAATCAATCGGCAGGAGCGGATTTTTCTGTTGCTCGATGAATATTCACCTTTCAAGGACACGCTCTATAACAGTTTTGTGAAGGGACTTCCACCCTCTTGTAAAGTGGATTTGTGGTTCCACCAGTATAACGAGCATATTTTCAACACGGTGCTTCATGAGGCCATCGGACGGTACAATTACTACGTGGTGATGAATTTCGACAACGAGAAGTTTTCGCCGCTTTTGAGTAAGATAAATCCGTTGCGGCTTCTGCTCCTCGACTTCGGCAAGTTCGACAAGGGGAGTTGTTCGTATATCTGTCAGGATTTCGACGAGGCTTTTTATAAGGCTTTGACTCGGCTGTCAGACCGGTTGTGCCGATATCGGAAGATTGTTTTCCAGTTATCGCCCGGCTCCAAGCACCCGAGGAGTTCGATACAGAGTTTCGAGCAGTATGGTCGGGATAACGGCTTGCTCGCCGAGGTAACCGAGGTCGAAGAACTCGACCGGATAGAAGCGGGGGTGGCCTATATCGTAATCAGGCAGATGGACGTGGTGAATGTCGTCAAGCGAAGTCGGGCGATGGGGCTCAAATGTGGTGTCGATTTCGGTCTTGTGGCCTATAACGATACCCCTGCCTACGAAGTGATAGACAATGGTATTACCGCCATCAGTATCGATTGGAATCGTATGGGGCAAAAGTTGGCCCGGTCTATCTCCACGGGCGTGCCGGTGCATGAATATCTCCCTACCGAGGTGCATCTGCGGCATTCGGTGTGAGGGTAGAGGTGTGAAAGAGACCGGTACACTCATGAGAAACGCAATGATTTTTAACTTATATATGTATGAACATTTTAATGTAAAGCCATGAAAAAATATCCGAAAATTGGGATTCGTCCCACAATCGACGGACGCCAGGGTGGCGTTCGCGAAAGTCTTGAAGAGAAGACCATGAATCTGGCCAAAGCCGTGGCCGAACTGATTTCGTCCCATTTGAAGAATGGCGACGGAAGTCCCGTAGAGTGTGTGATTGCCGACGGTACCATCGGCCGTGTGGCCGAGAGTGCAGCCTGTGCCGAGAAATTTGAGCGCGAAGGGGTAGGGTCGACCATCACCGTGACCTCCTGCTGGTGCTATGGCGCCGAGACGATGGATATGAATCCCTACTATCCGAAAGCCGTATGGGGTTTCAACGGAACTGAGCGACCCGGAGCGGTTTACTTGGCCGCCGTGTTGGCCGCACATGCCCAGAAGGGTCTCCCTGCTTTCGGCATCTATGGTCATGACGTGCAGGATATAGACGACAACACGATACCGGCCGATGTGGCCGAGAAGATTCTGCGCTTTGCCCGTGCCGCCCAGGCCGTAGCCACGATGCGCGGCAAGTCTTACCTCTCGATGGGTAGTGTTTCGATGGGTATCGCCGGTTCTATCGTCAATCCCGACTTCTTCCAGGAGTATCTGGGTATGCGCAACGAGTCGGTCGACTTGACCGAAATCATTCGCCGCATGACCGAAGGTATCTACGATAAAGAGGAGTATGCCAGAGCCATGGCCTGGACCGAGAAACATTGCAAGGTAAACGAGGGCGAAGATTTCAAGAACCGTCCCGAGAAACGCAAGACCCGCGAGCAGAAGGATGCCGACTGGGAGTTCATCGTGAAGATGATGATTATCATGCGCGACTTGATGACCGGCAACCCGAAACTCAAAGAGATGGGCTTCAAGGAAGAGGCTTTGGGTCACAACGCCATTGCCGCCGGTTTCCAGGGACAACGCCAGTGGACCGACTTCTATCCCAACGGCGACTATCCCGAGGCTTTGCTCAACACCTCGTTCGACTGGAACGGCATTCGCGAAGCCTTTGTGGTGGCTACCGAGAACGATGCCTGCAACGGCATTGCCATGCTGTTCGGTCACCTGCTGACCAACCGGGCCCAAATCTTCTCCGACGTGCGCACCTATTGGAGCCCCGAGGCTGTGAAACGGGTCACGGGCAAGGAGTTGACCGGTCTGGCTGCCAACGGAATCATTCACCTCATCAACTCCGGAGCCACGACGCTCGACGGCTCGGGACAAGCCACCGACGAGAATGGCAACCCGGTGATGAAGGAGCCGTGGAACCTGACCGAGGCCGATGTGGAGAACTGCTTGAAGGCGACGACCTGGTATCCGGCCGACCGCGATTACTTCCGGGGTGGCGGCTTCTCGTCCAACTTCCTCTCCAAGGGCGGCATGCCGGTGACCATGATGCGCCTGAATCTGGTGAAAGGTCTCGGCCCTGTGCTCCAAATTGCCGAAGGGTGGACGGTTACCATCGATCCCGAAATTCATCAGAAGCTGAACATGCGTACCGACCCCACCTGGCCTACCACCTGGTTTGTGCCTCGCCTGTGCGACAAGCCGGCGTTCAAAGATGTCTACTCCGTGATGAACAACTGGGGGGCCAACCATGGTGCCATCAGCTACGGACACATCGGTCAGGATCTGATTACGCTGGCCTCCATGCTCCGCATACCGGTGTGCATGCACAATGTAGACGACGACAAGATTTTCCGCCCGGCCGCTTGGAACGCCTTCGGTATGGACAAGGAGGGTGCCGACTATCGGGCTTGTCAGAACTACGGTCCCATCTATAAATAATCAATCCCACATTGTCAAATTATTGCCGTTCGGGCTCCCGTCTGTATGGGCCGAGTCCGAACGGCTATCATTCCTTAGAAATATATGATTAACAGATTTGTATTAAACGAAGTTTCTTACTTCGGACCCGGAGCCCGGGAAGTGCTCCCCAAAGAGATTGCCCGCCTCGGTCTGAAAAAGGCTTTTGTCGCTACCGACAAGGATCTGATTAAATTCGGCGTGGCCGATAAGGTACTGAGTGTGTTGCGCCAGGCCGGTATCCCCTATGAAGTATTCAGCGACATCAAGCCCAATCCTACCGTCGCTAATGTCAAGGCCGGGTTGGCCGCCTATGCCGCTTCGGGGGCCGACTTTATCATCGCCATCGGTGGCGGTTCGTCCATGGATACGGCCAAGGCCATCGGCATCATCACCAACAATCCCGAGTTCAGCGACGTGGTTTCGCTCGAAGGAGTGGCCGATACCAAGAAGAAATCGGTTCCCATCATTGCCCTGCCCACCACTGCCGGCACGGCTGCCGAGGTGACCATCAACTACGTGATTACCGACGAGAAGAATCAGAAGAAGATGGTTTGTGTCGACCCGAACGATATCCCGGCCATTGCCATCGTCGATGCCGAACTCATGTACACCCTGCCCAAGAGCCTCACCGCATCGACCGGGCTCGATGCGCTCACCCATGCCATCGAAGGTCTCATTACCAAAGGTGCCTGGGAGATGAGCGACATGTTTGAAATCAAAGCCATCGAGATGATAACCCGCTACCTGGAAACGGCCGTGAACGAGCCGACCAATGCCGAGGCCCGCAACGGTATGGCCGTGGCTCAGTACATTGCCGGCATGGCCTTCTCGAACGTCGGTCTGGGCGTGGTACACGGTATGGCCCACCCGCTGGGAGCCATCTTCGATATTCCTCACGGGGTGGCCAATGCCCTGCTGTTGCCCACCATCATGGAGTTCAACGCCCCCGCTGCGCTCGACAAGTATGTCGAGATAGCCAAGGCCATGAATGTCTACTCCACCGGCATGAGTCGGGAGGAGGCTGCCGATGCCGCCGTGAAAGCCGTGAAGGAGCTCGCCGTGCGGGTAGGTATCCCGCAGCACCTGTCGCAGCTGGGTATCGAGGAGAAAGACCTGCCGCGCCTGGCCAAGGCGGCTTATGCCGATGTATGCACGCCGGGCAATCCGAGAGAAGTAAACGAAGCGATAATTTTGGACTTGTATAAGAAAGTATTATAGGATTATGATAACGAACGAACATATCGAACAATTCATTGCGCAGGCCCACCGGGTGGGCGATGCCGGGCTCACCGTGTGCAGCAGCGGCAACATCTCCTGGCGTGTGGGCGATGAGGTACTCCTCTCGGGCACCGGCTCATGGGTTCCTGTGCTGCCTAAGGAGAAGGTGGCTGTATGCCGGCTCGAAAACGGCGAAGTATTGAACGGAGTGAAGCCCTCGATGGAGAGCGGATTCCACCTGGGGGTATTGCGAGAACGTCCCGACGTGAATGTGGTGCTCCACTTCCAGTCACCCTATGCCACGGCGGTGGCCTGCATGTCGGAACAGCCGAAGGATTTCAATGTGACGGCCGAGGTGCCTTGTCACGTGGGGGCCGAGATTCCCGTGATTCCCTATTATCGGCCGGGCTCGAAGGAGTTGGCTGCTGCCGTCATTGCCGCCATGAAGGACCACAACTCCGTCCTGTTGCGGAAGCACGGTCAGGTGGTGTGTGGAAAAGATTTCGACCAGGCTTTCGAACGGGCCATGTTTTTCGAGATGGCCTGTCGCATCATTATTCTTTCGGGCGGGCGGTACGACACCCTCTCTCCCGCAGAGATTGACGATTTGGAAACGTACGTATTAGGAAAGAAGACCCAATGAAAGAAGCATATCTCGCCGTAGATTTCGGGGGCGGTAGCGGGCGTGTAATCGCCGGCTACCCCGCCGAAGGTCGGCTTCAACTGGAAACCGTCTACCGCTTCCCCAACCGGCAGGTGCGCATGGGTGGGCACATTTACTGGGATTTCCTCTCGCTGTTTGAAGATATGAAGCGGGGAATCCGTATGGCCGCCGACAAAGGCTACCGCATCAAGAGTATCGGTATCGATACCTGGGGAGTGGATTTCGGGTTGATTGACAAGCAGGGCAACCTGCTGGGTAACCCGGTTTGCTACCGCGACAGCCGCACCGACGGCATGCCGGAGCAGATCTTTGCCCGCATCGACCCCAGTGCGCACTATGCCGTGGCCGGCACACAGGTGATGGCCATCAATACGCTCTTCCAGCTCTATGCCATGAAGCAGGAGGGGAGTCCGTTGCTCGACGTGGCCGACCGGCTGCTGTTCATGCCCGACCTGTTCAGCTATTTCCTGACCGGGGTGGCCAACAACGAGTACAGCATAGCCTCTACCTCGGAGTTGATGGATATCCGGGCCTGCCGGTGGAACGAGTCGCTCATGCGCGAGTTGGATTTGCCGGGTCATCTCTTCGGCGACATCGTAATGCCGGGGACGAGCCGGGGTGTCTTGAAGCCCGACGTGAAGGAAGAGTTGGGGCTGGACTACGATGTGGAGGTGATAGCCGTGGCCTCGCACGATACGGCCAGCGCCGTATATGCCGTCCCGACAGCCACCGATGGTGAGGTGACCGCCTTTCTCAGTTCGGGTACCTGGTCGTTGCTGGGGGTGGTATGCGACGAGCCTGTCCTCACCGAAGAGGCCCGGCTGCATGGCTTTACCAACGAAGGCGGAGCCGAGGGAAAAATCTGTTTCCTGCAAAACATCACCGGCCTGTGGATTCTCCAACGGCTGATGAGCGAATGGGGCGATGCCGGTCTATGTACCGACTACGAGGTGCTGATTCCGGCCGCCGAAGAGGCCGAGTTCGCCACGTGCATCGATGTCGACGATGCCCGGTTTGCCAGTCCGGTGAATATGGGCGATGCCCTTGTTGCCTACTGTCGGGAACAGGGAAAGCCCGAGCCGCATACTCAGGGCGAGTTTGTGAAATGCGTACTCCTCTCTCTGGCCGAGCGCTATCGAAGGGGGGTCGAGGGGCTGAACCGGCTGTTGCCCAGCCCGATAACCCGGCTGCAAATTATCGGAGGCGGCTCGCAGAACCGCTATCTGAACCGGTTGACGGCCCAGTCTACCGGCTTGCCGGTTACGGCAGGTCCCGTAGAGGCGACCGCAATCGGCAACATACGGGCGCAGATGGAGCTGGTTGCCCGTCGCTGAAAAACCTATGAATGAATCTTAATCTTTTAATCTGATTATCCATGAAAGTATCAATCGTGAGTAAAGACGGGGTGAGCTATTTGTTACCGTTTATTCTCATAACCGCCTGCTTTGCCTTATGGGGATTTGCCAACGACATCACCAACCCGATGGTCAAGGCCTTCTCGAAAATTTTCCGTATGAGCGTGACCGACGGGACACTGGTGCAGGTCGCCTTCTACGGGGGCTATTTTGCCATGGCTTTCCCGGCAGCCATGTTTATCCGCAAGTTCACCTACAAGGCCGGGGTGTTGCTGGGGCTCGGCCTCTATGCGCTGGGTGCGCTGGCCTTTTTCCCTGCCAAGTTGACGGGCAACTACTATCCGTTTCTGCTGGCCTATTTTATCATGACCTGCGGACTGTCGTTCCTCGAAACCAGCTGTAACCCCTATATTCTATCCATGGGTTCCGAGGAGACGGCGACCCGTCGGCTCAACTTGGCTCAGGCCTTCAATCCCATCGGTTCGCTGTTGGGCATGTATGTGGCCATGAACTTTATCCAGAACAGGCTGCACCCGTTGGATACGGCCGAGAGGGCACAACTTTCTCTTCCTGAATTTGAGGCTATACGCGATTATGACTTGTCGGTGCTCATTGCACCCTATCTGATTATCGGGGTGGTGATTCTCGTGATGCTGCTGGTCATTCGGGCAACCCCGATGCCCCGGAATGCCGACAACTCCAAGTCCATTGACTTTATTCCCACGCTGAAACGCATCTTTTCCAAGAGGCATTATAAGTACGGTGTTGTCACCCAGTTCTTCTACGTAGGGGCACAGATCATGTGCTGGACCTTCATTATTCAGTACGGTACCCATCTGTTTACGTCGCAAGGTATGGAAGAGCAGGCGGCCGAGGTGCTGTCGCAAAAATACAACATCATAGCCATGGTCATCTTTTGCGTGAGTCGTTTCATCTGTACCTTTATCTTGAAGTATGTGAAACCGGGTAGGCTCTTGATGGTACTGGCGATAGCGGCGCTTGTGCTTACGGCCGGTGTAATATTCTGCGTGGAGAGCGTTTGGGGCATGTATTGCCTGGTAGGAGTCTCGGCCTGCATGTCGTTGATGTTCCCCACCATCTACGGCATAGCCCTGAAAGGTATGGACGACGATGCCAAATTTGGTGCCGCCGGTCTCATCATGGCTATTTTGGGCGGGTCGGTGTTACCGCCCGTTCAGGCTTCGATTATCGATTGCAAGGAGCTGTTTGGCATGCCGGCCGTGAACGTATCGTTCATTCTTCCCTTCATCTGTTTTGTGGTGATTGTCATCTACGGTTACCACATGCGCCGGGCGGTGTGAACGCTTGTTTTCCACCCGTTTTTTGTGAAGCGGGCGTGTGTCGATAGCTTAAAATGGCAGCCTTTGTTGCGGGTAGGGCGAGTGGCTTTCTCGATTGTGCGGGAAAGCCACTCGCCCTGCTCTTGCTTTCGGGTCAGGAGAACGGTGGCGAAAAGGGGGTATGGGACCTATCCCTTAGGCGCGCGGAAGATATTTCGGGAGCGGTGTGGAAAATCAGACGGCCTATTGCGCAGTTCAACTCCCATTTTGGACGTTTCACCGGCAAGCAGACGCCAGAAACCCGTAAGGGGTGTAACTTTGTAACGATTATAAATTTAGTCTATATCACTTATGTTTGCGAAGATCGTACACTTTTCAATCCGAAGGAAGCTGTTTGTAGCCCTGACTACGCTGCTGCTTCTGGCGGGGGGCGTCTACTCCATGTTGACGTTGCCCATCGATGCCGTACCCGACATCACCAACAACCAGTTGCAGATTGTCACCGTGTCGCCCACGTTGGCTCCACAAGAGGTGGAACAGCTCATTACCTTCCCTATCGAGATAGCCATGAGCAACGTGATGAATGTCGAGGAGATTCGCTCGGTGTCGCGTTTCGGGCTGTCGCTCGTGACGGTGGTTTTCAAGGAGAACGTGCCCACGCTGGATGCCCGTCAGCTGGTCAACGAGCAGATTCAAATGGTGTCGGGCGAGATTCCTCCCGAGTTGGGAACGCCCGAGCTGATGCCTATCACTACCGGATTGGGCGAGATTTATCAATATGTACTCAAAGTGGCGCCGGGCTATGAAGACCGTTACGACGCCATGGAGCTGCGCACTATTCAGGACTGGATTGTGAAGCGGCAGCTCTCGGGTATTCCCGGTATCGTCGAAATCAACAGCTTCGGCGGTTATCTGAAACAATACGAGGTGGCGGTCGATCCCGATGCCCTCTATTCGCTCAACATCACTATCGGCGAGGTGTTCGAGGCCCTGAGCCGCAACAACCAGAATACCGGCGGCAGCTATATCGAGAAGGTGAACAGGGCCTACTATATCCGCTCGGAAGGTATGATTAACGACTTGAAAGATGTGGAGCAGATTGTGGTGACCAACCGGGGCGGCATACCGGTACACATCGGCGACATCGGCCGGGTGCAGTTCGGAGCCCCCAAGCGCTTCGGTGCCATGACCAAGGACGGCGAGGGTGAGTGTGTGGGCGGTATTGCCATGATGCTCAAAGGGGCCAATGCCAACGTGGTGACCAAGGAGTTGGAGAAGCGGGTGGCCAAGGTGCAGCAGATGCTGCCCGAAGGGGTGTCGGTTGAGCCTTATCTGAACCGCTCGGAACTGGTGAACCGCAATATCTCGACCGTGATACGCAATCTGATAGAGGGTGCCGTTATCGTTTTCCTCGTGCTCATTATCTTCCTGGGTAATGTGCGGGCCGGACTGATTGTGGCGTCGGTCATTCCGCTGGCCATGCTCTTTGCCTTTATCTTGATGCGCATCTTTAATGTGTCGGCCAACCTGATGAGCCTCGGTGCCATCGACTTCGGTATTGTGGTCGACGGTTCCATCGTCATCTTGGAGGGTATCCTGGCCCATATCTACGGGAAAGAGCTCCGGGGTCGCACCCTCACTCGTGAACAGATGGACGACGAGGTGGAGAAGGGTGCCGGTCGCGTGGTGCGCAGTGCCGCTTTTGCCGTGCTCATCATCTTGATTGTGTTCTTCCCCATCTTGACCCTTTCGGGAATTGAAGGGAAATACTTTACGCCTATGGCCAAGACCTTGGTCTTCTGTATCATAGGAGCCCTTATTCTCTCCTTGACCTACGTGCCCATGATGGCTTCGCTCTGCCTGAAACACACCACGACCGTCAAACGCACGCTGGCCGACCGTTTCTTCGGTTGGTTGAACCGGCTTTACCAACGGGCGCTCCGTTTCAGTCTGGCCCACGTGTGGGGCACCATTGCCGGGGCATTTATCGCCCTGATACTCTCCCTGCTGCTCTTCACGAAATTGGGAGCCGAGTTTATACCTACTCTCGACGAGGGTGATTTTGCCATGCAGATGACCCTCCCGGCCGGCAGTTCGCTGAGCCGGAGCATCGAGGTTTCGCTTGATGCCGAGAAACGGTTGAAGGAGCGTTTCCCCGAAATCAAGCACGTGGTGGCCAAAATCGGTACGGCCGAGGTGCCTACCGACCCGATGGCGGTCGAAGATGCCGACGTGATGATTGTCATGAAGCCTTTCAGCGAATGGACTTCGGCGTCGAGCCGGGCCGAGATGGTGGAGAAGATGAAGCAGTGTCTGGACTCCATCGACGGGGCCGAGTTCAATTTCAGCCAGCCTATCCAACTCCGTTTCAACGAGTTGATGACGGGTGCCAAGGCCGATATTGCCATCAAACTCTATGGCGAGGATATGACCGAGCTGTACAGCAAAGCTCGCGAGGCTGCCCGCTACGTCGAGCAGGTGCCGGGTGCTGCCGACGTGCAGGTAGAGCAGGCCATGGGTTTGCCGCAGTTGCTCATTCATTTCGACCGGGCCAAGATAGCCCGTTACGGTATTGACATCGAGGAGCTGAATACCGTAATCCGCACCGCTTATGCCGGCGAGACGGCAGGTGTCGTCTTTGAGAACGAACGCCGGTTCGATCTCGTGGTGCGCCTGGACAAGGAGAAGGTGAGCGACTTGAACATCGACAAGCTCTTTGTCCGCACGAAAGATAACATTCAACTCCCGTTGAGCGAGGTGGCCAGCATCGACCTGGTGAACGGCCCGCTCCAAATCAACCGCGACGCCACCAAACGTCGGGTAGTAATCGGTGTGAATGTGCGCGATGCCGATATCCAGCAGGTGGTAAGCCAGATTCGGGAGTCGCTCGACAAGAACGTGAAACTCAAACCCGGTTATTACTTTGAATATGGAGGCCAGTTCGAGAACCTGCAAAATGCCATCAGTACCCTCACGGTGGTTATTCCCATCGCCTTGATGCTCATTCTGTTGTTGCTCTTCTTTGCCTTCCACAGCATCACCTATTCGCTGGTCGTATTCTCTACCGTGCCCCTTTCGCTCATTGGCGGAATCGTGGCCCTGTGGCTGCGGGGCTTGCCATTCAGTATCTCGGCCGGTGTGGGCTTCATCGCCCTCTTCGGTGTAGCGGTGCTGAACGGTATCTTGATGATTAACCATTTCAACGACATACGCAACCGCACGCAATATGCCCGGTGCACCAACCGCATCATAGCCGAGGGGTGCCCGCATCTGTTGCGCCCCGTCTTCCTGACCGGACTGGTGGCCTCGCTGGGTTTTGTGCCGATGGCTGTTGCCACCTCGGCCGGTGCCGAGGTACAGCGTCCGCTGGCTACCGTGGTGATTGGCGGACTGATTGTCTCGACGGTGCTGACCCTGATTATTATCCCTGTCTTTTATCGGGTGGTAGGCATGCTGGCCGCCCGTCGCTTGCGTAGGAAGAGCCGCCGCTCGATGCGCAAGGTTGCGCTGACTGTCGCTCTCGTGGCACTTGCCTTGCCGGCCGTACAGGCTCAGCAGACGGTTTCGATGGACCAGGCGGTCGAGATAGCTTTGAATAACAACCCCCGCTTGAAGATGGCCGAATCGGAGATTGAGCGGGCCCGGGTCTCGAAGGGTGAGGTCTGGGACGGCGGCAGTACCTCGTTCAGTTACTCGTGGGGACAACTCAACGGCCCCGACTGTCACGACAACGAGCTCTCCATCGAGCAATCGCTCGGCTCCCTGCTCACCCCCTTCTACAAGAATGCCTTGGTCAATACCCAAATCAGCAAGGGCGAGAGCTATCGCGACATGGTGAAGAAGGAGGTAACGGCCGAGGTGAAACGGGCATGGGCTTACTATCAGTATGCCTTCCACCTCAATTCGCTCTACAACGGACAGAAGGATTTGGCCGAGCGGCTCAGAAACAGTGGCGAGAAACGCTACCAGCAGGGCGACATCGACCTGGCCGAGCGCAACATGATTACCGCCTTGGCCACCGACCTCTACACCCGTTGGCTCGAAGCCTCCGAGGAGTTGTCGCTGGCCGAGCGACGGTTTGCCTGGGCCTGTTACAGCGACGAGCCTTTGTTGCCGGCCGATACCTCGCTGGCCGTGATGGCGATGCCGGCCGCCAGCCTGTCGCTCTCGTCGCGCCATCTCGACTATTTCAACGCTCAGGTGCAGGAGAAGAAGGATATGTTGAAAATCGAGCGCAGCCGCTTCTTCCCCGAGTTCTCGGTAGGGTATGTGCGACAGAAGATAGCCCCTGTTTCGGGTTTGAACTCGTTTATGGTAGGAGTCTCCTTCCCCATACTCTTCTTCCCGCAGCAGAGCCGGGCCAAGCAGGCACGCATCGATTTGCAGATTGCCAACTGGCAGGCCGACGACAACCGCCGCCAGCTCTCCAACCGGGTGAGCGAGTTGCAGAGCCAGCTTGTGCGCCAGCGCGAACGGGTGCTCTACTACCAGCGGGCCGCCGTCAAGGAGGCCGAGGCGTTGCAAAACAGCGCGCTGAAAAAATTCCAGGCCAATGAGACCAATATTACCGAATTTATCCAAAGTCTGAATGCTGCCCGCGAAATTCAGCGGGGCTACATCGAGACCGTCTATGCCTACAATATTACCGTTCTCGAACTGGAACTCTATACCGAGTAACCGGCAGCAATCCAATCATTCACCTCAAAAATTCAAGAAAATGAACCATACAATGAATCTGATGAAACAACCTGCGATTTATCTGATGCTGGCTCTGGTGGCTGCATCGTGTTCAAACTCGTCGAGCACCTCGACCGAGTCGGCCGGGGCCCCCGACACGGTGGCACAAGTCTCGGGCGACAGTGTGCAAATGACCCGGGTCGATGGCGTGAGCGGTGCCACCAACGTCTCCAATCCGCCTTCGTTCAACGGCATTATCGTAATGCCCCCGCAAAGTCATGTCACCGTCACGCTGAGCATGGGCGGTTCGGTTCAGGACATTCGGGTCTTGCCCGGCCAGCATGTGCGCAAGGGCGAGGTGATTCTCACCTTGGCCAATCCCGCCTTCATCGAGCTCCAGCAATCCTACCTCGATGCCGCTGCCCAGACCGAATACCTGAAAAAGGAGTATGAGCGTCAGCAGAAGCTGGTATCCGACGAATCGGCTTCGTTGAAACGTCTGCAACAGAGCAAGGCCGACTACTTCTCGATGAAGAGCCGCATGGAGGCTGCTGCCGCCCAACTTGCCTTGCTGGGTACCGATACCGCCTCGCTCTCCCGTAGCGGCATTCGCACCTATCTCGATGTGCGGGCTCCGCGCAACGGCTATGTGACCAACATGGACATCAATGCCGGCAAGTACTTTGCTGCGGGCGAACCCGTGTGCGACGTGATTGACAAGAGTGCCCCCATGTTGCAGCTGACCGCCTACGAAAAAGATTTGGACAAGTTGCAGCCGGGTACCCGATTTACCTTCAATGTGAACGGTATGCCCGACACCTCGTTCACGGCCGACCTGGTCTCGGTCGATCAGATGGTCGACAACGTCAATCGCTCCATCAAGGTCTATGCCCGCATCTTGCAGGCAAACACGAATTTCCGTCCCGGCATGTATGTGGTTGCCAAGATTACGGATAAAAAGCACTAACTTTATCGCATGAAGTTGTTTCGTCTCCATAAGCGGTTTCTGTTGATGCTGAACGCCATCGCCATGCTGGTGGCGTTCCTGATGCACCTGCCCGAACTCATAGCCCTTTCCGAACCCGAGGCGGGCAGCCGCCTCTTTCCCGATGTGCACTGGGCCAACGTCAGCTACGAGATACTGTTTACCTATCTCTCCATGTTGCTGCTCTTTCTCCTGAACATCAAAGTCATGATGCCCGCCAAGCCCACGACCGAGTTGGGTTGGAAGCGGGTGGCGGTGACGTTTGTCGTCACGCTGGTGGTATGCAATCTGCTGGGGAAGGGGTTTGTCTATGTGCATCAGCATCTCGGCGTCCCGGCCATTACGGCCACGCTGCATCACTACTTGCACCCGTTGCGTGACATCTTGATAGCCTGCATCGTTACCGGCACCTGTTACCTCTATTATCAAAATCAGCGCAGCCGGCGCATGTTGCTCGAGAACGAACAGTTGCGCACCGAGAATCTGGTCAACCAGTACGAGGCCTTGAAGAGCCAGCTCAATCCGCACATGCTCTTCAACTCGCTCAACACCCTCTATTCGCTCATCAGGGAGTCGCCCGACAAGGCGCAGAATTACCTGCAAGAGCTGTCGCGGGTCATGCGCTACACGCTGCACGACAACCAGTCGCACACCGTGGCCCTGAGCGAAGAGATGAGTTTCGTGCGTTCCTACATCTACCTGTTGCAGATGCGCTATGAAGACAACCTGCATTTCGAGATTGAGATCCCGCAGGAGCTGCTGCAACGCCAGGTGCCGCTGATGGCCGTGCAGATGCTGGTCGAGAACGCCGTGAAGCACAACGAAATCAGCAACCGCAAGCCCCTCACCATACGCATCTGTGCCCAGGGCGATTTCCTCTGTGTGAGCAATCGCATTCAGCCCCGCCTCTCAGACGGCAGCAGTACCTGCATCGGGCTGGCCAACCTGTCGAAACGCTACCGGTTGCTCTTCGGGCGCGACATCACCATCGAAGAGAATGAAAAGAACTTTCAAGTAACTTTGCCGTTGATATGAAAACCCTGATTATAGAAGATGAGAAGGCCGCCCTTCGCAACTTGAAGGCCGCGATGAAAGAGGTGGAGGCCGAGTTTGAGATTGTGGGCGAGACCGACAGTGTGGCCGGTACGTTGGAGTGGTTTGCCACGCACCCCATGCCCGAGCTGGTCTTCATGGACATACACCTGGCCGATGGTTCGGCCTTCGGCATCTTCGACCGGGTCGACATCACCTGTCCCATCATCTTCACCACCGCCTACGACGAGTATGCCTTGCAGGCCTTCCAGGTAAACAGTATCGCCTATCTGCTCAAACCCATCAGCAGCGTCGACCTGCAAAAGGCCGTCGACAAATTGAAAATGCTCGAAGGCAGTGGTAGCCTTCAACCGGTGGTCGACCTGCAAGCCGTGATGCGTGCTCTGAAACGGGAGGAGAGCTACAAGACCCATTTCCTCGTCCCCGTGAAGGGCGACCGCTTTGTGCCGGTGAGTGTGGAGCAAATCTGTTATTTCTATATCGACGACGGGGCGGTCAAGGCGGTGACCCAGTCGGCCGGGAGCTACGACTTCCAGCAGACCCTCGACGAACTGGCCGAACAACTCAATCCCCGCCAGTTCTTCCGGGCCAACCGGCAGTATATCGTGGCCCACAAGGCAGTGGTCGGAGCCAGCCTGTGGTTCGGCGGGCGCATGGTGCTGCAACTCACTCCCCCCACCGGCGAAAAGGTAATCATCAGCAAGGCCCGTGTCCCTGCCTTCAAAGAGTGGTTCTGATAATCGGGGGCGTTCATTTATCAAGCTTTGAAAAGAAATTGAAAAGGGTGTATCCGATGGAGTCGGATACACCCTTTTCGCAGGTTTGTGCAATGCCTTTCCGGGGAAGGGAAGGTATCACAATCTTATTGATAGACGGCCATTTTTTGGGGGGGGAGGAAGCAGGCGGCCATAAAATCCTGACATTTACAGATGAGACAGGTCGGTAACGGCGGTGGGGCAGAGTATGGCGGCATGGGCGGCTTGTTGGGCAATCTCGGCTTGGACTTCGCTCACCCCTTCGGGACGGTAGGCAATGTCTGTCGACGGTTCGCCGAAGAAGGTCTCGAACCAGGTGCAGGCGGCGGTGTAGCGTCCGTAGGTCAGGTTCAGGTGATAGCCGTCGCGGCACAGGGTGTCGCCCAGGCTGCTGCTGCGGGCATTTTGTATGGCCGTGCCGGTGGGTATGACGATGGCGATGTGTTGCAGTCGGGCGGCCTGACTATAAGCAAAGACTACTTCGTCGTACATGGTTTGCTGGTCTTTCCCGTAGCGGTAGAATCCGGGGTGGGTCGAGTTCCGGGCATAGGCCCAGGTCTGTTGCAGGGCATATTGCACGCGAGGATTGGTGGCGAGTGGCCGCACGTAGTCCATGAGTTCGGCCAGGTCGGGGAAGTAGGTGCCGTATTGTCCGGCCAGGTCGCTCACCTGCTGGAAGACGATGTAGTCCCACGCTTCGTCCCGAATGGCGTCGTGCAGTGTTTTGTCGGGTTCTTCGGTATATTTCCCGTCGATGTTTTTGCGGTACAGATAGGCGGGCCGGTTGTGGCGGGCATTGTCGAGGTGGCGTGCGATGGAGCAGCCGCCTATGTAGGTGTTGGCCACAACAATGTGTTTTCCGGCCGAGCGGGCTACCTCGTCGAGGTATTCGATGCCGTCGTCGGCAAAGCTGTTGCCGATGGCGAGTATTCTGAGGGTGTCGTTTTGGGCATGGAGCGATGCGGTCAGGAGCAAGGCGAAAAGGAGCAGAATAGCACGATAGGTTTTCATAGCGTGTGATGAATTGAGGGGTTTTTATTCGGGGAGCCAAATTACAAATTTTCTTCCGCTTTTTGCTCCCGGGAGGTGTGATATTTTTGTGTTGCCGTGAGGGCTGGGTGGCCTACTCGATACGTATCGGATAGCGGCCGTGTCTCAGGTCCTTGATTATCTCGAAGATCAGTTGCAGGATTTGCGGTATGGCCCGCCGGATTTCGGGAGACAGGTGCATGCCCAGTCGGTGGCAGTTGCGCACGCTCACGGCCAGCAGTTCGATTTGCGGAGCCTGCCCCAGCAGAAGCATGGCGTCGATCATCTCTTTCAGCCCTATCTCGTGGGCACTCAGCAACGGCGGGTAGTCGCGGGAGTATCGGGGCGAGAGGCGGCGAATGGTTCCGGCCGGGCGGTTGTCGAGAGCCGCGTCGACAAGGATTACCCGGGGATAGCTTTGCAAGGTCTCCAACAGCGCCAGTCCCCCCGTCCCCCCGTCGAGCACGTCGACGCCTCGGGGTATCTCCATCTGGCTGAGGGTGTGCGCAATGTGTATGCCTATCCCCTCGTCGTTGAGCACGAGGTTGCCTATGCCCAGCACGAGAATGGGGTCGGTGGCCGGGTTGGCGGCGATGGGGCTATTTTCGTTTCGTTTCATGGGCTATTTCGTCTTTTTGTCGGTGAATCTGTTGTTGCTGCTGTTGTTCGGTTTCATAGGCTTCGGCCAGGTCTTCCCGCACGAACTTCCACCCGCCGATAATCGACGAGGCTACACCGTTGCGCTCGATGTAGTCGTGGTAGAACACCAGATAGATGTGGGCGATGGAGAAGAGGATAAAGGCCCACATGGCGATGTGGTGTATCTGCCGCACCACGAAAAAGCCGCCACACATTTGCAGCAGCCACGAGAAGAAGGGCTCCATCACGTTGTCGGTCGATACGCAGAACATGGCCATGCCCGTGAAGGTCTGCACGAGGAAGAGCAGGAATACCCCGAAGTAGGTGAAGGCGGCCAGACTGTTGTGTCCGATGTCGTAGACGGGGTTGGGCGAGAGTAACAGCACGTCGACCCGGGTGGTGTCGTAGATGCCCCGCCACTGCCGCCGGGTGAGCGGCAGGTAGTTGTTCCAGCGGGCGAACGAGTTGCCGGCGAAGGCCCAGTAGAGCCGCACCAGGAAGTTGAGGATAAAGACAAAGGCGGCGACAAAGTGGATAAACCGCACCCAGCCGAACCAGTAGTTGGCCTCGGGCGGTGTGGCATGCTGTATGGCCGGCGGGTTGCCGATGAGGTAGCCGGTCACGCACAGCACGACGATGGATAGGGCATTGGCCCAGTGGAAGATGCGCACGGGCAGCTCCCATACATAGACCTCGCGTAAGGATTTTCGGCGGCTTATCATGACGTTTCTTTTTTTGAGGGTTGGTCGGTTTATATCATTTCGCAGCGATGTATGTGCTCGCCCTTCTCGTCGTAGAGGTGTACGGCACAGGCCATGCAGGGGTCGAACGAGTGTATGGTGCGAATGATTTCGAGCGGGGTCTGCGGGTCGGCGACGGGGGTACCGACGAGGGAGGCCTCGAAGGCCGACCGCTCGCCCCGGGTGTCGCGGGGCGAGGCATTCCAGGTGGTGGGGACAATCATCTGATAGTTGGCCACCTTGCCCTTCTCGATGTTCACATAGTGGGCCAGCGAGCCGCGGGGAGCCTCGGTGAGGCCCACCCCCTGAGCCGACTCGGGCCAGGTGTCGGGTTCCCACTTGGTACCGTTGAACATGCGGTAGTCGCCGAGCTTGATGTTGCGCAGCAGGGCGGTGTAGAAGTCGGTCTGCCAGTCGGCCAGCAGACTGGCCTCGATGGCCCGGGCCAGGGTGCGCCCGGCGGTGGAGTACATCGCCTCGTAGCCGACTCCCAGCTGGTCGAGGCATCGCCGGGTGATGGACCGGTAGGTTTCGTCGCCGCAGGCGTGGGCCACGATGTTGCGGGCCAGCGGTCCCGTCTCCATGGGCATACCTTTGTAGCGGGGTGTCTTGATCCAGCTGTACGGTTGGTCCCGGTCGAGGTATTCGTAGG
This sequence comes from Candidatus Barnesiella excrementavium, assembly GCA_019115485.1. Lineage (GTDB taxonomy): Bacteria > Bacteroidota > Bacteroidia > Bacteroidales > Barnesiellaceae > Barnesiella > Barnesiella excrementavium. The sequence continues at coordinate 58,164 of DXDM01000015.1, read as the reverse complement.
GGGGTGTGGCTCCCGTGTAGTCGAGACGGGTCTCGCCTACCGAGGGGTGCAGTCCCACCTCCTTGCCCTGCGTGTAGGAGTACCACGAGTTGTTGACAAATTCGAGCAGTCCGTCCATGGCCCACGGATCGAACTCGATGACCCGTGACAGGTCGCGGTCGACGACGATGCCCCGCGGACTCTTGTAGGTCGACAGTTCGCCGTAGTGACCCGTGGGATAGTCGCCGTAGGCGATGTAGTTGCGCAGGCCGCCACCGATGCGGGTCCACTCGGGGTAATAGGAGAGAATGGCCACCACATCGGGCAGATAGACCTGTTGCACGAAGGTCTGCGTGCGCTCGATAATCTGGGCCACGTAGTTGAGCCGCTCCATGTTGAGGGCGTTGGGGTCGTTGATGTTGATGGCGCAGGCCATGCCGCCCACCAGAAAATTGGGGTGCGGGTTCTTCCCGCCGAAGATGGTCTGGATTTTCACCATCTCCTTCTGCACGTCGAGCGCTTCGAGGTAGTGGGCCAGCGCCACGAGGTTGACCTCGGGCGGCAGTTTGTAGGCGGGGTGCCCCCAATAGCCGTTGGAGAAGATGCTGAACCGGCTTGTCTCGATGAAGTTCTGTACCTTCTCCTGTATCTCGACAAAGTATCCGATGGAGTTCTTGGGCCAGTCCGATAGGCTTTGGGCCACCTCGGCCGCCTTGCGGGGGTCGGCTTTCAGGGCCGACATCACATCGACCCAGTCGAGGGCCTGCAACTGGTAGAAGTGGGTCACGTGGTCCTGTATGGTCACGGCCGACTGCATGAGGTTGCGCACCTGCTCGGCATTGGGCGGGACTACGATGCCGAGGGCATTCTCGACCGCCCGCACCGAACAGAGCGAGTGTATCGAGGTGCATACGCCGCACACCCGGCCCACATAGGCCCACACGTCGCGGGGGTCGCGGTCCTTGACGATGATTTCGATGCCGCGTATCATGGTACCCGAGCTGAAAGCGTCGGTAATGATGCCGTCGTCGATGTCGGCCTCGATGCGCAGGTGGCCTTCGATTCGGGTGATGGGGTCTACAACAATTCGTTTGGTCATGATGGGATAGTTTTATCGGTTAGTCTTTCTCTTGTTCCAGTCGATGCGCTTCGTGGTCGAGCCGCTTCTCCTGTTGCTCGATGTGGCGCTCGTCGGCGGCAAAGGCTTCGCGGTTGGGCTCGTCGTTGTCGAGCTGGTTCTTGATGAGCTTGCGTTTCTGGATATTGGTTACGATGGCGTGGGCGGCTACTCCCGTCGCTGCCACGGCGGTGAGCCCCAGACCTATCTGGTCGGCAGTGGCTTCGATACCGAATCCGCGTACGTCGGGCAGGTGGTGATACAGCGGTTCGGCGTCCCAAAAACCGGGTTCGGCACAGCCGATGCAGCCGTGTCCCGACTGTATGGGGTAGCTCACCCCCTCGTTCCATTTGATGACGGCGCACGAGTTGAAGGTGTTGGGGCCCTTGCAGCCCATCTTGTAGAGGCAATACCCCTTCTTGGCATTCTCATCGTCGAAGGCCTCGACAAAAAGCCCGGCATCGAAGGCCGGCCGGCGGTAGCAGGTGTCGTGAATGCGGCGACCGTAGAAGGTGACGGGACGGCCCATGGCGTCGAGTTCGGGCAGGCGGTCGAAGGTGAGTATGTAGGTGATGACCCCGGCCATGACGTCGGCGATGGGCGGACAGCCCTGCACGTTGATGACCGGTTTGCCCGAGATGACTTTATGCACGGGTTTCGCATCGGTGGGGTTGGGGTAGGCTCCCTGCACGCACCCCGACGAGGCACAGTTGCCCCAGGCGATGATGGCGCTTGCTCCCCGGGCCGCTTCGTCGAATATCTGTCGGGCCGACTGTCCGGCAATGGTGCAGTAGCCCGGATTGCCCAGGGGAATGGAGCCTTCGACAATCATGATGTACTTGCCCCAGTTGGCCTTCATGGAGCGCTCGCGCACCTCCTCGGCCTGGAATCCGCTGGCCGCCATGAGCGTGTCGGAGTAGTCGAGCGAAATCATTTCGAGCAGAATCTGTCCCACGAGCGGGTGCGACGACCGCAGGAACGACTCGCTGCAACAGGTACACTCCTGAAAGTGAAACCACAGTACCGGTTTGCGGGGCTTGGATTGCAGGGCGTTTACCACCTGGGCCAGGCCGCTCTGTTGCAGTCCCAGCATGGCCCCCATGATGCCGCAGAATTTGAGAAACTGGCGGCGGGTGTATCCCTTGGCTTTCAGTTCCTGGTAGAATGTCTTCTCTTTTTCCATGATGGATAGGCGTTTGATAGGTTCAACAAATGCGCGGCAGTTGTTCGCCGCTCAGCATATCGAGCACGCGGGTCTGTCCCAGGGCCAGTTCCAGAAGCACCTCGGGGCGGCGGTCGTCGGTCACGTGGCCGATGAGGCGGGCCCCCTTCCCGTGCGGATCGTTGCGAATGATGTGCAGAGCCTGTTCGGCATATTCGTCGGGCAGGAAGATGAGCAGGATACCCTCGTTGGCTATGTAGAGCGAGTCGAGCCCTAGCAGGTCGCAGGCGGCACGCACCGGTGGCTCGATGGGGAGTGACTGTTCGTCGAGGGTGATGGTGACACCGGCTCCCTCGGCAATCTCGTTGAGCGTACTCGACAGGCCGCCCCGGGTAGGGTCGCGCAGCATGTGCACGTCGGGGACACCGGCCAGCAGGTTTGATACGATGTGGGTCAGGGCGGCGGTGTCGCTCTCGATGGTTGTCTCGAAATTCAGCCCTTCGCGGGTGGAGAGTATCGACACCCCGTGGTTGCCTATCGGGCCGGTTACGATTACGGCGTCGCCCTTCTGTACCCGGTGCAGACCTATCTCGATGTTGCCGGGTACGAGGCCGATGCCCGAGGTGTTGATGTAGAGCCCGTCGCATTTGCCGTGCTCCACCACCTTGGTGTCGCCGGTCACAATCGACACGCCCGCCCGGGAGGCTGCTTCGCGCATGGCCTGCACCACTTGCCGCAGGGTGTCGAGGGGTAGCCCCTCTTCCAGAATGAAGGCGGCCGAGAGGTAGAGCGGTGTCGCCCCGCAGCATAGCAGGTCGTTCACGGTACCGTTCACGGCCAGGTCGCCGATGTTGCCGCCGGGGAAGAAGAGCGGCGAGACTACAAACGAGTCGGTCGTGAAGGCGAGGCGCGAATGGGGCATCGGCAGGGTGGCTCCGTCGTGCGCCTGTTCGAGCCATTGGTTGGCAAAGGCCGGGTAGAAGACGCTCTCGATGAGGCGGTTGGTCATGCGGCCGCCCCCGCCGTGGGCGAGGGTGATGCAGTCGGTCGGCTGTGTGGGCAGCGGGCAATCGGGTATGTTCATTTTCGTTCCAGTTTTTTAAGTCGTTTGATAGCGGTAGAATGCGGCACAAGCCCCTTCGGCCGAGACCATCGAGGGCCCCATCGGGGTGTCGGGGGTACAGCGGCGGCCGAAGAGGGGGCATTCGCGGGGCGAAATCTTCCCCTTCATAATCTCTCCGGCCCGGCAGGAGGTGGTGTCGCCGTGGAGGCTTACCGCACAGTGAAAACGGTTTCGGGCTTCATATTGTTCATAGGCGGGCCGCAGTTTCAACCCGCTGCCGGGAATGGTGCCCAGCCCCCGCCAACGGGCGTCGCAGGGGGTGAAGAACCGGGCTGTTTCGCGGCGGGCCTTTTCGTTCCCCTGCGGAGGGACGGCCCGGGCGTAAGCGTTGACGACCCGCGCTTCTCCCCGGGTGTGGAGCTGTATCACGCGGTAGATACCATAGAGCAGGTCGGCCGGCTCGAACCCCGTGACGGCGATGGGTCGCCGGGTTTGCCGGGCCAGTTGGCGGTACTCGTCGATGCCGGTAATCGAGCAGACGTGTCCGGCGGCGAGCAGCGCATCGGTGTGGCATTCGGGATCGCGGGTAAGGAACCGGATAGCGGCCGGTAGGGTGAAGAGCGAGGTGAGCAGGGAGAGATTTTTCAGACGTTCGGCCACGGCCCGGCTCAGCAGCAGGGTGTAGAGCGGGGTGGTGGTCTCGAAGCCGATGGCGAAGAAGACCACCTGCCGGCGGAGGTTCTCCCGGGCTATGTCCAGCGCGTCGAGCGGCGAATAGACGATGCGAATGTCATATCCCTCGGTGCGCAGGTGTTGCAGGCTCTGCCCTTCGCTACCCGGTACCCGTATCATGTCGCCGAACGAGCAGAGAGTCGTGCCGGGCAATCGGGCTATTGCGAGAGCCTGGTCGACGGTCTCGGCGGGGGTGACGCACACGGGGCAGCCCGGGCCGTGAATCATCTGCACGGTGTCGGGCAGCAGCTCCTCGATTCGGTAGCGCGACAGGGCGTAGGTCTGGCCGCCACATACCTCCATGATGCGTATGGGGCGGGTGGCCTCCTGCCGGATTGCCCGGAGCAGGGCCGTGAGGTGGCCGGTTTCCCGGAAAGGCTGGTCATACCACATGGTCGTCGGGAATCAGGTAGTGAGCCAACCGGTCGAAATCGGCCAGCGTCGCTTCGGCCTCTTCCCGGTCGAGCCGGGCGATGGCCATACCGGCGTGAGCCAGAATAAAGTCGCCCATCGAGGCGTCGGAGTATTGAATGCAGATAGATTTGTACACGCCGCCGAAGTCGACGGTCGCCATACGCAGGGGCGCCGTGTCGTCGATGGCGATGATTTTTCCGGGAATAGCCAGGCACATGAGTTTTCGGTTTTTTACATATACCCTCTGAACAACCGTCGGCCTTGGATTGTTTAGAAAGAAATCTGAAAAAAACGTTTGCAGATGAATCACTATCACATACATGTCAGGGGGCTTGTGCAGGGTGTGGGATTCCGTCCCTGTGTATATCGACTGGCCACCGACATGGGGTTGCACGGTTATGTAGAAAACAGCAACGACGGGGTGCTCGTCGTGTTGCAGGCGACCGACGAGGAGAAGAATCAATTCGTACAGGCCCTGCCGCTCGTGGCTCCGGCTGTCGCCACCATCGAGCGTATCGATGTCGAGGCGTATCCGGCGACCTGTACCTACGACCGGTTCGAGATTGCTTCCAGCCGCAGCGACGGCGACGAAATCACCCGCGTCAGTCCCGATATCGCCATCTGTCCCGAGTGCCTGCAAGACCGTCGGCGGCAGCCTCACCGCAAGGACTATCCCTTCATCAACTGTACTCACTGCGGACCCCGCTTCACCATTATACAGGCGTTGCCCTACGACCGGGCGGTAACGACCATGAGCGGCTTTGCCCTGTGCGATACCTGCCGCAGCGAATATACCGATGTGACCGACCGCCGGTTTCATGCTCAGCCTATTGCCTGCAACCGTTGCGGCCCGGCCTATGCGTTGCGCGATTCGGCCGGAGTCCGGGAACACGACTACCGGCACATCGTGAACCGCATTGCCTCGGCGCTGACGGGCGGGGGCGTGGTGGCCCTGAAAAGTATGGGCGGCTACAACCTGCTGTGCGATGCCGACAACGAGCAGGCGGTGACCCGGCTGCGGGAGGTGAAAGGACGGTATGCCAAACCTTTGGCCGTGATGTATCGCGATGAGGCAACTGCCGCGTCCGACCTGGACCTGACCGACGAGGAACGCCGGGCCCTGACCTCGTGGCGCCGTCCCATCGTGCTGTCGCACGAGCGCGCCCGTCATGCCCGCTGGCTCAACGACGGTTATCATTCGCTGGGAGTTCTGCTGCCCTATATGGCGATACACTACGACCTGTTCGAGGCGGCTCCGTCGCTGCGGCGCGTCGTGGTGACCAGCGGCAATCGCAGCGGCAATCCCATCGTCATTGCCGACGGCGAGGCGCACGACCTTTTCGACCCGCAGGTCGATCTGGTGGTGTCGTACAACCGCGAGATTTACAACCGGGTAGACGACTCGGTCGTGTGCGAATACGACGGCCTGTGCCGACCCGTGCGTCGGGCCCGGGGCTATACCCCCGAGCCGCTGCACAACCTGCAACCCACCGAGGGCATCGTGGCCGTGGGAGCCGAGCAGGTGTCGAGCTTTGCCGTGGGAAAACACGACGATATTCTGTTGAGCCAGTATGTGGGCGAGTTGTCCCGTCGCGGAAACCTTGGTTTCTTCGAGGAGTCTTTTTCGCACTTTGCCCGCATCTTCCGCTTCCAACCTCGCTGTGTGGTGTGCGACCTGCACCCCGACTATGCGGCTACGGTGTGGGGCGAGCGTTATGCCGCCGAGCACCAGCTTCCACTCTATCGGGTGCAGCATCATCACGCCCATGCCGCGGCGGTGATGGCCGAGTATGACCTGGCGGGCGAGGTGCTGGCCCTGTGTCTCGACGGCACGGGGTATGGCGATGATTGCACGATATGGGGTGGGGAGCTGTTGCGCTGTTCGCGCAGCCGGTACACCCGGTTGTCGCATCAACCCTATCTGCCCATGCCGGGGGGCGATGTGGCGGCCCGTGAGCCGTGGCGCATGGCCGTCTCGCTGCTTTATTCGCTCTATGGCGAGTCGATGCCGTTGCCCCACGATTTTGTGGAGCGGATTGGTACCGACCGCATCAGGCTGGTGTGCCGCATGATAGACCGCCGGGTCAACACCCCGTTGAGTTCGGGGGCGGGGCGACTCTTCGATGCCATGGCTTCGTTGCTGGGGGTGGCCGATTTCAATCGCTATCAGGCCGAGGCTCCGCAGAAGCTGGAACAGCTGGCCGAAGGGTCGGCAGAGCGGCTCTATCCTTTCAATCCCGACAATCCTCTCGATATTTCGTGGTTGGTGATGGCCGTGGTCGACGAGTTGAACCGGGGAGTTCCCCGCAACGAGATTGCCGGAGCTTTTCATGCGACCTTTGCCGCCATGTGGTGTGCCGAGGTGGTGCGTCAGGCTGCGCAACAGAAACTGTCGCGCGTGGTTCTCTCGGGGGGCGTGTTGCAGAATAAGCGGTTGGTCGACCGTTTGATGAACCTGCTGCGCCAAGCCGGGCTGCAACCCTACCTGCCTGCCGTCGTTCCCTGTAACGATGCCGGCATCGCCGTGGGGCAGATGGCTGTTGCCGCCGCCTGGCTCGAAGAGCGGGGGGGAAAGAAGGGAGGTAGGTGAGATGCACGAATTGTCGTTGGCTTGTAGTGTGGTGGAGCTGGTCGGCTGCGAAATGCACCGGCATGGAGCCGGTACCCTTCGGAGCGTCGAGGTGACGGTGGGTGAGTTGTCGGGCGTCGATAGTGAGGCGTTTGCCTTTTCGTTGCAGATGGTTCTCGACCGCAGCGCCTATGCCGGAGCACGGGTATCCCTTACCCGGGTGACACCTCGGGCACGCTGCACCCTCTGCGGCACCTGTTTTGAGCCGACCTCGCTCTATATGCCTTGCCCGCAGTGCGGCAGCCATGCCACGCGGCTGGTGGCGGGGCAGGAGTTTCGGCTTGCGTCGCTAACGGTCGAGACCGATGAAGATAAACCGTAACAAAATCATAAAACAAAATCATAAAAGAACTATGTGTAGCACTTGTGGTTGTGGCAATCGGGAGATGAGCCACGAAGAGATGCACCGTCGGGGTCTGCCTCACACGCACGACACGGCGGTCGATATTGCCGTAGAGCAGGATATTTTGAGTGACAACAATCGGGTGGCCCGTGAGAATCGCGACCGTTGGAGTGCGGCGGGTTGCATTGCCATCAACCTGGTCAGTTCGCCGGGGTCGGGCAAGACAACCCTGCTCGAGCAGACCATCGTGTATCTGGGCGGGCAGGGATTCCGCCGGGTGGCCGTCATTGAGGGTGACCAGCACACCGATCACGATGCCGGGCGCATCAGACGGCTGGGCGTACCTGCCGTGCAAATCAATACCCACAACGGTTGTCATCTCGACGCCCGCATGGTGGCTGCGGCTGCCGACGAGTTGTCGGTGAACGATTCGCTGCTCTTTATCGAGAATGTGGGCAACCTGGTGTGTCCCGCCATGTTCGACCTGGGCGAGCATCTGCGGGTGGTGGTGTTGAGTGTGACCGAGGGCGACGACAAACCGTTGAAGTATCCCTACATGTTTGCGGGGGCCGACGTCTGTGTCGTCAACAAGACCGACTTGCTGCCCTATGTCGACAGCCGTCTCGACCGGTTGAAGGAGAATGCCTTGAAAATCAATCCCGATATTCGTTTCTTCGAGACCTCGGCCACACAAGGCACGGGGCTCGATGCGTGGTGCGGCTTCCTGTGCGGGTGCCTTGAAAGAAAGGAGGCGATATGAATTTCTTCGACGAAATGGCCGGCGTGTGGGACCGCACCAGCCGACCCGATGCCGACAGGCTCGGGAATATCCTGTCGATACTGCATTTGTCGGAAGGCGAAAAGGTACTCGATGTGGGTACGGGCACGGGAGTGATGATACCCTTTATCCGCGAGCGGGTGGGCCCCTATACACCCATCGTGGCGGTAGACAGTTCGGAGAAGATGTTGCGCGAGGCCTCGTGGCGCTATGCGGGCGAGGGGGTACATTTCATTCAGGCCGACGTGGAGCGCGACCGTTTGGCCGGGCGCTTCGATGCCATCGTGCTCTATTCGGTCTTCCCCCACTTTCGCTACCCGGTCGACACGATAGTCCGGCTGGTAACCGACAACCTCTGTTGCGGAGGTCGCCTGCTCATCGCCCACACGCAGGGGCGGAAGCACCTGAACCAGATACATGAGCGGTTGCTCTCGCGGGTCTTTTCACGCCAGTTGTTGCCGGCGGCCGAGCAGGCTGCACAGTTTGCCCGGGTGGGGCTCACGGTCACCTCGTTTGGCGAGACCGACGACTATTACTACCTGTTGTTGCAGCGGGTAGGAGTGGGGCACGAGTTGAACGTGTCGATTGCCGAGGCTATCTACGGGTAGCTTCGGCCGCCTTGGAGGCTCGCAGAATCTCCCGTTTGCCGTGAGGCGGACCGGGCAGCCGCTCGACCGTGAAGCCGATGGCTTGCAGCCGTCGCCTGATTTCGCCCTTGGCACAATAGGTGGTGAGAATGCCGCCGGGTGCCAGGTGGTCGTAGAGGTGACGGAAGAGAGCTTCGCTCCACAGCTCGGGCTGTTTCTCGGGGGCAAATGCGTCGAAGTAGACCACATCGTATAGACCCTCGACCGGAGTACAGGTGAGGTCGGCATGGCGTTTGAGCAGCGTGAAATTCGGAGTAATCTCGACCGGTCGCTCCCATTCGCAACGGTGCAGCCGGGCAAAGGTAGGAGCCATGGAGGGATCGATGCGGTCGGGGTAGTCGAGCTGGGCAGCCAGTTCGGGTGCGAGCGGGTAGAGCTCGAAGGCCGTGTAGCGTATGTGCCACCTCGTTTGTTGCGCTTCGAGCAGGGTGAGCCAGGCGTTCAGGCCGGTGCCGAACCCCACTTCGAGCAGATTGATTTCGCTTTTCCTCCGCGCCCGCAGGGCCATGTCGATATAGACGTGGCGCGCCTCGGTCAGCGCCCCCTTGGTCGAGTGGTAATGCTCGTCGAGGTCGGGGCGGTAGAGGGTAGGCACTCCATCGGCAGTCGGTTCGATGACAATCGGGTGGCTCATGGGTCGATGTAAAGCGGTTGGGAAACAAAGGTAAGACAATCTTTTGAGAAAGTGAGCTCGTGAAAAAAATTCCGAGTAGTGAAAGAATTTAAAACAAATGTAATATGATATTCATACGCTGCGGCCTATCTTTGTCACAGGCAAAGCATACAGCGAGTTATCGCCCTCGCTCTGCCCCCCAAAGGGGGCGGACCGACAGCCCTTTTGAAGCGACAGTATTCAATATTATACGATAAGACGATGAAAAATTCCTTTTTTAGCCGGTTTACTCCCAAAGAGCCCAAGTTTTTCCCCTTGTTGAAACAGTTGTCCGAGGTGTTGGTCTCCTCGTCGGCCGTACTGGTCGAGAGCATGAACTACGACCGGGCCGACGAACGTGATTCATACTACAAACGCATCAAGGACTTGGAGCGCGAGGGCGACCGTCTGGCCCACCGCATCTTCGACGAGTTGGGCACCACCTTCATCACCCCCTTCGACCGGGAGGATATTCAGGCGCTGGCTTCGCACATGGACGATGTCATCGACGGTATAAACAGTTGTGCCAAACGTATCTCCATCTACAAGCCCCGTCCCATCGGCGAGAGCGGCAAGGAGTTGAGTCTGCTGGTGCAACAGGAGGCCGATTGCATCTGCAAGGCGATGGACGAGCTCGAACGCTTCCGCAAGAACCCCACCCGGTTGCGCGAGTATTGCACCCGTCTGCACGACATCGAGAACCAGGCCGACGACGTGTATGAGCACTTTATCAAACGGCTCTTCGAGGAGGAGAAAGATTGTATCGAGATTATCAAAATCAAGGAGATCATGCAGATTCTCGAAAAGACCACCGACTCGGCCGAGCACGTGGGCAAGGTGTTGCGAACGTTGATTGTGAAATATGCCTAACCCGGTGGTGAGATGGAGTTGCTCGTAATTATCATTATACTGGCGCTGCTGTTCGACTTTATCAACGGCTTTCACGATGCCGCCAATTCGATTGCGACCATTGTGTCGACCAAGGTGCTTACCCCCTTTCAGGCGGTCTTGTGGGCTGCTGTCTTCAACTTTGTCGCCTTTTTCATTGCCAAGTATATCATAGGAGGCTTCGGTATTGCCAACACCGTTTCCAAGACGGTGGTCGAGGAGTTCATCACGCTGCCCATCATCTTGTCGGGAATCATTGCCGCCATCATCTGGAATCTCTTTACCTGGTGGAAGGGAATCCCCTCGTCCTCGTCGCACACGCTTATCGGCGGGTTTGCCGGGGCGGCCATCATGGCAAGCGGTTTCGGCGCGATACAGCTCAATATCATTCTCAAAATAGCCGCCTTCATCTTTCTGGCACCGTTCATCGGTATGGTGGTAGCCTTCGGCTTCACGATACTGGTGCTCTATATCTGCCGACGGGCACAGCCGCACAGGGCCGAGATGTGGTTCAAGCGGTTGCAGCTGGTATCGTCGGCGATGTTCAGCATAGGCCACGGCCTGAACGACTCGCAGAAGGTGATGGGTATCATCGCCGCCGCGCTCATTGCCGCCCACTCCATGGGGCTGGGAGCCGGTATCAACAGCATTGCCGACCTGCCCGACTGGGTAGCCTTTGCCTGCTTCACGGCCATCTCGCTGGGCACGATGTCGGGCGGTTGGAAGATTGTCAAGACGATGGGTACGAAGATTACCAAGGTGACTCCGCTCGAAGGCGTTGTGGCCGAGACGGCGGGAGCCTTTACCCTCTATCTGACCGAGTTCCTGAAAATCCCGGTGAGTACCACCCACACCATTACGGGTGCCATCATCGGCGTGGGAGCCACCAAACGGTTGTCGGCCGTGCGCTGGGGCGTGACGAAAGACCTGTGGGTGGCCTGGATTCTCACCATACCGGTGAGTGCCCTGTTGGCCGCCGGTATCTATGGCCTGGTTTCCCTCTTTCTGTGAAGCTGTCGCACAGGGGTGACCGGGACTGCCGAGTAGCCCACTTGGGATAGATAATTGAAAGAAAAAACAGGCAAAAAGTTTGTTTTTCGATTTTAATATACTATATTTGTCGAGAATTATAATTAGACCTTATGTTGTTTTTGTCTCTGCATCACCATCATTTGCATATTCCTTACGGAGGAGTACGGTGAGTGGCGCATATAAGAATCGCATGGGAAATATATTGTAGGCTTACCGTTACGCGGCAAGCCTTTTTTATTTGAGGACGATTAAAAAAAGAGAGAGGCTGTTATGTTGAGAATTGCCATTCAGTCGAAAGGTCGGCTCTATGATGAGTCGATGGCCTTGTTGGAAGAGTCCGGCATCAAGTTGCCGGGCGGTAAGAGAACCCTGTTGGTCCCGGCCCGGAATTTTCCGGTCGAGGTGTTGTTCCTGCGAGACGACGACATACCCGAGTCGGTGGCGTCGGGCGTGGCCGATGTAGGCATCGTGGGGTTGAACGAGGTGTTGGAAAAGCGTTGCCCGGTGGGGGTGCTTAAAAAGCTGGGATTCGGGCGGTGCCGCCTGTCGCTGGCCATACCGCAGGATATCGATTATCCGGGTCGTGACTGGTTCACGGGGAAGAAGATTGCCACCTCCTATCCCGGAATCCTGTCCGATTACCTGCACCGCAACGGCATTGAAGCCGATATCCACGTCATTACCGGCTCGGTCGAGATTGCACCGGGTATCCGGTTGGCCGATGCTATCTTCGACATCGTGAGCTCGGGCAGTACGCTGGTGAGCAACCGGTTGAAAGAGGTGGAACAGGTGGTGGAGTCGGAGGCGGTACTCATCGGTACCGACTCGCTGTCGGGCGAAAAACAGGAGATTCTCGACGAACTGATTTTCCGGTTTGAGTCGGTACAGGCGGCCGACGACAAGAAATACATTCTGATGAATGTGCCGCAGACCAAACTCGATGATGTGCTGGCCGTGTTGCCGGGTATCAAGAGCCCCACGGTCATGCCGCTGGCCGACCCCGCCTGGTGTTCGGTGCACACGGTGCTCGACGAGAAACGTTTTTGGGAGATAATTAACCGGTTGAAGGCCGCAGGTGCCGAAGGCATCGTGGTGCTCGACATTGAAAAGATGATATTGTAGTATGGCAGTAAGAGTATATACCAATCCGCGGCGCGAAGCGTGGGGCGAAATCCTGTCCCGGCCGCGGGTCGATTTGAGTGCCTTGCCGCGCTCGGTAACCGAGATTTTGGAAGCGGTGCGTGCAGAGGGTGACGAAGCGTTGAGACGGTATGAACGGCAGTTCGACGGGGTGGAGTTGGCCTCTTTGCAGGTGACTTCCGCCGAAATCGAGGCGGCAGCCGCCGTTGTCCCCGACGAGTTGAAGAGAGCCATTGCACAGGCCATCGCCAATATCCGCAAGTTTCACGCCTCGCAGGCCATCGAGAGCCGCCGGGTCGAGACCTCGCCCGGGGTGTGGTGCTGGCAGAAGGCCGTGGGTATCGAGCGGGTGGGGCTTTATGTGCCGGGGGGGACGGCTCCGCTCTTTTCGACGGTGCTGATGCTGGCAATCCCCGCCCGGCTGGCCGGTTGTCGCGAGGTGGTGATGTGTACTCCGCCGGGACGCGACGGCACGATAGCTCCGGTCATCTTGTATGCCGCCCGTGAAACGGGGGTGGACCGTATCTTCAAACTGGGTGGCGTGCAGGCCATCGGGGCCATGGCCTTCGGTACGGCGAGCGTGCCGGCCGTGGGGAAAATCTTCGGGCCGGGCAACCGCTATGTCATGGCGGCCAAGCAACAGGTGCAGACCCGGGGTGTGGCGATCGACATGCCTGCGGGACCGTCGGAGGTGATGATTGTGGCCGATGCCGGTGCCGACCCGCGTTTTCTGGCGGCCGATTTCCTTTCGCAGGCCGAACATGGGTCCGACAGCCAGTCGATTCTGGTGACGGCCTGCCGGGAGCTGGCCGACCGTCTGCCGGCCGAGATTGAGCGTCAGGTGGCCTGTTTGCCCCGTCGTGAACTGGTGGAGCAGTCGCTCTCCCACAGCTCGATTGTCTGTCTCGACGACGAAGCCGAGCAGTTGGCCCTGGTCAACGCCTATGCGCCCGAGCACCTGATTGTGCACCGGGCCGATGCCGAGGCGTGGGCCGAAGGGGTGGTCAACGCCGGGTCGGTCTTTCTGGGCTATTATACCCCCGAGAGTGCCGGCGATTACGCCTCGGGTACCAACCACACCCTGCCTACGAGCGGATATGCCCGGGCATACAGCGGCGTCAACCTCGACAGCTTTACCCGCAAGATAACCTTCCAGCATATTTCGCCCGAGGGGCTGAAAAACCTCGGACCGGTCATCGAAACGATGGCTTCCGCCGAGCAGCTCGACGCTCACCGCCGGGCCGTTGCCGTGCGGCTGCAAAACCTCGATAAGTAAAAGGAGACAACGATGAAGACTCAAAAACAGATAGAACAGTGGGTACGCCCCAATATCCGGCGGCTGAAACCCTACTCCTCGGCCCGGAACGAGTTCTCGGGCGAGGCCTCGGTGTGGCTCGATGCCAATGAGAGTCCCTTTAACGAACCCTATAACCGCTACCCCGACCCTTTGCAGTGGGCGGTGAAACACCGGTTGGCCGAACAGCGGGGAGTGCGGCCCGATCAGATTTTCCTCGGGGTGGGCAGCGACGAGGCCATTGACCTGCTCTACCGCATCTTCTGCGAGCCTGGCAAGAGCAATGCCATCGCCTTTACTCCCACCTACGGCATGTATCGGGTGTGTGCCGACATCAACGGGGTGGAATATCGCGAGGTCCCTTTGCAGGCCGATTTCTCGCTCCCGGTCGAGGCCCTGTTGCGTGCGGCCGACAGGGAGAGCCGTCTGCTCTTTCTCTGTTCGCCCAACAACCCTACCGGCAATGTCTTCCCCGAGGCCGACATCGAGCGGCTCTTGACCGGCTTCGACGGTATTGTGGTCATCGACGAGGCCTATATCGATTTCTCGTCGCACCCCTCCTGGCTTACCCGTTTGGACGAGTTTCCCAATCTGGTCGTGCTGCAAACCTTCTCGAAGGCGTGGGGCAGTGCCGGGGTGCGGCTGGGCATGGCCTTTGCCTCGCCGCAGCTCATCGACTATTATAACAAGGTGAAGTATCCCTATAACATCAGCGGACCGGCGCAGCGTTATGCCCTCAGCCTGCTCGACCGGGCCGATGAGGTGTGCCGATGGGTGGAAGAGACGTTGGCCGAGCGCAGCCGCCTGGTGGAGCGGCTCTCCACGTTGCCTGTGGTACGTCGGGTCTACCCCAGCGAGGCCAACTTTGTGCTGGTGCGTGTCGAAGATGCCACAGCCCTCTACAACTGGCTGGTCGATGCGGGTATCGTGGTGCGCAACCGCTCGTCGGTGACCCTGTGTGACGACTGTCTGCGCATCACCGTCGGACGGGCCGACGAGATGGATAGTTTGTGGGAGGCGCTGTGCCGCTATAATCAAAACCGGGAAAAATGAAAAGAGTACTGTTTATCGACCGCGACGGGACGTTGGTAGTGGAGCCTCCCGTCGATTATCAACTCGACTCGTTGGAGAAGTTGGAGTTCCGTCCGCGAGTCTTCCAGAGCCTGGCCTACGTGGCCTCCCGTCTCGATTTCGAGTGGGTGATGGTGACCAATCAGGACGGCCTGGGAACCCCTTCGTTCCCGGCCGAAACCTTTTGGCCGGCCCAGCATAAGATTATACAGGCGTTGGCTAACGAGGGGATTCGTTTCGACGAGGTCTGCATCGACACCTCGCTGCCCGAAGAGCAGAGACCCACGCGCAAGCCAGGCACGGCCATGCTCACCCGCTATACCACGGGCGACTACGACCTGGCTCACTCCTACGTCATCGGCGACCGCCTTACCGATGTGCAGCTGGCGGCCAACCTGGGGTGCCGGGCCATCTATTTCGCTCCTGCCGCGACCGGTGTGGCCGAGGTCGAAGCGGCCGGACTTGCCCCGGTGTGCGAGGCGGTGACCGACGACTGGTGGCAGGTGGCCCAGATTCTCTGTGGCGGGACTCGGCGCGTATCGCTCAGCCGTCGCACGGCCGAGACCGATATAGAGGTGTCGCTCAACCTCGACGGCACGGGACGTACCCAGATTCACACGGGGCTCGGTTTCTTCGACCACATGCTCGACCAGTTGGGCCGTCATGCCGGGGTCGACCTTCGGGTTGATGTCGCAGGCGACTTGCAGGTCGACGAGCACCACACCATCGAGGATACGGCACTGGTGTTGGGCGAGGCCTTTGCCCGGGCTTTGGGCGACAAGCGGGGCATTGCCCGCTATGGCTTCTCCCTGCCCATGGACGACGCGCTGTGTCGGGTCGCCCTCGACTTCGGGGGACGTCCGTGGCTGGTGTGGAAAGCCCGTTTCCGTCGCGAGAAGATAGGCGACATGCCCACCGAGATGTTCCTCCATTTCTTCAAGTCGTTCAGCGATGCGGCCTGCATGAATCTCCACATCGAGGCGGTAGGAACCAACGAGCATCACAAAATCGAAGGCATCTTCAAAGCCTTTGCCCGTGCCTTGAAGATGGCCGTGAAGCGCGATGTGACCGACTCGACGCTGCCCTCGACCAAAGGGTCGCTGTGAGGCCGGCCGGCACGGCTTTTGCTCCCGACGGGTGCCGGGTGGAAAAATATCTCGGTAAATTTGCAAGATTGATTTTGGCAATGCCGTTTATTTGTTACTTTTGCACTATCTTCGCGGAGCGGAGTAAAAATCGGAAAAATAGAACGAATATCTAAACAACTATAAGTCCTATGAGAAAAAATTGGATTTGGGCCTTGTCCCTTTTGTTGATTGGCGGTATGGCTTCGTGTAAGTCGAGCCAAAGCGCCTATAAGGCTGCCTATGAAAAGGCACAGGAGAAAAAGATAGAAGAACCTGCACCTGCTACAACTCCGGTCGCCGAGCAACAGGTGGTAACCACCCCCTCGACCACGACGTCCAGTACTCCGGTGAGAGAGCGTAGCGAACGCATCAACGCTGTCGATGGTAACGACGCTTTGCTCAAAGAGTACAACGTAATCGTGGGCAGTTTCCGTCAACGCCTCAATGCACAGAGCCTTTGCGAACGTCTGCGCAACGACGGTTATCCCGCCATATTGGCTCAGAATGCCGAGGGTTGGTATCGTGTTGTAGCCTGCTCGTTCGACAACCGTCCGGCTGCCGTACAGGCTCGCGAAGCCCTGCAAGCCCGTTACCCGCAATTTACCGATGCGTGGTTCCTGATTAACAAGTAAAAAATGTACTTTCCTGATTTTACACGAGGGGTGTTGCCCGCAGGGGCGATGCCCCTCTTTGTTTTGGGTAGGGGCGGAGACAAGACGAGAGCGCTATACTCCGGTCCGGGGTATGGCGCTCGCTGTATTGTATCAGATTCTTGCTTATTTGAATACCAGGTATTTGCGGGCAAAGAAGTTCCACAGGTAGACGATGGCCGCAGCCACTATCTTGGAGAACATGTAGTGGGTGCCGATGCAGTCGGTGAAGAGCCAGATGAGGGCGTCGTTGAGCAGCAGCCCTACCACACCGATGGCGGCAAAGAAGAGGAACTCGACGAGGCGGTTCTTGAACTTCGAGGTACTGAATACCCAAATGCAACTGATGATGTAGTTGACGAGCAACCCCGAGATGAACGAGAGGGTGGCCGAGAGCAGGTAGTGCAACCCGGCATACTCGGTGAGGATATAGAGCAGCCCGAAATCGACGACAAAGGCAAAGCCGCCCACGAAGAAATAGCGCACGAACTGCACGAGCAGCCGGTCGGTGGTGCCGTAGAACAGGCGCTTGAAGAGGTGACCCGGCTTCATCATTTGCTCTCGTGGTATTCTTCTTCGGTGTTGACCGACCACACGGCGCTCTTGTCGGTGTTGCCGGCGGCAATGTGGTCGACGGCTACCATGGCGGTCATCATCGAGTGGTCCATGTTGTTGTAGCGGTGCTGTCCGTTGCGGCCGATGCACCACAGGTTTTCGATGCCGTTGAGGAACTCCTTCACCCGGTCGAGCTCATAGTAGCTGCCGAAGTAGGAGGGGTAGGCCTTCTTGACCTTGATGCGCACCGAGTCGAGTACATCGTCGGGGTCGATGATGCCGATTTTGGCCAGTTCGCCCACCGCCATGTCGATAAACTCCCGGTCGTTCATTTGCCAAAAGGCGTCACCCTCGGTGCAGAAGTATTCGAGCCCTATCCACATGGTGTTCTCGTAGTCCTTGACCAGATAGGGCGACCAGTTGTTGAAGAGTTGCAGACGACCGATGCGTACGTCGCGCTCCTGAATGTAGATCCAGGTGTCGGGAATGCGGTTGGCAAAGGTCTTGATGCGGGTCTGGTTGTCGATGGAGAGGCGTTTCATGAGCAGTCCCACGGTGATGAAGTCGCGGTAGGGCAGGTCGCCGGCAATGCGTTTCACCTCGTCGGGCACCTCGATGCCCCGAATCGATTGCACGAGCTCTTTGAGGGGAAGCGACGAGAGCAGGTAGTCGCAGGGAACCTCCCGGCGTTCGCCTTGGGCATTCTCGACGGTGACGCTCGTCACGCGGTTGTTCGCGACGTGAATCTCCTTCACGGGAGTCTCGGTAATCACCTCGCCGCCCCGTTGGCGCACCTCGTCGGCCACGGTCTCCCACAGTTGCCCGGGTCCCAGTTTGGGATAGACAAACTGTTCGATGAGCGAGGTCTCCACCTCTTTCATATTCTCCTTTTTGGAGAAGCTCTTTTTGAGCATGTCTTTGAGAATGGCAAAAATCGACAGCCCCTTCACCCGTTGGGCACCCCAGTCGGCTCCCAGTTTCGAGGGGTGTACGCCCCACACCTTCTCGGTATAGTCCTCGAAAAACATGCGGTAGAGCGGTTTGCCAAAGCGGTTGATGTAGAAGTTTTCGAGCGAGGTTTCGGGCTTCTTGAAGAAGACCGACCACAGGTATCCGCACCCGGCCTCGATGGTGCGCACCAGCCCCATGTTGGCGAAGGTCTGCCATTTGAGCGAGATGGGATAGTCGAAAAACTTGTGCAGGTAGAAGATGCGCGATATGCGGTTGCGCACCAGCATCACGCGGTCGCACCGCTCGGGGTCGGGACCGTTGGCGGCAAAAGGCTTGTCGGTCGTGTGCAACAGCTTGTCGTCGAGCGAGGGAGCCCCTTGCAGTGGCATGATTTCGTCCCACCAGTCGGTCACCCGCTGACTTTTGGAAAAGAAGCGGTGCCCCCCGATGTCCATGCGGTTCCCGTGGTAGCGCACGGTGCGGGAGATACCTCCGATTTCGGCCGATTCCTCAAAGACAACGGGGTGAATGTCGGTATGTTTGAGCAGTTCATACGCGCCGGTAAGTCCTGCGGGACCGGCTCCGGCGATAACCGCCTGTTTCTGTTTCTTGTCGGTAGCGCTCATGATTTAGGGGTTGGTTTGTGACAGTTTTTTACGGGCAGCCTCTAGGTCGAATTTCAACAGATAGGTGTCGGGGTTGGGAAGATAGGAGGCGACGAAGAAGAGGTCGTCGTTCTTCTGTATGGCCGGGTAGAGGTAGCGGACGGTCGAACTGTATCCGAGCTGGTCGAGAATGACATACTCCACGCCATCGTCGAGCATCTTCTGGATTACGGCCCGGTCGTCCAGCGAGAAGGCATAGCCGGTAACCCGTGTTCCCGAGAACATGTAGAGCAGTTCGCCCTTGCGCGAAGCGACCACCGTCTCGGGCGAAACATGTTGTTTCAATACGGTTCCTATCTGGAAAAAGTTTTGATAGGCCGGCGGGAAGGGCATCTTGTTCATAGTGTGCAACGCCTTGATGTTGCTCACGCTGGTGAGCAGCAACAGAGCCAGAATCCACGGAGAGAATTTCTGCTTCATATTCAGACGGCGCATGGCCCACACGACGACCTCGTAGAGCCCCACGAGCAGACCCATGTTCAGGAAGGGAATGAGAGCCGTGATATATCGGTTTTCGCTGGGGGTGCTGAAGATGGAGATGAGTCCGAAGGTGAAGACGGTGTAGCCGATGAGTACCCAGCGGTATTTGCCAAAGGCCCAGAATCCCCGCACGATGAGGAAGACCAGTATGAGGGCTGCCACCCACAATCCGAATCCGGCCGGAACCTCAGGGGCGTAGTTGACTTGGAAATAGGGAATCACCGAGTTGGGCAACGCCTTGGATACCAGCATGCCCAGTGTGTCGAAAAATCGTTCGATGATGCCGCTCAGGTCGAGTGAGCCATCTTCGGGGCGCCACGGATTCACCTGCGCTATCGATTCGAAATATCGGCTTTGTACCATGCCCAGCGCCTTGTTGCGCCAAATCCACGGCAGGCAACCCACCATGAAACCCGCTACCGTGGCGAGAGCCTCTTTCCATCTTTTGGCACAGAGAAAGAAGAGTACTACTGCGGCAAACAGGGCTACTCCCTGGGTGCGTATGTGGTAGCAGAGTATGACCATCACCAGCATGGCATAGAAGGCCCAGTCCTTGTAGAAGGGCCTCTCTTTCTTCATCTGCGTGAGCAGGAAGATGGCCGCCGCCGAGGTGAAGAAGCACGACATCTCGCTCATCATCATCGTGGAGAAGTGGAGCACCCGGTCGCTCAATATGGCGGCACAGGCACCTACCAGCGCCAGCGAGTCGGGCATCTTGCGTCGAATCATGAAAAAGAAGAGCAGCAGCGCACCCCCCAGCAGGAACAACCCGTTGAGCACCTTTTGAGCCACGACGCTGTCGGTGAAGAATCGTAGCGGGGTCATCAGCAGCGGGTAACCCGGCGGGAAAGCATTGGTCGGGTGGGTCGTAGGAGCCGAGATGTCGGCATATCCCTGCCCCGAAGCCAGTGCCGAGGCAAAGGTGTAATAGCGGCAGTTGTCGCCGTTGATGTCTATCTTCGCATTGAAAATATAGAAGTAGGCACAGGCCCATACCAAGGCCAGAACTCCTATGTAGATGGCGCGATTTTTAGGCATTTTCATAGTTGATGTAAATAGATATTAAAAACAAAAATAATCTATTTTTCTTAGTGTATGAAATTTTTGTCGGGAATTGTGGCTGGGCTCGGTGTAATAAGTTGATAGGTAGATGTTTAATTATGCTTTCGATTCTCTCCTTGTTGTCTGTTTAGGGAGGTTGTCGCCTTTGCCGGTATTCCTGGATTTCGCGTTGTGGCGCGGAATGACTCGGCGTGGTACCCCGCACTCGACGCGGGGGTCAAGAAAAAGAGGGAGGAGAAAGTTTGCGTAAAAACCTGAGGGAATGGAAATAGAAAAGGGTCGCTGTTTGCGACCCTTTCTCTTGGTTGCGGGAGCCGGACTCGAACCGACGACCTTTGGGTTATGAGCCCAACGAGCTACCACTGCTCCACCCCGCGGTGTTTGTGAGTGCAAAGGTACGGAGAATAATTGAAAATGCAAGTATTTAAAGAACTTTTTTTTGACTTGCTTTTTGGTTTAATAAATAATATGCTGAAAATCAGATGAATTTAATAATGTTAAAGTTCCTGTTAAGCGTGGAGACAAGAAAAACGAAGTGTTTGCTTTGGTTTTTAATGATAAAAATATGTAATTTCGCACAAGTTTTGCACCGATGTGCAGGTAAAGAAAGAGACAGGTTATGGTTCGTACACGAGAATTGCTTATCGATGTGGCTCGCCAGTTGTTTGCCCGCAAAGGGGTGGCGGCTACGACGATGAACGATATCGCCGAGGCTTCGGGGAAAGGTCGTCGTACGATCTACACCTATTTCAAGAACAAGAACGAAATCTATTGGGCCGTGGTCGAGGCCGAGTCGGAGCACTTGTATGCCCGGCTCGAAGGATTGGCTAACCGCGATTTGCCTCCCGAGGAGAAGTTGCTCAATTACATCAACACCCGGTTGGAGGCGGTCAAGGAGGCGGTGGTGCGCAACGGCACGCTGCGGGCCGAGTTCTTCCGCGACATCTTGAAGGTGGAGAAGGCTCGGCGCAGTGTCGACGTGAGGGAGGAGGCTCTCTTGCGGAGTATCCTCACCGAAGGGGTGGAGCAGGGGGTGTTTCATATTCCCAACGTGACGGCTACGGCCTCGGTGTTGCATTATGCCCTGCGGGGGCTCGATGTGCCCTATATCCGTGACAACTTTGCCGAGTGGGGCATCGACCGGTCACGGTTGAAGGATTACATACTGGATTTCATCTTGTATGGTATAAAACGATAGAAATTATTAACCGGGGGTGGTGAGGCGACTCGTTGCCCCGCATAATAAACAAGAAAATTATGAAATTACTGGAAGGAAAAGTTGCTGTCATCACGGGTGCAGCACGGGGTATAGGAAAAGCTATCGCCCTGAAATTCGCTTCGGAAGGAGCTGATATCGCATTTACCGACCTCGCCATCGGCGAGAACGGGAAGGCTACCGAACAAGAGATTGCCGCTTTGGGTGTACGTGCCAAAGGGTATGCCTCGAATGCCGCCAATTTTGAGGAGGCTCACAACGTGGTTGCCGAGATTGTGAAAGATTTCGGTCGCATCGATATCCTAGTAAACAATGCCGGTATCACTCGCGACGGTTTGATGATGCGTATGACCGAGCAACAATGGGACATGGTTATCAACGTGAATCTGAAATCGGCCTTCAACTTTATTCACGCCGTTACCCCCATCATGATGAAACAGAAGGGAGGTAGCATCATCAACATGGCTTCGGTTGTAGGTGTATCGGGTAACGCCGGTCAATGCAACTACTCGGCTTCGAAAGCCGGTATGATTGGTTTGGCCAAGTCGATTGCCAAGGAGTTGGGTTCGCGTGGCGTACGTGCCAACGCCATTGCTCCGGGCTTTATCATCACCGACATGACGGCCGCTCTCTCCGACGAGGTGAAAGCCGAATGGGCCAAACAGATTCCTCTGCGTCGTGGTGGAACGCCCGAAGATGTGGCCAACGTGGCTACGTTCCTCGCTTCCGACCTGTCTTCGTATGTAACGGGTCAGGTTATCCACTGCTGCGGTGGTATGAACATGTAATATCCGACACACATCGGCATAGGAACGAAGGGGCTGTATCGCATGCGATACAGCCCCTTCTTGTCTCTTTGGGGTGGTTGGCCGGGACAGCCCGTTGTGGGTTGCCGGGGTGTCAGTACAGGTCGGGGCGGATTGGGCTTATTTGCCGGCCGCATTGACCCCGCCACCGCCTATCACGTTGTTGATGCGCTGTTCGTCGGTCTCGTATCGGCGGCCCCAGTTGAGGTTCCAGCTCACGCTGACGGCAACCATTTGCTTAATCATGTTTGTGGTTATCACCTGTTGGTATCCGGCATAGCGGTTCCAGTTCTCGTTTGTTACCTTGTAGTCATTGATGAAGGGGTCGAGCACCATCACCCCGAAGTTCCAGTCCTTGTAGTTGTAGGAGAGTTTGAGGGTGTGTACATTTTCACCCCCTTCGAGTGTCTCGCCCCAAAATCGATTGAAGTTGGTTTGGAGCATGCCTTCGAGCGAGAAGCCCCAGTGCGACAGTTCGAAGGTAGCATAGCAGTAGAAGTTGTTGTAGACGTGGGTGTAGTTGTTGCCACGCATCCAGTAGCGGTGCCAGGCAGGGCCTGCGCTGAGGGTGAGCCAGTCGGGAATGGCCGTTACCCGGGTATCGAGGTAGAAACGCAGCTCCTCGGCGTTCTTCT
Source organism: Candidatus Barnesiella excrementavium (assembly GCA_019115485.1). Taxonomy (GTDB): domain Bacteria; phylum Bacteroidota; class Bacteroidia; order Bacteroidales; family Barnesiellaceae; genus Barnesiella; species Barnesiella excrementavium. Next base: position 35,076 of record DXDM01000015.1, on the reverse strand, counting down.
GGTTGTTGTATCGGGTAAGGATTTTGTCGCCTACCCACATCTTCTCGGGCATGATGGCACCGGGAGCATGGGTATAGAGGGCTCCCAGTTTGCCGTAGAAGATACCGTGGCTGTACTGGTATTGCAGGTCGTACTTGTAGGTGGCATAGGGCTTGATGTCGGGGTTGCCGGTCGATTGCTGCATACCGTCGACGTCCTGCACCACGGGGCTGAGCATGTCGAGGCTGATGACGCTGCCCATACGTACGAAATTGAACCGCAGTGACGAGTAGTCGTCGATGGTATATCGGGCCGAGAAGCGGGGCCGCCAGATGGAGTAGAGGTGCGACTCCCGGTCGCGCGGCACATAGGAGTAGAGGCTGTAACCGATGCCGGCCGAGAAGTCGAAATGCGAGCCCAGCCGCATCCAGTATTCCCCGAACAGGTAACTGTTGCCCTGGTTCATGCGGTCGTTGATGCCCTGCTCCACGTAGTCGTTGGTAGTCCATGACTGGGTGTGGCGGATACCGGCCGTCACGCGACTGTTTTTCCACCGCTTTTCATAGTCGACCTCGCCCAGTATCGAGTAGGAGCGGCTCTTGATGAGGTTGTCGATGTCGACGAGCGACGAGCCGGTGGTGAAGCTGTTGTCGGTATAGAAGAGTTCGTCCTCGGTATAGATACGGTGACTGGTGGGTTGCTCATAGCTGGCCACGACGTTGGCCATAAGCAGCTGGTCTTCGTCGAAGTTGTACTGATAGTAAAGGTTGAGCGAGGGGGTGATGCTGTGATTTTTCCCATCGTCGAGCATGAGGCTGGTCGTGCCGCCGGGCGAGTGGTCGGTGAGGATACCGCGGAAGAGATTCTCTTGTTGGTTGTAATAGAATTTGAGCGAGGCGTTGAACATTTGCTTTTGAGGATCGAGGTAGTTGTAACTGAGCGAATGGCCGTTGTTCCATTGTTCGAACTTGCTTCCGTCGAGGCTCTCTTCGGTGCGGGTATAACGGGTGCCGTCGGGCAATTCGTAGTGCTCGGTATTGTCGCGTAGCATCTTCAAGTTCCAGCGGGGCGAGAACCAACCCGAGTAGGCGACTTCCGACTTGCCGCTGTTGACTTTGGCCGATAGCCAATACTCGCCGAAGCCCCGGTTGATACTTTGGGAGATGTCGCCCATGAAGCTGCCGCCCGAGGTAGGATTCTTGACGATAAAGTCGAGCACGGCACCCACCTCGCCGTAGCGCACCCCCGGGTTGTCGATGTACTCGATGCGTACAATCTGTTCGGGCGAGAGGGCCTGAATCTCCTTGTTGTCGGCAGGGCGGCCGTTGATACGCAGGCTCACCTCGCTCTTGTCGGCCAGGGCGATGCTGTTGTCGGTAGGGTTGATGATTACGCCGGGAATTTGCAACTTTTGCAGCAACTGCAAGCCGTTGCGCGACTGCTCTATCTGTTGGACGTTAGGGTATAGCAAGTTGCGGTCGGCCTTCTGCACCCACGACGAGGCCTCGACAGTCACCTCGTCGAGATTGACCTGTTTGAGCGAGCTCTCGATGGTGTCGATGTTGAGTCCGGTGGTATCGGCATAGACTGCGGCGATAGAGTCGCCCGAGGAAATCGGGGAATTGGGTGTGGCACCGTGTGCGCACAAGGGAGAGAGAGCCACCGCAAGCAGGGCGGCCGGGATCGTTTGTTTCATTGTGTTTCGTCTTTTTTTCTTGATAGACGTAAAAACGCTGTGTTCCGTTGCAAAAAAACAGCGCAAAAGTAAAAATTTATTTGCTATCGTTCTTGTGAATATAGATTTCTTAATATTATAATTTGGCTTTGAGAGTCATAATCTTTTTAATCATGAAATGGTCGATGTTTCTGTTTTACAATTAACAATCCCAGTCGAATTTCTTGTGGCTCTTCGTATTTAAAATTCAATTTATTTCAGCGATGTATTAGTCTAATTTTGTATTTTTGCGCAGAATTTAATAGACACGAAGCGAAAGATATTTGTATTGAAGTTGGGTTATTGAAAAGTAATTGGGGTTTTTGATGTAATGTTTTGTGTTTATCTATGAATTGAATAGATAAAATGTAGCTGAAACTAATAATAATTTAGAAATATGATAAAAAGAGGGCCTTTGCATTTTTCATTCACGAATGCATTTAATTTCTTAATGCTGTTTTATACGCTGTTGGCTTGTAGGAATTTGTATGTAGATACAATGAAAGAGATGACCGATATCGGCCTTATATCTGAATTTCTTGTCAATTACCAAGGCGGTTTTGTTCGTCGAGGCTTGTTGGGCGAGATTCTATATCAGATTAGTCTATTATTCTCTTTGGACTCGACTACTATTTTATATATTATAAATTTCATATCTATTGCTTGTTTCTTGGGAGTTGTTATCTTTTTCGTATATCAATTTTTGAAGAAACGGTATAATTGGTGGATATTGCCTTTGGGCTTTTTTTTGGCGAATGGGTGGATTATCCGGAAAGATTACCTGATGGTTTTGATGCTTGTGGCGATTATATATGGTTACATTCATCTGAAAAGGATTTATCCAAAATTATTTTTTGTAATTTTAATGGAAGCAGTTCTTATTCTTACACATGAAGCCTTTTTCTTTTTTGGAACTCCATTTATAATATTGCTATTTTTGAGAGATAAAAATCTAAATTTGAAAAGAGAAGTTAGATCTTTATTTTCGGCCTTACTGATATTCCTATTTTTAATAGTTTGCTATTTCAAAGGGAATGCGGAAACCGTTTCCAATATATCAAATTCATGGAGTCCTTTATTCCCTGAGGATCTTGTTCAAGATGGAGGAACTATTAAATCTCTTGGTTGGGAAACGTTGTCAACGTTTAAATTTCATTTTCGAGTAAATTTTGTTACTCTGAATTATGGATTTATAGGTTTGTTAGTTCGCCCTATGGCTTTGTTTTTTATTTATTATTTGGCTTCACGAATACTTTTTGTGTTTAGAACGCCTCGTTCGGAATTACAGAACAATGATAAAACTTTGCTGTCTTCTATTTTGGTATTCCAATTCATTATGCTAATCCCGATGTTTACGGTGTTAAGTTGCGATACGGGAAGAGTTGTCTTATATTGGTTGTCGTCTTCGTATATTTTCTTTTTACTGATTCCTCGTGAGGTCTTAGGTAGTATTTTCCCTCAATGGTTTTTGCGAAGTGTAAATATAGTGAATGAGAAAATAGATACTCTTCTCCTCCCTACAAAAGGTTTTATGGCTTTATTAATTCTATTTGTAACCATAACACCTGTCTTTTTCTTTATAGATGTGGCAATGAGACGTAGTGTATTTGGTGTTGTAGGAACATTTGTATCTGATATTTTGAGATCGATAATGATAATATTTTAATCATGAAAGATTTTATTATTTTATTACGGCCTCACCAATGGGTAAAAAACGGTTTTGTTTTTTTGCCCTTGTTCTTTTCGGGGCAGATTTTGAACATAGACTATCTCTTGGTCACGGTAGTTGCTTTTTTTGCATTCAGTTGTGTAGCAAGTTCGATTTACTGTTTCAATGATATATGGGACGTTGAGGCGGACCGAAAGCATGCCAAGAAGCGTTTCCGCCCCATCGCTTCGGGTCGTGTATCGAAACGTGCGGGGTATGGTTTGATGATTGCCATGGTTCTCTTATCCATGGTATTGGCAGGTTGCTGTTTCCGGGGCGATATGCTGTATAAAACTGTGGGAATATTGCTGTTTTACTATGTGATGAATATAGCCTATTGTATCAAATTTAAAAATATCGTTCTTATCGATGTCTTCATCATTGCCGTTGGTTTTGTGCTAAGAGTCCTTCTGGGAGGAGTTGTGACCGGTATATGGGTATCGCATTGGATTGTACTCATGACCTTTCTGTTGGCTCTCTTTCTGGCTTTTGCCAAACGAAGAGACGATGTTGTGGTTTATGAAGAGACCGGCGTGTTGTTGAGGAAGAATGTCAATCGGTATAACTTGGAGTTTATGAATCAGGTGATAACCATCTTGGCAACGATAATCATGGTGTGTTATATCATGTACACGGTATCGGAGGAGGTGGTTTCCCGTATGGGGTCACCTTATTTGTATGTGACTTCTGTCTTTGTGCTGGCCGGATTGATTCGCTATTTGCAGTTGACGATTGTCGATGTAAAGAGCGGTAGTCCTACCCGAGTCTTGATGCACGACCGGTTTATACAGTTGTGTATTGTGGCATGGATATTGTCATTCTTGATAATAATTTATTTCTGATATGGCGAAGAGAGTTGTGGCGACGTTTGATTTCGATGGGACGATTACTCGCAAAGATACCTTATTGGAATTTATTAAATTTGTAAAGGGCGCGCCTGCTCTTTATGGTGGATTATTGAGGTATGCCCCTTTGTTGGTCGCCTACAAGTTGGGGGCGTATCCCAACTGGAAAGTGAAGCAGAAGTTCTTCTCCTACTTTTTCAAGCAGATGCCATACGACGAGTTTTGCCGTTGGGGGGAGCGTTTTTCCGACTCCGTAGACCAAATAATCAAGCGCCCGGTCTTTGAGAAACTGTTGCAACATGTGCAGCATGGCGATGACGTATATATTGTCAGTGCCAGCGTGAAAGAGTGGATTCTGCCCTGGGCCCGCAAGGTGGGGGTGACTCATGTGATTGCGACCGAGGTGGAGGTCGATGACCGAGGTCGGTTGACCGGGCGATTCTCTTCCCGGAATTGTTACGGTCAAGAGAAAGTATTCCGATTCCTGGCCGAGGAACCTCGTCGGGAGAGCTATTATTTGTATGCCTATGGTGATAGCCGGGGCGACCGGTATATGTTGAATTTGGCCGATCGGGCTATCTGGTGTAAAGAGATGTAAGTATGATTTATCTGTTGGCCTTTATCAGTATTTTGTTGGGAGCCGTGGCCCAATACTTCTTGAAGATGGGTATGACGAATTGGGCACTGAAAGGTTCTGTGAGTGAGATGCTCCGACTCCTTTTTCACAATTACTACCTGTGGAGCGGAATTCTGTGCTATGGCGTGAGTATGCTCTTTTGGCTTTATGTGCTGTCGCGAATGGAGTTGAGCAAGGCCTATCCGATGGTGAGTTTGGGGTATGTCATCACGTTGCTGATTGGTTATTTCCTGTTGAATGAGCCGCTGAACTATCCCAAGGTGATAGGAATTGTACTGATTGTGGCCGGGGTTTGTTTTATCGCACGCGGCTAATGCCAAAGGGTTGTACGAGCCGACGAGATGTCGTATCTTTGCAGCGATTAAAATCAATGAACTATGGAGGTACTCTACGAAGACAATCACGTGATTATCGTCAACAAGACCTGCTCTGAAATCGTGCAGGGCGACAAGACGGGCGACACGCCGCTGAGCGAGATGTTGAAGGTGTGGCTGAAAGAGAAGTACGACAAGCCGGGGAATGTCTTCGTGGGGGTGACTCACCGGCTCGACCGTCCCGTGAGCGGACTGGTCGTTTTTGCCAAGACGAGTAAGGCGCTCTCCCGATTGAACGACATGTTCCGCAACGGCGAGGTGAAAAAACAGTATTGGGCTATCGTCAAGCATGCCCCCGAGCAGGAGAGCGGCGAACTGGTACACTATCTTGTGCGCAACGAGAAGAGCAACAAGTCGGTGGCCTATGACCGGGAGCGGCCGGGTGCGAAACGGGCGGTACTCGATTACCGGGTGTTGGCGCACAGTGACCGTTACACGTTGTTGGAAATCAACCTGAAAACAGGTCGCCATCACCAGATTCGCTGTCAGTTGGCCAAGATGGGTTCTCCGATCAAGGGCGATTTGAAGTACGGTGCTGAGCGCTCCAATCCCGATGGTGGTATTTCATTGCATGCTCGCCACGTGGAGTTCGTTCACCCCGTGTCGAAGCAGCTTATCAGCGTAACGGCTCCCGTACCCGATGATAATCTGTGGAAGGCATTCGAGCAGATGGTCGAGGGTGGCCAAGAGCAGATTATGGGGTGACAGGTGCGTGCGGGGTTCCGCAGAGCTAATCAGTAGCTGAATGAAATCTTAACCTTTTTGCCTTTTATCTTTTCGTCGCGGAGGCGGCGCAGCGTTTCGTGCGCCTTGTCGCGTGCCACGGCCACATAGCAGTAGTGGTCCTTGACCTCGATGAGCCCTATTTCGTCGGCCGTCAGGCCTCCTTTTTGAGTGAGGAATCCCACGATGTCACCTTTACTTATCTTCTCTTTTTTCCCGGCGGCAAAGTGCAGGGTAGCCATGGGTGGCGTTTGCAGCAGATTGTCCGTCGGGTCGAGCCGGAAGACGGTGGCTTGTCGGGCATATTCGGGCAGTTGCTCGGTGGGGCCTACAATCATAAAGGCTTCGCCCTCGGCATGCATGCGGGCCGTGCGTCCGTTGCGATGAGTAAAGCTTTCGAGGTCAACCGGCAGGTGGTAGTGAATGATATATTTTACTTCGGATATGTCGAGTCCGCGGGCCGCCAGGTCGGTCGAGACGCAGATGTAGCTGCTGCGATTGCGGAATTTGCAGAGCGCCCGTTCTCGGTCGGCCTGCTCCATGCCACCATGGAAGGCTTCGGCAATGATACCCCGGTCGGTGAGAAATTGCTGTACCCGGGCTACGCTCTCGCGCTGGTTGCAGAAGATGAGGGTGAGACCCGGTTTGAGGTTGCGCAGCAAGACGAGCAGCGTGTCGAGTTTGTCCTTCTCGGGCGAATCTATGCGGTAGAGCGACAACCGGGCCGTGGGGTTCTCTTCGCTCTTTCGCGACCCCAGAAAGTCAAGTTTCACGGGGCGTTTCAAGGCTGTAAATGCGGGTAGCGATTCGCTGTCGGTCGCTGAGGTAAGAATCTTTTTCTTGACCTCTTTCAACGGAGCGATAATCTCTTTCATCTCGTCGTGAAAGCCCAGGGCAAGGCATTTGTCAAACTCGTCGAGTACCAGCGTGTCGAGGGTGTCGAGCGACAGGCGGCCCCGGCGCAGGTGGTCGGCAATGCGCCCCGGAGTCCCTATGATGAGGGCCGGAGCCACGGCCAGCGACTTGCTCTCCTCACGCACCGAGTGGCCGCCGTAGCAGCACACGATTTTGATGCCGGCGGCAATCTTGCGCAATACACTCTCGATTTGCAGGGCCAACTCCCGTGAGGGAACCAGCACGAGTGCCTGTACCCCAGCGGCACGAGGATCGATGCGTTGCAGTACCGGCAGCAGGAAGGCCAATGTTTTTCCCGACCCGGTGGGCGAGAGCAAGATGATGTCGTGGGGGCGCTGTGTCGTCTCGAGCATCTGTTTCTGCATGCCGTTGAGCGAATCGATATTCAGGTTGCGGCATGCCTTTTCGATGAGTGTACTGGTTTCTTTCATGGGAGCAAAGATACGACATATCGCTACATCGTGCAACTCGACTCTCTTTGTCTTTCTTGTCGTGTGCGTAGTGGCTCCGATTTTCCCCGGGAACGATAACTAAGACTTAAATAATATTAAAACGGGACGAAATATGTTTGGAAATTATGTTTTATAGCAGAAAACGCACTATATTTGCACAGTGTTTTTCATAGTATTAGATTAAGATTAAGGTTAACAAAGATTGGTTGTCGCGAGACAATCAATTTTTTTTTTGTGCTTATGTGAAATATTTGGATAGGTATAATCTATTTATTATTAGATAATTATTCATCTTTCCTGCGGCATTCCCCAATTCTGGAATAACAAAGACCGTCTTTCTGGATTCCGCATCAGTTGCAGAATGACAGAAACGCCGCGTCGGGGTGTGGAATGACACGGGGAGTCACCCCGCACCTTGATGCGGGGCCAGAAGAGAGCCGGTTGTAGGTATTTTTTGGAATGACTCTTAGAATTTCTTCAACTCGGTGTAGAGCCGTTGGATAGGCAGCCCCATCACGTTGTAGTAGCTGCCTTGCAGTCCGGTCACCCCGATGTAGCCGATCCACTCCTGCACGCCATAGGCTCCGGCCTTGTCGAGCGGGCGGTAACGGTCGACGTAGTAGTCGATTTCATCGTCGTCGAGTGGAGCAAACGAGACTTCGGTCGAGACAGCAAAGGAGATTTGCTTCTGCATCGAGGTGAGGGTGACGCCGGTGATGACGGTGTGCGTCTTGCCCGAGAGAGCCCGCAACATGGCTTTGGCGTCGGCCAAGTCGTGCGGCTTGCCATAGACCCGGCCGTCGAGCCAGACGATGGTATCGGCCGTAATGAGCAGCGTGTTCTCTTTCATCTGGCTGCGATAGGCGGCCGCCTTCTCCTGCGAGATATAGAGGGGAATCTCTTCGCCCGAGAGGGTCGAAGGGTACGACTCGTCGACCTCGGGCAGAGCCGTTACGCGGTATTCGATGTCGAGTCCGGCCAGGAGTTCGCGGCGACGGGGCGAATTGCTCGCCAAGAGGATTTCGTATTTTTGGAGATGCGATAACATATTCATTCCGTGTTAAGTGTGGTTACCAGCCGAACGCCTTTTGGTCGGCCATCCATTTGCCCTGGGCCCGCAGCACCTGTTCGATGATGTCGCGGCCGCAACCCATGCCGCCGCAAAAGGGCGAAATGTAGCGGGCTATCTGTTTGATTTCGGGGGCGGCATCGGCCGGACAGGCGGGCAGCCCGACCACCCGCATCACCTCATAGTCGGGAATGTCGTCGCCCATATACATCACCTCGCCGACTTGCAGGCCGCACTCGGCAATCCATTGTTCGAAGACTTTGATTTTCACGGCCGCTCCCAGATAGACGTGCGAGAGCCCCAGCCCCTCGAAGCGTTTGCGCACCGCTTCGGTGCGGCCGCCGGTGATGATGGCCACGGGGTAGCCCAGTTTGGCGGCCAGTTGCAAGGCATATCCGTCTTTGATGTTGATGACCCGCATGGGTTCGCCCGAGGGGTGCAGAGGTATGGAGTCGGACGACAGCACACCGTCCACGTCGAAGGCAAAGGCTTTTATCTGAGTAAGGTCGAAATCGGTTCGGCTCATGATTCTTTCGGTTTATCGGGGTTATGGGTTTCGTGAATGCTGCGGTTCAGGAGACTGTAAATCTCGCGCATCGTGGGGTCGGTGAGCAGTGCCTCCTGCTTGGCGATGATGTTCTGGTCGTACCGGATAGCCGGACCCGTCTGGGCATCGAAGGGCGACATGTCGGCCACCTTGGCAGCCGTTTCGCGAATGAGAGGCAGCATCGCCTCGAACGGCAGGTTGTGCTCCTGCAAGATGCGGTCGCACAATGCGTAGAGGTGGTTGGTGAAGTTGCAGGCAAAGACGGCCGCCAGATGCAGGTATTTGCGTTGTTCCGAGTCGGCTCGGTAGACCTTGCCCGAGAGGCGGGCGGCCAGGTCGTGCAGCCGGGCGGTATCGGCTTCGCTGTTGGCCTCGATGAAAAAGGGAATGTCGTCGAAGTCGACGGCCCGCTCCTTGCTGAATGTCTGCATGGGGTAGAAGACGCCGTAGCGGTTGGTGTAGGGACGGAACACCTCGCGGTCTACGCTGCCGGCCGTGTGTACCCACAGTCCGGCATTAGCAGGCATGGCAGATAGCAGTTGAGGGAGTACCGAATCCTTCACGGCAAAGATGTAGAGGTCGCCGTCGGAGGGCAGGCTGTCGAGGCGGGTGGTGTAGTGGCTGTGAGGCAGCTGTTCGCTCAATCGCCGGGCCGACTCCTCGGTGCGGCTGTACACCCACTCGGGGGCGAGCCCTTTCGCCTGTAAGGCCAGTGCCAGCCGCGTGGCCAGGTTCCCGGCACCGATGAGGATAATCTTCATCTTCTCGCTGTTCATTCCCATTTGCCTATATGAACCTTTTCCCACATCATTTTCTCCTCGTCGAAGGGTTTGCGTTCCTCGTCCTTGTGACCGATGGAGAGAATGCAGAGGACACCCATCGTCTCGGGAATCCCCAGAATCTCACGCACGATATCCTCGGCCGGTTCGTCGTTGGCCCCGAATCGGTTGCGCACCTGAATCCAGCAACTGCCCAGTCCCAGGTCGGCCGCTTGCAACTGCATGAGTATGGCGGCAATCGAGGCGTCCTCGACCCACGTATCGGTGAGCGTCATGTCGGCCGTCACGACGATGGCCAATGCGGCACCTTCAATCGGTTTGGCTCCCGCGGTTTTGCAGGCCGCCAGGCGAGCGAGGACCTCTTTATCCTCGACGGCGATAAACTCCCAGGGGGTACAGCGTTTCGACGAGGGGGCGAGCAGCCCCGCTTCGAGAATCAACTTGACCGAATCGGGCGACAACGGTTGGTCGGTATATTTGCGAATGCTTCGCCGGTGTATCAACAAATCGTGCAGATTGTTCATAAGGGTAATGGTTTTGTGTTTATCTGAGCAAAGATAGTGAATCTTATTGAATTTGTTAAGTGCTTTGTTGTAGAGTAAAGCAATGAATATTTTTATAAATGAAATGTTTTTATTTATTTTGAGATAGTTGATTAAAAACGGAGAAAACAGTGAAGGAAGAAAGGGTAGTGGAGATATTTGATTTATTAGAAGGCATGAAAGAAAAAGCTGTATTGGAGATCAAATATTTATTTGATATTGTTGAGATTGTTGAAAAAGTAAAGGAGAAATGGTTGCCTCGATTACCTTATCATCTTAATATTATCGATGAATTGCATATTAACGAAAATGGCCATAGCCGTATTTTGACCAAATTATTGCAGTATAAATCGGAAAGTGGAAAATATGAATTTTTAGAATCTTTGTTAGCTTATATTGTTGCTAATCGCGATTGTATAGATTTTGGAAATATCAAAATAGAAAAACCCCAAATTACCCAGGAAAAATGTCGGATTGATATGTGGGTAAGGGATAAAGATTATGCCATTATTTTTGAAAATAAAGTGTATAATGCTCGTGATCGAGAGCATCAATTAAGTAAGTATATCAACCGAACCAAACAGTGCAATTATCGAGAGGAGCAAATCTTTGTAGTGTATCTTTCAAGTGATGGTAAAGAGCCTGATAATCAGTCATGGGGAAACTACAAAAAAGATTTCGTCTCCCGATATGTAAATTTATCATTTCATGATGATATTATAGATTGGTTGAAAAAGCAAATAATTCCTAAGATTAGAGGAACTGACTTTTATCTGAATAGTGCAGTATTGCAGTATATTGACTATTTAGAAGGAATATATCACAAGAGAACTATATATAAAGAGATGAATATGGAAATAAAAAAGGTTATCGAAGAGAGACTGAAACTAGATAAATGTTTAGACAATAGTGAAAGAGTAAGGCTCCTTCAATCTAAGATTGAAGATATAGATGAAATCCGTCAGCAAATGGAAGAGATGCAAAATGAATATAGAAATAAAATTTTTGCATCGTGGAGAGAAGAGGTTGCTAATCGTTTTCCGCAATACAGACACACATCTCCAGAAGATGAAACTCATGTAGGTGTAATTATGGAAATCGAAGGAATAGAGATATGGGCTTATATTTATGAGAATAATCAACTATATTGTCAAGTTGAAGTGGCTTGGGATTTACCTAAGAGAAAACGAAATATCAAGAAATCTTGGGTGTATAGGGGGGTAAAGGATTTATTGCCACAAGAACAGGCAGAAGCTATATGGGAATATTTCGATTACAATGATTTTGAGGGTGTGTTTAACTGTTTCTTGCAAGTTGTTGAAAGGTGTCAACAAGAAATAGAGCGAGAGAATCGTGAAAGAATAGAGTTGGAAAAGGAGGAATAAATTTCACTACTTTTCGGCGGGCCGCATACTGAACGGGGCTTTTTTGCGTTTATTAAATGTGCCTTTGACAAACGGGGCACGATGTGTATAGAATCCTGATGAGATACAAGATATTACTCCTTTTAATCACGATTGGTGCGGTGCTCGAACTGGCCGCTCAGGGGCGGGTGAAGCTCACGGGTCGGGTCTACGACAGCGACAACCAGCCTATCGAACTGGCTACGGTGCGCGTGGCGGGAACGACCATGGGCACGATGACCGACTTGAAGGGCGAGTACCAGCTCTCCATTCCGGCGGGCGACTCGATTGTGGTCATCTATTCGTGTCTGGGTTATCGCGAGGAGCAGCGGCAGTTGCTCAACCTCACCAAAGACGTTTCGCTGTCGGTGCGGCTGAACAAAAACTCGAAGATGTTGAACGAGGTGGTGGTGGCAACTCACCGTAGGCAGACCAGCACGTTGCAGACCATTGATACCAAGGATTTGAAACTGATGCCCGATGCCTCGGGCGGGAGTATCGAAGCGATGCTCACCACCTTTGCCGGGGTCAATTCGAGCAACGAGCTGAGTTCGCAATACTCGGTGCGGGGCGGTAACTTCGACGAGAATATCGTCTACATCAACGGGATAGAGGTATATCGTCCGCTCACCGTGCGGTCGGGACAACAGGAGGGGTTGAGTATCATCAACCCCGATATGGTGGGTGCCGTAGGCTTTTCGTCGGGCGGCTTCTCGGCCGAGTATGGCGACAAGATGTCGTCGGTTCTCGACATCATCTACAAGCACCCCGAGGCCTTCGAGGGGTCGGTCTCGGCCAGTTTCCTGGGGGCTACCGCCTCGATCGGGCAGAGTACCAAGAAGTTTTCGCAGCTGCATGGCATTCGCTACAAGACCAACTCCACTCTGTTGAGTTCGCTCGATACCAAAGGCGAGTATGAGCCATCGTTCTTCGATTATCAAACCTATCTCACCTATAAGTTTGCGCCCAAGTGGGAGGCTTCGTTCCTGGGCAACATTGCCATCAACGACTACAAGTTCACCCCCCACGAGCGCAATACCTCGTTCGGTACGGCTACGAATGCCAAGCAGTTCAAGGTCTATTTCGACGGTGGTGAGCGCGACAAGTTCGAAACCTATTTCGGGGCTCTGTCGCTGAATTTCTTCCCCGACAAATATACGCAGTGGGCGCTCATGACCTCGGCCTTTGTCACCAACGAGTTGGTGACCTACGACATTTCGGGGCAATACTGGCTCGACGAACTGGCCGATACGGGTGACGGCGAGGGCACTGAGAATACCGGCGCGCTGGGTGTAGGGACCTATCACGAGCATGCCCGCAACCGGTTGAAGGCTTCGGTGATTGCCACCTCAATCAAAGGGGCCACCAAGCTGGGACAGAACGAATTGAAATGGGGCTTTACCCACCAGTATGAGCAGATTTACGACCGCGTGCGCGAGTGGGAGATGCGCGACTCGGCCGGTTATTCGCTACCCCATACCGGCCAGTCGGTCGAGATGATTTACAACCTCTTTTCGAAGCAGGACATGGATAGCCATCGCCTCTCGGCCTATTTGCAGGACACCTATCGCCTGCGCACGTTGTGGGGCCGCTTCATCTTTACGGGCGGGTTGCGCGCCTCTTATTGGGGCTTCAACAAAGAGACGTTGGTGAGTCCCCGGGCTTCGGTCACCTTTATCCCGGCCGCCAACGAGCAGATAACCACCCGCCTGGCCGGTGGACTCTATTATCAGGCTCCCTTTTACAAGGAGTTGCGCGATACGGTGTGCGATGCCGCCAACAACTACGTGGTGCAGCTGAACCGGAATATCAAGTCGCAACGCTCGATTCACATCGTGCTCGGGGGCGACTATTCGTTCCGGGCACTGGATCGTCCGTTCAAGTTCACGGCCGAACTCTATTACAAGAAACTCGACAACCTCATTCCCTACGAAATCGATAACCTGCGAGTGTGGTACAGCGGCCAGAACGAGGCCAAGGGCTATGCCGCCGGTATCGACTTGAAACTCTTCGGACAGTTTGTGCCGGGAGTCGACTCGTGGCTCACCTTCTCGCTGATGAAGACTCAGGAGGAGATTGGTGGGGTGAAACTGCCCCGACCCACCGACCAGCGATACAGCGTGGGGCTCTATTTCCAGGATTACGTGCCCCGGTTTCCCAAATACAAATTCAGTCTGCGAGCTATCCTGGCCGACGGTCTGCCGGTGGGGTCGCCCCGCAAGGGACGTCAGGCCGGCTATTTCAGGGCTCCGGCCTACAAGCGTATCGACATCGGAGCCTCGCGTCTGCTCGTCGGGGGCGAAGACAAGCTGCTGCAAAGGGGCATCTTCCGCAATCTGAAAAGCGTGTGGATTGGTATCGACGTCTTCAACCTCTTCGACATCAGCAACGTGAACTCCTACTATTGGGTCACCGATATCACCAACGCGCAATATGCCGTGCCCAACTACCTTACCCGCCGGCAAATCAACCTGCGGCTATCCATCGATTTCTAAGTGAGGCTTCTTATCTGAGGCGAATGTAATACAACAAGTCGGTGATGCCATATAGCAACGTGGCGGCACCAAAGGTGGCTACGATAATCCGCTCGGTAGCCGAGAAGGGATTGACCAGAATTTCGATACCGATAAGCAGGATAATGACCGGCAGCAGGTAGGAGACCCACCCGGCCTTGCGCTTGACCGATTTTTTCAGCGTGAGCAGATAGAGCAGTTGGTAGACCCCTATCAATACGAGCGCACCGCCCAGTACGTAAATCGTCACCCCGATGTACCAGCTCGGAACCAAGATGAGCGAACACCCGAACAGCAGCAGTATGGCCGAGAGTACGGGAAACGGCTCGTTGCGTTTCGAGGCTCCGCTCAACAGATAGGCCAAAATGGTATACAGGCTGGGTACCCCCACGAGGATACCGATAATGAGCAATATGGTAGACAAGGCCGCATTGGGGTATAACAGAAGAAGCAATCCTGCCGCAATGGAGGCGATGATACGAATCAGCGGATTTTGAAAAGTATTCATAAAACAGTCTTTTGTATTGGTTGTTGATATACGATATAACAACAGCAAAGGTAGTAAGATGTTTCCAAAATCGGACGCCTGTGAAACGCTATTTAACGGCCGGGAGCGTATCAGATGCGAACGACAAGGTTGAGAAATAGGGAATATTTATTATCTTTGTCCCCGTTGCGGTAAAATCGCTTTCGAGCCGGGTCGGTCCATATCGGCTGTATCATGGTTGATGCAAGAGGCTCCACGCAGACGATTTACCGATAGTTCCGAAATTAAAAAGATGCTATGCCTGCACCGAAAAAAATCTTAGCCATCATAAATCCCATCTCGGGAACCAAAGACAAAGAGGAGATACCCGCCATAATCGACGAGGTGATAGACTCGTCGAAATACCGTGTGGAGTGTCGTTTCACGCAGTATGCCGGCCATGCTGCCGAGATGACTCGCCAGGCTGTGGCCGACGGCATCGACGTGGTGCTCTCGGTCGGGGGCGACGGTACTTGCAACGAGATAGCCCGCGAACTGATCAATACCCCCACCGCCCTGGCTATCGTGCCGGTGGGTTCGGGCAACGGGCTGGCCCGTCACCTGGGCATCTCGATGGACGTGCGCAAGGCGCTCGAAATTGTCAACGACGGGGTGATAGCCGACCTCGACTACTGCACGGCCAACGGCCGACCCTTCTTTTGCACCTGCGGAGTAGGATTCGATGCGTTGGTGAGCCTTAAATTTGCCGAGGGAAAACGTCGGGGCAAACTGGCCTACGTAGCCAAGGCGCTCACCGAATACCTCAAATACAAGTCGGAGACCTATCAAATCGAGATGCCCGACGGTACCGTCACCGAGAAGGCTTTCCTCATAGCCTGCGGCAATGCCTCGCAATATGGCAACAACGCCTATATCGCTCCCCATGCCAGTATGCAGGACGGCAAAATCGATGTTACGGTACTCATGCCCTTTACCCCCTTCGACACGGCGGGACTGGCCCTATTGCTCTTCACCAAGCACATCGACCAAGATGCCAATATCAAGAGTTTCACCACCGAATCACTCGTCATCAAACGTGAGAAACCGGGAGCCATGCACCTCGATGGCGAACCTGTCGAGATGGGAACCCGTATCGAGATACGCTGTTTCAAAGGCGGGTTGCATGCCCTCATTCCCGCCGAGGATCCCAAACGCTCGATTATCGAGCCCTTCGCCTCGGTATTCTGGGAGTTTATCGAAACCGTTCGTCAGGAGTTGAATATATAAACCGGTCGCGTTATTCTTTCGAACTTATTGGATAAGATACTGGTTGCCGATGGTGGCGAGGGGTAGAGTTATCCCCCTTGTCGGCGGTCGGCCAGTTCGATGACTTCGAGGTCCTTGATTTCGCCCCGGTCGATGACGAATCGTACCAGCGTGCGTTTCTTGTGGAATCCGTACAGCCCGGCGGCACCGGGGTTGATGTGCAGACATTTCAGTGTTTTGTCATAGAGCACTTTCAAGATGTGCGAGTGGCCCGAGATAAAGAGTTGGGGCGGGCGCATATAAATCTGCGGAATCACCTCGCGGGCATATTTGCCGGGGTATCCGCCGATGTGGGTTATCCACACATCGACTCCCTCGATGGTGAACCGCCGGTGCTGCGGGTAGCGCAACCGCAGTTCGTGCCCGTCGATATTCCCATACACGGCCCGGAAGGGTTTCAACGCCTCGAACCGATCGGCCAGTTCGACCGAGCCGATGTCGCCCGCATGCCAAATTTCGTCGCACTCGGCAAAATATTTTTCGTAACGCTCGTCCCACCACGCATGGGTGTCGGACAATAATCCTATCTTTACCATCGCTCTTTTCTCGATTTATGGGTAAAAATACGGCAATAATTTGTAAAGTCGAAAAAAAACAACTACATTTGTCCACGTAAAAGAGATGCGGTAGTAGCTCAGTTGGTAGAGCATCAGCTTCCCAAGCTGAGGGTCGCGAGTTCGAGCCTCGTTTGCCGCTCATCGAGAGGAGCCCGTTTGCAGTAAGCAAGTGGGCTTTTTTTATTCATCTTTTTTCTGTCTCCTTGTAAATTGTAATTTTATAATTTTATATGAGATATTGATATCCCGGATTAATGTTTTTACATTTGTTGTGATTTTATGGACGTTCAGTTAAGATAGTTAAATATAGTCACAATAAAAAATGTAGTTATGAGAAAAATGATGTCTGTACTGGCTATTCTGTTGCCGGTGTTTTTATTTTTTTCCTGTTCCGATGATGAAGCAATGAATGATTATGAGCATCAATTAATAGGCCGCTGGGTAGAAGATACCGATTTGCTAGAGATTTTCCATATCGAGTTTCGGAAAGACGGAACCGGCACCCAATGGGTTGAATATTATGGAGAGCGCGCGGGAGAGGAAAGTTTTACATGGAGTGCAACCGAAACCACGATTTTGGGGATAATGGAGGATGGCGAGAGCGCTGCTATCGAATATGTGATACGGGAGAATAAACTGTATCTATCGGATGATGGCGATTATATGGTGTATGTGAGAGAATAGCATCGAATATATCTGTTGTATAAAAAAAAGAATCTTGATAAACGACTTTTGACCGTTTGTCAAGATTCTTTTTTATGAATGAGATTGCTCTTCAATAAATTTTGAGATTCTTCAACCCGGTTTATGGTCGGGTCTATTTCTTCATTTTCACCTCATAGAGGTCGTTGCGGCGATCTTTGAGGTTGCGCACACTGCCGTAGGTATGGAGCTCGTTGAGGAGGTCGAGGTCGACGTCTGAGATGAGAATCATCTCGGTGTTGGGGGTAGCCTCGGCACGGCGTCCGTCGGTGGGGAAGGCGAAATCGCAGGGGGTGAAGACTCCCGACTGCGCATACTGGATATCCATGTTGTGCACCTTGGGCAGGTTGCCTACACTACCGGCAATGACCACGAAGCACTCGTTTTCGATGGCTCGGGCCTGGGCGCAGACGCGCACGCGCGAATAGGCATTCTGCGTGTCGGTGAGGAAGGGGACGAAGAGTATCTGCATGCCTTCGCCGGCCATGATGCGCGACAGCTCGGGGAACTCGACGTCGTAGCAGATGAGCACGCCTATCTTGGCGCAGTCGGTCTCGAAGGTGCGAATGGCCTTCCCGCCGTTCAAGCCCCAACACTTCATCTCGTCGGGGGTGACGTGCAGCTTCTCGTACATCTCGTAAGTACCGTCGCGGCGGCACAGGTAGCCGATGTTGTAGAGCAGGCCGTCCTCCTTGATGAGGGGCATGCTGCCGGTGATGATGTTGATGTTGTAGCGAATGGCCAGGTTGATGAACCGCTCGCGAATCTCGTCGGTATACTGGGCCAGACCGCGGATTGCCTCCGACTCGCTCTCGTCGTTGAAGCGGGCCATGAGGGGGGCGTTGAAGTATTCGGGGAAGAGCACGAAGTCGCTCTGGTAGCTGCTCACCGAGTCGACGAAGAACTCGACCTGCTCAAACAGGTCGTCGAGTGTCTTGTAGCTGCGCATCTGCCACTGCACGAGGCCCACCCGCACGGTCGTCTTGGGCGAGATGTACTCTTCGGTGGGCTCCTGATAGTAGATGTTATCCCATTGGAGCAGGCAGGCGAAGTGTTTCGACTCCTCGTCGTTGGGCAGGTAGTTGCGCATCACCTTGCGCACGTGGAAGTCGTTGGAGAGCTGGAAGAGCAGCACCGGGTCGAATATCTCGCGTTTGCGCACCTTGTCGATGTACTCTTTGGGGCGCATGTGGTCGGCATATTTGTGGTAGTTGGGCAACCGGCCGCCAAACATGATGGCTTTGAGGTTGAGCTTCTCGCACAGCTCCTTGCGGTATTCATACATACGGCGGGCGAGCCGCAGGCCGCGGTAGTCGGGGTGCACGAATACCTCGATGCCGTAGAGGATATTCCCCTTGCGGGTGTGGGTGTTGAAGGTCTCGTTGCC
This sequence comes from Candidatus Barnesiella excrementavium, assembly GCA_019115485.1. Lineage (GTDB taxonomy): Bacteria > Bacteroidota > Bacteroidia > Bacteroidales > Barnesiellaceae > Barnesiella > Barnesiella excrementavium. The sequence continues at coordinate 16,438 of DXDM01000015.1, read as the reverse complement.
GGTCACCTGGGCATAGGTGTGGTCGTTTTTCACATCGTTGTAGTTGACGATAATCGAGAGGGCGCACCCCACGATTTTGCCGTCGACCACGGTCACGATCTGCCCCTCGGGGAAGATACGGATAAGTTTGTCAATCTGTTCGGGGGTCCAGAACACGTCGCTGCCGTCGGCATAGACCCGGGTGAACGAGCTGGCCAGCTGGTCGTAGTCTTCGCGTTGCAGATTACGAATCTCGACTTTATTGATCTCTTTGGGTTTCATAGCTTCGTTATTTGTTTCGCGGTGCAAAATTACCGCTTTTTTGCGGGGGTTGTCCGTTTGTACCCCTATTTTCTTGGATTATGAATAAATTTGTTGAGCCTTTGACCGGGGGCCGATGCCCTGTCGAGAAATTTTTTTGAAAAAAATCGGAGGAAGCTGCAACCTGTGGGGGGCGTGTTTGCGTCTAATGGTTGAATTTCCGGAAAGAGAGATGAACAGAAAAACGATACATCAATTAAAAACAGATAGCAAGATGAAACGATTTATGATGACAGCGCTCCTTTCACTCGTGCTGTGGACGGGCGCAACCGTAATGGCACAGACCGGCAGTGTAAAACCGATAGCAAAGCCGGAAGCAGTTGAGGCTGCGGCAACGACCGAAAGCGATACCCTCGGCGGCATGACCGGGAGCGAAGCCTACAAGGTGCGTATGGCCGAGATTGAACTGGAACGACAACAGTCTTTGGTGCACTATGAGGCTGATGCCGAGGATATTCTCGATGCGATTATCCCAGTGTTGGGCATAACCGTTCCCTTCCTGTTTGCCTTCCTGGTTATCTTCTTCTTTATCTACTACCGCAACAAGAAGCAGAAGGCTTACTATCAGGTTATCGAGAAGGCCATCGAGACCGGGCGTGAGTTGCCCGACGGATTTTTCGAGTCGCCCCGGTCGCGGCAGGCTCGCCCCGACAAGCTGGTGATCCTCAACCAGGGTTTGGTATTCCTGGGTATCGGTTTGGGCTTTGCCATCTGGAGCATTGTGATGTGGAGTATCAACGGCACCGAAGAGTTTGGCGACAGCTACGGAATCTTTCTGCTGGGTCTGGCAGCCATCTTTATTCTGGTGGGTGCGGGCAAACTGATACTTTATCGGGTATCGTCGCGCCCCGAGAACGACCACACCGATAATCAACCCGAATAACCGGCCCCGACGCGATGGAGAAGACCGAGGATATGATGTGGGTGGCGCGCTGCGTCCTGCTGGACGACCGCAAGGCTTTTGCCTCGCTGGTCGACAAGTACCAGAGTCGGGTGAAGCGCTTCTTCCTGAGTCTCACCGGTGGCGACGAATCGCTCAGTGACGACCTGGCGCAGGAGACCTTTATCAAGGTCTATTATCACCTGCGCAGCTACAAGGGTCTCTCCTCGTTCTCGACCTGGCTCTTCCGGGTGGCCTACAACCGCTACTACGACGAGTTGCGCAAGCGGGGCGACCGCTACTTCGAGCCTCTGGACGAGGCGGCGGCGATACCCCAGTCGCCCGAGCCGGTAGACCGTCGGCTCGACATGACCCGGGCTCTGTCGATACTGCGTCCCGAGGAGCGCACGGTCGTTACCCTCTACTTTGTCGAGGATATGGCCATCGCCCGCATCGCCGCGGTGACGGGTATGCCCGAGGGGACCATCAAGTCGCACCTCTCGCGCGCCAAACAAAAATTAGGAGAATATTTAAAGAAAAACGGATATGAAAGAGTGGAATGACGACCAGTGGCGGGAGCTTTTCGACCGGCACACTCCCCAGCCCCGGTACGACCGGTGGTTTACCCGCCGGGTGATGAACCGCCTGCCGCGCAAGCGGTGGAGCCTCGAGACGAAGATTTCGCTGGTGGTTCTGGTGCTGATATTGTTCATCTGCACGGCCCTATGTATAGCCTTTGCCCGCGAGTTGACAGCGAACCCCTGTTGGAATTGCGCCGGTACCTGGGTGATGTATGGAGCCTTGACGGCGGCCTGTTTTCTCTTCGCCGCGCAACTGAACGCTTTCTTCCGCTCGCTCTACGACGCTTCCTGAAACTGAAATAAATTTAAGTAAACGAGCCAAGGAGCAGACACCCCTCTGTCGGGGGGAGCCTGCTCCTTGTGCGGTATGGGTCGACAGCCACCCGGCAGGGGCGACCGGTTAGTTCTGCGGCTTGCCGGTGAGCGGTGAGTGCAGGGCGATGAACTCGGCAAACGACTCCTTGTAGGTGTCGGAGATGGGGATATACTCCTTGCCGAAGACGATGCGGTTGCGGTCAATCATCTTGATTTTGCACCCCTGCACGATGAACGAGCGGTGTACCCGTATGAACTGCCCCTCGGGCAGCATCTCTTCGAGCGATTTGAGGCTCAGCAGCGAGAGAATCGGGTGCGGCTCGCCTTCGAGGTAAATCTTCACATAATCTTTCAATCCCTCGATGTAGAGAATCTTGTCGAGCGGTATCTGTTTAAGTTTGTAGTCGCTCTTGACAAAGATATAGGGACTTGCCGCCGGGGCCTCGGCCGGAGCCGCTGCGGTGTTGGCGGTATTGCCCTCCGACAGTTCGAACCATTGCAGCGCCTTTTGGGCCGCTTTGAGAAAGTCGGCATAGGAGAAGGGTTTGAGCAGGTAGTCGATGGCGTTGACCTTGTAGCTGTCTACGGCATACTGCCCGAAGGCGGTGGTAAAGACAATGCGGCTGCGTCCCTCGATCATGCGCGAAAACTCCATACCGTCGAGTTCGGGCATCTGAATGTCGAGAAAGATGAGGTCGATGTCACCGCGCGAAACCCGCTCGACAGCCTGCACGGCCGAGTTGAACGAGGCTTCCAGTTGCAGGAAGGGGGTGCGTTTGACATAACTCTCCAACAGCTCTATGGCCAGAGGTTCGTCGTCGATAATGCAGCATTTCAGTATCATGGTCTCCACGTGTTTGGGTTAGTTCAAATCGATGGTGAGCGACGAGCGGTAGACCTGTGTGTCGCTCTCGGCATGCAGGGTATATTTGCCGGGGTAGAGCAGTTCGAGTTGTCGCGACAGGTTTTTGAGTCCGATGCCCGAACCGCTTTTGTCACTCTCGTCCTTGGGGAAGCAACTGTTCTCGATACGGCACTCGATGACCCCTTGCGAGGGTTCGCGCATGACAATCTTGACAAACGAGGGTTCGGTAGCGCTGGTGCCGTGTTTGAAGGCATTCTCGATAAGCGTGATGAAGAGCAGCGGGGCAATCTGGTATCCCCGGCACAATCCGTCGGGCATATCCACCCCGACCTTCACGTGGCGGGCGAGTCGCAGCCGCATCAGCTCGATGTAGTTGTGGTTGAACTCCAATTCCTTCTCCATAGGCACATAGGCCTGGGCATTCTCATAGAGCACATAGCGCAACATCTTGCTCAGTTCGAGTACCGCACTCTGGGCCCGGTCGGGGCTGATGGCGATGAGCGAGTAGATGTTGTTGAGCGTGTTGAAGAGGAAGTGCGGGTTGAGCTGGTTTTTCAGATTCTTCAATTCGGCCTCGGTGCGCTCCTGTTCCAGTTGTTTACGCTCCTTCTCGGTGACAATCCACTTCTGGGTCATCTTGATGGCCACGCTCAGTCCCACCATCAGCGCCAGCGTGATGGAGTCCTGCCACTGCATCAGCCCCGGACGGGGAGGTCGCGGAATAGGCCGACGGTGCAGAAATTCTTCGGGGATAATCATGCGGTGTACCAGGTAGATGGCCACGTTGGCCACCACGATGAGCAGCAGGTTGTAGAGGATAAACTGTACCGGCTTCTTACGAAACAACACCCGGTCGATGAGCCACAGATAGTTGATGTAGAAGATGACCGCGATGCTGATGGGTTGGATATAAAACTTGATCAGGCTGAATTCGTGTACCCGTCTCATGCTCTCGAATCGCTCGATGAAGAGGAGTGGGAAGAGAAAGACGATGGCCCACGCAAGCAGGTGGATAAAGACGGGGTTCCAGCGGAGGCGTATATGTTGTCGGTCGGGTGCCATAGTACAAAGATAAGAATTTGAAACGGAAAAACGGTGATTATTCATAACGAATGGCTTCGATGGGGTCGAGGTTGGCTGCCTTGCGGGCCGGGTACCAGCCGAAGAAGATGCCGGTGAAGGTACATACCAGGAAGGAGAGTATCACCGAGTAGGCCTGAATATAGACCGGCCAGTTGAATACGAGGTTCACGACCATCGATGCACCTACGCCCAGCAGCACCCCGATGATGCCGCCCGTGACGCTGATGAGTACGGCCTCGATGAGGAACTGGGCCAAGATGTCGATGCCCCGGGCGCCTATCGACATGCGCAACCCGATTTCACGGGTACGCTCGGTGACCGATACATACATGATGTTCATGATACCGATACCGCCCACGAGCAGCGAGATGCCGGCGATACAGGCGAGCAGAATCGTCATCATATCGGTGGTCGAGCTCATCATCGAACTCATCTCCTCCTGTGAGCGTATCTCGAAATCGTCCTCCTCGCCCTCCTTGATTTTGTGGTTCTTGCGCAGAATCTGGGTTATCTCGTCGATTGCCTGCGGGGTGAGTTCTTCGGTGAGGGCCGAGCAGAAGATGCCTTGCAGGTAAGTGATGGCCAGCACCCGTTTCTGCACCGTGGTGTAGGGGGCCAGTACCATGTCGTCCTGGTCCATGCCCATGCTGTTGTAGCCTTTGGGGGTGAGGGTGCCTACGATTTTGAGCGGTATCTTGTTGAACCGGATTACTTTGCCGATGGGATTCTCGCCGTTGGGGAAGAGGTTGTCGATGATGGTTTGTCCCACCAGGCAGACTTTGGCCGAGGTGAGCACGTCTTGCGGGGTGAACATGCTGCCTTCGTTGATGGAGAATTTGCGTATTTCGAGGTAATCCTCGGTCACGCCGTAAATGGTGCTGGGGTAGTTGTTGGCCCCGTAGATGAATTGTCCGCTGCTGCTGACCGAAGGCGAACAGGCCGACACGTATTCGGTCCCTTCGGCAATATCTTCGTAGTCGTTCAATTTGAGCGTCTGCATCGACGAGGCATCTTGCCGCACGCCACCCCGCTCCATGTTGCCGGGGTGTATCATGATCATGTTCGACCCCATTTCGGCAATCTGGGCCCGAATGCTCCGCTTCGAGCCTTGGCCGATGGCGAGCATGGTGATGACCGAGGCTACTCCGATGATGATACCCAACATCGTGAGGAAGCATCGCATCTTATTGTTGTTAAGAGCTTTGAGTGCTATTTTGGTGAGATTGGTCAGATTCATAATCGTTGGTTCCTTAATCGCTTTCTACCGGTAACTTTTGCAGCATCTCCTGGGCCGAAGCCTGATGGTCGTTGGGGGTGTCGCTGATAATCTTTCCGTCGCGCAGCACGATGTTGCGGCTGCTGTAAGCCGACAGCTCGGGGTTGTGGGTGACGAAGATGATGGTGCGTCCCCGGGCATGCAGCTCCTGGAAGAGGACCAGAATCTCGAACGAGGTGCGGGTGTCGAGGTTACCGGTGGCTTCGTCGGCCAAGATGATGACCGGGTCGTTGACCAGGGCCCGGGCGATGGCCACGCGCTGTTGCTGACCGCCCGACATTTGGTTCGACTTGTGGTTCTTCCGTTCGGCCAGACCCACGGCATCGAGGGCGCGTGAGGCCAGTTCGTGCCGCTGGCGGGCCGAGATGGCCGAGTTGTACATGAGCGGCAGCTCCACGTTTTCGAGGGCGGTCGTCTTGGGTAGCAGGTTATACGACTGGAACACGAAGCCTATCTTGCGGTTGCGCAGGACCGACCGCTCGTTCTTGCCCATGCTCCGCACCGGTATCCCGTCGAGGTAGTATTCGCCCGAGGTAGGGGTGTCGAGGCAGCCCAGTATGTTGAGCAGGGTCGACTTGCCCGAGCCGCTGGTACCCATGATGGTCACGAATTCGCCGGCGTTGATGGTGAAGCTCACCCCCCGCAGGGCGTGTACCGTCTCGTTACCCACGATAAAGTTGCGCCGTATGTTTTCCAGTCGGATAATCTCTTTGGTTGCCATGGTTGACGTTCTCCTTTCCTTATTTCTTTTTTTCCGGCGGTTTAGGCATGAAGGGACTCTCCTCCTTATTACCCGAGAGTTGGGCCTCGGCCATTCCGGCATTGCTCTTGCGGTCTACGGCCACCACATCGCCCTCGTTCAGTCCCGAGCAAATCTCCACGTTCACGCCGTTGTTCATACCCACTTTTACCTGGCGGGGTTTCCATGCCTGTCCCTCTTGTACCCACACGGTTTTGAGACTGTCGTTGGCGGGAGCTTCGGGTTGGGGGGCCTGTTCGGGTGCCGGAGCCTGGCCCGAAGGCGGGTCGGGAACGAAGCGGAGAGCCTTGACGGGGATATTCACCACGTTGCGGCGTTCGGCGATGTAGATGGTGACGTTGGCCGTGAGACCCGGTTTCAGTTTCAAATCGGGGTTGTGGGCCGAGATGACCACCTCGTAGGTGACCACGTTGCTCTCTTCGGTAGCCTCCAAACGCACCTGGGTTACGGTGCCCTCGAAGGTGTCGTTGGGGTAGGCGTCGACGGTAAACTCGACCCGTTGTCCCTCTTTCACGCCGCCTATATCGGCTTCGTCGACATCGGCGATTACCTGCATCTGGGTGAGGTCGGCGGCGATGGTGAAGAGGGTAGGCGTTTCGAATCCGGCGGCAACGGTCTGTCCCTCCTCGACGGCCCGGCTGATGACCACCCCGTCGATGGGCGAGGTGATGGTGGCGTAGGCCAGGTTGCGCTTGGCCTTGGCCAGGTTGGCCTCGCTGCTTTCATAGGCACTTTTGGCCTTGGCGTAGTTGTAGGTCGACTCCTCGAATTCGGTATCGCTGATGAGCTGCTTTTCGTGCAGGGCCTGGTTGCGCAGATAGTTCTTCTGCTGATATTCATATTCGGCTTTGGCTCCGTCGTAGGTGGCTTGTTGCGAAGTGAGTTCGCTTTGCAGGGTGACCTTATCCATCTCGGCAATGAGCTGGCCTTTGGTCACTACCGAATTGTAGTCGGCATAGAGCTTGTCGATGATACCCGACACCTGTGTACCTACCTCGACTTTGGTCACCGGCTCGATGGTGCCGGTAGCCGTGACGGCGTTCGACACGTCGCCCCGGGCGGCCGTGGCCGTCTCGATGTAGTAGCTGTTGCTTGACGATTTTCTCCCGAAGATGGCCCACACAATCACAACGACTGCGACTGCCGCTATCGAGAGAATGATGATTTTTTTGCGTTTCATATCGTGATGATGATTTTTATAGGCTGTACATGGCCTCCCGGTCGAGCGTCAGTCGAGCGTGAGGGGTTTGTTTTCGTAGTAGTCGAGCAGTTTGAGGTTGAGCAGGGCCATGTAGCGCGACTGCAACTCCTCCTGTTGGGCCGAGAGCCAGTTGTTCTTGGCCGTAAGCATCTCGACGGTATTTTTCATGCCCAGGTAGAACTGCTCTTCGGTGAGCTCGAAGGAGGTTTGCGTGGCGGCGAGCTGTTCGCGGGCTGCCAGGTATTGCGACTGGGCCGACGAGGCATCGAGCCAGGCGCTCTCGATTTGGTTCAGCAAATCCTTCTCCTGGTTTTTGAGGTCGAGCGTGCTGATTTTCTGCTGGATCCGGGCCCGCTCCACAGCCGACTTGTTGCTCCGCTTGCTGTAAATGGGTATCGAGAGGGTGAGCCCTATCGACTCGTTGAAACCCTGTTTCAGCTGGCTGCCCAGGCTGCCGCTGTCGCCGGTGTTGTGTCCGCTGCCTATGCCGGCATAGAGCGAGAGGTTGGGGTAGTATCCGGCCTTGGCATTGGCGATGTTCAGGTCGGCCACTTCGAGTTCCAGCTTGCCGCTTTGTATCGAGGGAATAAAGCCCAGGGCGGTAGTATAAACCGTACGCTTGTCGGGCAGCGGTACGAGTACCTTGCTCTCGTCGATGGTGGGCAGAGCCAGTTCCATCTCCACGTCGATGTCGAGTTCGAGCAACTGTTTCAGGTTCAGGCGCAGCTGGTCGCGATTGGCCTCGGCCGATACCAGTTGGTATTTGTCGTTGCTGTATTGGGCTTCGAGTTGGGCCAAATCGCTTTTCGAGATGGAGCCGGCGGCCAGCAGTTCGCGCGACCGTTCGACCTGTCGTTGCGACACCTCGACGGTTTGTTGGCAGATGTTCACCGCCTCTTCGGCATAGAGGATTTGCAGATAGTCGGTGAGAATCTCGATTTGCAGGTTGTCGAGACTCTCCTGAAAGGCGTATTGCTGTTGCCGCTCTTGCATCTGGTTGGCCTTGATGGTGTTGCGGCGTTTCCCGTCGAAGAGGGTCCACGACGCGTTCAGGTTGTAGGTGCCGGTGTAGACGTTGTTGCCCTCCCGGGAACCGTCGGCCAGGGGTAGTTGCCGTAGTTGTGCGAGGTGGAGAAGTCGAACGAGGGGAAGAGCTGGGCTTTGGCCTCTTTCGTGTTGACCGAACTCTCTTCAATCGACAACCGGTTCTGTTGCAGGGTGATGCTGTGGTCGTGGGCATAGTCGAAGCAGGCTTGCAGAGTCCATACGTCGGGCATCGCCTCTTCGCTCTCCTGAGCTTGCAGGGGAGCACAACAGATGAGTGTTAAAATTCCGGTGGATATGATTAAATTTTTCATAACCAATTCGTTAAATTGGAACCCAAAATTAACACTCTGTGAGCCATTTAGCGAAATGTAATCGAGAGAGCCCTGTTTTTTGTGGATAAAGCGGGTTCTTTTATCGATAAAATCGGGGCGATTGCTTTATGCTGCCACGGGACTCGGCCGCCGGGGTGGAAAACAAACGAGGAAGACCCTGAACCGGACCTTCCTCGTGAGGATAGAAGTGTATCGTTGAATATTCGTTTAATAGAACAGCAGAATGAGCAGCTGCGCCGAGAGTACCCGCAGGAACATCGTGAGCGGGTAGACGGTCGAATAGGCTACCGAAGGGGCATCGTTGCCCGACACCTTGTTGCCATAAGCGAGGGCGGGGGGATCGGTGCAGGCTCCCGAGAGCAGACCCATAATCGAACAGTAGTTAATTTTGTAGTGGGCCCGGGCAATGATGCCAATCACGAGCAGGGGAATGACGGTGATGAGGAATCCCCACCATACCCACACGAGACCGCCCGACATGATGGTGTTGACAAATTCGCCTCCGGCCGAGATGCCTACGCTGGCCAGGAAGAGGCAGATGCCTACCTCGCGTAGCATGAGGCTGGCTCCTGTCGAGGTGTAGGTAACCAGGTGTATCTTGTGACCGAAGCGGCCCAGCAAGATGGCTACGACCAGCGGTCCACCGGCTAAACCCAGTTTCATCGGTACACTCATGCCCGGTATGGCGATAGGAATACTACCCAAGATGATTCCGAGGAATATACCCACGAAGAGGGTGACCATATTGGGCTCGTGCAGACGCTTGGTCGAGTTACCCAGCTTTTCGGTCAGACGGTTGATATCTTCGATGCGGCCCACAACGGTGAGTCGGTCGCCGATTTGCAGTTCCAGGTTGGGGTTGGCCAGCAGGTCTACACCGGCACGGTTCACCCGCGTGGCGTTCAGTCGGTATCCCATTCTCAACCGCAAACTACCGATTTTGCGCCCGTTGATTTCGGGGCGGGTAACCAGGATACGGCGCGAAACTACCGGTGCCTGTATGGCCTCCCAGTTCATCTCGACGGGGCGTCCGATGAAGGCTTCGAGGGCGCTCTCGTCTTGCAGCGAGAGAACCACCAGCAGCAAATCGCCCTCTTGCAGAATAGTGTCGGAGTTGGGGATAGTCACCTCGTCGTTGTGCTTGATACGCGACACCACAAAATTGCGGTCGATAAGTTTGGTGAGGTCGTCGAGGGTTTTCCCTACGATCAGTTTGTTCTCTACCTGGTAGGTTACCACGTGCGGCACGAGTTGGCTCGACTGGTTCTCCTCCTCGATTTGCTGGTTCTCCTTATCGAGCTTGACTTTGAAGATAGCCCGAATCACCAGCATCGAGGCGATGATACCGATTACACCCAGCGGGTAGGCGGCGGCGTAACCCAAGGCAATTTCGGGAACTTCGGTGGCCGACCCGTCGAACCGCAACTGCGACAGTGTTTGCTGGGCGGCTCCCAGTCCCGGGGTGTTGGTGACGGCTCCCGAGAGGATACCCACCATCATGGGCATGCTCACATCTCCCTGATTCATGAAATAGATGACCAGTGCCACGGCGATGTTGAGAACAACAATACCCACGGCCAGCATGTTGAGGGTGAGCCCTCCCCGCTTGAACGACGAGAAGAAGCTGGGTCCTACTTGCAGACCGATGGAATAAATAAACAGAATTAAACCGAATTCCTGTACGAAGTGGAGTATGTTTTTCTCGGCCGAGAATCCGAAGTGCCCGGCTATCAGCCCGACGAAAAGTACGAATGTAACTCCCAATGAGACCCCGAAGAATTTCAGTTTGCCCAATGCTACTCCTACCGCGATGACAAAGGCATATAGGATTACGGTGTGGGCTACCGATGCGTCATTAAATAACAGACTTTGTATCCAATCCATTTTAGGTAAACAATACTTTTTATTTTTTGTGCAAAGTTAGCAATAATCTCTATAAACAATTCTCGGCGGTGCAGATTTTATGCTTTCCTGTTAAAAAGGACAATAAAAACGGAAAAAAGGAAAAGGTCCGTCGACGTCGCGTCCGGGACCTTTCATCAAGTCAATACACTTTTTATGCTAAGAGCCTTCCTTGGCCATGCTCACGCACTGCGGTCGGAATATTTAGTTAGATTTGTTTTTCAAACACAGTATACATAAGTAAGTAGTCTTTTGTTTGGTTTTATGAAGATAGTAGTTCATTAAGTTCGTTGAGAGAGGATATACGATAATGGGATATTTGTCTGGTCGAGGATACCGGCCGTCGGTTCAGCCATACGGTGGGGCACCCTATGCCCTGGGCGGGTCGCAGGTCGTTATTGAGCGAATTGCTCACGCACAAGGTTTCTTCGGGTGCGAGGTGCAGTGCGTCGACCGACAGCCTGAACAGTTCCTGGTCGGGCTTGTTGAGGTTGACCTCGCTCGACTCGATTACGTCGGTAAAGTAGGGTGAGAGTCCGTAGTCTACCAGTACGGCAGGCATATTGCCGTATGATTGGGCTACGATTCCCAGCCGGTAACGGGCTCCCAGTTTTTCGAGAGTCTGCTCGTTTTGTTTCACGTGCATGATGGCCCGGTTGTAGCAGAGGGTAGCCAATTGTTGCGGATACTTGTGGGTACAACTGTTGTCGGAGAGCAACCCTTTGTCGGTGAGGTATCGGATTTGCAGCGAGAGTTTGGTGTACAACGTCTGGTATGAATTGAAATGGGGCTCGATAAGCCCTTTTTCGGCAATTTGAGCCTCGGCATATTCATGGGCATGCAGATAGTCGCTTTTGGATACGGGGATACCGGTCTCCCGATATTTCCGCCAAATGAGATCGAACCATTCGCACCCCTCGGTGTCGATTGTTCCCGAGAAGTTGAATAAAATGCCCTTTATGTCGTGTTTTGGTTTCATGTCTGTAACTTGGAAGACAACGCAAAGTTATCGCGGCAGTTGACCTCCTACAAGGTCGTTATGGAGACATAATTGTCCTAAATGTCGTATTTGTGAAAATGCTCGCTGGGGATAGGAGGGGTGGTGGGGGCTCAAAATCACGGACAGATTGTTTGCCTCTGCTCTCGCCTTTGCGTATCTTTGTGCGCCTGAAAGGAGAGAAGAAAATGAAACAACTGGTTATTTTTGATTTGGACGGAACGCTGCTGAACACGATTGCCGATTTGGCCATGAGTACCAACTATGCCCTGCGCTGTTGCGGATTTCCCGAACATGATGTGCAGGAGTATCTCTATTTCGTGGGGAACGGCATTACCAAACTGTTTGAACGGGCCTTGCCCGAGGCGTCGCGTTCGGCCGAGAATATCGCGCGCATGCGCACCTGTTTTCTGGAATACTACACCGAACATAATACCGACTGCACCCGTCCCTACGACGGGATTGCACAGCTGCTTGCTACCCTTTCGGACCGGGGAGTGAAGATGGCCGTGGCCTCGAACAAATACCAGGCGGGAACCGAGAAACTGATACGGCATTTCTTCCCCGAGGTGCCTTTTGTAGCTGTGCTTGGGCAGCGCGAGGGGGTACCGGTGAAACCGGCTCCCGATATCGTGTATGACATTATGCAGCGGGCTGGGGTCGGGAAGGCCGATACGTTGTACGTGGGCGACTCGGACGTGGATATGTGTACGGCTCGTGCCGCCGGGGTCGAGTCGGCCGGGGTGACTTGGGGATTCCGCGGTCGCGACGAGTTGAGCCGGGCTGGCGCCTGCCACCTGGTCGATACCCCCGACGCCTTGTTGTCGTTGTGTGGCATCGGGGTTTGAACGGGGAGGCATATAAAAAAGTAACAACCCCGCTTCACAGCGAAGTTGTTACCTAACCAAAATATATAGAATAGTTAATCGAAAAAAATAGTCTGTAATATTTTACATAGGGCGATTAATCAATTGTGATACAAATATATGTCGACTTTCGTCCGACACAAAACAGTATCGACAAAAGGCGGGAAAATATCGCCTAACCGCCCCTTTTTCCCTCGGAATTTCCCGATGGAATTTTTCTATTTTTTCTTGTCGAAGGGAAGATGGCACCCCTGTCGGTTGAGGTAGCCTTCCATGTCGTAGTCGAGTGCAATGCGGTAGTAGTCAAGTATATGCCCGCACCAGTCGTTCTCGCTGGTAGTGCCGCTGCGATGGCGGTTATACTCCGAGATGGTGTGGTCATACTGCATGAGGTCGGCACTCATGTCGTCGGTGCGATAGTGGTTGTGATGCACCACGAGCGAGAGCGGCTGCTTGGGTTTCAGGTCGGGCGACTCGCGGGGAATACCCAGCGTGAGGGCACACACCACAAAGGTTCCTTGGGGCAGGTGCAGAATCTCGGCAATCTTCTCGGGGTTGGCCGTGCGGGCATATCCCACGCAGCAACTTCCCAGTCCGGCGGCCTGTGCGGCCACGACAGCATTCTGCATGGCCAGGGCGGCATCGATGATACCCACCATCACGCCGTCGAGCGTATTCTCGAAGTGGGGGTTGTCTATTCCTTTTTTCTGAGCCAGTACGTCAATCTTGTGATAGTCGGCACAAAACATCAGCAGGGTGGCGCAGGTCTTGATCTGCTTCTGGTTGGTAATGGCGTAGAGCTCCTCTTTGATAGCCTGGTCGTCGATGGCGATGACCGAGAATTGCTGTCCGTTATAGCTGGTGGGTGTGTTGGCGATGGCCCGGTAGATGAAATCGAGGGTCTCGGCCGGAATCTTATCGTATTCGTAACGGCGCACCGATGTGCGTTTGAGCAAGGTTTCTTCTACTGTTTTCATATTAAAATCGTATTTAGTGTGTAACAATCGGGTGGGGGTGTTGGTTCTTCACCGCCTACTCTATCTCTTTCAGTCCAATCTGAAAATATTCTCGGTCGTAGTCCTGCGGTCGCAGGGTCTCACCGTTCCATACCACAATGTCGAGGTCGAGGGGTATTTCGCCGCTCAGTTTCGATTGCGGGGTGCGGCCGTGGGCGCGCTCCAACGCTTTGAGGGTGTCGTGCAGGGCTTGATATTCGTCTGTCGTGTCGATACGGGCTACCGCGTTGAGGTAGTTGGGGTGACGGGGATTCCCGCAAGGGGCCGTCTCGTATATCGACGAGGTTTCGGCGATGATGCCCATTGCCTGCAACTCGGCAAATGCCCTTTCCATCTGCCCCTGTTTGTCGGGCGAATTGGAAGCCAGACTGATTAATGCACGGTTCATGATACCTCCTTTAATGAAAGTTGTATGCGTCGGCGTTCCCGGTCTATCCCGATGACCCGTACCCGTACCGGCTGGTGCATGGCCACGACCTCGGCCGGATTGGAGATGTAGCGGTCGGCCATCTGCGAGATGTGCACCAGTCCGTTCTCCTTGATGCCGATGTCGACAAAGCAGCCGAACTGGGTGATGTTGGTCACGATGCCGTTGAGCACCATGCCCTCTTGCAGGTCGTCGAGGCTCTTGATGCGGGAGTCGAACTCCATCATCTCGATATACCGTCGGGGATCCCGGCCGGGCTTGTCGAGCTCTTCCATGATGTCGGTGAGGGTGGGCATACCCACGTCGCCGGCGATATATTTCGGGAGGTCGAGTTGCTTTTTCAACGCTTTGTTCTCGATGAGTTCGCCGATGGTACAACCCAGGTCGGCGGCCATTCGCTCGACGATGGGGTAGCGCTCGGGGTGTACGGCCGAGTTGTCGAGGGGATTGTCGGCATGAGGTATGCGCAGGAATCCGGCCGACTGTTCAAAGGCCTTGGCTCCCATGCGGGGCACGTCGAGCAGGTCGCTGCGGCGGGTAAAGTCGCCGTGGGCCTGCCGGTACTCGACGATGTTCTGTGCCAGTTGCGGACCCAGTCCCGAGATGTAGGTGAGCAGGTGCTTGCTGGCGGTGTTGACGTTGACTCCTACCGAGTTGACGCAATATTCGACCACCCGGTCGAGCGACTTTTTCAGTTTCGACTGGTCTACGTCGTGCTGGTATTGTCCCACGCCAATCGACTTGGGGTCGATTTTCACCAGTTCGGCCAGCGGGTCGATGAGGCGTCGGCCTATCGACACGGCGCCGCGCACCGTCACGTCCTGGTCGGGGAACTCCTCGCGGGCTACCTTCGAGGCCGAGTAGATGGAGGCTCCGCTCTCGCTCACGACAAATACCTGTATCTTGCGGTCGTAGCGCAGGTTGGTAACGAACTGTTCGGTCTCGCGGCCGGCCGTACCGTTGCCGATGGCTATGGCCTCGATTTTATAGCTCTCGACCAGTTGGGTGAGTTTGCGGGCCGCTCCTGCGTAGTCCTGCCGGGGCGGGTGGGGATATATCGTTTCGTTGTGCAGCAGATTGCCTTGTGCATCGAGGCAGACCACCTTGCAGCCGGTGCGGTAACCGGGGTCGATGGCCAGCACGCGTTTCTGTCCCAGGGGTGGAGCCAACAGCAGTTGCTTGACATTCCCGGCGAAGATGGCGATGGCCTCGTCGTCGGCCCGCTCTTTAGACGAAGCGGCAAATTCACTTTCAATCGAGGGGCGCAGCAGCCGTTTGTAGCTGTCGGCCACGGCTTGTGTCACAAGTCGGGAAGCCTCGCCGTCGCCTTTGACAAAGAGGCGTTGCAGGCGGGGGAGTGTCTGTTCGTCGTCGGGGGTGATGGAGACGCGCAAAATACCTTCGTTCTCGCCGCGGCGTACGGCCAGAATCTTGTGCGAGGCACACCGCCGCAGCGGTTCGCTCCAAGCAAAGTAGTCGCGGTACTTGTCGCCCTCCGCCTCTTTGCCCTTGACCACCTTGGCGGCGATGACACCGCTCTGTTCAAAGCCACGTCGCACCGTGTGGCGGGCCCGTTCGTTCTCGGCTACCCACTCGGCGATGATGTCGCAGGCCCCCTTGATGGCACTCTCGGTGTCGGGTACTTCGGCATTGACGAAGCGGCCGGCACTGGACTCGATGCGGTCGTTGCGTTGCGACATGATAATCTTGGCCAGCGGTTCGAGTCCGTGTTCGCGGGCAATCTCGGCGCGGGTGCGCCGGCGGGGTTTGTAGGGCAGGTATATATCTTCGAGTTCGGTTGCGTTCCAGCACGAGTCGATGCGCTGGTGCAACTCGTCGGTCAACTTTCCCTGCTCGCCGATGGTCGATAGTATCGATTCCTTGCGTTTGGCCAGTTCGCACAACCGGTCGTAATCCTCTTTGATATTCCCGATTTGCACTTCGTCGAGCGAGCCGGTAGCCTCCTTGCGGTAGCGGCTGATGAAGGGAATGGTGGCACCGCCGTCGAGCAGTTCGATGGTCTTGGCTATCTGCGGTTCGGCAATACCCAGCGATTGGGATATCAGTTTGTAGAACAGGGGATTATTCATGAATCTTTTTTTAGCGTGATGATGGTAATCTCGGGACGGGCTCCGATGCGTATGGGCAGGAACACACACCCGATACCCTCGTTGACATAGAGTTTGTGATGGCCGTCGGGAGCCACATAGAGTCCGCTCCACTCGGGGTACATGGGCTCGGCCAGTGAGAACTCAAAGCCTTTCCACCCCAGCTTCAACTGCATGGCGTGGGTGTGGCCCGAGAGGGTGAGGTCGATGTTGGTACGAGGAATCACCTCGTGGCGCCAGTGCAGCGGGTTGTGCGAGAGTAGGATCTTGAAGGTCGAGTCGTTGCGTGCGGGATAGGCCTCGTCCAGTCGCCCGTATTTGGGGAAGGGAGGCATGCCCCAGTTTTCGACCCCGATGAGGGCAATGCTGTCGTTGCCGCGATGCAGGTAGACCGAGCGGTTGTTGAGCATGTGCCACCCCATGAGCCCTTCGTCGTCGATGAGTTTTTGCAGGGTTTTCGCCTGGTCGGCGGGCGATGTCCA
>DXDM01000014.1 GCA_019115485.1 Candidatus Barnesiella excrementavium | reverse complement strand
CTTCGTTTTTCCTTCGGTCTAACCGTCGTTCTTTCGAAAAGCGATGCAAAGGTACACGATTCTCCCTATTCCCTCCAAATTTTTTGACAACTTTTTTATGCTGTAAAACATACTTTTTTCTCAACTCCCCTATTCACACATACTTACAACCAAACTTTTTTTCAAAAAAAAATTCGTCCCTGCCATTTCAAAGGACGGCAGGGACGAGACTGGTTGTTTTATGGGATAGATTTGCTTATATCTTTTCGCAAGGCAACCCGAAGGCTTCGGCTACGGCCGGATAGACGATTTTGCCATCGACTACGTTCAAGCCCTTATAGAGGGCTTCGTCTTCGGCGCAGGCTTTCTCCCACCCTTTATCGGCCAACTTGATGGCATAGGGCAGGGTTGCATTGGTCAAGGCCAAGGTCGATGTGGAGGAGACGGCTCCGGGAATATTGGCCACGCAATAGTGAAGGATTCCGTCGACTTCGTAGACAGGGTCGGAGTGTGTAGTGGGGTGCGAGGTTTCGAAGCAGCCACCCTGATCGATAGCAACATCGACCAACACCGACCCCTTCTCCATCAGTCCCAGCATGTCGCGCGTAATCAGATGCGGAGCCTTGGCACCGGGAATGAGAACCGCCCCGATGACGAGATCGGCCGTAGGGAGTTCGGCCCGGATATTAAATTCGGAGGAGTAGAGGGTCTTGATATTGGCAGGACGCACCTCGTCGATATAGCGCAGACGAGCCAGCGAAAGATCGGTAATGGTTACATCGGCTCCCATTCCGGCAGCCACGCAGGCCGCGGCATAGCCCACGACTCCGCCACCGATTACCAGCACCTTGGCCGGCTTCACTCCGGGGACACCGCCCATCAACTTGCCTTTGCCGCCTTGGGGTCGTTCCAGGAAGCGGGCCCCCTCCTGGGTTGCCATTCGACCGGCTACCTCGGACATGGGTATGAGCAATGGCAAACTATGGTCTTTCAGCTCGACCGTTTCGTAGGCCAGACAGGTGGCTCCACTGGCCAGCATGGCATCGGTGAGCTTGCGGTCGCATGCAAAATGGAAATAGGTAAACAGCAACTGTCCTTTGCGAATGAGGGGATACTCGGGTTCGATGGGTTCCTTGACCTTGACAATCATCTCGGCCTTTGCATAGACGTCGGCAATGGTGGGCAAGATGTGTGCACCGACCCGTTCGTAGTGTTCGTCGGGGAACCCGCTGTTTGCGCCTGCATCTTTCTGCACATACACCGTATGACCTCTCCGCACCAGTTCATTGACTCCGGCAGGTGTCATACCCACTCGATTCTCGTTGTTCTTGATTTCTTTGGGGATTCCTACAATCATAGTTTAAGATTTATAAGATTAGATTAATTCGGTTGAAAGATAAGAAATTTATTTGTCAAATCGCTATTCCAAGGCCGATTTTTCACTAAAAAAGCGGGGAGCGTGTAACAAAATGTACACTCTCCCCGCTCATAAATCATTTTCCCGCAACAGACCGACGGCTCAGAAGTGGAATTTCTCCTGCTTCATCTCGGCCATGGCATGCATACGGCCCACATATTCCACGAAATGAGGGGTCTGTTCGTGGGCATGCAAAGCCTCGGCATCTTTCCAGGTTTCGCAAATCATCAGCACATCGCACCGCGTGGCACTCTCGAAAATATCGTAAGCCACACACCCTGCCTCTTTCAACGAGCACTCGGTCAATTTTTTAGCCACTTCGAGAAACTCAGCCCGATGAGCCTCATCGACTCTGACAAATACATTTAATCTAATCATCGTTTTTCTATTTTTACAGGTTTTGTTTCGAAGGGATAAAAATAGAAGATTCTCTCCATACAAAGAAATAAAAAGCGACCTAATATTTACAAACGACGAAGCGGTCGCATCTTCTATGTGGAGATGCGACCGCCCGATAGCTCTTTGTTCTTACCCAAGACGGGGTGCTCATGCAACCGCCCGACAGCGCCTCTTAGAAAGGCAGGTCGTCGGTCGACGAAGGAGCCAGGTCGGGAGCTGCCGGAGCCGGCGGGAAGGGAGGTATATCGTTGGGCATGGGCGGCATATCGGGCACAACCTGGGCAGCCGGAGCCGACTTCTCGATTTTCCAGGCACGCACGTCGGTATACCAACGGCCGTTGAATTCACGACTTTCGAGGTCGAAGCTCACCGTCACGTCATCGCCTATGGCAGCCGGATACTGGTCGACCTTATCGCCAAAAAGATTAAAACATACCTTGCGAGGATATTGCTCCTCGGTTTCCAATACATACTCTTGTTTCTTCCACGGGTTACCGGCCTTCGATACACCTTCCTGCAACGGCAACACATGAATGATTCTTCCTTTGATTTCCATACTGAGTGTTCAAAATTATTTGGCAACAAATATACGCAAAGTCGAAAACAAAAAGCCAAACTCGCCCGAGATTTTTGCAAAAACGACAGCTATACCCCTCAGATACAACAGAGAAGAGAATACAAGCGTCCGGCCAGAAGACAACAACCTTATAGCCAAAAGATTACACCAATAGATTTCTATCAACGCCGCCCGGCACTTGCTCCTATGAAACGAAAATATCACCTCTGTCGGCACACTGGAACCCGGGAGCATGACTCATTGCACAAAATCCTATTCCTGCCGTATTTAGCAAAAGGAGTTTTTAACTAAATACCTTAATTTTATAACGATACTCTCTTCCCGTAATTGGAAAAATCGCATTATCTTTGCAATCTGAGATTTTACACATTATTAAACAGATGAAAGAAAAGCAATTGATTGAAACTATTGTAGAAGGCATTCAAGAAAAAAAAGGGAAGAAAATCACCACCGTAGATCTCTCGGACATCGAGTCGGCCGCCGCATCTTATTTTGTCATTTGCGAAGGGCAGTCGACCACGCAAGTAGCAGCTATTGCCGACAGTGTGAGGGAATACGTGCAACAACATACCGGCATCAAACCCTTCGGATACGACGGCTACCAGAACAGCCAATGGATTATTATCGATTATGGCAGCATATTGGCCCACATCTTCCTGCCCGAATACCGGAACTATTACAAACTCGAACAACTGTGGAATGATGCCAAATTGGCAGAGATTCCCGATGTGGAATAATTTTTGACACTCCATCTGTACATTATATAATTAAAATATGGGAAACAACAACATGTCTCCATTGGGGCCCAAGAAGAAAAAAATCCGGTTCAACCTGTACTGGATGTATGCGCTTATCGCCTTGCTTCTGTTCGGCCTTTACTACGCCAACGACCCTTCGATGAGCAAGGAGGTGAACTGGTCGGAATTTGAAAAGATTGCCAAAGAGGGCGGCATCACACAAGTCACCGTCTTTGCCAAGAAAGATTATGTCGAAGCTCAATTGAACGACAGCACGGCCAAAGCTGTTTTCAAGACCGATAAAATCAACGGGAAACCCATCATCTACACCAACATACCGTCGGGCGACAGCTTTGCTACCACGCTCGACACGTGGGTCAAGGACTACGGGTTCAACGCCGAGGTAAACTACGAAAACAGCAGCGACCTGACCAACATCTTGTGGACCTTCGGTCCCATCATCTTCTTCATCATCTTCTGGATTTATCTGGCCCGCCGTATGACCAACCAAGGTGGCGGCGGTGGCGGCGGCGTGTTCAACGTGGGCAAAGCCAAGGCTCAGCTCTTCGACAAGGACGGCGCCGTGAAGGTAACCTTCGACGATGTGGCCGGACTCTCGGAAGCCAAACAAGAGGTTGAAGAGATTGTAGAGTTCCTGAAAAACCCCGGCCGGTATACCGAACTGGGAGGCAAGATACCCAAAGGAGCGCTGCTGGTAGGGCCTCCGGGAACGGGTAAAACGCTGTTGGCAAAAGCCGTAGCCGGTGAAGCCAACGTACCGTTCTTCTCGCTGTCGGGTTCCGACTTTGTCGAGATGTTCGTGGGTGTGGGCGCCTCGCGTGTGCGCGACCTCTTCCGCCAGGCCAAGGAGAAGGCCCCCTGTATCGTCTTTATCGACGAAATCGATGCCGTGGGCCGGGCCCGTGGCAAGAACCCCAACATGGGTTCCAACGACGAGCGGGAGAACACCCTCAACCAGTTGTTGACCGAGATGGACGGATTCGGGTCGAACAGCGGCGTCATCATTCTCGCGGCGACCAACCGGGCCGACATTCTGGACAAGGCCCTGCTGCGTGCCGGCCGTTTCGACCGTCAGATCTATGTAGAACTGCCCGAGCTGAACGACCGCAAAGCCATTTTCAAGGTGCACCTGCGCAACGTGAAAATAGACGACTCGGTCGATGTAGACCTGCTGGCCCGCCAGACTCCGGGATTCTCGGGAGCCGACATCGCCAACGTCTGCAACGAAGCCGCCCTTATCGCCGCCCGCAAAAACAAGAAGAGCGTGCAGCGGCAAGATTTCATGGACGCCGTCGACCGTATCGTGGGCGGTTTGGAGAAGCGCTCGAAAATCACCACGCAGGAGGAGAAACGCTCCATTGCCATACACGAGGCCGGGCATGCCTCAATCAGTTGGCTGCTGCAATATGCCAACCCGCTGATTAAGGTAACCATCGTACCGCGAGGCCGCGCCCTGGGTGCCGCCTGGTATCTGCCCGAAGAGCGGCAAATCACCACCCGGGAGCAGATGCTCGACGAGATGTGCGCCACGCTGGGCGGACGGGCCGCCGAAGAGGTATTCCTCGGACGCATCTCGACCGGAGCCTCGAACGACTTGGAGCGGGTCACCAAACAGGCCTACGCCATGGTTGTCTACTTCGGCATGAGCGAGAAACTGCCCAACCTCTCCTACTACGACTCCACCGGACAAGAGTATGGCTTCACCAAACCGTACAGCGAGGAGACAGCCAAACTCATCGACAAGGAGGTGAGCCAAATCGTCAACGAACAGTACGAACGCGCCAAATCGATTCTGCGCGAGCACGCCGAAAAGCATGCCAAACTGGCCGAGGTCCTGATTACCCGCGAGGTAATCTTTGCCGAAGACGTGGAACAGATATTCGGCAAACGGCCCTGGATATCGCGCACCGAAGAGATTCTGCAAGACGAAGAGGCTGCCAAGAAAGAGGAGGAGGCCGAAAAGGATAAAGCGGAGAAAACAGAAAACTCGTCAACCGCAGGCGAAGAGAAATCGCAACAAGCGGCCGACAGCACCACCTCCACACCCCAGACTCAGACCGAGGAAAAGAAAGAAAATGAGAAAGATACTCCCAAAAGCGGTCAATAATTTTTGGGGGCTGACAGCCTCAGGAGTGACACATAAAGAGATGCCGATATTATTCGGCATCTCTTTTTTATGAACAGCACGCCAAAAAGGAGGTTGAAAAGAGTCCGCCATTGGGGGATAATATCTATATTTGTAGCATATATGCGAGGAGGTATCAGCGGATAGGAGACCCGATGTTTCTTGGCTACACTTCCCTCCCCGTTTTTTATTATTGATTCATCAAAAATAAGAGACCGTGAAAAATTTATTGACCCGAACTTTTACCGGAATCCTGTTTATCGCCATCATCACAGCAGCCGTCCTGTCGGGAGCCTATACCTTCCTGTGCATCTTTGGCCTCATCGCCCTGCTCGGGTATATCGAGTTCCTCAACCTCACCCGATTCGGACGCCCCTTCGACCAAGCCCTCTTCGTCATCGACCTGGCGGGAGCATGCGCCCTGTTTCTCTCGGCATTCACCTTCTCGGGACAACTCACCGAGTCGCTGCATTGGGCATCGATTCTCACCTACCTCATCTACCTGGTAGCCCGTCCCGTCATTCAACTCTATGTCTCGCCCGACAAGTCGCCCATAGCCGGCTGGGCTTACAGCATACTGGGGCACGTATACATCGTGCTCCCCCTCGCCCTGCTGGGCGTATGGGGCTACAACACCGAATATCAACTGCTCTACGGTCACCCCGAGTACCTGCTGATGGCCCTGTTTGCCTTCATCTGGATCAACGACACCGGCGCCTATGTCGTGGGCAGCACACTGGGGCGGCACCGGCTCTTCGAGCGCATCTCGCCCAAGAAATCGTGGGAGGGATTTTTCGGCGGACTGCTCTTCTGCATCATTCTCGCCGCCTGCCTCAACTACATAATCCCCGGCCTGCTGACAACCGCCCAATGGATTGTCATGGGCATACTCACCTCGGTGTTCTCAACATGGGGCGACCTGTGCGAATCGCTGCTCAAACGCACGGCCGGCGTGAAGGACTCGGGCCGTCTGCTGCCCGGACACGGAGGTATCCTCGACCGCTTCGACAGCGAACTGCTGGCCTCGCCCATGATATTCATCTACCTCACCATCGTTTTATGATTGCCGATGCTTGCATCGCTGTCTTTTTTACACTAATTTTGTAATCAACAATTACACAACACACCTATGAGCGACCAACGTTACAACCTGCGCGGCGTGTCGGCATCGAAAGAAGATGTGCACAACGCCATCAAAAATATCGACAAGGGTATCTTCCCCAAAGCCTTCTGCAAAATTATCCCCGACATCTTGGGCGGCGACCCCGAATATTGCAACATCATGCATGCCGACGGAGCCGGGACCAAATCGTCGCTGGCCTACATGTACTGGCGCGAAACGGGCGACCTGAGCGTGTGGAGAGGTATTGCACAAGATGCCCTCATCATGAACATCGACGACCTGCTCTGCGTGGGAGCTACCGACAACATACTCGTGTCGTCGACCATCGGCCGCAACAAACTGCTGGTTCCGGGCGAGGTTATCTCGGCCATCATCAACGGCACCGAAGAGCTGCTGGCCGAACTGCGCGCCCTGGGTGTGAACGCTTACAGTACGGGCGGCGAAACGGCCGACGTGGGCGACCTGGTGCGAACCATCATCGTCGACAGCACCGTGACCTGCCGCATGAAACGGAAAGATGTCGTATCGAACGAACATATCCGCCCCGGCGACGTCATCGTGGGACTCTCGTCCTACGGCAAAGCCTCGTATGAAAAAGAGTACAACGGCGGTATGGGCAGCAACGGGCTCACCTCGGCCCGTCACGATGTATTTGCCAAATACCTCGCCGCCAAATATCCCGAGAGCTACGACAATGCCGTACCCGACGAACTGGTCTATTCGGGACAGTTGAAACTGACCGACCAGATTGCCGAACTGGGTATCGACGCCGGCAAACTGGTACTCTCGCCCACCCGCACCTATGCCCCCGTCATCAAACGGCTGCTCGACGAGATGCGCCCGCGCGTACACGGTATGGTCCACTGCTCGGGCGGCGCCCAGACCAAGGTCATGCACTTTGTCGAGAACATGCGGGTCATCAAGAACAACCTCTTCCCCATACCCCCGCTGTTCCGCATCATACAGGAGCAATCGGGTACCGACTGGCACGAGATGTACAAGGTATTCAACATGGGACACCGCATGGAAGTCTATGTCGATGCCGCCGACGCCCAACGCGTAATCGACATCAGCCGCTCGTTCGATATCGACGCCCGCATCATCGGCTACACCCAGGCAGCCGACCACAACGAACTCATCATCGAATCGGACAAAGGCCGGTTTGAATACAAATAAGGAATCGTCTCACCCTCATAAACCAGAATGTCATGTTAATCATAGGAATAGCCGGTGGAACCGGGTCGGGTAAAACCACCGTCGTGCGAAAAATCATCGAGAGCCTGCCTCCCGGACAAACGGCCGTTATTCCGCAAGACTCCTATTACTGGGACAGCAGCAATGTACCGGTGGAGGAACGCCAGAACATCAACTTCGACGAACCGGCCGCCATCGACTTCGACCTGCTGGTGAAACACCTCAAAGAGTTGAAGGCGGGACGCCCCATCGAGCAACCCATCTACTCGTTCCTCACCTGCACCCGCTCGAAAGAGACGATAACCGTCGAGCCCCGCGACATCATCATCGTCGAGGGTATCCTCATTCTCTGCAACGAGGAGCTGCGCAACATGATGGACATGAAGGTGTTTGTCGATGCCGATGCCGACGACCGCCTCATCAGAGTCATCAACCGCGACATCATCGAACGGGGCCGCACCGTCGAAATGGTAATCGACCGCTACCAGCGGGTACTCAAACCCATGCACCTGCAACACATCGAACCGACCAAACGCTACGCCGACATCATTATCCCGCAAGGAGGCCACAACTCGGTCGCCATCGAAATCATGACCAACTTCATCTCTCACAAGCTCAAAGGTTAGCCTATGCCGAGGACCCTGTCCCGCTGGATATACACGCTCCTCACCCTCCTGCTTGTCACCGCCTGCGGAGGGAACAAACAGCACACCTCAGAAGATGTGCCCAACGATTTCGACTCCATCTGCGAGCGGGGCGAACTGCGGGTTCTCACCCTGTACAGCTCGACCACCTACTTCCTCTACCGGGGCGAAGAGATGGGTTATGAATACGAGCGCATCAAACAGTTTGCCGACCACTACAACCTGAAAACGACCGTCGTCGTCGCCGACAACATCAAGCACCTCACCGAGATGCTGGAACGGGGCGAGGGCGACATCATCGCCTACGAACTGCCCATTATCGGCGATGCCAAGAACGAGTGGCTCTACTGCGGAGCCGAGAACATCACCCACCAGGTGCTTATCCAGCCCCGCAAACGCAAGAGCGAGATGGTGAACGACGTGGTCGACCTCATCGGGAAAGATATCTACGTCGAAGCCGGCTCGAAATACGAAGAGCGCATCAACAACCTCAACAACGAGCTGGGCGGCGGCATACGCATACACCACATCGACAAGGATACCGTCGTCACCGAAGAGCTCATCGAAATGGTATCGACCGGCGAGATTCCCTACACCCTGGCCGACAACAACCTGGCCCAGCTGAACCGCACCTACTACAACAACATCGACATACACCTGCAAGTAAGTTTCCCCCAACGAGCCTCCTGGGCCGTGAGGAAGAGTTCGACCGCCCTGGCCCATGCCGTCGACCAATGGATCAAGGAGAACCAGAAGTCCGACTCCTACCGCAGCATCTCACGCCGCTATTTCGAGTTGAGCAAGTCGTTCCCCACCTCGGCCGTATTGTCGGTGTCGAAAGGGCAGATTTCCATCTACGACCACCTGTTCAAGAAATATGCCCGCGAAATCGACTGGGACTGGCGCATTCTCGCCGCCCAAGCCTACAACGAGTCGCACTTCGACACCCTGGCCGTGTCGTGGGCCGGCGCCCGTGGTCTCATGCAGCTGATGCCCCGCACGGCTCAGGCTTTCGGGGTATCGCCCCAGGAGGTGACCAACCCCGAGAAAAACCTCAGTGCCGCCGTCAAGAGTATCCAGTCGCTCAACAAAAGCCTGTCGGCCATACAGGACAAGAATGAACGGCTCAAATTCATCTTGGCCGCCTACAACGCCGGACTGGGACACGTGCTCGATGCCATGGCCCTGGCCAAGAAATATGGGAAAAATCCCTATGTGTGGGACGACAACGTGAGCGAATACATCTTACTGAAAAGCAACCCCGAGTATTTCAACGACGAGGTATGCAAATTCGGCTATTTCAAGGGACGCCAGACCGTAGCCTACGTACACGAAGTGCTGCGTTACTACAAAATATATCAAGAAAAAATCCCTTTATAAAAACTATTTTACGCAAAAAGTTTTATCTTTGTATAGACGTATAATCAATTGCCGGGCCGCATGTCCCTGTTTGGCTGCCATGTCGACCTCTTTTTCGACTTACTAAATTTTATACACGACTATAATTTTCTAACTAAAAATTTAAAACGATGAAAAAGAACAAACTGAACATGGCCTTGGCCATCACCTTAGCAGCAACGCTGTGCTTCTCCTCCTGTATCGGATCTTTCAAACTGACCAACAAGGTACTCAGCTGGAACCAAAATATCAGTAACAAATTTGTCAACGAACTTGTGTTTATCGCATTCCATATCATTCCCGTGTATGAGTTGACCGTCGCTGCCGACGCCATCATTCTCAACTCCATCGAGTTCTGGAGCGGCGAAAACATCGTTGCCAAATCGTCGACCAAAGAGGTGAAGGGCGAGAATGGCGACATCTATCTGGTGAAGACCGACAAAGACGGTTACACGATTACCAACACGGCCGACAACTCGACTATCGGTTTCGTATTCGACAGCAACGACAACTCCTGGTCGGTATCGGCCAACGGTGAAACCACCAAATTCATGACCTTCATCGACGAGAACCATGTACAGATGCCGGGTGTCGACGGCAACAACGTAGTGGTCGAGCTCTCTCAGGCCGGCGTCATGGCCTATCAAGAGGCAGCACAATACAGCAATCTCAATCTGGCCTTGAAATAAATTCCGGATATAACCCGATAAAAAAGGGAGGCGTCTGCCTCCCTTTTTTGTTTCCGTCCCCAACGGACAGATAGAAAAAGTGCGGGGACTCAGCCCCGCACCATATAGCTTATTATTACTCGGCAGCCACCTTTTCCAAAATAAGCGCCAGGTGATTCCAGAACTTCTCCACGGCCGGGATATGCATCATCTCGTCGGGCGAGTGTACACCCCGCAGAGTAGGCCCGAACGAAATCATATCGAGTTGGGGATATTTCGTCAGGAACAGACCGCATTCGAGACCGGCGTGAATAGCCTTGATGGCCGGAGTCTGTTGATACAGTTCTTCGTAGGCAGCCACAGCTACATCTTTAATATGCGAGTGCATGTTGGGTTTCCAACCGGGATAACCGTCGCCGTGCGAAGGCTCGGCACCGGCCATGCGGAAGAGGCACTCCACCTGATAGGCTATGTCGTATTTCTCCGATTCGACCGAACTGCGTTGGCTCGTAGCCACCACAATCTTGCCCGGCTCGGTCATCTTCACCGAAGCCAGGTTGGTCGAGGTTTCGACCAGCCCCTCGATATCGTGACTCATGGCTATCACCCCGTGAGGAGCAGCATAGAGAGCACTAATCAACGAGCGGGCCACACGGTCCTCAATCATAAACTCGGGCGTGTCGACCGTAGTCACGTCGACCGTCACCTGCGGGTCTACCCCGCTCAACTCGGCAGCCACGTCGGCCGCAAAGTGGTTCACCTCGACGCGAATGGCCTCCTTATCCTCGGGATTCACGGCAATTACCGCCATCGCCTCACGAGGTATGGCATTGCGCAGGTTACCGCCGTCGATGGCACACAGGTGCATCTCATGACGCTGCATGCACAACCACAGGAAACGGGCCAGCAACTTGTTGGCATTGCCCCTACCCAGATGAATGTCACCACCCGAGTGACCGCCCAACAGGTTCTTCACCTCGACCCGCAAGTAGAATTTACCGGCCGGAAGCGACTCCTGCCGATAGGTAAAGGTCGAGGTGGTGTCGATACCACCGGCGCACCCGATAAAGATTTCGGCCTCGTCCTCCGAGTCGAGATTCAGCAGATACTTGCCGTCGATCATGCCGGCTTCAAGCCCGAAGGCTCCGGTCAAGCCTGTCTCCTCATCAACGGTAAAGAGAGCCTGTACCCGACCATGTTTCAAATCCTTGTCGGCCAGCACCGCTAACGCAGCCGCCATACCGATGCCGTTATCGGCACCCAGCGTCGTACCCCGGGCCTTTACCCACTCGCCGTCGACATAAGTCTCGATAGGGTCGTTCTCAAAATCGTGTTTCACATCACCGTTCTTCTCGCACACCATATCCATGTGAGCCTGCAAGATAACGGTAGGCGCCCCTTCGCAACCGGGCACAGCCTCTTTGGTAATCACCACGTTGCCTGTGGCATCGACCTTGGCGGCCAAGTTTTGCTCCCGGGCAAAGGCCAACAGGAACTCACGAATGCGTCCCTCTTTCTTGGAAGGACGGGGAACCTGAGTAATGGCATCAAAATAGTGCCAAATCAACGAAGGTTTCAGATCTTTAATCTCCATATCTTTCTATTTTAGTAACAATTTGCTCTTTGCTAAACTTTCTATATCCGAAGAAATTTATGTTAAATTTCTCGATTTTCCCGATTTCGTCGTCAAAATAATTCCATTCTTCGACCAAATTCACATTTTCCTTTTCTATCTTTGCACAGCAAAGCGACCCCGTAAGGCATACACAACCAAGCGGTTTGTCTCGCGCCGGCCAGGGGCTTTGTTTGGATAGACAAATATAGTGAAAGGCGAGAGTAAAGACAAACGGAAAACAAAGTTTTCAAGTGAGGCTTGACCGAGTTGATTCCTATATGCTCTAAAAGGAAAGTGAAATGTGGAAAATTCTACTTTTTACCGCAGGGTTTCTTGTACTGGCAGTCGCTCTTTTGGGCGTGAAAGTTTTCTTTGTCAAGGGCGGTCGGTTCCCCAGTCCGCACATCAGTGACAACCAGTATCTGCGCAAAAAAGGTATCTTCTGCGCCGTTTCGACCGATGCACAGGAGAGGAAGGAGAAACTTAAATAACGATATAAATTTTAGACTGATAAATAACATGAAGACTTTTACTCTTGCAATCCGAACAGTAACAGTGATTGCCTTATCCTTATTGATGGCTCAATGCGGCAATAAACAAAACGCAACGAATCAAACGTCCAACGACGCTACATCGACTGCCTCTCTTGAAGGGAAATTGCCCATTGCCTACATCAACGTAGACTCTTTGCTCTCCAAATACAACTACGCCAAAGATCTCAACGAGAAGATGATTAACAAGCAGGAGAATGCCCGCGCTTCAATCAACGAAAAAGCCCGCCAGTTGAAAAAAGAGCAGGACGATTTCCAACGCAAATACCAGAACAATGCGTTCCTTTCGCCCGAAAGAGCCCAACAGGAGTACCAACGCCTTGAAAAGAAGGCTGCCGACCTGCAAGAGTATGCCCAGCGCCTTGACAACGAGAATATGCTCGAGCAACAAAAGATGCTCATGCAGATGAACGACTCAATCAACACCTTCATCAAAGAGTATAACCAAGAGAAGAAATACGAGGCTATCTTCAACAACGCCAGTACGCTCTACATCAACCCGGCCTACGACATCACCAACGAGGTGGTCGAGCTGCTGAACAAGCGCTACGATGCCGCCAAGAAATAACGTACAATCCTATTCCATTTATAAACCGAAAACCTGTTGCTCATCGCTGATCAACAGGTTTTTACATATTCCATGAAAGCTCCTATCCATTCAATTCTGACATCTATCGTCCTGCTATTGGCCGGCTGCCAATCGCAAGACCAGGTTCAACCCAAACTTCCCGTATCGCTTGACGGAAAACAACTGGTAGCTTTGGGCAACAGCATCACGGCTCCCGACGATTCATGGGCATGGGTTACCGCACAATATTTCGGCATGACCCTGACCAACCTGGCGGTATCGGGAGCCCACTTGACCGACTACTACAACACCTGTGTCGACACCAACGAGGATCCAAGATACAACGAAGATAACACGAACAATGTCATCTCCAATCAAATATTCCGCCTCCTGCAAATGATTGTTCCCGCAGGGACAGTCATTCCCGAAACCGATGGCGAAATTTTTCATAGTGAGACTCCCTCTCCTCTCACCGGACTTCGGGACCCTGACTCTACTTTTACCCCTTTTTTCGTAATCATTTCTTGTGGAACAAACGATGCAGCTGGATTAAAAGCTATCGGCGATATCTCCCAATTGGATAATCCCTATCAAGAAGCCGATCGGAAAACTATCTACGGAGCCATTTATTGGGCGGTTTCGGTTATCCGCAAATATAGCCCCTCGACTCAAATCATATTACTTACTCCCATACAACGCTCACCTCTGCCCGAGCGACTTCCCTTGATTGTCGAAGCCATACAACGGGCCGGAGAGAAACTCGACTGCCACACCATCGACATGTACAACGAGTCGGGCATCACCACCGAAGTAGAATCCCAAGAGCACAAATACCTCTACGACGGGCTGCACCCAAACGCCGAGGGCAGCCGGTTGATGGGACAGACCGTCATTCGTCACTTGCAAGAATGGTACACCTCAAAGTAAAAAGAGAAAGGAGAAAGGGATAATCGGAATCACTCACAACCGCCCCTCGTCGGCATAGCTGAAATAGCCCTCCTCGCCTACGATAATGTGGTCGAGCACCGCTATATCGAAGAGCGCCGCAGCCGACTTGATTTTACCGGTCACCCGGTCGTCGGCCGTACTGGGCGACAAGTTGTTCGACGGGTGATTGTGACACAGAATCAAAGCCGAGGCTAACTGCTGTAAAGCCGAGCGCATGACCAGTTTCACATCGACCACCGTCGCCGACGTCCCTCCCTGACTTACCCGCAAAGTATCGATTACCCGATTGGCCCGGTTGAGCAACAACACCCAAAACTCCTCGTGCGGCAAGTCAATCATCTGCCCACGCAAAAGGTTATAGACATCGGCACTACCCACTATCTCGGGACGTCGTGGCAACTCCTCGTCCCGGCGACGGCGACCGATTTCCAAAGCGGCCATAATCGTGATGGCCTTCGCCTCGCCTATCCCCTTGAAGGGCTTCACCAAGTCGTCGATTCCATACTTGCCCAGATTGTTCAGACTGTTCCCCGCCGCATTGAGAATGCGCTGCGAGAGCTCTACTGCCGTCTCGTCGACATTGCCCGACCCGATAAGTATTGCTAACAACTCGGCATTGCTCAACGCCCTGATGCCATGCAACATCATCTTCTCGCGAGGCCGGTCCTCGACGGCCCATTCGGTGATGGTCAACTTCTCCCGCTTCCGTTCCATGGTTACTTTCCTTTACGCAAACGCACCTCTTCGGCCTCATCGCGGCCACGGCCCAACACCACCTTCAAGAAAAAGGCTTTCAAGAAACCCACGCCATAGCCGCCCAGTTGTATCACGCTGGCAGCCACCGACAGCACGGCAATTTTGAGCCGCCGGTTCATGCACCACGAAACCACAAAGACGGCCAGCAAATAGAGGACCAGCGGCAAAATGGCCGGCCACCAGAAAAACGAGCCTATAATCATGGCCAGCGACCCTACCACAAAACAGGCGGGGAGCCAATGGACGAGCTTCAACGTATCGGGATAAAGCAAATAGAGCGAAATGCGCGACATGCCGAAGATGTAAATCTGCCGAAGGAACAGCCGCAGGTTGACCCTCCGCTTGTGATAGACAAAGGCGTCGCGAATGAGAGCTATCGAGAATCCGGCCTGACGAATGCGGGTACTCATGTCGATATCCTCGCTGAACATCTCGCGGAATCCCCCCACCTGCTCATACACCTCGCGCGAGAATCCCATGTTGAAGGTACGAGGCGTGAACTTTTCGAGCTGCACCTTGCCTCCGCGAATGCCTCCCGTCGTGAGGAAAGAGGTCATCGAGTAGTTGATAGCCTTCTGCACATCGGTAAAGGAGTCGTGTGCCGCATCGGGTCCACCGAAGCAATCGGTATAATGCCGGTTCAGGGCCGCGCTCAGCACCTCGAAATAGCGCTCGGGAATCACACAATCAGAATCGAAAAAGATGAAATAGCGACCCGAAGCCCGCTCCATTCCATAGTTGCGGGCAATGCTGCGCCCCTCGTTCTCCTTATAATAATAGTGTATATCCAGCGCGTCGGCATAACGTTCGACAGCCTCGGCACAACGCACGGTCGAACCGTCTTCCACCAAAATAACTTCAAAATCCCTGCACGTCTGTTGCGACAGACTTTTAAGCAGGTCGTTCACTTCGTCGGGCCGATTGTACACCGGCACTATAATCGAGAAATAGGGCATAACGATAATATTCTGTTTTTACAAATATAGTGAAAGGTGAGTGCAGAAACAAATGAAAACTCCGTTTTCAAATTTGGTTATGCCGAACCGCAGCCTATATTATCCAAATATAGCGAAAGGTGAGTGCAGAAACAAATGAAAACTCCGTTTTCAAACATTCAAATACCTTGACCAAGCACGCAGCCAAATGCAACGCAGGAAAAAAAGAACGGGACCCGCTTGCACGAATCCCGTCGTATCATCAGGAAATTGAAAAGCCGTCTTATTTGGCACGCTCGATATACGAACCGTCGCGCGTATCGACCACGATCATCTCGCCCGTTTCGATAAAGAGAGGCACGCGTACCGTGGCACCCGTCTCGACCGTAGCCGGTTTGGTGGTATTGGTAGCCGTATCGCCTTTGAGACCCGGCTCGGTGTAGGTAACTTCGAGTTGTACCTTTACCGGAAGTTCGGCAAAGAGAACGGTATCGGTCGAAGCATCGGAAACCACCTCGACAACCATACCCTCTTTCAGGAAATCCACACCCGTAATGAGCTCTTTATTGATGATGATATCGTCCCAAGTCTCTTGGTTGAGGAAATGATAGTGATCACCCTCGTTGTAGGAATATTGATAGGGACGACGCTCTACCCGCACGTCTTCCAGTTTTTCACCGATGTTGAAGCGGCGTTCCAGCACACGACCCGAAACCACATCTTTGAGTTTGGTACGCATAATCGTATTTCCCTTACCCGGTTTTACATGCAAAAATTCTACGCAGAAATAGAGCTTTCCGTCCAAACGGATACAAGTTCCGTTCTTAATGTCTTGCGAGTTAATCATACTTATCTTATTATTGTGATTATATTGTTCTTTGTCTCTGAACTTTCGGAGTACAAAAGTAAACTAAATCAATAAAATCTCAAAAAGAAATCTTCCAAAAATAGGCAATCTCTTGGTTTATTAAAAAAAAGTATCTATTTTTGCAGTCCGAAAAAAGGAATAATAACGATAAAAATATAACGGCAATGAAAAGAACATTTCAACCTTCGAACAGAAAAAGAATTAACAAACACGGATTCCGTCTGAGAATGTCTACGGCAA
This sequence comes from Candidatus Barnesiella excrementavium, assembly GCA_019115485.1. Lineage (GTDB taxonomy): Bacteria > Bacteroidota > Bacteroidia > Bacteroidales > Barnesiellaceae > Barnesiella > Barnesiella excrementavium. Next base: position 55,167 of record DXDM01000014.1, on the reverse strand, counting down.
ACGGTCGTCGCGTACTGGCCAGCCGTCGTGCAAAAGGCCGCGCCAAATTGACGGTTTCGGACGAAAGACATCCTTTCTAAAAAAGTTTATCCGACATATAAAACGGGGCTGTATCCTTTCGATACAGCCCCGTTTTATGTTTCTCTATCCCCGAGTACATTACCCGGGATATCTTCTCAAAACAGGATATTGGCCGAGGCTCCCCAGGTGAGGGCATGAATCGTGCTGTTGCCCGAACGGGCCTCCGATATACCCAACTCTTGCGAGGGCGACAGCGTGAACGAGGTCGAGGTCGAAGTATAGTCGCAGAAGAAGCGGGCCCCGAAATGACGTTTCAGCATATAGCCTATCGAGACACCGGCGCTCCACACAAACCCGTCACGGTCGAAACCGATACCCTCGCACCCCAGCGTCTGCGAAGGTATGTAATTGTAACCGGCCAACGCCTTGCAACCTACCGAAAAACGACTTGTACAAGGGTATTGCGCATAGGCCCCGGCCATGGCCCTACCCTCGTCGATGGGTTCGAGAGCGGCATCGGGACGGGTATTGAGCGACACGGGAATGTTCGAGACCGTAGCCATACCGCCGCAACCGATGTAACGGTTGAAGAAATAGGCCCCCTCCACACCGATGCGGCTACCGATACCGGTATTCAACTTCATACCGTCGGCCAGAGCTATGCTTCCCACCCCCGAAGAGAAACCCATGTAGAGCCCCACAAACGAGGGCTTCTCCAACAGCGGGTAACAGGTGGGCGACTCGAAATTCAACCCTTTGTCCTTAAATATCAGGTCGGCCAGATAGTAACCCAACTCGGTCGAGAGGATACCGATACCGGCACCGGCCAGCACGTCCGACACCCAGTGACGGTTATTCAGCTGTCGGCTGATACCAGTCGCCGCTGCCACCGTGAAGGCCGAGATGCTGTACCAGGGACTGCGGTTGCCATACTCCTTGTGCATCATCATGGCCGCCATGAAAGCCGTAGCCGTATGCCCCGAGGGGAACGACTTGTAATTGCTGCCATCGGGTCGCTGCACATGAGCCGTATATTTGATGGAATTGACCACCGTGGCCATGATGGCGGCCGAGAAGGCATCGGAAACCAGCATGCGGCCCCACGAACTGCGGCTCTCCACGCCGAATCCTTTCAGACCCAGCATCACCACGGCCGGTGCATATTGCATATAATCGTCATACTTATATCGGAAGTGGGGCACATAGTCGTTGCGCAACTGGCGGAATCGTGCCCGCCCCGGCATCGTGGCCACACCGGCCACCACCAGCGGCACCCCCACACAGGTCATCTGAAAACCTTTCGAGGAGGTAAACTTGTCGACCTTGCGGTTGAACCGTTGCCACGAGGTGAGCGGCCGTAAATCGACAATCGAATCGTTGTCACCGGCAAGCGCACGGGGTTCTGCGGCCCGACAGGGGAAGTAGGGAACGAGCAGCACAACCGCCATGAAGAGTAGTGTGATGTTTTTCATCTTGTCAAGCTATTAGCATAATTATAAAGACCGTTGCAAAGTTCGGCCTTTTATCCGGCATATCCAAACACCGCGCCGACCTATTCACTCAACCGGCACAATCTTTCCCAAAGCGAGATACCAAATGAAGCCCGACACCTGGGCATACCCCATCTCACCAACAAGCTCCATATAGGTGCGCACCTGCTTTTTGTAGTCAGTCCGTTCCACCGAACCGAACTTGTAGTCGATGACGACGACCCCGTCGGGCGTCTCGACCACCCGGTCGGGACGATAGAAAGAGCCGTCGGCCTGCAAGATTTCCCGCTCGGTCCACACCTTGGTCCCCGGCAGGAACCACGGCTTCACCCGTTCATCGGCAAGCCACTCCCGCAAGTGGTCGAGCGTCTCGACAGCCTCGGCCTCCGACAATTCACCGGTCTGTACAAAACCGGCCACCGTCTCGTCGAGCCGGTCGAGGGTATCCACCTCGCTCAATATGCGGTGCATGAGGGTACCATAGGCCCGGTCGTGACCTTCACCGAATACCCCCTTGCCCTGCAACCGCAGGTGCAGCCGGGTGCCCGGCTCGATGGAGCGGTACTCGCCCGAGAGCACGACGGGAGCCGATGCCTCGGTCACCCGCTTCGGAGCAGGACGCCAGTCGCTCCCCTCCTCGTAGTGCAAATCGCCGCCGTCGCCCCCATCGGGGAAAAGTATCACGTCCAGCAGAGCCGATATGCTGCCCACACTCTCCCGCTTGGTGCGATTTTTCAAGGCCGGGGCAAAGATGTGCAACTCCTCCTCGGCCCGGGTAAAGGCCACATAGGCCACGTTGAGGTTATCGATATAGGCGTGCATCTTCTCATCGAAATACTCGGTCGCGTAGTAGGTCTGCGCCAGCCGACTGCTATACCGCAGCGGCAATACCGGTATTTGCGAAAAAGGTTCGCCCTGCGTGCGACACCAGATAAAGTTGGTCTTGTCGGTACGGTGATCGAGCTTCCAGTTGCAGAAGGGAATAATCACCACCTTGAATTCCAACCCCTTCGACTTGTGAATGGTCATCACCCGCATGGCATCTTGCTCCTGCGGCGTGGTAACCGAGAGTTTGTCCTCGTTGTCGTCCCACCAGGCCAGAAACGAAGCCAGGTCGGCCGTGTGGGTGCGGCAGTAGTCCAACACATAATCCTGGAATGCCTGTACGTAGACGCGCTCGCCCCGGTCGTTCTCCCGGCGGGAGAAGCGGGCGATGATGCGTTCGCACATCTCGAACAGCGGCTCCTGGCGCACACTCTCGACAAATTGCAGAAAATCGTCGTCGAGATGCAGCCCGATGTTTTCGCGGTTTTCAAAGTAGGAGAGCACGGCCGCCTCATCATTGGTATCGGCCGATTTCAGCCGGTTATACTCATAGACGGCCATCACCCGGTTCAGCTCGACCGACGGGTCTTGAATGTAGCGGAGTATCCCCACCAGCAACCCGATGAGCGGCGAGTTCTTGATGAGCAGCGACTCGCTCGAAATGACGTCGAATCGGTAGCGCGGGTCGTCATTCTCGTCGTTCAGGCGCAGCAGCAGGTCGACCAGCAGCGTTCCCTCGCGAGCCGTGCGGGTGAGGAAGGTAATATCGCCGGGCGAGTAACCCCGGTCTTGCAGGTCACGCAACAGGTCGGGAATGCGCGACAGAGCCTCGTCGCAAAAGTCGTCGCGGGTATCGGCCTCCCACAGGGACACTTCGACCCGGCCGCCCCGTTCCCGGTTCGAGGCGCACACCTGCTGCCCGATGTCGGCATAGGCCTTGCGCACCTTCACCTCGAAACCACCGTCGACCAGGGCCGACTCGGCTACCTCGCGCTCCAACTCCTGTTGCAACCGTTCGGCCGCCTCGCCGAAGATGCGGTTGTTGAACTCCACCACCCGGGCACAACTGCGGTAATTCGTATCCATCGACCGCTCGCTGTATTGCGACGAACGGAAACGCGACTGCACCCCCTCGTTCAACAGCGACCAGTCGGAGTTGCGCCACCGGTAGATACTCTGCTTCACGTCGCCCACAATCAGGTCGGTGTGGTCGTGGCTGAGGCTCTCGCCGATAAGCGGAGCAAAATTGCCCCACTGCAAATTGGAGGTATCCTGAAACTCGTCAATCATAAAGTGGTTGACCCGCGTGCCAATCTTCTCGTAGATAAAAGGCGCGTCGTTTTCGTTGATTACCTCGTTGAGAATACCGGCCGTATCGGAGAGCAGCAACACATTGTGTTCGCGCTCATACTCCTCGATGCGACGGTCTATGTCAACCAATATGCCCAGGGCATAGATATATTTGGCACTCTGCACGGCGGTATTGTAGCGGGTATAGGGTTCCCCGAAACTGGCCACAATCTCGCGCATGACCGGGTTAAGCTCGGCATAGAGGGTGTCGAAGCACGCGGGGCGGTCGCTCTTCCCGAACCAGTTGTCGCCGTTGTCGACATTGCCGACGAAGGTCGGTGTAGGCGGGTCGTATCGCCCGCCGGCCAGTTTCCCGAAATAGAGCGCCCACGAGCGACTCTTCCCCTTGAAGCGGTCGACCGGTACCCCGTGCCGCTCGATAATCGCCCGGGCCGTTTCGCCCAGTTGCCGCACGAGCGACTCAAAGTCGCCCTTCACCCGGCGCATCTCCCGCAGGTAGCGGTCGAGCACCGTCTTATCTTTAATCTGGAAGAGTATCGACGAACGGTACTGTTTGTAGTTCTCCTTCGACAGCTCCCCGGCCAGTTCGCGCAAATCGTCCTTGCGCTCGCTCCGGTTTCCCAGGCTCCACCAGTTGCCCGACTCGATACGCTCCTCGGCATAGTGTACCAACCAGCTGAGCAACCCCTTTTGGTCGTCGTCCGAGAGGTCGGCATACATGCGGTCGATGGCCGAGGCCGTCACGAAATCGTTGTCCATCTCGACCTCGAAACTCCCCTGCAACCCCACCTCGCGGGTAAAATTGCGCAGCACCTGCTGGAAGAAACGGTCTATCGTGCTGATGTTGAAGTAGGAGAAGTCGTGCAACAGTACATACAACGTCTCGGCAGCCGTGGCCCGCACCTGCTCTCTGCCGCACCCGAAGAGCCGCTCCAACTCGCCGATGTAGGGCGAACGGTCGGTATCATGAGCCAACAGGTCGAGTTGCGAAACGATACGGTACTTCATCTCCTCGGTCGCCTTGTTGGTAAAGGTCACAGCCAAGATGCGCCGATGTGCCGAATCGCTCTTGCGGTAAATGCGGTAATGCCCCTCCTCATCGCGATACCCCAACAACAGTTTGATGTATTCGAGCGTGAGGGTATAGGTCTTACCCGAGCCTGCCGAAGCCTTGTAGATGTATAGCATAGCCTATCCGATTATGCGGGCACGGTAGCCCTCGGCCAACAAAATATCCAACACCTTCTGACGGAAATCGCCCTGTATCAAAATCTCGCCCTCCTTGTCCGAGCCACCCACGCCGCACTTGGTCTTCAACTTCTTGGCCAACGTGTGCAGGTCGTCGGCCGTTCCCACGAAGCCGGTCACGAGGGTGACCGATTTCCCGTTGCGGTTGCGCTTGTCGAGCGAGATGCGCAGTTGCTGCTTGGACGGTTCGAGCGTATCGGGCTCCACCTCCTCGTCCCTTTCAAACTGAAAATCGGGGTTTGTCGAATAGACTATATTCAGTCGATCTTTCCAATCGTTATTCTTTTTCATTGTCGTCAATTTATAGCTTGCCGTGATTTATCACCGAACAAATATAGTGAAAGGCGAGTGCAGTGGCAAGCGAAAACAAAGTTTTCAAGTTTGACAGAGCCGAGCCGCATCCTATATTATCCAAATATAGTGAAAGGCGGGTGCAAAGACAAACGAAAACAAAGTTTTCAAGTTGGGCTATACCGAACCGGTACCTCTGTATTATTCGAATATATGCCATGCGATTCATGGGAAAAAGTTCTCTTCGGTTGCTCCGCAATAAACCCGATTTTCTCACGTTATATAAAAACGATGAAAGCAACTACACCATACTCCATATTTTCAACAAACCCGCTGTCCAGGTTGCTCGTGTGGCTGTGCGTGGGAATTGCCCTGTTTGCAGCGGCACCGCTGCAAGCCCTCAATGCCAGCCACTATGCCTCGCGGTCGCAACTGGCCGACGGACTGTGGGTAAAGATTGCCATTTATGAATCGGGGATACACCAGATAACCTATCGGGAGTTGAGCCAATGGGGTTTCTCCAACCCCGCTGCCGTCACCGTATTCGGATACGGCGGAGCCATGTTGCCCGAGACCTTCTCGGATACCGACACCGATGACCTGGCCCAAATACCCATTCTACACACCGGCTCCAAGATTCTGTTCTACGCACAAGGCCCCATCACCTGGCGCTACAACGAGAAGAACCAGGAGTATGTCCATGAACAGAATACCTACTCCACGGCCGGTTACTATTTTCTTACCGACAGCAAAAGCTCCACCGCCGTGCTGCCCGACCGCAACGGCGGCGCCTCGGCGGGTATGACCGACATCACCTCGTTTGACGAACACGCCGTATATGAGCAGGACTCATACTCGCCGGGAGCCACGGGTCGCACCTTCCTGGGCGAAGATTTCCGTTATACCACCTCGCGCAACTTTACCTTCGAGATGCCCGGTGTCGACAACAGTGCACCGGTAAAACTGCGCACCTCGTTCGGCGCCAAAGTGGTAGGAGGCAGCAGCAATCTGGTATTCACCTATCAAGGCGAGACACTCCCCGAAAGCACGTCCGACCGTATTCCAGGCGGCTCCGAGAGTTCTTACGACTTCTATGAGACCACCTCAACGCTCAAAGAGATTTACCTCGACAGCGAAGAGCTGACCTTCTCGCTCCTCTTCCGCCAAAACGGAGGGAGCCTCTCGTTGGCCCGGCTCGACTATTTCCGTTTCAACTACAAGCGCAAACTGCAACTCTACAACGGCAGTATCCAGTTCCGGCTGAAAGAGGTGCCCCAAAACAGCTGTTACAACCTGCCGGGCTACACGGCTACGACACGTATCTGGGACATCTCGACCCCCCAAAGTCCCGTCAATATTATCCCCACCGTCACGAATGGAAATGCCCGCTTCGTCCCCACCCGGGCGCACGAAGAGTATGTGGCTTTCGACACCGAGGCAACCCAGACCGGGGTCACCTTTGTCGAGACCGTACCCAACCAGAACCTGCACGGCATGGCTACCCCCGACCTGGTGATTCTTGCTCCCAAAGAGTATCTGTCCTATGCCCAAAGCATAGCCCAGTTGCACGCCCAAACCGATGGCATGGAGGTAGCGGTCATCGACCACACCCAGGTATTCAACGAGTTTTCGTCGGGCACCCCCGACGCTACCGCTTACCGCCGACTGATGAAGATGTTCTTTGACCGTGAGGGAGGAATCACCGGCAAGCAACTGTATCTGTTGCTCTTCGGGAAAGGACTCTACGACAACCGCAAAATCGGTGAGACCGGCAAGTATGTAAAATACCCCACCCTGCTCACCTACCAGCATGGAAGCGGCGCAGACGAACGGGCCTCCTATACGACCGACGACTATTTCGGATTCCTCGACGACGACTCGGGCGTGCGCATCGCCTCCGACAAATTGCGGATAAGTGTAGGCCGATTGCCCGTCAAGAGCGAACAAGAGGCCAAAGACGTAGTCTCCAAACTGACCAACTACATGGCCAATACCGACAAAGGGTCGTGGAAAAACCAGGTGTGCATCGTGGCCGACGACGAGAACTACGCCGAGCACATGTCGCAGGCCGAGGACATCTGTGCCATTCTGGAAAACAGCGATGCCAACTGTTTCATCAATAAAATCTATACCGACGCCTATACCGCCGAAATATCCTCGACGGGTCGCACCTATCCCTCGGCCAAAAAGAAACTTTTCCAGGTACTCGACGACGGAGTACTTGTCATCGACTACATAGGTCACGGAAGTACCGTGGCCTGGACCCACGAGAACCTGCTCAACATCACCGACATACAGTCCCTGTACCTGAAACGGCTTCCTCTCTTCATCACGGCCACCTGCGACTTTGGCCGCTATGACCACGAGGATATCTCGGCCGGTGAAATCCTGTGCCTCAACCCCAGCGGCGGAGGCATTGCCCTCATCACCACCACGCGGGTGGTCTACATCAGCGACAACCACTACCTCAACAAAGGGGTGGCCCAGAACATATTCACCCGCGACGAGAACGGGAATTATCCCCGGTTGGGCGACATCTTGCGCAAGGCCAAATGCAGCATACTGCAAACCGACAGCAACAAGCTGAATTACACCCTGCTGGGCGACCCGGCCTTAAAATTGCTCTACCCCGAGTACCAAATCAAGATAACCGAAATCAACGGCTACGACATCACCCAGACGACGCCCACCATACAGGCTCGCGACTCGGTTACCATCAAGGGAGAAGTCTATACTCCGCAAGGCATAAAGGCGACCGACTACAACGGAATCATCTGCCCCACGGTCTACGATTCGGAAGTCTCGGTCGTTACCCACGGATATGGTGAAGAGGGCAAGGCCTTTGAGTTCTCGGAGCGAAGCAACCGCCTCTATGTAGGGAAAGACTCCATCACGGGTGGCCAGTTTGAAATCGCGTTCAAGGTCCCCCGTGAAATCAACTTTGCCGACGACCGGGGACTTATCAACCTTTACTGTTACAACGATGCGGGTCAGGAGGGCAGCGGCAACGAATCGAACTTTATCGTGGGCGGATTCAACGACAGCTCGAACGACGACTTCGACGGGCCCGAAATATACTATGCCTACCTCAACTCCGACGATTTCAAGAACGGCGACCAGGTCAACGAGTCGCCCCTGCTCATCGCCGAGGTGTATGACCCCTCGGGCATCAACATCTCCGATGCCGGAATAGGCCACCAGATGACTGTCTTGCTTGACAACCGTACCCTCTACACCGACGTCTCCTCCTATTTCGAGCCCACGGTAGGCGAGTTCGGCCGCGGATTCATCGCATACCCCCTGAGCGGATTGAGCGAAGGCGACCACAGCCTGCGGTTGAAGGTGTGGGACACCGAAAACAACTCGTCGGAAATCGAGCTCTACTTCTCGGTGAAAGCAGGTCTCAAACCGGTCATCTACGACCTCTATGCCGACCGGAACCCGGCCAGCACATCGACCAACTTCTACCTCCGTCACAACCGTCCCGATGCCGTCATCAACGTGACCATATCGGTTTATAACCTCATGGGTATGGAGGTGTGGCGCCACACAAGCCAAGGGCTCTCCGACATGTATCAGTCATACCCCATCAACTGGGATTTGACCGACAGCAGCGGCAACCGGGTGCCCGGCGGCATATACCTCTACAAGGCCATCATATCGACCGACAACGAGCACGAGGCTACCCGCTCCAAAAAACTCTGTGTCACAGGGCAATAATCTCCCATACCGGGACTACCCGATTACGGCCGTTCCCCCTATCGACGTTACAGATAAAAGAAATCCCCTCTCTACCGTTCCTAAAAAGGAGAGTAGAGAGGGGTGAAACTTATGTGCCATTCAGTGAAAACGGGGACTCCCGTAGGGCTTAACCGGTGCCCCCTTATTCCATTATTAATCGAGTTCTACCAATTCATACCGCTGGCTACCCATACCGAGGGCCTCGGCATGATCGAGCGTGTGCATGCCATGCCGCGAGTCGATGCGCTCGATAAGATGAATCTTCCCAGGGTCGGCAGACGAACGCACCAAATCGGTACAGGCCCTGTCGAGCGCTACCGGGTCGAGCGAAGCCAGAATGCCGATGTCGCCCATCTGCGGATCGGCCGGCGACGAGTCGCAATCGCAATCGACCGAAAGGTTATTGGCTACGCTGATGTAGAGAATATTCTTGCCACAGTGGTCGGCAACGGCCTTGGCCGCCTCGGCCATCGATTCCAGGAAATCGTCCTGTGCAGGATTGCCCCAACTGGTCGTGCTGGCTCCGGCCGAGTGAATCAACCGTTTGCCATTCGACGAGGCGATACCGATTGACATGTTTTTGATAGCTCCGCCGAAACCACCCATGGCATGCCCTTTGAAATGCGAGAGGACTATCGTGAAATCGTAGTTCAGGAAATTCTTACCCACGATATCGCGGGTCAAGTGCTTGCCCCCGGTAACCGGCAAATCCACCTCACCCTCGGCGTCCATGATATCGACAGGAGCTATGGCCGTAAATCCGTGGTCGGCAGCCGCCTGGCGATGGCTCTCGGTGTCGGAACGCCCGCCACCGTAGGCGGTGTTGCACTCCACGATAGTGCCGTTGACCAGCTGCACCAAATCCTTAATCAAGGCCGGTTGCAGGAAATTGTGTCCGCCCGGCTCTCCGGTCGACAGTTTTACAGCCACCCTCCCCTGAGCCTCGCGCCCGAGTTCGTGGTAAATCTTGACCAGATTCTCGGACGAAATTTCTTTGAACAGATACACTTTGGGAATCGAATCACCCGGCGCCGGCATATCGGGCCGGGAGGCCTCGGACTGATGCTGGGCATTGGCACAACCGGTAACCGCACCAGCCGCCAATAACAAAGCAACAATGTTTCTTCTTATACTCATATCTTTTAATTATTACGGGCCGACACCTCTTGATGCACCGCCGACCCCGGTTCAACTTATCTCTTCTTATCACAGACTCTCCTCGGCCCGAATCGCCACAGGTCCCCGACAGCAAAATACGGCACTAATTCAGTACTCCCGCTTGGGGAGAACGACAGGGCATATCGGGCAGCTCACCCCGCAGTCGGCGGAACAAGGTACAGAAGTCGTGCCCGGTAGGGAATCCCAAGGTCTCGGCCACCTCCTCCACACTCTGTACGCCCTGCTGCAAAAGGGCCTCGGCCAGGGCAATACGTTTGGCATTGACATAATTGCGGAAATCTTTACCGGTCACCTGTTTCAACGCATCGTCGAAATAGGCGGGCGAACAACCCAAGCGGGCGGCCAACGTCTCGGCCGCAGGCAAAGCGGAATGACGAGCCAGCCCCGACCGGAAGAACTGTTCCAGCCACGAATCGACCTTTCCTATCCAACTGGCCTCCACTTCATGACGGGTGATGAACTGCCGCTTGTAGAAACGGGCCGCGTAGTCGAGCAACAGACCGATACGATCACCGAGAATGGTTTGGCTGCACTCGTCGATACCCCAGCGCAACTCCTCTTCCAGCCCATTCATCTCGCGAAACAAGGCCTCACACTCACGCAACGACAGGTGCAGAGCCTCGTCGGGGCGATACCGGAAAAACGAATGAGCCCCCACCTCGCGCCCCCATTTCAAAAGGCGAATCCACGAAGGGTGGAAACAGAGCAACCACCCCTCGGACTTGTTGCAACCACCCCACCAGTCGCTGTCGATCAGTTGTCCGGGCTGCGAAGCCACAAGCATACCGTCGGAAAAGTCATACTCCCGCCGTCCGAAAAATACCGGGTTACCGCCCCCGTTGGCCGTAAGCCACACCGCATAAAGGCCCAACCGTACCGGTTGCGACAAGGGGGCACAGCCGGTGAGATTGATGAGACTCACCGTGGGGTGAAGCGTCTTCACCGAGAAGAGTTGATTGCAACGGGATATGGTCTTTACAGTCAACGGAGTCATCGGTCTCGCCCCTGTCGTTATCCATTATTTACCCAGTTGGTTATAAGCCTCGTCCGAGACCGGTTCCAGCCATTCGTTGGCCGTCTCCTCGCCGGGAATTTCAAAAGCCAGGTGAGCAAACCAACTGTCGGCGGCAGCACCGTGCCAATGTTTCACGTTGGCCGGGATATGGATCACCGTGCCGGGAAGAATCTCAACCGCCGGTTTACCCTCTTCCTGGTACCAACCGCGTCCGGCCACACCGATAAGCATCTGCCCACCACCGTTTTTGGCCCGGTGTATATGCCAGTTGTTCCGGCAACCCGGTTCAAAGGTCACGTTCGACACTACCACCTGTTCGCGAGAGATGGGTGCCAGGTAGCTGTTCCCGATGAAATACCGGGCATAAGCCGTGTTGGGCTCGCCTATCGGGAATATCATCTCGCGCTGGAAAGCCGCCCGGGCATTGTCGCCCGCAGTATCTTCGGCCCACACCTCCTTGGCCAACCGGAAGGCAGCCCACGCCTTGGGCCAACCGGCATAGAAACCGATGTGGGTTATGATTTCGGCAATCTCGGTACGGGTGATGCCATTTTGCTTGGCGGTCTGCAAATGATAAGTCAGCGAACTGTCGGTAATGCCCTGGCTGATGAGCGAGGTGATGGTCACCAGACTGCGGTCACGCAATGCCAGTTTATCGGTACGACTCCACACCTCACCGAAGAGCACGTCGTCGTTGAGTGCGGCAAATTGAGGGGCAAACTCCCCGAGCTGGTCACGACCAGCCGTCTGTTTGATTTTTTCCTGTGACATAATAGTAGTACTGTTTATTGTCCATGCGACAAGCGCAAGTATACATAAGAATCTTTTCATATCTTTGTTTTTGAGTGATTTTGTTCTTCTTTCTCTGCTACAAAGGTAGGCTGTCTCACGCACTATCCTTGTATACAAATTACCGATGATTGTACCCGAACAAAGGTTTTCAGCCACACCACCCGGGAAAGTGTCTGATAAACTCAGAAAACCCCACTGCGACAACTGTATACCATTTACGGATATTTATACCCCTATCACGGATATCCCTTGCAGTATGAACGAGCTACGGGAATAAGTGCTATATTTGCAAAACGACAAAACCTACTGCCATATGGAAAATGTAACCATACTCGACTCGGTCGACAGGTACAACAAGATATTCGGACTCGAAACCCTGCATCCGCTGGTCTCGGTGGTCGACCTGTCGCAAGCCACCCAGTGGCCCGAACATTTCAAAGTCAACTACGGGGTATATGCCCTGTTCCTGAAAAACACCAAATGCGGCGACATTACCTACGGACGCCAGTCCTATGATTATCAAGAGGGAACCATTGTCTGCTTTGCTCCGGGACAGGTGGCCGAGGTGACCATGGCAAAAAACAGCCACCCCTCGGGACACGGGCTGCTGTTTCACCCCGACCTCATTCGCGGCACCGCTCTGGGCCAGGAAATCAAAAAATATTCGTTCTTCTCCTACGAAACACGCGAGGCCCTGCACCTATCGGAAGAGGAGCGCAACACGGTCATGGACTGCCTCAGCAAAATAGAGACCGAGTTGCAGCACCCCATCGACAAGCACAGCCGCCGGCTCATCACCGCCAACATAGGTCTGCTGCTCGACTACTGCATGCGGTTCTACGAACGCCAGTTCACCACACGACAAGAGTCGAACAAGGAGATTGTCGTGCGCTTCGAGCGACTGCTCGACGACTATTTCGAGAGTAAGGCTCCGCAAGAGATAGGGCTCCCCACGGTCAAATATTTCGCCGAAAAGGTGTTTCTCTCGCCCAACTACTTTGGCGACCTCATCAGCAAACAGACGGGGAAAACGGTATCGGAATATATTCAAAGCCGACTTATCGACCGGGCCAAAGAGCTGCTGCTCTCCTCGTCCAAGTCGATGAGCGAGATTGCCTATGACCTGGGATTCCAATACCCACAGCACATGAGCCGCATGTTCAAGCGCGTGGTAGGTTGTACCCCCAACGAATTCCGCAGTTCGAAGGCCCTTTGACTCTCCTACCCGACACGGCTCCGGCTCCGGCATCGACCGTCCGGCAAGTTGCATGAGCAGTTCCGTCGTAAGCCGTTAACGTTCAACTACGATTTCCATAATTTGAACCGTTTCTCATTTTTTTATATTATCTTTGTTTCGCAAAACAGACAAAAGAAATGGACAGTTCTGAATTGAAATCTACCGTTAAATTGCCGGAGCCGTCACTACGTCGGCTTCCCTGGTATTTGGCTTACATCAAACTGCTGCAAACCAAAGGCGAAGAGTATGTATCGTCTACCCAGATAGCCAAAGAGATAGGCGTAGATTCGTCGAAAATAGCCAAGGACCTTTCATTCATCAACATCTCGGGAAAGACCCGGGTGGGCTACGAAATCAATTCGCTGGTAGCCGTTCTGGAAGAGTTCCTGGGCTTCACCTCCATGCACAAGGCATTCATCTTTGGGGTCGGCAGTCTGGGAGCCGCCCTGATGCAAGACTCGGGTCTGTCGCAATACGGGCTCGAAGTCGTTGCCGGTTTTGACATCAAGCCCGAACTGGCCGGTACGTTTGTCAACCACATACCCATCTATCACCTCTCGCAGTTTGCCCAAAAGCAGAAGGAACTGGGCGTGAAGATAGGAATCCTCACCGTGCCTATCGACAAGGCGCAAAGCGCTACCGAAGAGATGATAGCCGGAGGCATCAAAGCCATCTGGAACTTCACTCCCTATCGAATACGCGTGCCCAAGCACATCGTGATACAAAACACCTCGATTTACGCCCATCTGGCCGTCATGTTCAACCGGCTGAACAACATTAAATAACTGCCCATGAAAATAATCGCTGTCGGCTGGAATTATCAATCGCACAATGCGGAGATGGCTCAAAAAGAGATTCCGCAAGCACCCGTCGTGTTCACCATGCCCGAAACGGCTTTGCTGAAAAGCGGCAAACCCTTTTTCCTGCCCCGATTCTCCAACCGCATCGAATATGAAACCGAACTGGTCTTCCACATCTCCCGCCTGGGGAAAAACATCGCCCCCAAATTTGCCCACCGCTACTACGATGCCGTGACCGTGGGCATCGACTTTACCGCCCGTGACCTGCAAACCGAAGCCCGGGCACAAGGTAACCCGTGGGATCTGTCGAAAGGATTCGACTACTCGGCTCCCATCGGTGACTTTCTGCCTCTGCCCGACCAGCCGGAGAAGGCCGGCCATATCGATTTCTCCATGGCCCTAAACGGACAACGGGTACAACAGGGCAACAGCAGTGACATGATTTTCCCCATCGACCAGATTATTGCCTACGTGAGCCAGTTCTACACACTGAAAATCGGCGACATCATCTTTACGGGGACTCCCGCGGGTGTGGGGCCGGTAAAAATCGGCGATCACCTCGAAGGATACATCGGCGAAACGAAAGTGCTCGATTTTTTTGTTAAATAGCTATCCATTTATTGCAAATGCCTTATACTGGAATCGTTAGAAAAATCATATTCACCATACTTGTCACAATCTTCGCCTCGACAGCCTCGGTATACGGACGAAGCAGCGACGACTACGCGACCCGCTCGGTTTTGGCCGACGGCAACTGGGTAAAGATAGCCACCACTCAGGCAGGCATCTACCAGATACCCTACGACACGCTCACGGCATGGGGTTTCTCAGACCCTTCGAAAGTAAAACTCTTCGGCTATGGGGGACTGGTCATCGACGAACTCTTCTCCAACCAGGACGACTACATCGACGACCTGCCGCAAATTCCGCTTTGGCGTCACAACAACCGGCTCTACTTCTACTCAACCGGAACCACCCGATGGGAGTTCGACGGCGCCAACAGCGAATTCACGCACCGGCTGCACCCCTATTCGACCCAGGCCTACTACTTCCTGACCGACAAAGAGGTTTCAGCAACTCTTTTATCCACCGTCGACAGGCCTGTCCCGAGCGACGCAACCCCCGTCACGACCTTCGACGACTACACGGTACACGAACAGGAGCTGGTCTCGGTAGGCAAAACCGGGCAGAATTTCTTCGGGGAAGATTTTTTGGAGAACCCCAATCAAGATTTCTACTTTCACCTGCCCGGAGCCCAACCCGCCCCCATCAAGATACGGGTGTCGTTCGGTGCCAAAATCAGCGACGGCGAAGGCTACATACACATTTCGTACAATGGCTCGGAACTCCCCACCGGCACAACCAACCGCATATCCAAGTATTACGATTCGCACGAATTTCTGCGACAAGCCACACCCATCAAAACCTACAACCAGGCCGATGAAGAGTCGACCATAAGCCTCAGCTACACCTCTACGGGAGCTACCTCGTGCGCACGGCTCGACTACATCAGGCTCAACTATCAACGCAAACTGCAACTTTACGACGGGCAGGTTGCCTTCCGGTTTATCAACCGCACCAGCAATGACCTTTATCAAATAGCCAACACCTCCGGCGGCACCCGGGTATGGGACATTACCACCCCTTATGCCCCTCAGGAAATATCGACCACGTTTGAAAATCAGACAACAAGTTTCTCGCCCGTCGATACCCGGTTGCGCGAATACGTCGCCTTCGACCCGGAGCATGAATTTTCCGTCCCGGCCTTCGTCAAACGAGTGGAAAACCAGAACCTTCACGCACTCGACATTGCCGACCTCACCATCATCACTCCGGCCGCCTTGCAAAGCGAAGCCGAACGGGTAGCCCAGCTGCACCGGGACGAGGGGCTGACCGTAATCGTGGTCGAACAGGAAAAGATTTTCAATGAATTCTCATCGGGAACCCCCGACGCCACAGCCTACCGCCGGTTAATGAAAATGTTTTATGACCGGGCTACCAGCGAAGCAACCCGCCCCCGATACCTGCTCCTCTTCGGCGACGGCTCCTACGACAATCGGGCTTCGATGGCATCGCTGCACTCACCGCAGTGCAACCAACTGCTCACCTATCAGTCGAAGACAAGCATCGACGAACGGGAATCGTTTGTGATGGAAGACTATTTTGGATTTTTAGAAGACAACTCAGGCGAAGAAATCAAGGTCGATAAGGTGTGCCTGGGTATCGGCCGATTCCCGGTGTCGTCGCTCATTGACGCCCGACGGGTCGTGGACAAGCTCTACCGATATGTGCAGAACACCGATTTGTCTCCCTGGAAAAACCACATCTGCATAGCGGCCGACGATGGAGACGAAGCAGTCCACACCAAGCAGGCCGACCTGGGGAGCGACACCCTCCTGCTCAAAAATACCGGCTCTCCCAAACTGGGATTCAGGGCCGACAAGATATTCATCGACTCCTATTACATGAATCCCCAAAACAAAAAATACCCTGAGGCTCATCGGGAGTTGATGAAATATTTCGACGATGGTATGCTGGTATTCAACTACATCGGCCACAATGACTCCGAAATAGGATTCACCGGCGAGGGGCTGATTTCCCGACACGAGATGGACAATCTCACCAACAATCGCCTGCCCCTCTTCATCACCATCACATGCAACTATTCTCAGTTCGACAATGCCGAGGAAGTCTCGGCCGGTGAAACCGTGTTTCTCAACCCCACGGCGGGAGCTATTGCCCTGATAACCACCACCCGGGTGGTCTACACCGACGGCAACGACAAAATAAACCGCAGATTGATGAAATGGCTCCTGTCGCGCGACACCAACGGCGAATACCTGCGTATAGGTGACATACTGAAAAAAGCCAAGCGTGACTTCAACTCCGAAATTGACAAGAACAAACTCAACTACATACTCCTCGGCGACCCGGCCCTGCGCCTCGTCTACCCACGATATGAACTGCAAGTCACCCGCATCAACGGGAAGAGCGCCACGAGCCCGACCGAAATGGAATCGGGTCAAAGCTATACGGTCGAAGGCGAGGTGCGAAGCCCTCAAGGCGAACCGATTACCGATTTCAACGGTGAAATCTATTTTTCGCTCTACGACGAGGAGAAACGTTTCACGACGCTGGCTCATCAAGACAGCAAGACCTGGACCTACAACTATCGTCCCGACCTGTTGACAACCGGGAAAGGCTCCGTACAAAACGGGCAATTCAGTCTGACGTTCACTCTTCCGCCCGGCAACTCCCACTCCGGGAAATCGGCCCTGCTCAACCTCTATGCCTGCGACCCGTCGGGACAGGAAGCCAACGGCTACACCGAGCAGCTCCTGATTGGCACTGCAACTGAGACCGGCTCGGCCGATACACAAGGGCCCGAGATCACCTTTATCGGGTTTACCGACGAGGAGTTTACCGAAGGTGACCGGATAGAGACTCCCGCCACCTTCCTCTGCCGATTCTCCGACCCGTCGGGGATATGGAGCGGCAACACGCTGGGCCGGCAGATGACCTTGTTACTCAACGGAGCCTCAGTCGAAGAGAACACGGCACGCTACTATCACCCCTCAATCGACGGCAATACGCCGGGAGGTGAATTCATCTATCCGCTCCCTGCATTACACGACGGCAGCTACACGCTCACCTTCAAAGTATTCGATTCATTGGGGAACTCGTCCGAGGCAACCACGGCATTCGAGATATACAATGCACCGACAGGATACAGCCTATCGATTGACGAGAATCCCGTGACCGAACAAGCCACTCTCTCCTGCCAGGACCTCGAAGGCAACGACCTCGGCGAGGTGAAGAGGGCCCGTATCTCCGTCACCGACATGCAGGGCGAAGAGGTATGGTACCGCGAGACCTCGGGCAACCCCTTCCCCCTTGTCTGGGACCTGCTCGACAACAACGGACAGCGGGTACCGGCCGGACAGTATGACTGCCGGGCATACCTCGAAACAGAGGCCGGCTCAACAGCCACTCCCGCCAAAAAAATCGTAGTCATCACGCAATAATCGGGGGGAATCTCTGTTTATTATATACATGTAATTCGTAACACCACACACGATGAAAAGAACCTATTTTTACAGTATAGTCCTCACACTTGTGTCGATGTGCCTGCCGCTGGGTGTCCATGCCGACAACGCGTCCAAGAACGAGTTCAACCCCATCAACACCGGTATCACCTCGCTGAGCATTACGCCCGATTCGCGCGGTGCCTCGCTGGGCGACCTGGGAGCAGCCACCGACCCCGACGTCAACTCGCAGTTCTGGAACCCCTCGAAATACGCCTTTGCTTACAGCCAGGCCGGGGTCTCGCTGTCGTACACTCCGTGGTTGCGCAAGTTGGTCAACGATATCTACCTGGCCTACCTGGCCGGTTACTGGAAGTTGGGCAGCAGCGACTTGCAGGCCCTCAGCGCCTCGCTCCGCTACTTCTCGCTGGGCGAAATCGTACTCACCGACAACCAGGGTAATGCCCAGAACAGCATCACCCCCTACGAGATGGCCTTCGATATAGGTTACTCGCGCAAGCTCTCCGAGAAATTCTCGATGGGTGTCGTTTTCCGCTACATCTACTCCGACCTGGGTTTCAACTACGACGAATCGAGCGTATCCGACGCCTCGGGCGCCTCGGCCTTTGCCGCCGACATCTCGGGCTACTACACCACCTACCCCATCATCGGTCGCAGCGAATGCCAGTGGTCGTTGGGATTCAACATCTCCAACATCGGTACCAAAGTCTCCTACGACGGGGGTAACGAAAGTGCCTTCCTGCCCACCAACTTGAAGATAGGAACCTCGTTCCTCTTCCCATTGGCCGACTACAACACGCTGTCGCTCAACCTCGACCTCAACAAACTACTGGTTCCCTCGACTCCGCAGGTAGCCAACTACGACACCGATGCCGAGTATGAAGAAGCCAAGGAGAAATGGCAGAACACCTCGCCCATCACAGGTATCTTCAAGTCGTTCAGCGACGCCCCGGGCGGATTCAAGGAGGAGCTGCGCGAAATCAACTTTTCGATAGGGGCCGAATACTCCTACAACCAACAGTTCTTCCTGCGTGCCGGATATTTCAACGAAAACAAATACAAGGGTAACCGCAAATACTTCTCCTTCGGAGCCGGATTCTCCCTCAACGTGCTGAAAATCGACGCCGCCTACATGGTAGCTACGGCACAGACCAGTCCGCTCGACCAGACACTGCGTTTCACCCTCTCGTTCGACATGGACGGATTGAAAGAACTGATAGGACACCGCCGATGAAAACACGAGTAGGATTTGGATTTGACGTGCACCGGCTGGTCGAAGGTCGGGAACTGTGGCTGGGCGGCATTCGCATCGACCACACGCTGGGGCTGCTGGGCCACTCCGATGCCGACGTGTTGATTCACGCCTTGTGCGACGCCCTGCTGGGAGCGGCCAACCTGCGCGACATCGGGTATCACTTCCCCGACACGGCGGGCGAATATGCCGGCATCGACAGCAAGATTCTGCTGAAAAAGACCGTAGAACTCATACGGGATAAAGGCTACACCATAGGCAATGCCGATATTACCGTCTGTGCCGAACGCCCCAAACTCAACCCCCACATACCGACCATGCAACAGACCCTGGCCGCCTGCATGGGCATCGACCCCGACAACATCTCGATCAAAGCCACGACTACCGAACGGCTGGGATTTACCGGTCGGGAAGAGGGCATCTCGGCCTACGCTGTGGTACTGCTCGAAAAACAATAGGCGGAAAGAAAGTCAAACACAACTTTCTCCCCGCCTTTCTGCGCTGTTTCAACCTGAAAAATTCACAGGCACACACAAACTATGACCCAATAAGTAGTTTGTATTGCCTCATTCATTATGACAACTCGCAGAAATAAGATATGAATCCCCTCTTACAGTCCACCCGAATACGGTTCGCAAAGCTTTAAAAATAAAGAAGCGTGAGCCCGATGGTTTATCCTATTCGAGGTCCAGCAAAAACCTTAGGTGGATAAACAACCAGCCCACGCTTGTGTACGTACAAGCGCAGGCGTTTAGTTGTCTATTACCCCACCTAAAAAGAATTTTGCTGATTCCGAATAGAGGTAATATTCTAAACGCTTTTATTCCCAATATTTTTTCAAAGGTATCTTTTTTTACTTAAATACCCAAAAACTACTCATTTTTTAACACGCTTCATTTATATGTTTTTTAGAAGATTATTGCCGATTGCCTCGCAAAAGTTCGTTACTTTTGTAGCAATATGAAACAAAAAGAATCCAACAAACGAGTATTGGTAGGCATGAGCGGTGGCATCGACAGCTCTGCCACCTGCATGATTTTACAGGAACAGGGTTACGAGGTCGTGGGACTCACCATGCGCATGTGGGACCTGCCGCGCCATTTCCCCCACGAAGGACAGACGATTCCCCAATTTGCTCTCGAAGCCCGCGACTTGGCCGAGAAAATAGGTATCGAACACCACATTCTCGATGTACGTGAAGAGTTCAGAAACACGATTATAAAAAGTTTTATCGACGAATACCTCAAAGGCAACACGCCCAATCCCTGCGTCATGTGCAACCGGCAATTCAAGTGGCACTACCTCTTGCAGGAGGCTGACCGGCTGAACTGCTCGTGGGTGGCTACCGGTCACTACGCCCGCATACTCGACCGCGACGGCTACCGGGTGCTGGCCCGGGGTGCCGACAAGAAGAAGGACCAGTCGTATTTCTTGTGGCGGCTGGGACAGGAGGAGCTCTCGCGCACAATCTTCCCGCTGGGTGGAATCACCAAGGAGGAGATAAAGGGATATGTCGAGGGCAAGGGTTTCCACGAGAAGGTGGAGAAGAAGGAGAGCATGGAGGTGTGCTTCATTCCGGGCGACTACCGCGATTTCCTGCGCGAACAGCTGCCCGACCTCGACCGTCAGGTGGGTGGAGGATTCTTTGTCGACTCCACCGGCCGCAAACTGGGACAGCACAAGGGATTCCCCTTCTACACCATCGGGCAGCGCAAAGGATTGGAGATTGCCCTGGGCAAACCCATGTTTGTCACCCGCATCAACCCGATAAAAAACACAATCCGGCTGGGCGATCGCGAAGAGCTGCTCACCCGTCGCATGGTCATCACCGACGTGCGCGAAGCGCACGAGGGTATCCTGGCCGAGGCGGGTCCCGTCGAGGTACAGATTCGTTACCGCAGCGCGGCCATACCAGCCACCCTGCAACCGGGCGATACCCCGGGCGAATGGCTCGTCTGCTTCGAGCAGGAGGCCTCGGCAGTCACTCCGGGACAATCGGCCGTCATCTACCGCGACAACGCCGTCATCGGCGGCGGCATCATCGCCGACCAACGGCTGTTGAAAAAATACAAAGCATGAAACGACGCCTCTACACCGCACTACTGCTCCTCACGATGCTCCTCGGCGGCCGGGCACAAGAGCAACACTACCGCATCTGGTTCACCGACAAGGGCGAGTCGGCCTGTTCGCTCGACAGGCCCGAGCAGTTTCTGTCGTCACGAGCCCTGGAACACCGGCAGAAATACGGCATTGCCATCGACTCGACCGACCTGCCCGTCTCCCCCTCCCGGCTGAAACGGCTGTCGGAGGAAGGGGCCTGCATCCTGGCCACCTCGAAATGGCTCAACACGGCCACCGTTGCTCTTACCGATACCTCCCGGCTCAGTGCCATCGAGCACCTCCCCTTCGTCGCCCGCTTCGACCGGCTGGGCTCTCCCGTACAACCGGCCGGCAGCCTTGTCAGCCCCCGCAAGAAGTCGGTCGAGACCGACCCTCTTTCAATCTACGGCGACGCAGCCCAACAGATTGCGCTGCACAACGGCAATCGGCTGCACCAGGCAGGATTCCGCGGCGAGGGCATGACCATCGCCGTCATCGACGGAGGCTTTCTCAATGCCGACCGCAACCCGCGGTTCGACCCCGACCGCATCGTGGGGGTACACGATTTCATCGACGAAACGATGGACTTCCGCAACGGCGACAGCCACGGCTCGTCGGTACTCTCGACCCTGCTGGTGAACGACAGCAACCAGTTCATCGGTACGGCCCCGCAAGCCGCATACTGGCTGTTGCGGTCGGAAGATACGGCCACCGAGTATCCTGCCGAAGAGGACTACTGGGCGGCGGCGCTCGAATATGCCGACAGCCTGGGGGTCGACGTCGTCACCTCGTCGCTGGGATACTCCCGGTTTGACGACAGCCGATACGACCACACCTGGGACGACCTGGACGGACACACCACCTTCATCTCGCAGGCGGCTGCACGAGGAGTAGAAAAAGGTCTGCTCATCGTGGTGAGTGCCGGGAACGAACGGATAAACGATTGGGAAAAGATAACCGTTCCCGCCGATGTAGCGGGTATACTCACCGTGGGGGCCGTCGGTGCTGACGGCCGTCCGGCCAACTTCTCGGGTGCCGGCCCCACGGCCGACGGACGTGTGAAACCCGACGTGGTGGCTATCGGTGCCGCCGCGGCCACCATCAACCCCGACGGCCAACTGCAACTGAAAAACGGCACCTCGTTTTCGGCTCCCATCGTGGCCGGACTCACCGCCTGTCTGTGGCAGGCCCTGCCGCAGCTGTCGGCCCGGGAAATCATCTCGCTCATTCGACAAAACAGTTCGCAATACCTCACGCCCGACTCGCTGCTGGGCTACGGCATTCCCGACTTCTACGCCGCCTACCGTCAGGGGGCAGCCATAGAGACCGCCCGCACGACCGACGCTCCGCTGCAACTCGCCTACCGCGAGGGGAGCCCCGTCATCTCGGTCACGGCATTACCTGCCGGCGAAGAGTATATCGACCTGCGCATCTACCACGCAGGAGGCTCGCTGGTGCAAACGCATCGCCTCTGCGAAGGAGACGCACTCGACCTCACCGGGTTGAAACCCGGTATATATCTCCTGTCGGCCCGAGGCCGACAGTTTTGTTGGACTCAAAAGATACAACGCTTATGACGGCCGGACGAAAAGAATTCTCCCTGCTCGAACTGAATGCCCGCGTGCGCGACGCCTTGCAGGAGGCCCTGCCCGAGCGCTACTGGGTACGGGCCGAAATCAGCGAGGCCCGCATACACCCCTCGGGCCACTGCTACCTCGAACTCATTGAAAAGGAGGAATCCACGGGACGGACCGTGGCCAAAGCCCGGGCCACGATATGGGCCACCACGTTCAGACTGTTGCGACCCTGGTTCGAGCAATCGACCGGGCAACTCTTCACCTCCGGCATCAAGATTCTGGTCCTGGTCTCGCCCGTCTTCCACGAACTGTACGGATACAGCCTCACCATTCACGACATCGACCCCACCTACACCCTGGGCGATGCCGCCCGCCGCAGGGCAGCCATCTTGCAACAACTGCGCGACGAAGGGGTGGCCGACATGAACAAGGAGCTTGCATGGCCGCCGCTGCCGCAACGGTTTGCCATCATCTCCTCCCCCTCAGCCGCCGGGTATGGCGACTTCATGAACCAGTTGCAGAACAACCCTTACGGCTACCGCGTCTACACGGTGCTCTTCCCCGCCTCGATGCAGGGCGAGCAGACCGAACGCTCCATTATCGAGGCGCTCGACCGCATTGCCTGCCACGAGGAGCTGTTCGACGGCGTGGTCATCATTCGGGGCGGAGGTGCCACCTCCGACCTCAACAGCTTCGACAGCTACCCGCTGGCCGCCAACGTAGCCCAGTTCCCCCTGCCCGTCATCACCGGCATCGGCCACGAACGCGACGACACCGTCATCGACCTGGTGGCCAATACCCGGGTCAAGACCCCGACAGCCGCCGCCGAGTGGATTATCGCCCGCCTGCACGAAGCCGACCTCCACGTAGCCGGGCTATCCCTCTCGATAAGCGAAGCGGTGCGCGACCGGCTGCAACGCGAGAAACAGACACTGCAACGCACCACGTCGGCCCTGCCGATGCTGGTCGAACGGCGCATTCTGAACGAGCGGCACAAATCCGAGCTGTGGCTCGAACAGATAAAGCATGCCCTGCGCTCCCGCCTCGACGCCGAGCGCTCCCGCCTCGACCAACTGGCAACGACCGTCGAGCTAGTCTCGCCCCAATCGCTGTTGCAACGGGGGTATAGCCTCACCCTGCATCAGGGACACGTCGTCAAGAGCGTGACCAACCTCGCCCCCGGCGAGACCATAGAGACCCTGCTGGCCGACGGCTCGGTCGTCAGCCGGGTCGAAACCACCCAATTCTCGAAAACCAAATAGATACCGATATGGCCAAGAAAACCGAAATCTCCTATGCCCAGGCGATAGCCGAGTTGGAATCGATTGTCACCAAACTGCAAAACAACGAGTACGAAATCGACGAGCTGCAAAAGTGCACCGCCCGTTCGCTCGAACTGCTCAAATTCTGCAAGTCGAAGCTCTTCGAGACCGACGAAGCCTTGCAGAAAATCCTGAACGAACTGAACGATTAGCCCCTCGCCCCCTATAATATAGGGCAGGCGTATAGGCTAAATCAAAAAAAATGTTTAATTTTGCCGAGTTTTTCAACCCTATGAATATGACCGAAAGAAAAGTACGGGTGCGTTTCGCGCCCAGCCCCACGGGCCCCTTGCACATCGGCGGAGTCCGTACCGCTCTCTATAACTACCTGTTTGCCAAGCAACACCATGGCGACCTGATTTTCCGTATCGAAGACACCGACTCCCAACGGTTTGTTCCCGGTGCCGAGGCCTACATCATCGAGGCTCTCGAATGGCTGGGCATTCACTTTGACGAAGGGGTGAGCTACGGCGGCAACTACGGTCCCTACCGGCAATCGGAGCGGAAAGAGATTTACCGCAAATATGTAGACCTGCTGCTCGAAGCCGGCAAAGCCTATATCGCCTTCGACACCCCGGCCGAGCTGGAAGCCAAACGTCAGGAAATCGCCAACTTCCAATACGACGCCTCGACCCGCATGCAGATGCGCAACTCGCTCACGATGAGCAAGGAGGAGGTAGACCGACTGATTGCCGACGGCACCCAGTATGTGGTGCGGTTCAAAATCGAACCGGGCGAAGATGTAGTGGTCGACGACCTCATTCGCGGCAAAGTGACCATCAACTCGTCGATTCTCGACGACAAGGTGCTCTACAAATCGGCCGACAACCTGCCCACCTATCACCTGGCCAACATCGTCGACGACCACCTGATGCTCGTCTCGCACGTGATTCGCGGTGAAGAGTGGTTGCCCTCGGCCCCGCTGCACGTCCTGCTCTACCGGGCCTTCGGCTGGGAAGACACGATGCCCCGCTTTGCCCACCTGCCCCTGCTGTTGAAACCCGACGGAAAAGGGAAACTGAGCAAACGCGACGGCGACCGGTTGGGATTCCCCGTATTCCCCCTCGAATGGCACGACCCCAAGACGGGCGAAGTGTCGTCGGGCTACCGCGAGTCGGGCTACCTGCCCGAGGCTGTGGTCAATTTCCTCGCCCTGCTGGGCTGGAACCCCGGCAACGACCAGGAGATTCTGTCGATGGACGAGCTCATCAAGCTCTTCTCGCTCGAAAAATGCAGCAAGAGCGGAGCCAAATTCGACTACGAAAAAGGCAAATGGTTCAACCATAAATACATACAGGAAAAGAGCAACGAAGAGCTCACCTCCCTCTTCATGCCCATTCTCAAAGAGAAAGGCATCGAGGCCGACCCCGCCACCGTGGCCCGCATCATCGGGCTGGTCAAAGGCCGGGTAAGTTTCGTCAAGGAGCTGTGGGACCAGGCCGCCTTCTTCTTTGTGGCGCCTACCAGCTATGAAGAGAAATCGGTCAAGAAACGCTGGAAAGAAGATACCCCCGCCATCATGCGCGAACTGATTGAGATTCTGCGCAACCTCGACGACCTCTCGTCGGCCCACGCCGAGAAAGTGGTGCTCGACTGGATCGAACGCAACGGCTACCACCTGGGCAACGTGATGAACGCCTTCCGTCTGGCCGTAGTGGGCGAATGCAAAGGTCCGCACATGTTCGACATCACCGAAATCATGGGCAAAGAGGAGACCATCAAACGCATCGAACGAGCTATCGAATACCTGGGTTGATGAGTTGCCGTCGCACACACATACTGCTTGTTGTCACACTACTGGCCGCCCTGCTCCCGGCACGGGCACAGCAAGTGGCGTGGAGTGTCGACATGACGGCCTTCTTCGATAATCGAGAATATGGCTACTCCAAGGTCGAGTCGCAAACCCTTTTCGGCACACGACTCTCGCCCGAGATAGGAGTACGCATCGGCCGCAGCGCCATCATGGCAGGAGCCTCGTGGGTACAACCCATCGACGGCTCTACCGAGAATGCCCGCATACACCCCACGGTCTACTACCGCTACTCATCGCCGCGATTCCGCATGTCGATGGGTATGTTCCCCCGCACCCAGCTGATTGAGAACGAACCGGCCATACTGCAATACGACTCGCTCACCTATTTCAGGCCCAACATCGCGGGAGCCCTCTTCCAGTATGTACACCCCAAAGGGTTTGCCGAGCTCTACGTCGACTGGCGTCAGGTACAGACCGAGGTGAAACGCGAGGCCTTCATGGTGGTCTTCAACGGACGGTGGCAACCTCTGCCCTATCTCTTTGCCGGGGGACATCTGGTGATGAACCACCTGGCCCGGCCGCGTAACTCGGACGACCGCTATACCGTGACCGACAACCTCATCGTCAGTCCCTACGTGGGCCTGGACCTCACCCCCTGCACCCCGCTCGACACGCTCACGCTCAAAGCGGGCTATCACCTCAGCCTCGACCGGCTGCGCAACGTGGGCACCTGGCACCACCCGCAAGGTCTGCTTGTCGACCTGCGGGCCGAATGGCGATTCCTGGGGCTGCACAACACCTTCTACAAGGGCGGGGCGCAAATGCCGCTCTACCCCCAGTTGGGGTCACAGCTCAATCAGGGCGACCCCTTCTATCAGTCACCGACCTATAATCGCACCGACATATATGCCTACCTCTTCCGCAAGAGCTATCTCAACTGTCTGGCCTCGTTCAACCTGCACTACACGCCGGGGAACCTCGACTTCCAGCAGCAGCTCGTCCTGCGGTTCTACCTCGACGACCAGGCCTGGAAAGAGCGGAAGACGGCAAAAAGCCGGGGATATCTGAAAAACATCTTGTAAACCGTTACGAGGAGAATCGTTCACTATGAAACTGATTTATAATTTTGGAATATATTGCTATAAACAACTGGTCGCTTTGGCCGGTATGCGCAATGCCAAGGCCCGCAAACTGACGCAAGGGCAGAAGGGCATCTTCGACTACCTGTCGCAACACGCCGACCCGCAAGGCGGCTACCTGTGGATACACGCCTCGTCGCTGGGCGAGTTTGAACAGGGGCGTCCCCTCATCGAAGCCATTCGCAAGGCACGGCCCGACACCCGTATCCTGCTCACCTTCTTCTCCCCCTCGGGTTACGAAGTGCGCAAGAACTACCCGGGAGCCGACCTCGTGTGCTACCTCCCCTTCGACCTGCCGGGCAATGTCAAGCGATTCCTCGACCTCACCCGGCCCACGCAGGCCATCTTCATCAAATATGAGTTCTGGGCCAACTACCTCAACGAGCTCAAACGGCGGAATATCCCCACATACAGCATCTCGGCCATCTTCCGTCCCAACCAGGTGTTCTTCCGTTTCTACGGAGGCTATTTCCGCCGCATCTTGCGCAACTTTACCCACCTCTATATCCAGAACGAACAGTCGCGCCAGTTGCTGGCCGGTATCGGTATCACCAACGTGTCGGTCGTGGGCGACACCCGCTTCGACCGCGTGAGCGACATCAGACTGTCGGCCAAGGAATTGCCCATTGTCGAGGCGTTCGCACAAGGGAAAAAGGTACTCATCGCCGGAAGTTCGTGGCCCAAAGACGAGGAGTTTATCCTCGACTACTTCAACCACCGCGACGACATCAAGCTCATCATAGCTCCGCACGAGATACACGAGTCGCACCTGCTCTTCATCGAAAGCCGGCTCAAACGCCCCACCCTGCGCTACACCCGAGCCACCGAAGCCACGGCCGCCACGTGCGACTGCCTCATCATCGACTGCTTCGGACTGCTCTCGTCGATCTACCGCTACGGCACCCTGGCCTATGTGGGAGGCGGATTCGGAGCCGGCATACACAACATTGCCGAGGCCGCCGTCTATGACCTGCCCGTCATCTTCGGGCCCAACCACCGCCGGTTCAAGGAGGCTCTCGAACTCATTGCCTGCGGAGGCGGATTTGCCATCGACTCGGGCGAAGCCTTCCGCGCTACGGCCGACCGCCTGCTCTCCGACCCCGACGCCCTGGCCGCAGCCAGCCACAACGCCGGCCACTACATCGCCTCGCACACCGGGGCCACCCGGCTTATTCTCAAAGACCTCTTCGGAATCGAGGCGTAACCCGGCCTCCCTGCCTCGACAGCAAGGAATCGCATCGGCAAAAAAGACAAGGTAAGAAGAGAGGGCCGGACAGGACTATTTTTCGCCCAACGTCTCGTCGATAAGCCCTTCGCAGGCATCT
Source organism: Candidatus Barnesiella excrementavium (assembly GCA_019115485.1). Lineage (GTDB taxonomy): Bacteria > Bacteroidota > Bacteroidia > Bacteroidales > Barnesiellaceae > Barnesiella > Barnesiella excrementavium. The sequence continues at coordinate 26,703 of DXDM01000014.1, read as the reverse complement.
TCGAGCACATTCAACACATTTTCAAAACCATCGGCCCCACCGTAATAAGGGTCGGGAATGCAATCGACCGGGTAGTGCCGGCAATAATCAGTCATACGGTGCACCTTGGCCGCCTGCTCGGGCGTGTCGGCCATCGACCGCAGCGTGTCGATGTTGTAGTCGTCCATACCCAGAATCAGGTCAAAATCGTCGAAATCGTCGGGTCGCACCGGACGGCTGCGATGCTCCAGCAAGTAACCGCGCCGCGCCGCATGCGCCCGCATACGAGGGTCGGGCAACTCACCCGCATGACCGCCATAGGTACCGGCCGAGTCGACGACAAAGCAGTCGGTCACTCCCCGCTTGCGCACCAGGTGAAGAAACACCCCTTCGGCTGCCGGCGACCGGCAAATATTACCCAGACACACAAATAAAATCTTAGTCGGCTTCCGTATCTCTTTTGTCATTTTGTCAAATCATAAATTTCAATTACACTGCAAAATAAATAAAAAGGAGCAATACAGGAGTAGCCATATGACATTTTCATTAAAAAGAGAAAGATTTTCACAAAAAACCTTTTTCTTTCAAGAGCTATTTTATATTTTTGTTTATTCCGGTTAAAGCACTACCGGCTAATGATAGAAACACCATAACTCTAAAAATTATATCTATGAAGAAAAACTACTTTTTACAAACAGCTATCTTATTAGTAGCTCTGTTATTTGGCGCGGTTCCGAGTTTTGGAGCCGTAGACATGCTGCAAAACGGCAGCTTCGAGGATTGGAGCGGCGACGCCCCCACAGCCTGGAACGGTAATTCAACCAACATTGCAGCCTCTGGCGTAAGCAAAAGTACCGATGCCCGCACCGGTTCCAATGCGTTGGCTCTGACGGTAACCAGTACCTCTCACAAACGTTATTCGTCACAGGCCTATCGATTGAAACCGGGTATCGAATATTCGTTCTCGTTCTGGGCTAAGGGACAAGGAGATGTCCGCAATGCCTATTACAATACCGAAACCAAGAAATATTCTACCTATTCAGGCTACACCACTATCAACAGTACCGAATGGACCCAAGTAACTTACACCTTCTCGCTCGATACGAAAGAAGGAGAAGCAGAGGGTGACTATGAACTTGTTTTCTCGGTAAAAAGCACCGCCGAAACCGGTATCATTATTGACGATGCCGAGTTGATCGACCCCTCGGCAGAAGTAATGCTTGCCGACCCGGAACTGGCCTTTACCGGTATTACGGGCGATATCAACAAGGTGCTGACCGATGGCAGCTACAACAGTGCCGCCACCTCGAAGTCCGATGCCACTATCGTATATAGCAGCAGCAATACCAATATAGCTACCATCAACCAGAAAGGTCTCGTTACATTGGTCGCCGGAGGCGGCTCCACTGTGATCAAAGCCGAAGTAGCCGAAACGGACAAATACTATTCGAGCGCCATTCAATATACATTGACCGTGACCGACCTCTCCAAAGCCAAGACCTTTAACAAAGTAACCGATGGTATTGTTACCGAGGGTACATACCTCATCACATACCAGGCCAGCGACGACGCCACCTCGGTGATGGCCATGAACGCCACTAACGAAAAAGACTATTTCTTGAATACCGAGTTCGATATTACCGAGGGTCAAATCACAACCGACAACCAATCAGTTATGTGGGAAATCGCCCAACAGTCAGACGGCAACTACTCAATCAGCAACGGAACCATCTTCGCCGGCTACAAGGGTAGTGGTAATAACGCTTATGTATACGACAGCTACAACAGCGACGAATGCGGCTGGAAAATTTCATACGACAATACCACGAACCTGTTCAAGATTCAAAGTGCTACGGCGACCGAAAAAGACCGTTATTTGCAATACAATACGGGCAGTCCCCGTTTTGCCTGCTACACGGGCGGTCAAAAAGACATCACCCTGTACAAGATGGAAGACAACTCGGGTATCACCACGACCGAAGTCAACAGCATGAAGATAATCAACGGCAAAGGCCACGTGACAGTCGTCACCGACAAACCCGAATCGGTTGCCATCTATAACCTCGCCGGAGCACAAGTTCGCCAGATTGAACTCGTCGAGGGCAACAACATCATCGACCTGCCGGCCGGCATCTATGTAATCGGTCACCAAAAGGTAGTCGTATTCTAATTGGACTCACCAACCGAGTGACAGGAGGTGAACGAACATCACCCTACGTCACTCCGTTCGACTTGAAATAAGGGCACCCGCCCAACAAGATTTCTCTTGTTGGGCGGGTTTGTTTTTACCCCCCTGCCAAGCGGCCCCCCTCATTTACTCCCCCCGGTAATACAACCGAGAAAAGCCCAAAATCCCAAAGCCAAACGAGATGTGACAATTTTGTTAATAAACAGCAAGTTTCTCGAAAAAAACCTTTTTCTTTCAAATAGGATTTTCTACTTTTGTTTTCCCACATAATAATATTAACAAAATATATGGAATATCAATTACTCTAACACTATACATCTATGAAAAAAAGTTACTTTTTGCACACCGCTATCCTGGTGATAGCTCTGTTGTGGGGTGCCACCCCGGGTTGGGCAGTTCCCCTTACACAAAGTGTTACGTTCAATAACTTTTCCCAAGTAAAAGGGGGGGGGTATGACACATCACGTGGAGATCAAATTTTTATCGGAAGTGACGGATTAGAATATACTTGGTTTTTCGAAGCTGCGACGATGAAAAAAAGTGACTCCGCATTACAATTACAAAAAAATAATGGCTCATTCAGATCTCCGTCTTTTGAAACCGAGTATGGTTTTACCGTGACAATCACCTATACTTGTTCCAATGACAATGCCTCCATTACCGAAACGGGAACCTCCAATACAGTTAAGGGAGCTTCTCCTCTTTCTCTGACCGTATCATCTTTGAATGCAGGTGTCACCATTAAAGCCGGTTCTGCTGTAACTTCCATCACAAAAATCGAAGTTACACCGCTGACCAACCCCTCCTTGCAAGACGCCGTGCTCACCTTTACCGGTATCACAGGCGATGTAACCAAAGAGTTGAGCGAAGGCAGTTACAGCAGTGTAGCCACCACGGCATCGGACGCCCCTATCGTTTACAGCAGCAGCAACCAAGAAGTAGCTACGATTGACAACGGTACAGTTACCCTGCATGCCAAAGGTACCACGGTCATCAAGGCCGAGGTAGCCGAGACCGAGACCTTCAACGCCGCCTCGACTCAATATACCCTGACGGTCATTGACCCGATGACGATGACAACCTTCGTCAAGGTAACCAACGGTACCGTGACCGACGGGAAATATATCATCGTTTATCAAGAGCGTGACGATGCTACCTCGGTCGTTGCCATGAACAATACCAACGGAGGAAGTTATTTTGAGTGTTCAAATATCAATCTTTCCGAAGGTAAGATTATCACCGACAACGAGGCTATTATATGGGATATTGCCCAAAATGAGAATGGTACCTACACCATCAGCAACAATGGTCTGTTTGTCAACTATCCAAGTGACGGCACCAAGATCAATTTATCTGAAACAATGACAGCGGGTAAATCGACATGGAACATTACCTCAAAATCCAGCAATACCTTCCAAATTGCAAACAGTGGAACCAGCAGCAGGCTATTAAGATACAAAGACACAAATCGCTTTGCCTGTTATTCAAACACCGGCTCCGAGGCCAATCCTACCCTTTATCGAGTAGATACCGGGAAGAGCGACGCTACCATCAGTTTCAACGATATTGAAGGCACAACCTGTGAAAAGATGTTGACCGACGGCAGCTACAACAGTGAAGCCACCACGACATCAGATGCACCTATCGTTTACAGCAGTAGCAACCAAGAGGTAGCTACCATCGACCAAAAGGGTGTAGTTACCTTGCATGCCGGGGGTACCACAGTGATTAAAGCCGAGGTCGCCGAAACCGACAATTATAGTGCCGCTGTGGCAACATATACCTTGACGGTAACCGACCCTGCCTTAATCAAGGCTTTTGAAAAAGTCACTACGGGCAATATCACTACCGGACAGTACCTCATTGTTTATCAAGCCAATGAAACAGCAACATCAGGATCGGTAATGAATGCTACCGTTGGAGACAACAAATATCTGCAAGCCCGTGATATTGAGATAACCGACAATCAAATTTCGACCGACGACACATCAATCATATGGGATATCACCTTAAATGAGAATGGATTCTATACCATCAGTAACAATGGCCAATTCGTAGGTTATACAGGCAGTGATACAAATACCAAACTATACAATAGCTCCGACGAAGGGCAATCAACTTGGAATATAGCCAAAAGCAGTGACAATACAGTCCAAATTTCCAACAGTACAACCACAGACCGAGTCCTCCGATACAATACGAGTGTACCACGCTTTGCTTCTTATGCCACAACAGGTTCGGAAAAGAATCCTACCCTCTACCGTTTGAGTGATGGAAAGACTGATGTAGCGGTAACATTCAACGAGGTAAGCGGCGACAAAACTCTCTTCTTTGAAGAAGGGTACACCTACAACAGCGCTGCCACAGCCGCTCCCGAAAGGCCGATTACATACAGCAGCAGCAATCAAGAGGTAGCCACCATCGACGCCACGGGTACGGTAACTCTGGTAGGTCCCGGTACCGCTGTAATCAAAGCCACTACCGAAGCCGACGACACCTATCGCGAAGGAATTGCACACTATATCTTAACCGTAAAGGCTTCGTCGGTTACACTGCCCCACGAAATCGATTTCAAATCGGGTCTCGGCGACTGGTTATCCATCACCACAACCGGTACGGCACAATGGAAGTCTGACTCTCAGTATGGAGCCACAATCAGCGGATATATCAATAAAAAGAATACCGAAAGCGAGGCCTACCTTATCTCGCCTGTCGTAACGGCCAGCAACATCATTCTGAATTTCAGCTCCTGGTTCAATTACAAGGGCAATGCTTTGGAACTGCTCTATTCGACCGACTATGATCCCAACACCATGCAACCGACCGAAGCTACGTGGAACAACCTCTCCGAGAATGCAACCTGGCCTACGGAGACTTTCAAGTGGGTAAAATCGGGCGATATTGAACTGCAAGATCTTACCTCGCCTATCCGCTTTGCATTCCGATATACGAGTACAACCGACGGTGCATCGACCTGGGACATCACCGACCTGACCATCAAAGAGGGTATTGCTTCGGGTATTGCCACAGTCGAAGCCAACGACATGAAGGTCATCAACGGCAAGGGCGAGATTACGATTGTAACCGATGCGCCTGCGTCGGTTGCCATCTATACCCTCACCGGTGCACAAGTTCGCCAAATCGAACTCGTCGAGGGCAACAACGTGGTAACTCTGCCGGCCGGCATCTATGTTGTCAACCGTCAAAAGGTTGTTGTATTCTAATCGAATCGAACGACTCGACATAAAGCGAGGGGCTACCGACCAAATCGGTAGCCCCTCGCTATTTTTATACTCCGGTGTGACCGGGAAATCAATCTATCGTTTCAACAACTCCAACAGGAGCACCGGCTCGTTGGTGGTAATGAAGTCGGCCTTGCGGTCGATGAAATAGCGTAAATCGTCCTCATCGTTGACCGTCCACACATTCACGGTGAGACCCAGGAGATGTGCTGCATCTATCCAATCTTCGTGAGCTTTGAGCACGCAATCTTCATAATCAAGCCCCGTGTAACCCAACTCTTTGAGTTCGGCCGGCGTCTTGTCGCCGTTCAGGTAGGCCACCCGGGCCTCAGGGGCCAATCGAATCAGCTCGGTACCCACCAGATTGCTGAACGCAATGTACTCTACCCGCTCCTCCATCTTCTTGGCCTTGACCAACTCGACCACCTTGCGTGCCAACTCGATATTCCGCTCGGGAGTAGACTGAGTTTTCAGCTCCAAAACCAGCACCATCGGGGCCAACGATTTGCCGGCATCGAGATAAGCCTCCAAGGAAGGAAGCGTCTCGCCATTCTTCAACTTCGATTTCAACAACTGTTTCGAGTCGGTCTTCTCGATATCCAATCCGTCGAGCGTGTGAGCATCGTGGTTCACGACCAACTCTCCGTCGGCCGTCAGCCAGATATCCAGCTCCGAGCCCCAGCAACCGGCCTCATAGGCCTTCTGCAACGAGGTGAGCGAGTTTTGAGCCGACCCCTCACAGGTCCAGTATCCCCGATGGGCCACTGCCCGGGTCACATGCTGAGCCTGGATTCCTTGCGATACCGTCAGCAGCAGAGCCGCCATCATACACAGTTTTCCTTTCATAGTCTTCTCTTTTTTACAGGATTCTACAATCTTCGATTACTATCGCAACAAAGATACGATTTTTATTATTCTCCATCACAACGGTCTCCATGACAAACATTAGACAGTACGGTTTCAAGACAGTTCTCTTTTTATTTTATGCATTGATTACCAAATAGATAACAGAAATTATCAAAATTTTTTTTCACGACAGATAGGGGGATTTTCCTTTTGCGCCGTTATAAGGTCAAAATCACATAGCTAAGTGAATCACTCGGGAGAGCCAATGCAGCCGGCTTCCCACCCCGCCAAAGAGCGGAGAGAAAAACGGCTCACTATTATTCACTGAGAAAATTTAACTCATTATGAAAATCAAATTTATTGCATTACTTTTGTGCGCAGCCGTAAGCAGCCACGTTGTAAAAGGACAAGAAACCGCCCAAAATACCAATCAGTCTATGAACCGACACGAAATTCGCCTCTCGGCCAGCGACGGTCTCACCCTCGGACTCGCCAACGTTTTTGGCATGGGCCTTACTGATGCCGTAGTCGGCAGCAAACGCAGCGACGAAAAGTCGAGTCTGGTATACGGTTTGGGATACCGCTACTCGATTGCCCGATTCAGAGTGGGTGCCGATTTGGGATTTGCCCAATCGACCAGCAAACTGGCCTTAGTAGGCGAAACGGCTCCCTCCTTGAAAGAGAAAGACCTCAATTTCATGCTGTTGCCTACCGTCGAGTTTGTATACTTCAAGAAAGGTGTCGTTGAATTGTACGGAGGAGCTTCGGCCGGTGTGAATCTGGTAAACCACTCCGAAACCAGCCTCGACAAAACAGCCAACAGTACCCCCAAAAAGAGCGACATATCTACCACCTTTGCCTATCAGGTAAATCCCATCGCCCTGCGTGTAGGTAATCACCGCATCGGCGGATTCCTCGAAGCCGGTCTCGGATACAAAGGTTTCCTCACGGCCGGAGTAAGTCTGAGATTCTAATCACCCTCACCCCTAACCCCAAGTGCTACTCATGCGAGAGAATAGAAAAGAACTTTTCAAAGTCCTGTTTCAGAAACATTATCCCAGGCTATGCCACATAGCCTACGGATATGTTCTGGACCGCGACGAGTCGGAAGACATTGTACAGGAACTCTTTATCAATGTCTGGGACAAAGGGAAAGACTCCCTCCCCGAAAAAGAGTTTGCAGCCTACATGACTACCGCCATCAAAAACAGTTGTATCTCATTCTTGCGCAAGAAACAGGGGGCCTTCGTCTCAATCGACGACTATCCGACGGCGGCCATCGACCAGCCCGACGAAATCTATGACGAAGCCGACGAAGCTCAATCGCCCGAGAATCTCCTGCAAGTGGCACTGGCTTCACTGCCACCCAAGTGTAAAGAGGTTTTCCTGCTGGCCAAGCTCAAAGGTATGAAATACCGCGAAATTGCCGAGAAGTTGGGGCTTTCGGAAAAAACTATCGAGAATCAAATGACCCGGGCCATCAGGCTCCTGCGTACCTACGTAGCCGAGAATAGCGCCATGCGCCTGGTTCTTATCACCATCGTTTTATCAATCCTCTTAAACTGCAAGTAATAATGGGAAATCACGATAACATAGACGAACTGTTGGCCAAGCATTTTGCCCACGAAAGACTCACGGCCGCCCAACAGGCCAAGATTGACCAGTGGAGAGAAGCTTACCCCGAAGAGAGCCAACGATTGCAACGATTGCTCGATACGCCCATTTTCAGCGACACAGCTTTTGAGGTCGATACCGAAAAAGCCTGGGCACGAATCGAGCCCCAACTCAAAGAGCACACCTTGAAGGTAAACCTCTTCCACAAAAAAGCATGGCTCTACTCGGCAGCAGCCGCCATCGCGGTGGTGCTGGTAACTGCCCTGCTCTACCTCTCACACGAGACCGATACCCAAACTGTTCGCTACGCCGATATAACCCAAACCGAAAACGTTCTTTTGCCCGACGGGTCGGAGGTAACCCTCTACCCTCATTCCACCCTGGCATTCCGATATGCCGACGACGGGATTGCCCGGCAGGTAGAGCTCACGGGAAAAGCTTTTTTCCAGGTGAAGAACCGCGACAACGCTCCGTTCAAGATTTCTACCTCCTCGATTACGGTCGAGGTACTGGGGACTTCGTTTCTCGTCGATGCCGTTCACGACAGCAAATCGGGCGTGTTTGTCAAGAGCGGCCGGGTAAAGGTCTCGACCTCACACAACAACGTCATTCTCGAAGCCAACGAAAAGGTCGAGGTGACCGACGGCCAAATGACTTTGGGGCTTATCGAGGACCCCGACTCCTTCTTTGGGAATGGAGAGTCGGTACTGGTCTTCAAAAACAGCCCCATCGCCACGGTCGTCCAGGAGGTGGAGAGGCAGACCGGCGTAAAAATAGAGTTGGGTAAAGGGCTCGAAAAGAACCGGGTCACCTCCAAGATAAACGTCCATGAAAAAGAGAGCATCGCGGCCGAACTGGCTTTCCTGTGCGGCTGCCGCTGCGACACCTTGGAGAAGGGCCGGCTTTACAAACTTTATGATGAATAGGCTACAACTCTTATTCTCAATAATCGCACTACTTTGGGTTTGTTCATCGTCAGGTGAAAATGCAAAACCCACTTCGATAGCAGAAGAGCGGATATCAGTATCTGCCTCTTCTGCTACTGTGCTACAATGGTTCGACCAGATTGAGAAGCAATGTGGCATCACCCTCTCCTATAACCCCTCGGCCATCGACCTTGACCAGATGTGTACGTTCAAGACGGCCGGGACGACTACCGTGGGGAGACTCCTGAAAATCCTGCTGAAAGAGTATACCTTCAAGACCACCGTCATACCACCGCGCAAACTGGTGATACAAATCGGGGAGGAAAAGTTCTACACCCTCTCGGGAACCATCTGCGAGGAGGGTAGCAGCGAGAAACTCTACGGAGCCATCGTCTCGCTCTACGACCCGTCGGGCAAGCGGCAATACACCCTCTCCGACGAGAACGGTCGCTTCAAGCTGCCTTTGCCCGAAGGGGAGTATCGCCTCGTCATCTCCTGCATGGGTTACGAGCCCTACGAGCAGACAATTACCGCCGACCGCAACCTCACCCTTACCCCCCAGCTCAAAGCTCTTCTCTATGAAATCAACGAGGTCACCGTGAAGTCGCACAAGCTGAGCAATTCGCTCGACGAGCTGGCCCCGTCGAGCATGCTGTCGTTCAGCAGCAACGACCTGTTCTCGCAGATATGGATTCTGCCGGGCGTGACCGGTATCCCCACCGGCAACAACTTCCTGGTCGACGGCGGAGGGTATGACGAGAATCAGCTCCTGCTCGACGGCGTACCCGTCTATCACCCGGGGCACCTCAACCTCTTGTTGCCCGTGTTCAACGGCGACGCGGTGAAAAACATCGTCTTCCACAAAGGCTTCTTCCCCACCAAATTGGAGGGGAAGCTCTCGTCGATTACCGAGGTGAACCTCAAAGACGGCAACAAGCAGGAACACATGCGCACCCTCTCGCTCGACATGCCGGCCGCGTCGGTCATGCTCGAAGGACCCATTATCAAAAACAAGCTCTCCTATCTGGTGAGCGCCCGGCGCAGCTGGCTCGACCTGTTCGACGAGTTCCTGTCGGAGGAGGACCGCCTCAACCACTCGACTCTCGATTTCAACGCAAAACTCTCCTACGACATCTCGCCGTCGAGTTCGCTCAAAGCCCTGGCCTACAACGCCCGCGACAACTACCGGCTGCCCATCGGGCCCAAAGAGAAAATATCGGTCCTGCGATGGAACAACCAGATTTACCAGCTGGCCTACAACTTCTCGAAGGGAAAGCTGAGCAATACCACCTCAATCTTCTACACCTCGTACACCAACATTGCCAATGCCAATATGCTGGGGTTCGAGACCGATACCCACAACTATATCCACAGCGGCATCAAGTCGCTGAATATCTCGACCGAGTTCAGTTACAGCTACGACAACATCTACACGACCCGCTGGGGGGCCAAATACGACCACGAAATCTACGACCTGGCTGTATTCGGCGACACCGTGCGCGTGCGTCACGAGCCCATCGACCAGTTCTCCATCTTCTACGACAACCTCATTCGCATCACCTCCCGCCTCTTCACGCAAGTGGGAGTCCATTTCATCGGCTACCTGCCCGAGAAGCATCGCGACTATTACAGCATTCAGCCCCGCTTCTCGCTCAAATACTCCCCGTGGAACAACGACCTGTTCTACCTCAACTTCTCCCGCATGGAACAGTTCTACCACTACCTGCGGTTCAACACCTTCTTCCTGCCCACCGATTTCAGAATGCCCAGCATCGAATCGTACAAACCCCGTTCGTCGGAACACTACGAGGCAGGCTGGAAACACAACCTGCGCAACGGAGCCCTCGAAGTGTCGGGTTACTACAAGACCCGTCGCAACATCGTGGCTCTGCGACCCGCAACCTTTGTCGAGGATACCCAATGGAGCAACTACATCATGACCGGCGACGGCGACAGCTACGGCATCAAATGCTACTTCTACAACTACTGGCGGCACTGGCTGCTGCAACTCTCCTACACCTACGCCCGCAGCCGCGAATGGTTCGACGAGTTGAAGGTCAGCGGCAAACTTCCTTCGCTCTACGACATACCCCACCAGTTGAACGGAGCTGTCTCCTATACGCTGGGCACCCACTCGATTTTCTCGCTGGGCGGACTCTTGCGGTCGGGCAAGGTACTCGAAATCGACGAAGAGACCTTCGACCCCTATTCCATCGAAGAGTTCCGGAAGAAACGAGCCCCACTCAACTACCGGGTCGATGCCGGTTATTGCTACAAACAAAATTTCGGCGACGACAAGTTGCTGCTCCTGCGTGTAGGGCTCTATAACATCGTGGGCAATCCTCCCGAAGAGGAGATTCTCGATTTCTACTCCGTGCACTGGCCCTACAACTGCATGCCCTACGGAAGTATCAGTTTCAGATTTTAAAAAAAATCGCAGCTCCGGCACTACCGGGCTGCGTAGCCATGAGACAGATACAAACGGTCAAAGAGGCTGCCCCTTCGTGACAGCCCCGCCATCGTCTGCCGATTACCAGAACTTGTTTTGACTGGGATTATATTCAAATCCCGCACTCCCCAACTTGGCCACCAAATCGGCCTTGCTGATGTGCATATCGTCGCACAAGGCATCGAGCGAGGCATAATTGTCGCGCAGTTTCGTGTTGATAAACGAAAACAGAATCATCGGATCTTCGGGTAACGTATTCATAATCTGTATCCTTTCTATTTCGGGGTGCAAAGATAATGAAAGGTGAGAGCAGAACCAAATGAAAACGTAGTTTTCAAATGTGGTTATGCCGAACCGCATCTTATCTTATGAAAAGATAGCGAAAGGTGAGAGCAGAACCAAATGAAAACGCAGTTTTCAAATGTGGTCAGGCCGAACTACATCTTATCTTATGAAAAGATAATGGAATCCTATCCCTCGATATCCGGCAACCGGCCGTCCTCAATCAGCGGGGTCTGCATCTGCGATTGGGTCACCCCGAACTTGCGGCCGTAGCGGGTCCAATAGTAAGTCGAGGCCCAAATGAACCACCGCTTGCTCAGCGGCATGGTGGCCTGTATCGTACAATACTCCCCACGGCCTACCGACCGGGCCAACCGCTTGATGGCCCGCACCGCCACATACTTGAAGGGGGTTCCCAAGATGGCCTCGCCACTACCCAACTCCAAGACCGCCCCCAACCGGTACCCGTTCTTCCGGCAATAAAACCGCAGCATCTGCATGGCAATCTCGTTTTGAGTATACTCCAAAAAGCCGCAGTTGATGAGAATGGAAATCACCGGTCTACGAGCCGGTGGATTTACCTCCAACACTTTCAAAAATTCAAGAAAGCCCACCGGTAAAGCATCGGCATAGAGGGGAAAGACAAACAGCACATCGGTGTATCGGCCCATCAAGTCGCACAACTCGCGATGATTCCGTTTCGTCAGGTTGAAGTAGTCGGTCTCGACCGGACAATATCGGGCAAAAATCTCGGCATACCGCCGGGAATTCGACTTCGGCGCCCGGGGGCTGCCGTTTATAATCATCACACGTCCCATTGATCTACAATTTTCTGGATACAATCATTCAATTCCGCTTCGGGAACGAAGCGTATTTCATAACTCTCGAAACTCATGTTGCTCGCATTGCGCGCCACCAACCGTTCAAAGATGGCCCGCTCCTCGGGCTCGATGTCGCCATAGGCCACAATCGTCGCCCGCTTGGGCACCACCGCCCGCTGCACATGATGCGTCTCACCCTTGAAGACCCGAATAAAGGCCTGCTGCACCGGGATAGCCCGCTCGAGCATGCGTTTCATCACCACGTCGTAGCCGCCATACTTCACCCGGCTCACATACAGCACCGTGTCGCTGGCGGCAATATAGGGATATACCCGCGTGGCATCGTCGCGCATCACGCACTTGCCGGGTGTGCGGGTCCAACAGCCGAAACAGCCCGTACAGTTGGCAATCTTCAACGAAGACAAGTCGATATATTTTATCTCCGAATCGACCCGAAGGTTCAGAGAAACAGGTCGGTCACTCATTATCAGTTTCATTATCAGTCGTTTTTAGTGTGAATTTTCACCGTAATTCTACCGGCCGAATTTAAATTAGTTCTAAATAATCCCCAGAGCAGGTGGCAAAAATAGCTCTTTTACAAAGTCCTGCCAAAACAGACACGCCCTGGCTATCTATTTTTAGGGCTTTTTAGGGTTTGTTTTCAACCCTCATCACCCTCTACCCCTGCCTGCAAGAATAGATACAACCTATTATTCATCAAGCCGATAATTAAAGTTTACCTGCTTTATCCACCGCCCCGAAGAGAAAAACATCTACCCTCCCCACCCGGTTCACGAAGCGGTACAAAATGCGATACCCAACAAAAAAAACGCAAATATGATTGACCAATCGAATTATGTTCGTATATTTGCGAACAACAAGCAAACTATGGACGAGAAAAAAGAGTACACCCCCACCCAGGAGCAACTGGCCCGCATCGCCAAAGCGCTGGGACACCCGGCCCGCATCGCCATCATGCACTTCCTGGCCCAACAGGAGACCTGCTACTTCGGCGATATTCACGAAGAGCTGCCCATCGCCAAGGCGACGGTCTCCCAACACTTGAAAGAGTTGAAAGAGGCCGACCTCATACAGGGCGAGGTGGAGACTCCCAAGGTGCGGTATTGCATCAACCGGCAAAACTGGGAAAGGGCCCGACAGCTCTTTCAAGAGTTTTTCGGGCAATGCGTCTGCTCTTCGGGGAAATGCTGCAAATAGCAGCCCCTTTTTTTCGCCACATTGTTCGTTGTTTTACGAAATACGTTTAACTTATAACTTATACAAATTATGGAAATCAAAGTTTTAGGAACCGGCTGCGCCGGGTGCAAAGCCTTGTACGAACGAGTAGAACAAGTAGTCAACGAGCTGGGAATACAAGCCACACTCTCAAAAGAAGAAGATTTGATAAAAATCATGGCCTATAACGTGATGTCACTGCCGGCCCTCGTCATAGACGGAAAAGTGGTGGGCAAAGGCAAACTGTCGACCGACGAAATCAAAGCCCTACTCACCCGATAAACAGCACCTGACCATGAAACCGATAGTTATTGCCCTTTCATTCATCATGCTATGCCTGGCGCCAGGCTGGGCTGAAACTCAGCCCGACACCTTTGTCGAGGTACTCTACTTCCACGGGAAACAACGATGTGCCACCTGCAAAGCCATCGAGGCATACACCCGTGAAGTCATCGACGAAAGTTTCGCCCGGCAAGTCAAGGAGCAGAAAGTAAAGTTCCGTGAAATAGACCTCTCAACCCCCGAAGGCGAAAAACTGGCCGACCGATACCGGGTAAGCCGCTCATCGCTCTTCATTAACGGGTGGAACGAGGGCATAGAACAGCGCAACGACCTCACGCTATTTGCTTTTCAAAATGCACGAAGCAACACGGCTCTCTTCAAACAGAAGATACGGGAGACTATTATCCAACTGCTCAAATAGGTTTTAGCACATGAATTTCCTGCAAACCCTGCTCGAGCAGAGCGAGGTACCTGTCGTCACGGCCTTTCTGCTCGGCCTGCTCACGGCGGTGAGCCCCTGCCCGCTGGCCACCAACATTACCGCCATCGGCTTTATAAGCAAAGATATAGAAAACCGCAACCGCATCTTTACCAACGGCGTGCTCTACACGCTCGGACGTGTAATAGCCTACGCCACACTGGGGGCCCTTCTCATCGCCATACTGCAACGTCGAGAAGGAGATAAACCGTTGGGGCGAACGGTTGCTGGCTCCGTTGCTGCTCATCGTCGGAGGGTTCATGTGGTTCGGCCACAAGCTGCCGCTCTCGCGATGGGGATTCTCTCCCTCGGTAAAAAGCGAGCGACTTCAAGGAGCCTGGGGCAGCCTGCTACTGGGTATCCTCCTCGCCCTGGCCTTCTGTCCCACCAGCGGAGTGCTCTACTTCGGAATGCTCATACCGATGTCGGTTCTCGAACCCGGAGGCTATCTGCTCCCCGTAGTCTTTGCCCTGGCTACCGGCTTGCCTGTCGTAGCGGCGGCTTGGATACTGGCATACAGCGTGGCCGGAATCGGACGGTTCTACAACCGCATACAACTGTTTCAAAAGTGGTTCAACCGCGCTGTGGCGACCCTGTTTATCATCGTGGGTCTCTACTACGCCCTCATACAATTAGACTGGATATGAAAATCTTGATTCTCTGCACAGGCAACAGTTGCCGCAGCCAGATGGCTCACAGCTTTCTGCAAGCGTTCGACCCCAACCTGCAAGTATTCTCGGCGGGCACACACCCGGCCGGGCAAGTCAATCCCTGGGCCATCGAGGTCATGGCCGAAGTCGGTATCGATATCAGCCACCACACCCCTACCGATGTCGAGGTCTATCGAAACGAGCCGTGGGATTATGTGATTACGGTATGTGACCACGCCCGCGAAAGCTGCCCCCTGTTCTCGGGACAAGTGCGCCACCGGCTGCACATAGGTATCGAGGATCCGGCCGAAGCTACCGGGTCGCCCGAAGCGATAAGAGCGACGTTCGTCACCGCCCGCGACCAGATACGAGATCGGTTCGCCCGATTCTATCTGACCGAGATTCTGGGGAAAGATCTACCCCGGTGTGCCTGCGAAATATAATTTTTTACCTACAATGTTCGTACTATTACAAACAAAAAAACTTAGACTATCATGATACAGCGATTTGCCGACTGGCTGATTTACAGCCTGCTCGGACTGAGCGCCGACACACCGCTCGGCAGCTCCCTCAACTTTTTTGTCTACGACTCGATAAAGATTGTACTGCTGCTCTTCTTCATCAGCGCCATCATGGGCGTCGTCAACGCCTATTTCCCCATCGAGCGACTGCGCAACTACCTCACCACACACCGGTTCTACGGACTGCAATACCTCTTCGCCTCCCTCTTCGGAGCCATTACCCCCTTCTGCTCCTGCTCGTCGATTCCCCTCTTCATCGGGTTTGTCAAAGGAGGCATACCGCTGGGAGTCACCTTTGCCTACCTCATCACCTCGCCGCTGGTCAACGAGGTGGCCGTGGCCATGTTTCTCGGCACCTTCGGGGTGCGCATTACCGTCGTCTATGTCGTGAGCGGAATCCTGCTGGGTATGGTGGGGGGCTTCCTGCTGGGCCGGTTGCGACTGGAACCCTACCTGAGCGACTGGGTGAAACAGATCCAGCAAAACGCCTCGGCCGACTTCTCGACCTGGGAGAAGGAGCGCACCCCCTTTATGAAACGGCTGCCCTCCATCTTGCGCGAGGCTTGGGGTATCGTCAAGGGTGTTTTGCTCTATATCCTCATCGGTATCGGCATCGGAGCCATCATGCACGGCTACGTACCCGAAGGATTCTTCGAGCAATACATGTCGCGCGACAACGTGTGGGCCGTGCCCCTGTCGGTACTGCTGGCCGTTCCCCTCTATGCCAACGCCGCCGGCATCGTGCCCATCGTCGAGGTGTTCGTGGCCAAAGGTATCCCCATCGGCACCGCCCTGGCCTTCATGATGGCCGTCGTGGGGCTCTCGCTCCCCGAGGCAACCCTGCTCAAGAAGATGATGACCTGGCGCCTCATCGGCATCTTCTTCGGCATCATCACCCTCTTTATCATCTTGTCGGGCTATCTGTTCAATGCGATTCTGTAACCCGAAAACCCTCTACAAATGAGGCCGAAGAAGATTACTTCTCCGGTCTCATTTGCCATATTTCCGCTCAAACAGCGCCTTGTTTTGGGTGCCCCATTCGAGCATGGCATCGATGATGGGAATGAGTGTCATGCCCAGCGGTGTGATGGAGTATTGCGAACGGGGCGGCAACTCGGCATAGATGGTTTTCTCGACCAAACCGTCCTCGACCAGCTCTTTCAACTGCAAGTCGAGAACCCGGGGTGTCGCCTCGGGCAAGGCCTTGTGCAACTCGCTGGGACGCATCGCCCGGTGACGGAGCTCGTCGAGGATACACGATTTCCACTTCGAGTCAATCAGACTCATGGTCAGCCGCAGGGGGCAATCCAGGTCGACCGGAATTTTACGTTCATACATACGCGCTACGGTTTTTCTGTTCACGACAAAGTTACATATAACCCTCCAAACGAACGATATACCGAAAAATTTTTCAGTACCTGAATAATTTTACGGTACTTGTATAAATCGCAATTACCCCATAGCTTTGTTCCAGCAACTAAAAACCAACCCGATATGAGAGCAAATATAGCCGAGTACAAGGCAGTCGAAGCGGCTGCCATGAAATTTGTCAAGAGTGTGGCCGAGGGCGACAGCCGCTATGCCAAGGAGTTGTTTGTCGACGAAGCAGTGCTGTTCGGATTCCTGGACGGGAAACTCGAACACGGCTCCATCGAACAGTTCTACCACAATGTCGACACCGTGGGTGCCGGCGAGAATTTCGATGCCCGCATCGACATCGTAGCCCTCGAAGAAACGGTGGCCGTCGTGCGCATACTCGAAGAGAAATGGGGCGGACGCATCGACTTTACCGACTACCTGCTGTTGCTGAAAATCAACGGCGAGTGGAAATGCGTGGCCAAAGCCTACAACCAGAATTCCGATACGATTCAAAAATAAGAAAGGAGAAAGACAACCATGAAGATAGCAGTCATCACCGGTAGTCCCCGCAAGAGGGGCAACAGCTTTGCCATGACCGATGCCTTTATTCAGGAGGCCGAAAAACGGGGTCACACGATACGTCGATTCGATGCCGCCTTCCTGAAAATTGGCGGCTGTCATGCCTGCATGACCTGTTACAAGACGGGCAAGGCCTGCTCGTTCGACGACGATTTCAACGACATCGCCCCGGCTGTGCTCGAAGCCGACGCCGTGGTATTCACCATGCCGGTCTACTGGTATTCGATTCCGGCTCAAATCAAGGGAGCCATCGACCGACTCTTCTCGCTCGTGGTGGGTGGTAAAGAGGTGGCCGGCAAAAAGTGCGCCTTGATTGCCTGCTGCGAAGAGGAGGATACCACCGTGCTCGACGGGGTACGTATCCCCATGGAGCGTACAGCCGCCCTGCTGCAATGGGAGATGGTAGGCGAGGTCCTCATTCCCGGCGTACTCAACGAGGGCGACATCGACCACACCGACGGTTGCCGGCAGGCTGCCGCTCTGGCCGACAAATTCTGAACGCACTTTTCCCCTATTCTTCCCCGGGCAATCCGCTTAGCCGCGATACCCGGGGATTTTTGTGCCGTTCCCCACTCACCCAATTCCGCTTCAAACCACGGGGACTCCCCAAAGCTACTACCCTGAACCCGGGTCAACCCAGTATTCACAAAGAGGATAAAAAGAAAAGCGGCCGCCTCAACGAGGCAGCCGCTCTCTTTTCGGTGATCCGCTTGGGGCTCGAACCCAAGACCCCAACATTAAAAGTGTTGTGCTCTACCAGCTGAGCTAGCGAATCTAACCTTGGTGCTTTTTGTGAAAAGCGTTGCAAAGGTAACGCTATTTTTTGACACTACAAAATTATGCCTTTGCAAATTTATGTTAAAGAACAATTTTTATTCCCGTAATACTTCTTCACCCAGACTATTCGATATCTTCCACATAATAGGACAATTCACTCATAACAAGCTGGTTCCTATTTATTTTTCCTCGTAATATGCAGGAGAAACAGGGGCCCACTGCAAATATTCATTTTCAGGTTTAATTTTACCGCCAATCTTTTCCCCGTCAAAATAATCGATGAGACTATCCCAGTTTGCTCTTGTCAGATGTAAATCATTGCCGGTTTTCGGAATAAAATCTGCGTCTAATATCAATGCCCCATCAAAATCCCGATAAATACGGAACCGGATAGTATCGTTTTTCATATTCACCAATTCTATCCAATGTCCTCCGTCATGGCCTCCTTTCCATATGGCTTGGGCAGGGACATTTACAGGCCTTTCACAGCGATTGCAGGGTGGATTAAATAGCCGAGAGCTGAATAAAATTATGCCGCCGACTACTATCACTCCTCCTATTAATCTTAATATTTTAATGCGTATCTTTCTTCCCACTGGTTGACTCTTTTTCGTAGTCTCTATCAAGTTCGCTCTCAGGAGGTGAAGCTGTCGGCTCGGGCGGTGCAGACGGTGTGTTCTTTGCCTCATCGCCTATCACATAGCGCTCGTAGTACGAGAGGCACAGGGTGGTGAGCGGCAGGGCGATAATCATGCCCACAAAGCCGAGCAGTGTACCCCAAATCGAGAGCGAGAGCAAGATAATGGCGGGATTCAGCCCCGTAACCTTACCCATCACCCGCGGCACGATAAAGATATCCTCAATCAGTTGCACCACGATAAAGACCAGGATACAGGCCCCGAAGAGCAGCCAGAAGTTGGTGCCGGTCTCCGAAGCCGAGACGAAGCACAGCAAGACGGTGGGGATAAGTCCCACGAGTTGCAGATAGGGTACCATGTTGAGCACTCCGATGAAGAGCCCCAGCACGATGGCCAGCGGCAACCCCACGATGAGAAAACCGATGCAGAACAGAATACCCACCAGACCGGCGACCAGAGCCTGACCGCGGAAATAACGGTTCATGCTCTCTTCAATATCGTTGACTATCGAGACCACCGTGGGCCGGTAGCGCTGCGGTATCATGCGCTGGAATCCCACCAGTATCTTGTCGTAGTCGAGCAGAATAAAGACGATGTAGAGCAGCACGATGAGCCAGCTGACGATGTTGATAATCTCGCCCACCGAGCCGGTAATGAATCCCCACGCCCCCGAGAAACTCTCCTCGATGACCGAGAGCCACTGTTCCCGGCTGAGCAGGGTCGAGAGTTGCGTGAAATCGACATTCTGCCGGATAAAGTCGTGCACGGCCTGCGGCACAAAAGGTATGTTCGACGAGTGGTAGACATAGTCGCTCAACAACCTGCGCATGACTCCTATCTCGTCGATAATCGACGGCAACACCAACACGGCCAGCAAGGCCAGCGTGATGAGTACCTCCAAGAAGGTGAGCGCAATGGCAACGACCCTCCCCTTCAACTTGAACACCCGCTTGTTGTAGACCACCAGCGGGTTGAGCATATAGGCGACAATCCATGCCACGAGAAACGGGAGCAACGCCCCTCGCAAGATATAGATGAGGTAGAAGAGCCCCACGACAAAAACGGCTCCGAACAGAATGCGGATTACCCGATCGAAGGTGTATGGCTGGCGTTCGGTCATGTGTATCGATTTTTGGGAATGATTACGTTATCTAACAATTACCCGGCCGTTGCGGTTTATCCCTCGTGGTGTTTCTCCTTCCGCTCCTGCATCTCTTGCAGATAGCAGCGGCGGCACAAGGGCTGGTACTCGTTTTTCTCCCCCAGGAGCACCCGTTTGTCGTTGTCGACCAGTCGGTAGGAGTAGTTGGCCAGATGGCCGCATTTCACACAGATGGCGTGCACCTTGTACACATCGTCGGCGATAGCCAGCAGGGCAGGCATGGGCCCGAAGGGAACCCGGCGGAAATCCATGTCGAGACCGGCCACAATCACACGGGTACCGTTGTTGGCCAGTTCGGTGCAGACCTCGATGATACCCTCGTCGAAGAACTGGGCTTCATCGATGCCCACCACATCGACCCCCGATGCCATGAGCAAGATGCTGTGCGAATTGTCGACGGGAGTAGAGAGTATCGAGGTACTGTCGTGCGAGACGATATTCTCCTCGGAGTAGCGCACGTCGATGGCCGGCTTGAATATCTCGACCCTCTGGCGGGCAATCTTCGCCCGTTTCAGGCGGCGAATCAGCTCCTCGGTCTTCCCCGAGAACATGGAGCCGCATATCACCTCGATACTGCCGCGGCGGCTGGTTTCGTAATTACTTTCGGTCAAAACCATAGTGTTATATTGCTATTTGTCTGTTGGTTCAAAATATTCAACAAAAGTAAAAAGATAGTTCGACTTTGACAACCTTTGCCCCGTCTATTTCTCTCAAATGCAACCGACAAAATTTGGTCCTAAAATTCTCATCGCCTATCTTTGTAAAAATAATACGCATACATTACCAAGACATTATGCAACGAATCTTCCTGTCAGGAGTACTCACGCTATTCATGCTCCTGCATACGCCCGCACGGGCCCAAAGTCTCGAATCGTTTCTGGCCGACCCGGCCTTTACGCCCGCCTCGATAGGCATCTGCATCACCGATGTGGCTACGGGCGAAATCCTCGTGTCGCACAACGACCGGCAAGCCATCATTCCCGCCTCGACCGTCAAGGTCATCACCTCGGCTACCGCGCTGCGGCTGCTGGGTGCCGACTACCGCATCGTCACCACGGTGGGATACACCGGCCACATCGACAATGCCGGCACCCTGCACGGCAATCTGGTGATACGGGGCGGAGGCGACCCCTCGCTGGGATCGGCCTACGGCAGCCGTCCGACCGACGACTTTGTCAACCGGGTAATCGACGTCCTGCAAACACAAGGCATCAAGGCTATCGAGGGGACCATCGTGGTCGACAATTCGCTCTTCGACGGACCGGCCGTCTCGCCCAAGTGGATGCTCGAAGATCTCATCTGGTACTACGCCACCGGGTGCCACGCCTTCTCCTACCGCGACAATCAGGTACGCGTCGAGGTACGATACAACGGGCACAACTACAAGACCGCCCGCATCACACCGCCGCGCAGCATCGACCTCGACAGCCAGCTCCTGCCCGGCGACCGGGAAGAGGTATCGGTCACCCACACGGGCAGCCGCTACACCCTCACCGGCACCATTCCCCACCAGTGGGCGCGCTATCGGCTCGACCTGGCCGTCGACCATCCCGACAGTCTGTTCCTCCGCGAGTTGCACAAACGGCTGCAACAGACCGGCATCGCCTATACCGAAGTGAGCCAACCAACCAAGGAGAGCCCCGAAACCCAACTGCTCAACTACCCGTCGGAGTCGCTCGCCCAGCTGGCCCGCAGCCTCAACGTGAACAGCCTCAACCTCTATGCCGAGAGCCTGCTGCGACACATCGCCCTCACCTCGGCACCCCGGGGCAGCGCCGAGAAAGGTCTCGGAACGATACGCCGCTACTGGCAACCCTTCGGGGCCGACTCGACCGAACTCTTCCTCTACGACGGCTCGGGACTGGCCCGCAACAACCGGGTGTCGGCCCGCTATCTGACCCAGGTACTCGCCGCCACGGCCCGCGACCCGCAGGTAGGCGAAACCTTCGTCCAGTCGCTACCCTTAGCCGGAAGCGAGGGTTCGGTAGCCTCATTCATGCGCAACAGCCCTCTGCCCGGCGAATTGCGGCTGAAAAGCGGCAGCATGAGCGATGTCCACGCCTATGCCGGCTACTACACTGCCCCTTCGGGGAAGCGATACACTATCGTACTGATGTTCAACAACTACACCTGCACCCGCGACCAGTTGAAGCAGAAAATTGCCGCGTGGCTCACCGAGACGCTCTCTAAAAAAGAGTAACCGACCTCTAAATTTTTTCAGCTCTCGGCGTACATCGGTTATTTTTGTATATCTTTGTGGAAGATAGGAGACCGTCAGGCACAGGCAAATGTTGAAAACCGTGTTTCCCGTTTGCCGCTGCGCTTGTCCCCGCTATCCCTGAATACAAAATACCGAATTTATGTCACGAGACAGTCGCATCGCATACATCATCACCCAGTTGGGCGAGCTGCGGGAACTGCTGCTGGTCATCGAGCAGGCGGGAAACGCCGCTCCCGGCATTCTGTTGAAGCTGGCCCGGGAGAAAGCCGAAGCCATCGACCGTTCGACCCACGAACTGCGGTCGCCCCAATTCTGGGCCGAAATAGAAAATCACGAACCTTTTGCCGAGGCCGCCTCGGCCGATAACCGGGATTGGGAGGCCGGGAAAGCAGAAGAGCCCGTTCCCGAAGCCGAAGCACACCAGGAGGAGGCCACGTCCGAAGAGGAACCCGCCGATTTCGCGGAAGAGCCTTGGGACATGCCGGTGACTCCATCGGCCTCCCACACCGCCGAGGCAAAAGAGGATACCGTGAGTTCGACAGCTACCGAGCCGGAAACCCCGGCCGAGCCTGCGCCTCAACCCGTGTACGAACCGGAACCCGCACCGGCACCTGCGGTCGAACCAACCCCTGAGGAACAGGTCGAAGAGTTGCCCCGCAAGGAGGAGACTCCCGAAGAGTCACAGGCAACCGATGAAACCCCGGCCGAACCCGCTACCGAAATGCCCGACCGGGAAGAGCCGCTCTATCCTTGGGAGGAGATGAGCGACGAAGAGCTGTCGACCGCACAGAACGACGAACCCGAATATGACGACGAGGTCGATGACTACGACGACACCGACTACGAAGATACTCCCGTAGCCGACCTCCCGGCCGACGACACGGCTGGCCCTGTCACCCTCGAAGAGGCGCTGCAACGCCAGCAGGCCAAGGAGTTGCGCAAGGCCCTGAGCCTGAACGACCGCTTCCGGTTCCGCCGCGAACTGTTCGGGAACAGCGACATTCGCATGAACGAGACCCTGGCCCTCATCGACGCCATGCAATCCTACGACGAGGCCGAGGATTATATCCTCAACGACCTGCACTGGGACATGGATAACCCCGAGGTGGCCGAGTTTATGAAAATCGTACAAAAACACTTTCTGTAACGCAGCACCATGTCCAAGCTCTATGTAGTACCTACGCCGGTAGGCAATCTCGAAGATATGACATTCCGGGCCATCAACGTGCTGCGGGAGGTTGACTGCATCTTGGCCGAGGATACCCGCACCAGTGGTATCCTGCTCAAACACTACGACATTCGCACCCGCATGCAGTCGCACCACAAGTTCAACGAACACCAGACGGTCGAGGGCATCGTGACCCGTATCGAAGGGGGCGAGACCATTGCCCTCATCTCCGATGCCGGCACACCGGCCATCTCCGACCCGGGCTTTCTGCTGGTGCGCGAATGCCGGCGCCGGGGAATCCCCGTCGAGTGTCTGCCCGGAGCCACCGCCTTCGTGCCCGCCCTGGTAGCCTCGGGGCTGCCCAACGAGAAATTCTGCTTCGAGGGGTTCCTCCCCCAAAAGAAAGGTCGCGCCACCCGGTTGGCCCAACTGGCCGACGAGCCGCGCACCATTATCTTCTACGAATCGCCCTTCCGCCTGCTCAAAACGCTGGTCCAGTTCAAAGAGACCTTCGGCGGCGAACGCGAGGCCTCGGTGAGCCGCGAAATCTCCAAGATTCACGAAGAGACGGTGCGAGGCACCCTCGACGAACTCATCGCCCACTTCACCGAGCATGAACCCAAAGGCGAAATCGTGATTGTCGTGGCCGGAGCCCCCGAGAGACCCAAAGAGAAAAAACGAGACAAATACCCCAAAAGCGATACACAACTATAAATTTAATTTTAACCATTATGAGAAAGGCTATTACCGCTGCCATCGCAGCAGCATCTGTACTGATGATCGGTTGTACCAACCAGTCAACCGAAGTGAAGAGACTGCAAGCCGAGAACGACTCGTTACTCCAAGTCAACGCACAAACGACGGCCGACTTCAACGAAATGATTCAGCTCATGAACGACGTGGAAGAGGGTTTCCGCCAAATCAAAGAGGCCGAGAACTATCTGGTCACCCAAAAAGATGCCAACGGAGAGGTTTCGCTTACGACCCGGGAACAGATTAAGAACGATATGACACTGGTAGCCGAGACCTTGCAGAAGAACAAGGAGCGGCTGGACAAACTGCAAAAGCAACTCAACCAGAGCAAGAACCAGTCGGCCGCCCTGCAAAAGACCATCACCCGTCTGCAAGACGAGATTGCCGAAAAGACCCAACTGATTACCTCGCTGCAAGAGTCGCTCGCCAAACGCGACGTGCGCATTGCCGAACTCGACGAGGCCGTGAGCAACCTCACCGGACAGGTAGAGAACCTCACTACCGAGAACCAGCAACAGAAAGAGGTGCTCATGACACAGGACGAGGCTCTCAACACCGTTTACTATGCCCTGGGTACCAACAAGGAGCTGAAAGAGCAAAAGATTGTCGAGGGCGGCGGCCTCTTCTCCTCGAAGAAGGTGATGGAAGGCGATTTCAACAAAGCCTACTTCACCACGGCCGACATGCGCAAGCTGCACGACATACCCCTGGACAGCAAGAAGGCCAAACTGCTCACCAAACACCCCGAAGGGACCTACGAAATGCAAAAGGACAACGAAGGTTACCTCACGCTGGTCATCACCAATCCCGACAGTTTCTGGAGCCTGAGCCGCTATCTGGTTGTCGAGCTCAACTAAACGGCGACATCAAACCATTCACATGCGAGGCCGGAGATGCCCTCTCCGGCCTCACATGCCCTTATCCCTATCCAAACATTTCTACCCACACCCCATGTACCGATACCTGGCTATCCTGCTGACGCTCCTGTCATTCGCCGCATGCGACAGTTTCTTTGAAAAAGAATCTGTGTGGCCCCACAACCCCGAGCGACCCGTGCTGCCCCCAGCGCGCGACCGCCGCTTTGTCGTCGACAGTATCCGATACTACTTCGACTACTGGAGCAGCAAGAGTACCCACCTGGCCGACGAGACCTGTGTCGTCATCATCTCAAACCCACTCGACCAGGAATGGCACGATACCCCCTCGCCCCCACAAGAGCCGCTCTACAACTACTCCTATTTTTCCAGCGAAGATCCTGTGATGGCACAGATTTATACCGACACCCTGCGGGTGAGAACTCCTTGCTACGTCGACGACGACAATCGCATCGTATTGGGCGATTCGCTATACAGCTTCCAATCCTTTTCGGCCCAACAGACACTGGCCGAAATCGACCGGACTATCGACGAGATATGTGTTCCCCCTCATTCCGAGACTTACGTCTACGGCCGGTACAGCGTCAGCGACTACCACATAGCCTACACCATCTGGCTCACCGAAACGACCAGCAACACCCCCGTTATCATCGAGGGCATGTGGGAGGGCAGCATCGTCAACGACGACTTCACGACACGCACCGAGTCGAAGCCGCTGTAAGTTTTACCCCGGCACTACGGCTATCCCGAAAAGTAAATCCGGTAGAAACAGAAATCCCCGCCAAGGGTCTTTCAAAAAACCTCAGCGGGGATTTTCATATTCGGGTTCCCGGCTCCGACAATCGCTCCACACATCGGAACGACCGGTCGTCGTCCGGATTACTTATCTTCCACATGCAGGGTGTGACCCATGCGTTTCTCCTTGGTAAGCAGGTAACGGCGGTTATAGGGATTGGGAGTCACCTCGATAGGCACATTCTCGACAATCTCCAAGCCATAAGCCTCCAAGCCGATACGCTTCACCGGGTTGTTGGTCATCAGGCGCAACTTGTGCACACCTATATCGCGCAAGATGCTGGCACCCACGCCATAGTCGCGCTCGTCGGCCTTGAAGCCAAGGTGCAGGTTGGCATCGACCGTGTCGAGACCGCCCTCCTGCAAGCGATAGGCCCGTATCTTGTTCATCAGGCCGATGCCCCGGCCCTCCTGATTCATATACACGATTACTCCTTTACCTTCGGCTTCGACGGCTTGCATGGCACGATGCAGCTGCTCGCCGCAATCGCAACGCATCGACCCGAAGATGTCGCCCGTCATGCACGACGAGTGTACCCGCACGAGGATAGGCTCGTCGGGCTCCCAGGTACCCTTAATCAAAGCAATGTGTTCCAGGCCGTTGGAGAGCTGACGGAAAGGAATCAGGCGGAAGTGTCCGTAGGCCGTAGGCATATCCACCTCGTCGCCCCGCTCTACCATCGCCTCCTGCTTCAACCGATAGGCGATGAGGTCGCGTATGGCGATAATCTTGATGCCGAATTTCTCGGCCACCTTAATCAACTGCGGCATGCGGGCCATCGTACCATCTTCATTCAGAATCTCGATAAGCGCGGCAGCCGGATACAAACCGGCCAGACGGGCCAGGTCGACGGCAGCCTCG
>DXDM01000013.1 GCA_019115485.1 Candidatus Barnesiella excrementavium | reverse complement strand
GGCTGCACTGGCACGGGAACGAGAGATAAAGAATAAGAAAAGTAAAATCTATATCGAGCAGTTGATAGCGAAGGGTTAGGGCGTCCCGATACAGAATCGGGAAGGTCCCGGGATCATACCCCGGTCTCGCTGCACGAAAAGAGCCTCAGGAAACTGAGGCTCTTTTCGTATGTAGTCATTCCGCGCTCCGACGTGGAATTCAGAGAATACCTGCAAAAGTTCCATGACTGGACCCCGCATCAAGGGCCGGGTGACGGGTGGTCATGCTGCATAGCGTTGTGGAATCCAAAGAATATTGTTGCCAGGTTGCTATCGAGAAGGAAAAAGCATTCTCAAACTCCTTTAAAAAGGAAGAAGCGGGGGCCCCGTGGGAGTGTGGGGCCCGCCGCTTCGGGTCTAAGGAAAGTTGGGGATTGGGGTCTTTTTATAAATTGTCCGGAATATCGGACTGGGGTAATGGAGCGATATCGATAATCTCTTCGACACGATAGACACCGTCGTATTCGGCGGCAAATCCTTCGGCCGATTTCCCGGCGTCGACCACTCGCAGCGAGGCTTTCACGGCGGTGTAGGGTTTTGCCTTCTCGCCGACGGCCTTTTCGTACAGAGGCTTCAGGGAATCGGTTTCGTCGATAATCCAGTATTCGGCCGTATCGCCGTCGGCAATAAACGAGCGCACCTCGTGCCCGATGATCAATCGCCCGTTCACCGTGAAGGAGAGCGGGGTCGCCGGTTGTATAAGAGTGGCCGGTATCGAACTTTGCGGACGGGCAAGGCTCATCACATAGTCGCCCTTTTTCAATACGAGGCTGTCGGCCGTGAGTTTGCCGATTTCGAACGTATCGGCAAAGGCGATGGTCTGGTGGTTGCCGATGCTTTCGCCCGAGAGGATAAGCCGGTCGCCCTCCCGACTCCACTGTTCGTATTGGAGGGTTGCCATGTTGATCGATGATGCTTCGCCGTTTTCTTTCAGGTCGATACCCTGTATGGCATCGGGGTTACCCGGTATCGGTTCGATCCATTGTCCCGTCAAGGAGGCTTTGTTCTGACAGGCCGAGGCCAGAATAGCAATAGCTGTCAAGGCCGTGAACATTTTTGTTTTCATTGTTGAAAAGTGTTTTAGGTTTATGGTACTTTCTGCAAAGCTATGAATAAAAAGGAATTTTGGTATCCCGATACCCCGGGAGAAAAGAAAGAATATACAAATGCGAGACGGTTTTAAGACAATTTAATGTATCGTAGCGCAGTATTGGCCTTTATTTTTGTTTTATCTTTATACGAGAAATTCGTGTAGAAAATATAGAATAGAAACTAAAACAAAAAGAACTATGAAAATGAAGTGTTTATATGTGGCTGTGGCTGCTGCCGTGCTTTCGTTGGCTGCGTGCCGCTCCTCAAAAGATGCCGTGTCGGTAAACGATCTCGACGGCGAATGGAATGTAGTGGAGATTCAAGGCCAGGCCGTGCAGGCCGAGTCGCAACCCTTTATCGGGTTTGATGCCCAAGACGGACGGGTATATGGTTATACCGGTTGCAACCGGCTGATGGGTGCTTTGACCCTCTCGAAACCCAATAAAATCGAATTGGGGCAGATGGCCTCTACCCTCATGGCTTGTCCCGATATGGAGACCGAGCGGCTCATGCTCAATGCGTTGGCCTCGGTGAAGAGTCTGAGATTCTCGGGCGAAGACCTTTTGCTCTATGGCTCGGGCAAGGAGCCGGTGATGCGTTTGCAGAAACGTTTCGAGGTGGTGCCTGTGGCCGACCTGAACGGCGATTGGACCATCGTGGCTGTCGAGGGTGCCGCCCTGCCTGCCGGTATGGAGAGTGTGCCGGCCCTCAATTTGAACATGACCGAAAACCGGGTGAGTGGCAATTCGGGTTGTAACCGCTTGGCGGGAGAGATTCGTCGCGATGCTACGGTAGACAACTCCCTCTCTTTTGTCAATGTGGGTTCAACCCGTATGGCTTGCCCCGATATGGATACCGAGAACCGGGTACTCTCGGCCTTGAACAGTGTGCGCCTCTATGGCATGCTTGACAACGGGCATCTGGCCTTCATGGACGAGGGGGGTACGATTGTGCTGGAACTGCAACGGAGCAAATAATCTTTCACAACGATATAGTCACATACACGAAGGGCTGTCTTTCCCGCAGGGGGAGGGCGGCCCTTCGGTCGTTTTATGGGGCAAGAAGGTCCTATCTGATAACTGTCGTGAGGGAAGTGAGTCTATTTTGATGCCAATTATGTAGGGATATTGAAAATATTTGCCTATCTTTGTAAAAGGCAGGAGGCGGGTTGGCATGGCCAAACCCTGAAAGTTGCATTTTTATTTGCCCCTGCATTCGCCTTTATGTATCTTTGAATAGAGGAGGCGGTTCGGCTTTGTCAAACTTGAAAACTGCGTTTTCGTTTGCCACGGCTCTCGCCTTTCGCTATCTTTGTTGTAAGGCCGGAATTCATTACAAAGAGAGGTTCAACCGCTAATAGCCATGACACACTAAAAAACAAATAGAGATGAGAAAATGGATTGCAACAATTGCCGGTATCTGCCTTTTTGCCAGTGCCGGACAGGCTCAGCCGTATGAACCCGCGGCAGAGAATCTTCAAAATCGAAAAGAGTTTGCCGAGAGTCGGTTCGGCGTGTTCCTGCATTGGGGACTGTACAGCATGTTCGCTCAGGGCGAGTGGTATATGAACAACGACAGTGTCGATGCCCGGGAATATGCCAAGGCAATGAACGGCTTTTATCCGCATCGTTTCGATGCCCGAGCCTGGGTGTCGGCCTTCAAGGCGGCCGGGGCCAAATACATCTGTTTCACCTCTCGTCACCACGAAGGTTTCTCTATGTGGAACACGCAATATTCCGATTACAGCATCATGCACACCCCTTATGGTCGCGATATTGTGGCTCAGCTAGCCGAGGAGTGTCATCGTCAGGGAATCAAGTTACACCTCTACTATTCGCATATCGACTGGATCCGCGAGGATTACCCTGCCGGTCGCACGGGTCGGGGAACGAAACGGCTCGACCGAGCCGACTGGCCGGCCTACTATCGCTTCATGAACAACCAGTTGACCGAGCTGCTCACCAACTATGGCGAAATAGGAGCCATCTGGTTCGATGGCTGGTGGGACCACGATGTCGACAGTATTCCCTTCAACTGGGAACTGGACGAGCAGTATCGGTTGATTCATCGGTTACAGCCGGGTTGCTTGATTGGTAACAACCATCACCAGACCCCTTATGAGGGTGAGGATATCCAAATCTTCGAGCGTGATGTGCCGGGCGAAAACAAGGCTGGCTTTTCGGGGCAGGATATCAGTACTTTGCCTTTGGAAACCTGTCAGACGATGAACCATTCGTGGGGCTATAATGTGAAAGATCAGGATTACAAGTCGACCAAAGAACTTATCCAACTGCTGGTGCGTACGGCGGGCAAGGGTGCTAACCTGTTGCTCAATGTAGGTCCGCAACCCGACGGCACGTTGCCCGAGGCCGCCTTGACCCGTCTGGCCGAGATGGGGCAGTGGCTCGACCGCTATGGCGAGTCGATTTATGCCACCGTGGCCGGCGGCTATCGCGATGGCGACCGCATCATCACCACCCGCAACGGTAACACGCTCTATGTGCATCTGCTCGATGCGGCTGTCGACCGGGTGAGTATGCCTCTGTCGCAGAAGGTGAAGCAGGTCGAGGTGCTGGGCGAGGGTACCCGCATCGACTACAAGTATAAGAAAGGTGTGCTCGATTTTGCCGTCGATATACCCGACGACTGCATCGACTACGTGGTGAAGGTGACACTTAAATAAAGGCGTCGTTCCCATAAGAGCCGGTTGTCCGGTCATGAAGATAATGCGCAGGGCCTCTATCCCTTCATGTGGGATAGAGGCCCTGTTTCTGTTTCGAGCGGAGGCCGGCTTATTTCCAAGCCGTGGCCTGTTCGGTGATTTCGGCGTCGTTCAACGTGCATTGTTCAAGACTATCCTCTTTTACCTGAATGCAGAGGTAGAGCATGCTTGTGGCCGATGTGCAGCGCAGCGAGCGGTTGCAGTGTGTGGCAACCCGTACGATTGATCCCTCGGCAATGGGGAAGGCGGTATCGTCGACCTGGAAGTCGCCCGAGCCGCGCAGTACGATGTAGACCTCTTCGTTCTCTTTGTGGCTGTGGAAGAAGGGCACGGCCTCTCCCGGATTCAGTGTACCGAACGAGATTTCACAACCGGTGGTCCCGATACAATCTTTCACGAACTGTTTCCCGGCAAAGGCGCTCAGGTCGCCTACCGTGGCGTGGGTGAATTTTTCGCCCGCATCGATTTTGCGAATAGTTTCCATATCCTGTAAATTAAAGGTTTGTTTATAGGTTACTAATAATAACTTTATTATTTTTGTAGTGCGAAGATGGTTGTTTCTCTTCTCCTTTGCAAGAAGGCACAGAGAGATAGGTAAGTTACGCCGAGGTAACGAATGCAGAGAATCAGCCGGATATAAAATGTTAAATAAAATGAAAACTTTTCTTCACACCGGGGTTTGTCCCGTGCGGGATATTTTGAGCCGCTTGGGTAGCAAGTGGTCGGTTCTGGTACTTGAAACCCTGCATGAAAACGGCACGATGCGTTTCAACGACATACAGCGTTCGCTGGGCGATATTTCGCAGCGCATGCTCACCGTCACCCTGCGGTCGCTCGAAGAGGACGGCATGCTCACCCGTCGGGTCTATGCCGAGATACCGCCCCGGGTGGAGTATACCCTCACCGAGCGGGGGCAGAGTTTCATGCCGGTGCTCGGCCAGGTGGTGGGCTGGGCCTTCGAGCATGCCGACGATATTCTGGCTTCACGTGCCGAAGCCCGGGCCGACCGTTCGTGAGGGGGGGAATCGCCCTCTCCCGGTATCGAGTTGTGCGACAGGGCATAGCTCTTTTTTGAAACATTTTTGATAAATCACGGTTACCGAATCGTAACAGATGTTATGCGCTCCTTCACACATCTGTCACATCTTCGTATTGCCTTACCGATACCTTTGCCGGCGAAAAGGAAAAGAAAAAGGTAAGGATATATGTGTAAAAACAGATTATTGACGATTGTTTTAGGTATTATTTTCGCTATTCGAGTTTTTGGAGGGTACGCGGCAACTACCGGGTCGATTGCCGGGAGTGTGAAGGACAAGAAGAGTGGCGAGGCCATCATAGGCGCTACCATACAGGTCGAGAACACGTCGATTGCGACAGCTACCGACATCGACGGACACTTCGAATTGACCCATGTTCCCACCGGCAAGCAGACGATTGTTTGCCGTTATTTGTCTTATAAGACGGCCCGCATTCCTGTCGAGGTGACTGCCGGGCAGAGTGCCGCCCCGCTCGACATCGAAATGGAGGAGGACGGGGTAGCTCTGCAAGAGGTGGTGGTATCGACCTACCGACGCAACGACACCGAAACGTCGCTCATCGAGGGCATGAAGGCTCAGGTACAGGTGGCGAGCGGTATCTCGTCGCAACAGATAGCCAAGACGCTTGACCGCGATGCCTCGGAGGTGGTGAAACGGGTACCGGGCATCTCGATACTCGACGACCGCTTTGTGGTGGTGCGCGGGTTGGCCCAACGATATAACAACGTGTGGATTAACGGTAACACGGCCCCGAGTTTGGAATCGGACAGCCGGGTCTTCTCGTTCGACATGTTGCCCAGTTCGCAAATCGAGAGCATGATTATCTACAAATCGCCCGCGCCCGAGATTCCGGCCGACTTTGCCGGCGGCTTCATTCGTATCGCTACCAAGAGTCTGCCGTTGCGCAACTCGGTGCAGGTGAACTATACAACCGGGTTCAACACCAACACGCAGTTCACCAAGACCCGTCTCAACCCCGGCAGCTCTACCGACTGGCTGGGATTCGACCTGAGCAAACGTCCGCTCTCGGGCAGCATACCTTCGCATCTGGATATGGCCGGCAGTGACCCGTCGGAGGTGACCCGGCTCACGCGGTCGTTCAACTCCGACTGGCGGGTGAAGAGTTTCATACCCACTCCCGACCAGCGTCTTTCGCTCACCGTCAACCGGCGTTTCGACACCGAGGGGGGTACCGAGATTGGTATGACCACCTTTATCAATTACAGCAACACCTACAAGACGATACAGGATATCCAGAATTCCCGTTTCGGCGTCTATTCGTCGGAGGCCGACAAGCCGGTCTATCTCGACGACTATATCGACAACCAGTACTCCAACGACGTGCGGGTGGGAGCCATGCACAACTGGTCGTTCATCTTCAACGACCGCAACAAGTTGGAGTTCCGCAACCTCTTCAACATGCTGGGCAAGAATCGCCTGACCGAGCGTACCGGCGAGCGCAACATCAGCAGCCCCTTCTATCGCGAGGAGACCGAGATGCTGTATCAGTCGCGTCTCACCTACCTGGGGCAGCTGGCCGGCAGCCATTTTCTCGACGAACACAAGGTTCACTCCCTGTCGTGGAACGTGGGGTACAGCTATGCCTACAAGACCGAGCCCGACCGCCGTATCATAGTCAACCAGGCCGGTATGAGCGAGGGAGCCGACGTGTCGCAGTTGAAGGTGGGCAACGAGAAAATATCGCGCTACTTCCAGTCGCTCAGCGACCATCTCTTCTCGGGTAGTGTCGACTACAAGGGGGCGGTCGATCTGGGGAGTATCCGCTCGACCGTCAAGGGGGGATTGATGAGTGAGTATCGCACCCGCAGCTACACGCCCCGCGAGTTTGTCTACCGCTACGACAATCTGTCGGTGGCCGAGCGCCAGGAGTACCTCTATCTCCCCTACGAAGAGATGATGAGCGATGCCTGGCTCAGTGCCGACAAGGTCTATATCGACGAGATTACCCAGAAGACCAACGCCTACGATGCCACCAACCTCTACGGTGCCGGTTACGGAGCCATCGAGTTGCCCGTCGGTCGTTTCAATATCTACGCCGGTGTGCGGCTCGAATACAACCGGTTGCGCCTCACCCGCGACAAATCGATGTCGGTCGAGCAGGTGTTGAAGACCAGCCGCGACTATGTCGACCTCGATCTGCTGCCGTCGGTCAACGCCACCTATAATTTCAACGAGAAGCACCTGTTGCGGTTGGCCTACGGCCGTTCGCTCAACCGGGCCGAGTTTCGCGAAGTGTCGCCGGCCGTCTACTACGATTTCGACCTTTTCAACGAAATCGGCGGTAACGAGGATTTGAAGACTTGTAAAATCGACAACCTCGACTTCCGCTACGAGTTCTATCCCGAGCGAGGCGAGTTGGTGAGCGTCGGTATCTTCTACAAGCATTTCGACAACCCCATCGAGTGGACCTTCATCGACATGGGCGGAACCCTGCGATACAACTACGAGAACGCCCTCTCGGCCCAGAGTCTGGGTGCCGAGGTGGAGATACGCAAGAGCCTCGATTTTATCGGCATGCGCAATTTCAGCCTGCTCTTCAACGCCACGTTGATTAAGAGCAATGTGCGGTTCGACGAGTCGGGCATCATCAAGACCGAGGACCGGCCCATGCAAGGCCAGTCGCCCTACATCATCAATGCTGGACTCTACTACCAGAACGAGAAGTGGGGACTGATGTCGTCGCTGCTCTACAACCGGCTGGGCAAACGCATCATCGGCATAGGCAAGTCGAACAGCACCAACCACGACGTGAGCGTGAATATCCCCGACACCTACGAGATGCCCCGCAACAGCCTCGACTTCACCATCTCGAAGAAGCTGGGCAAGCTCATCGAGCTGAAAGCCGGTGTGAAGGATATCCTGGCCGAGAAGATTGTCTATAAGCAATTCCCCCAGTTCGTCGACGCTGCCGGACAGCTGCAAAAGCGCGAGCAGACGACGAAAGCCTACCGGCCGGGCCGCTCGGTGAGCGTGGGAATCACATTCAGTTTCTGATAAAAACCCTTTTCTATAATACTAATTAAAAAGAAAGTAAAGATGAAAAAACTATTCAAAACGATTGCCTTCGTATGTTTGGCAGCCATGACAGTAGTAAGTTGTGATGAGAGTAACGACGAACCCGTCGTTCCCAGCGGTTCGAGCTACGACCTGGGCGATGGTTCCGATGCGTATGAAATTTCGGAGGACATGACCTTGACCTATCCCAATACCTACAACCTGCGCGGATTTGTGTATGTGACCGACGGGGCCACGCTCACCATCGAGCCGGGTGTAGTCATCAAGGGCGAAAAGGCCTCGAAAGCCACGCTGATTGTCGAGCGGGGAGGTAAACTTATTGCCGAGGGAACGAAAGAGCGTCCTATCGTCTTCACGTCGGCTCAGGCTCCCGGTAACCGCAAACCCGGTGATTGGGGCGGTATTATCCTCCTGGGTAAAGCCAAGAACAACAAGGGCGAGCAGACCATCGAGGGTGGCGTGCGCAGCCAGCACGGCGGTAACGACAATGCCGACAACTCGGGTATCTTGAAATATGTACGTTGCGAGTTTGCCGGTATCGAGTATTCGGTCGACAACGAGATTAACGCCATCACCTTCGGGTCGGTCGGCAGCGGTACGACGGTCGATTACGTACAGGTATCCTACTCGGGCGACGACTCTTACGAGTGGTTCGGCGGTGACGTGAACTGCAAGCACCTCGTAGCGTTGGGTACCTGGGACGACGATTTCGATACCGACAACGGTTTCTCGGGCAAACTGCAATTCCTGGCTGCTCTGCGCGACCCGAAAATCGGTGACAAGTCGGCCTCCAACGGCTTTGAGTCGGATAATTGCAGCGACGCCGCTACCATCGAACCCTACACCTCGTGTGTATTCTCCAACGTATCGCTCTTCGGTCCCGTGGTCAATCCCGCCAACTATACCGACGAGGCCGGTGTGAACGGCAGCAATACCGATGCTCACTTCCAGGCTGCCATGCACCTGCGCCGCAACACGCAGTTGAGAGTCTTCAATTCGGTATTTGCCGGATTCCCTCTCGGTCTCATCATCGAGAACGACAAGAACTCGACGACGCAGGATTTTGCCACGGCCGGGAAACTGGTGGTATCGAACTGTCTCTTTGCCGGTATGGTCAAGAATTTCCAAGATGCCCAATACTGGGAGAACAACACGCCGTATAGCCCCACCGATAACGGTGCCTTTACCGACAGCTACTTCAACCGTGCCGACGGCAAGAACCACGCTTATGCAGCCATCGCCGACCTCAAACTGCAAGGCGATCCCCAGAACCTGACCGATTTCTGCATGATTCCCGCCCAGGATAGCCCGCTGGCCACTCAGGCTGCCGATTGGAGCAACCCGCTGGTAGCTTCGGGATTTGAGCAGGTATCCTACATCGGAGCCTTCTCGCCCAGCGAAACGGCCGACAACAACTGGATGACCGGCTGGACCAACATGGATCCGCAGAACACGGTTTATTGATGTCGCCCAATCTGATTTAATCTGATTCAGTCTAATACGAGTTGTGAGGATGTGCCCTTCGTGGAGAAGGGGGTATCCTCACTTGTTTTGTGAGGTGTGCCAGGCATCGACGGCCTTCTTGACCGAGCCGTGCAGGAGCAGCAGCCGCTTGGCCTGTTCGTAGTCCAGCCCCAACTCGTCGGCTACCATGCGGGTGCCGCGGTCCACCAGTTTCTGGTTGGTGAGTTGCATGTTGACCATGCGGTTGCCCTTGACCCGTCCCAGCTGAATCATGACCGAGGTCGATATCATGTTGAGAATCATCTTCTGTCCCGTGCCCGATTTCATGCGGGAGCTGCCGGTGACAAACTCGGGGCCTACGATCATCTCGATGGGCACGTCGGCCTCGTGGGCGATAGGCGAGTCGGGGTTGCTCGAGATGGAGGCGGTGAGAATGCCGTGGGTCCGGGCGGCCCGCAGGGCTCCCACCACGTAGGGGGTCGTGCCCGAGGCAGCGATGCCGATGACTGTGTCCAGATTGTTCACCCCGTGCTCCTGCAACTCCTCCCAGCCGCGGTTCATGTTGTCCTCGGCATTCTCCACGGGGTTGCGCAGGGCGGTGTCGCCGCCGGCAATGAGCCCGATGACCAGCGTGGGGGGCATGCCGAAGGTGGGGGGAATCTCCGAGGCGTCGAGTACGCCGAGACGTCCGCTGGTACCGGCTCCCAGGTAGAAGATGCGTCCGCCCTGTTTCATGCGGGGAACGATTTGGGTCACGAGTTTCTCGATTTTGGGTATGGCCTTTTGTACGGCCAGTGCCACCTTCTGGTCCTCGGTGTTGATATCTTGCAGGATTTCCCGCACCGATTTCTCTTCGAGGTGGTCGTACAGCGAGGGTTGCTCGGTAATCTTGACGAATGCCATGGCGTTGTGGTTTACAGGTTGGAGTGATAGGTTACGAGTCCTTCCAGCGGACTTTGGACGATATGCCCCAGCTCGATTTGCAGGGCGAGGGCGGCCTCGTCGAGCACCTCGCGGTAGTAGTAGGCGATGGAGCCGGTGAAATGAACCTTAACTCCGCGGTAGTCATATTGCATGACGTTGCGGGTGAAGAAGCTCTTGAAGCTGTTGAGGACGAGCCGGTGTATGCAGGGCTCGTCGATGTGCTCGATGAGGAAGGGCGAGAGCGAGGCGAGGAAGCGGTTGGGGAAGGGTTGCTTGTAGACCCGCTCCAAAATGAGTTGCGGGGTGAGGTCGAAGCGTTTGAAAAAGGCCTCCTTCAACGCTGCGGGCAGCTGGTTTTTGAGGCAGTCGCCCACCAGCAGGCGGCCCAGTACGGCGCCGCTCCCCTCGTCGCCCAGCACGTAGCCCAGGGGTGACACGTTGGCGGCAATCGTCTGCCCGTCGTAGTAGCACGAGTTCGACCCCGTGCCCATGATGCAGGCAATGCCCGGCCGACGGCCGCAGAGGCTGCGGGCGGCCCCCAACAGGTCGCTCCCGATTTCGACGGGTACCGGCAGATGGCGGGTGATGGCCTGCTCGACCAGGCGGTTCTTCTCGGGGAAGGCACAACCGGCCCCGTAGAAATGCACCTCGTGGGGCATCGTATCGTCGAGAGCCGGCATCAGCCGCTCGTGAACGATGCGGCTTATCTCCTCCTCGGTCTGGAAGAAGGGGTTTATCCCCTCGGTCGTTATCCGTTTGACCAATGAACCGTTGTGGGCCAGCGCCCAGTCGGTCTTGGTCGAACCGCTGTCGGCAAGTAGAATCATATTGTTCATCTCTTTATCGGGTTGGAGCCGCTCCCGGGTTGAGCGGGCGGCTCGCGGTTATCAGGCTTTCGGTTTGGGAGTCGTACACTGGTCTACCAGGTAGACAATCGAGAGGTAGGGAACCCCCGAGTTGGTGGCCAGTCCTATCTCGCAGGTACGGCTGTTGGAGTAGCCGGTCTTGACTCCGGCCTTTTCGAGTTGCGGCCGCAGTTTGCGCAGGGCATAAGCGTTCACCTCGGGGTGGGTGAAGCCCCGGTCTCCGGCGAAACCGCAGCAGCCCACCTCTTCGGGTACGACGACGTGGCGTGAGCAGAGGCTGGCCAGGTCGACGAGCATCTGTCCCAGGTTCATCTTGCGCATCGAGCAGGTGATGTGCACGGCCACGGGGTCGTCGATGGGGTGGAATTGCAGTTTGTCGCGCAGGAAGGTGTAGATGAACTCGACCGGCTCGTAGAGTTTGACCCGGGTCATCACCTCGCGCATGCGGTGCAGGCAGGGGCTCTGGTCGCAGAGTACGGGGTACCGGCCCTGTTGGCTGGCCTCGTAGAGAGCGTCTTCTAACTCGGCCGACTTGCGGTCGGCAATATCCTTCATGCCTTTGCTCTCCCAGATGGTACCGCAACAAAGGTTCTTCATGTCCTTGGGGAAGATGACCTCGTAGCCCGCTTTTTGCAGCAGGGCCACCGTCTTGTCGATAAGCGGCGTGGGGTCGGGCGAGTTCTTGGCCGGACCCATGGTCTGGTTGATGCAGCTGGGGAAGTAGACCACCTTCAACGCCTCCTCGTGCTGGGGTATGGCGTGCGGGTAGTAGGGCTTGGGCATGGCCGGGGTCCAGAGCGGGAATCCCAGGCGGTGGAGCGAACGGCCCACGGTGCTCATGGCTTTGTCGCCCAGCAGGGTGTGAGCCGTGTGGGCCAGGTAGAGCACGGGTCGGATACTCGATTTCGTACCGGCAAAGTGGCGGGCCACCCAGTCGCCCGTCTTGTAGCCGAGGCTGCCGGCTGGCAGATTCTCCTGCCGCAGGTCGTGGGTGAGGTCGCCCACACTGATGCCCATCGGGCACGACATGGAGCAGAGTCCGTCGCCGGCGCAGGTGGCGTTGCCCAGATATTTATATTGTTTCAGCAGAGTGTGCATGAGGGCGAGGCTCTCGGGGGTGGCCAGTCGGCTCAGCCGGGAGATTTCGCGGCGAATGACGATGCGCTGACGCGACGAGAGCGAGAAGCCGCAGGTGAGGCAGTTCACCTCGCAGAAACCGCATTCGATGCAGCGGTCTACGTGCGGGTTGGTGAGCGGCATGGGCTTGAAGTGTTTCAGGTGGCAGCGCGGGTCGTCGTTGAAGATGACGCCGGGGTTGAGCAGCCCTTTGGGGTCGAACAGCTCTTTGACCGCCTTCATGCAGGCAAAGGCCTTGTCGCCCCATTCGTAACGCACGAAGGGGGCCATGTTGCGGCCCGTGCCGTGCTCGGCTTTGAGCGAGCCGTCGTATTTGTCGACGACGAGTGTCTTGACCTCGTCCATCAGTTTCTCATACCGGGCTACCTGCTCGGGCGAGTCGAACGACTGGCTGATGATGAAGTGGTAGTTGCCTTCCAGCGCGTGGCCGTAGATGCAGGCATCGGAGTAGCCGTTCCGTTCGAGCAGCGCTTGCAGGTCGGAGGTGGCTTCGGGCAGGTCGTCGATGGGGAAGGCCACGTCCTCGATGAGCACGGTGGTGCCCAGTTGACGGGTGCCGCCTACCGAGGGGAAGATGCCCGAGCGAATGGCCCAGTAGCGGGAGTACTCCTCGGGCTTGTCGGTGAAGTGTATGGGTGTGGCGGTCTGGAAAGGCGCCAGTATCTTTTTGATGGCTTCGATGTGAGCCTGCAACTCTTCGGGGGTATCGGCCTTGGTCTCGGTGAGTACGGCAGTGAGTCCCTCGCCGGTGGTGTCGCCCACCGAGGCGAGCGATTTCTTGTCGAGCATCTCGGCGCTGAATACGGGTCCCTGCTTCATGGCCACCACGGCGTGGCAGGCCTCTTTGATCTCGTTGAAGTAGAGCATGGCGCTGGCCGAGCAGGGGTAGTCGTGCTCGGTCTTCATCGTGACCTCCGAGAGGAAGGCGAGGGTACCTTCCGAACCTACCATGAGGTGGGCGATGATGTCGAACGGGTCGTCGTAGGCCACGAAGGGCAACAGGTTGAGACCGGTCACGTTCTTGATGGCATATTTCTTGCGGATACGGTCGCTCAGAGCCTGGTCGGCCCGTATGTCGTCGCGCAGCTCGGCGATGCGTTTCAGGAAGGGGGCGTGGCTTTGCTCGAAGGCGCGGCGGCTTGCGGCGTCACCCGTGTCGAGGCGGGTACCGTCGGCCAGAACGATTTTGGCCGAAATCAGCTCCTTGTCGCTGTTGGCATGGGTGCCGCAGTTCATGCCCGAGGCGTTGTTCATGACGATGCCGCCCACCATGGCCGACTTGACCGAGGCGGGGTCGGGGGCAAACTTGCGGCCGTAGGGTTTCAGAATCTCGTTCACGCGCGCCCCGATGATGCCGGGTTGCAG
This sequence comes from Candidatus Barnesiella excrementavium, assembly GCA_019115485.1. Classification (GTDB taxonomy): domain Bacteria; phylum Bacteroidota; class Bacteroidia; order Bacteroidales; family Barnesiellaceae; genus Barnesiella; species Barnesiella excrementavium. The sequence goes on along the minus strand of DXDM01000013.1, from coordinate 29,848 downwards.
CGTAATCTGGCTGTGGTCGTCCGAGAGGGTGTAGTGCTCCCAGTTCTTGCCGGCCACAATCAGTATCGAGTCGCTGATGCTCTGTCCCGAGAGCGAGGTCCCGGCCGCCCGGAAGGTCACGGGCAGGGCATACCGGTCGGCCAGCGTCAAGAGGCGGGCCACCTCCTCTTCGTTTTTCGAGCGGATAACAATCTGGGGAATCAGCCGGTAGAAGCCGGCATCGGTGCCCCATGCCAGTCGGCGTAATTCGTCGGTATAAATACGGTCCTTGGGAATGAATCTCTCGACCTCTTTCAAATAAGCACTGTATTTTGAATCTTTCATCTCGGTTGATTTTAAATCATACGACCGACGTGACCTTCCTCGGGGAAGGTCACGGTTCTTTCACGCTTGTAGAATCTGCATTCGGCAGGACAAAATTATATACTTTTTTTGATTCTGCGGGTTACCTTTTGGGTTGTTTTGGCTTTATTTAGCGCATGTCGGTTTTCTTCCGGCCATAGTCGGGGTCTATTTTGAGGAAGGCGCACACGGCGATGGTGGCCACGCAGCAAATCATCACCCAGTTGAAGAAGTGTTTGTAGCCGATAAGCTCCTGCAACCAGCCGGCAGCCATGCCCGGCAGCATCATGCCCAGCGCCATGAAGGCGGTGCAGATGGCGTAGTGGGCGGTCTGGTGCTCGCCTTCGGAGAAGTAGATGAGGTAGAGCATGTAGGCGGTGAAGCCGAACCCGTAGCCGAACTGCTCGATGAAGACACAGAGGTTGATGACCCACAGGCTGTCGGGCTGGACGTAGCTGAGGTAGACGAAGGTGGCGCAGGTGAGCGAGATGCTCCAAGCCATGGGCCACAGCCACCGGCGCAGTCCGCCTTTGGCGGCCACGATGCCGCCGATGATACCGCCCAGGGTGAGCCCCAGTATGCCGATGGTGCCGTAGACCAGTCCCACCTGTCCTGTGGTGAGTCCCAGTCCGCCCATCTCCCTGGGGTCGAGCAGGAAGGGGTTGATGAGTTTCACCAGCTGGGCCTCGGGCAGCCGGTAGAGCAGCATGAAGAGCAGGGCAATACCTATCTGTTTCTTGCGGAAGAAGGAGACGAAGGTGGCCAGGAACTCCCGGAAGATGTTCGAGGCGGTGGCTTGGCGCACGGCCCGGTCGGAGACGGGACGGGGCAGAATGTATTTGTGGTAGAGGCTGATGGCGATGAAGAATCCGGCCAGGACGAAGAAGGTAATCGACCAGGCCAGGGCTATCTGGCCCGAGGTCCCCTCGAACGATGCCGTTGATGTCTGCCTCAGCTTCGGGTCGGTCTGTATGGCAATATAGGCCGGTTTGTCCCAGTTGGCCTCGGTAAATTCGAGCCGTTCGCCCTGTGTGATGAAGATACTCCGGTCGCCCCGCTGGAACACGGTGTTGAGCACGACGGTCTCGTCGGGAGCCGGTTTCTGCGAGAGGCACACCTTCACCACCCCGATGTTGCCGGAGAGGGGGTGGCGGCCCGCCTCCCGTTTCTCGCCGAAGGTCTCGCGGATAAAGCGTTCGAACCGGTTGAGCGACGGAGCGTTGTTTCCCGCTGCGGGGGTGGCGGCCGAGGTGGTTGTCTCGGCCACGGCAAAGCCGTTGGCGATGTTCTGCCGGGTGACCCATGCACTCACCGAGTCGACCCGGGCGGGATTGGCTTCGGTACTTATTTCGAGCACGGCGGGTGTGGCCACGAAGTGCATCTCGCCGGTGCCGGTATCGGCCGTGTGGCAGGTCGAGGGGAGCGCGGTCTCGCTGGCATATTGCGGCCCGGCCTTCACGTCGAGCGTGAGGGGGGTGAGGCCGGTGCTCGATTCGAGCCACCCGGCGAGAATGACCAGCAGCCCCTGCCCGGCGATGGTGGCCACCCGATAGAAGGTGCTGCGTATGCCCACATACATGGCTTGCCGGTGCGAGTCGAGGGCCAGCATGTAGAAGCCGTCGGCGGCGATGTCGTGCGTGGCCGAGCTGAATGCCACCAGCCAGAAGATGGCCAGCGTGATTTGGAAAAAGTGGGGGGCGGGAAGGGTGAATGCGATACCGGCCAGTCCTGCCCCGACAAGCATCTGCATGGCGACGACCCACCACCGCTTGGTCTTCAACAGGTCGACAAAGGGGCTCCAAAAGGGTTTGATGACCCACGGCAGGTAGAGCCAGCTGGTGTAGAGGGCGATGTCGGTGTTGGAGATGCCCAGCCGTTTGTACATGATGACCGAGATGGTCATGACGGCCACATAGGGAAGCCCTTGTGCAAAGTAGAGGGTGGGTACCCAGCCCCAGGGCGATCTGTTTTTCGACGAGTGTGTGTGCATGGTGTCAGTATATTTTTTCGAGTGTGGCTCCCGCATAGTAGTGCAGGAGTATCTGGCGGTAGCTGTATCCCTGTTCGCCCATGACGGCGGCGCCTATCTGGCAGAGCCCCACGCCGTGGCCCCAGCCGGCTCCCCGCAGGACGAAGCGTCGGGGTATCCCGTCGACCACCTCCTGCCGGTCGACCACGAAGGCCGAGCTGTACAGGTGCGACGGCGAGAGGGTGCGGCGTATTTCCAGCTCCTTGCCTATGGTGATTGCCCGTCGAGTGCCTTCGATGCGCAGCCGTACAATGCGGCCCGAGGTGCCCCGCTCGACGGGGCGCAGGTCGACAATATGCCCCAGGTCGAAACCCGATTTTTCCCGGATAAGCGAGGCGAGTTCCTCTTGTGTATAGTCGACCCGCCAGCGGTAAAAGTCGGTCGTCTCCCGGTCGTAGTTGTTGAGTACCTGCCCAAGTATCCGGGTATCGGTGGTGTGGCAGTAGGCTTCGGGTGTCGCTTCGATCCATCGGCGGGCATTCTCCTCGATGCGCAAATCGGGGAAGTCGAGTTCGTCGCGGCTGTCGCGTCGGGCTACGAGGTAGGGCGGGTCGACCTCCTCCCAGCAGGAGGAGAAGCGCTCCATCACCCCGCCGCAACACTTGGAGAAGCGGGTGTCGCATATCGTGCCGTCGCAGGTGAGTATCTCGCCCCGGGTGGCCTGCACGGCCTCGCCGACGAGGGGTGTAGAGGCCCGGGTAATGCCCTGGTAGCGTTGGCAATGGTCGTCGGCGCAGACGTCGAATAGGCGATGGTCCTCGCGGTCGTACCAGCGAATCAGTTCGTCGGCCGTGTGGCGGGTCGAGACGGGTTTGCTCCCGGCTTGCGCCTTGTCCTTCCGGATTTGAGCCAGCAGCCAGCTGCGCGAGATGACGGCGTGCGATTTGAGCAGCTCGAGCGAGGCGGTGGCACTCATCTCCGACGAAATGACGCTGAGCAGATACTCTTCGATGCCCAGTTCGTTGATGGCGGTGATACGCCCCTCGTCAACGACAAGTCGTAGGCTCCCCCTGAAAGTCTGGTCTTCGCGGCGCTCCCAGTGGAATTTCACCCCGATGGTCACCCCTTTGAGGCAGAAGGAGCCGTCGGGGTGTTGCGGGGTGAAGCAGAGTTGGTCGTACCGGCCTCCGTTCCAGGCGATTCGACCCTCGTCGATGTAGACCTCCTGGGCCCCTTCGACCGGGGTAGTTCCCCACAGATAGGTATCGTTGAAGGCGAATGCAAGGTGTTCGCCCGAGAGTATTCCTACGGTTACCGATGGTTCTTTCATGATGTTTGCCGGTTAAGTCGGTTGATGATGGCGGTGAGCTGCTCCCGGTTGGGGCAGACCTCCGCGAGGATTTGTTGCAGGTGTCCGGCCTCGATTTTCTCGAAATCTTTTTCGAGGGGGGTGATGAAGACCCCGCCCAGGTCGACCGAGGCGGGACTGAGCAGGATATTGGCGTCGCCCTCGGCCTGATAGCACGAGGGGCGGTGCCGGGTGCGGGGGAAGATGCAGAGGTTCCACTCTCCCGCTTCGTACCAGGCCACGAGGTTCATCATGGGCTCGGGCTCCCCGGCCGGCTGGTCGAGGGCCCGGTAAAGTGTATCGAAGAGGGCTCGGGCTTCGTCGGCCTCGCGGGCTTCGATGAGGAAGAGGGGGCAGAAGTACTCCGTGACGAGGCTCAGCCGGGCCGAGCCGTGGGTGAGCAGGGGCTCCCGTCGACAGCTCCTTATCGCCTCACCGAGGGGAAGGAACCCCTTGTTGCCCGCCTGGAAATGGGCGTGGTCGGGGGCCGAGGCGCCGCATCGGGGACCGTTGTAGAAGAGGACGAACTCGTCGGCTTCGCGGGTCATGTGCAACAGGTCGCCCAGTCGGCCGCCGATGAGTTGCGGGGTGTGGCGGTTGGCCGGAATCGTGAGGTGACGGGGAAAGATGGGGAAGGGGTTGACCAGCCAGGTGTAGTCGCCGTCGGCGAGGCCCCGCTGTTCGGTCGGGCGGTTTCCGGCGCAGAGGAAACAGGGTCGCTCCTTCAACGACCGGGCATCGACCTTGGCGGCCGACGAGACGATACGGGCCGGGTTGAACTGCACCTTGACCGGGCAGTTTCCCAGCATCAGCTCCTTGACCCGTACCGATTCCAGAGCCCGGTAGTTGCGCCGGGCCGTCTCCCACTCGGCCAGCTGACTGTCAATCAGTAGGTTTATGCGGTTTGAGTTTATTTCCAAGGGGGGCATGCGTGCAGGTTTTTATTCAGGGCGATGCGGGCTTGCAGCTCCCAGGAGCGAATGCGGTCTTTGTACAGGTTGTTGGCGTTGCTCTTTTCGATGCTGAGCGCGGCATCGGAGTTCCCCTCCCAGCGGCGGCACAGGTAGACCACCTCGTAGACACGCCCTATCTGGTAGCGGCGCGAGATGTTCAGCCCCAGCGCGTAGTCCTCGCCGTAGCTGGTGTTGGGCACCTTCACTTGGCGCAGCAGCGGGGTGTAGAAGGCACGGGGCGCCCCCAGCCCGTTGATGCGCAGGGCGTTGTTACGTCCGTTCTCGGGGGTCCACTCCCGGTGGTCGATGATACCCGGTGCGATGGGGTTCAGCTCGAAGTCGGTCATTTGGTAGGTGCCCACCACCATACCGCAATTCTGCTGGTAGAAGGCGTCGACCAGAATTTGCAACGTCCGTTCGTTGGCGTAGAGGTCGTCGCTGTCGAGCTGTACGGCAAACTTGCCGCACCGGGGGTGGTGTACCCCCAGATTCCAGCAGCCGCCTATGCCCAGGTCGTTCCGCTCGGGAATGAGGTGAATCACCCGTTCGTCGTCGGCAAAGCGGTCGATGACCTCAGTCGTGCCGTCGGTCGAGTGGTTGTCGATGACGATGAGGTTGAATTTGAACCGGGTCTGCTGTTTCAGTACCGACCCGATGGCGTCGGCGATGGTGCGGGCGCGGTTGCGCACGGGAATGATGACCGAGGCTTCGCAGGGAAAGTCGCCGGCGTCGAAGGCAATGGGTTCGAACCGGGGGGCCAGGTAGCCGCCGATGGCTTTGAGATGCTCGGTGCAGGCCGCCTCCATCTCGATTTGCACCGCCCGGTTTTTAGGGTCGACATAGTCGAACATCTTCTCGCCGCTGCGGCGGGTGTCGCTCTCGACATCGGTATAGAGATATTCGTTGATGTGGAGCAGTTGTGCCTTTTGCGACAGCTTCAACCGCAGGTCGTAGAGTCCCGCATGGCGGAAGTCGCTCGTCATTCGCGAGGCAGCTTCGCGCAGGGCCTCTGTACGAAAGAGCAGCAGCGACCCGAAGTTGAAATCGTCGCGCAGGCTGCCCGTCTGGTAGTCGATGACCGGTGCCTGAACCAGCCGCCCGTCGGTTTGGTGGTATGCATCGGCATAGAGCAGTCCGGCCCCGGAGTCGTCGGCGATGCGCATCATGCGTTCGAGAGCGAAGTAGCCCAACCGGAGGACCGTATGGCGGGTGTACAGCAGGGTGAAGTCGGTGTCGCTGCAACGGGCTATCGTGCGGAGGGTGGCCGAGGCGTTGAGCCCGGTGACGGGCAGGAGCGAGCTCCCGTCAATCGGTCGGGCTTCCGGGTCGGTCGACAGCAGGAAGATGGTGTTTACCGCCTCGCAGGCGCGCAGCTCTCTGATGGTTTCGGCCGTCTGCTCCGGGTCGGGCGAGAGGGGTATGAAACAGTTGATTCTCTTCATGGGTAAGGTGTTTTTATTGGGGTTCGTTTGACGGGGTGTCACTTCCGGCCGCCTCGTCGAAGGTCGACAAGATGGCCTGCATAAGGGCATCGCGTTCGGTCTCGCTCACGATAGTCTCGAAGGGGTAGCCCAGGACGCAGGTACTGTATGTATCGCCCCGGTAGAAGATGCCGGCACCGATGCGGGTGTCGGCATACCGCTGTATGGTGTAGCTGCCTGCTCCGCAGGGTTCGATGCCGTCGGGCGATTCGGCGGCGTAGCAGGTGGCGTTGAGGGTATTCCAGTAGTTGAGGTCGAGGCGGTTGAACCGGGCGAAGGGCGACGGGGCCGGTTGTACCCTTCCGCTCGTCGAGGCCTGTCCCGTGCGCCAGGTGTAGTGCAGCACCCGGTTGGCAAACTGTTGGGCCTCCGGGTCGGGGTTGCCGTTGTCCCACAGATCGGTAGCGACATAGGCTCCCGAGACAAAGAGGTTGCCTCCGTTGTGGCAGTAGCGGGTGATGGCTTTGCGCAGCATGGGGTCAAAGGTCTTGAAGGCGTAGCGGCTGGTGTCGTTACCCAGCGTGACCTGCTTCTCTTTTCCGAGAATGAGGTCGGCCAGGCGGTAGCGGGTCAGGTCGGTGAGCCCCTCGGCCACCGCTTCGTCGCTGGTCGAGACAAACGAGTAGCCCGCCCGTACAATCGACCGGCCGTGTAGAGCGGGATAGTCGAAGGTGTTTCCGGCAATGACCTGTGTCTCACGGTCGGCCCGGCTGGCCCCGAATCCAGGGTTGTCGTCGTCGAGCCAGGGACGGTTGCGGCGGAACTCATACTGTTCGCCGGTGAAGGCGATGTCGCAGAGGTAGGGCACCCCGAAGTCCTTGCGGGTGTCGAACCCGCCAGCGAGCGAGTCGGCCTCGAAGCTGTCGGGGCCGCTGATGCGGTCGAAGGCGTTGATGATCACGACTACCCCCTTCTCGCGCGAGCTACGGCAGAGCGACAGCGTCTCGGAGGGGAAGCTTTCGCCGCCCCGGTTCACGGCGGTGACCTTGAAACTGTAAATCGAGTCGGGGTGTATGGCCCGGGTCCAGGTGGTATCGGACACGAGGGTACCGGCATCGAAGGCACCATCGCCCACCCGGGTGTAGACGATGTAGCGGTCGGGAGCGGCGGTCGGTTCGAGCGGGTCGGCGGTGGGGCGCCAGGCGAGTTTCATGCGGTTTATCCCGGTAAACTCGCTTCGCAGGTGGGTCACCGGCAGGGGTTGCACCACATAGTCGAACCTGTTTTGGAAGGCGATGAATTTCAAGATGCCCTTATACACGGCCCGGGCCACCAGAAACCGGAAGCGCGGGTCGAGCCCGTAGCGCATGTCGGCCAGATTCTGGTGCGAGAGCAGTTCGAGCAGCATGGTGGGAACTTCGGGCACACGGGCCTCGAAATAGGATTTGTTCCACATGCCCCGCCGGCTCCATTGGGGGGCACAGGTGCGGTGCAGGTCGTCGGTGATTTGCGTGAGCACGAGGTCGGTGAGGTAGCGCGATACCTGACGCGGCACGTCGTGGAGGTAGACCTTGCGGTCCTTGCCGGTGAAATAGATGCCCAGACTGCCTATGGTCGAGTCGTTGGGAGTGGTGCCGGCATCGGAGTGGAAGGCGAAGGCCAGGTCGACGGGTACGTGCAGCCCCGTGCTGTCGGGGAGGACCGATGAGCCTCCGGCCAGGTAGTTGACCCACAGTCCCCGGCATTTGAAATCGTCGGTATAGTCGTTTTCTCCCCCGCTGGGCGAATAGACCGATTCGGGGAATCCCGCCCATTGCAGCCAGTAGCGGGCTGCTTCGGTAAAGCGGGGATAGCCGCTGGTCTGGGGCTCGTAGTCAACGGCCGGGTCGACGGCCGGGTGCTTGTCGCTCACGCGGCGGGCAATATTGCCGTATCCGCCTCCGATTTTCACCGCGTCGGCCGTGACGATGCGCCCCTTCTCGCGGGAGAGGTTGCTCAACTCGACGCGGGCTTTCTCGCCCGGGTCGAAATCGAAGTGTCCCAGGTAAATCCAGGTGCCTCCACCCATGGTCTGGTTGACGCGGAACTGCGATTTGCCGCCCCGGTGATACACGGTGTAGAGGGCGTCGTCGGTACTTCCCTTGACCGTGTGGTAGGCCACGTAGACGGCATACCGGCCGCGCTCGGGAACAGGAGCCTGCCAGCAGGCCCGTATCGCCCGGTGGGGGTCGGTCGTGGTCTTGGTCTGGCGGAAACTCCCTTCGGTAAAGGGATTTTGTGATTGGGTATAGAGCTCGGTCCGGTGGGCGAAGCCGATGCCTCCGCGTTGCCATTGCTCTTTGCCGGAGGAGCTCTCGGTGTAGGTCGAGGCGTCGTCGTTGTCGGCAATCAGTTCATGCCGGTTGGTATCCCGCTCGCGGGGCGAGAAGATATAGGCCCCGGCATTTTGCAGCATGGGGGTGAGGAAGGGCATGACGAAACTTTGGGTAAAGAGGTCCTCCACGGTGCCGAAGATGCGGGCCCGTTGCCACTCCCACCGGTTGAGCGACTGTTCGAAATAGTATCCGTGGCTTTGCCACAGCGCGATGTGACGGTTGAGCAGTCCGTGAGTAGGGGTATAGAGTCGCCCCACCGGCTCGACGACGGGGCGGTGGCAGGCCACGGCAAACCGCTTGTGACGGTCGGCAAAGGGTACCAGCCGACTGATTTCGTAACCGCCGGCATAGATGGTGAGTTTCTTGTGTCTCAGTTTCGGGGGGAGGACGGCCCGCACGGTGTCGTAGGCTTGTCGCACCAATTCATCGCGAAAGGGAAGGTAGGAGAACTCGTCGTTCATCTCGACGGTGAGGCGATTCCCCTTTTGGGTGAAACGCTTCAACTTGATTTCGCCAATGTTCAGATAATCGGGTTTGAGCGAGGCGAGCGACTGCTCGATGGCCGGTTCCAGATTGCGGGTCTGGGCGGGGCTGAGTAGAGCTGTGACAAGGGTTGCTAGTAGAATAATATAGCGTATCTTTTTCATCTTCCCGAGTAGACAAATGCAAGTTACATACCCCGGTCATGAGGCTTGAACATTCAGTAACCGCGATAATCGGTCGGGTGAATCGGTAGCCCTTGGAATGTGACGGGGTAAAAGAGTCCGTTTGGTTTATGCAAATATAGTGAAAGGCGAGAGCAGTGGCAAACGAAAACAAAGTTTTCAAGTTTGACAGAGCCGAGCCGCATCCTATATTATCCAAATATAGTGAAAGGCGAGAGCAGAGACAAACGGAAATCCAAGTTTTCAGATGGGGCTATGCCAGGCCGCTAAAAACAACGGGCCTGTGGAGGTTGAAGCCTCGGGCCCGTTGAACCGAAATGTAGAAGTTTGTGTCTCTGACGAGACAACAAGGATATGGATTTTATATCGCTGTCGGTATTATCGGTTGGCGTTTTGCCATTCGGTAAGCAGTTTGAAGAATCCCTTTTTCCGTTCGCTGTTGATTCCCCAGTCGACGGGGACACACTGAAACCCCTGTTCGAAAGGTTCACCCTTCTTTCTGAAATCGAAATATCCCCAGGAGGCATAAGACTCGGTGGCCTTTACAAAGTTGTTGCTCTCTTTTTCGAAATCGAAATGGTCGTCTTCGTTATACAAGACCGGTTTGGAGGTATAGGCAGGAGATTGTCGCACGGCGTTGACGTGGAGTGTTATCTTGTCGGGATTCTCTATACCGTTGCCGTGGAGTAGTATGAAGTCCGATTCGGCAATGACTGGGTCGCTGGGTACGACTGTGCCGGCATAACTGGTGCTCACCAGCAGTCGCCTGCCGTTGAGGGTAATTGTTTTGGCATATTTTATCGATTCGTGTACGGTCTCGGGTGTCAATCCGTTCAGTTTGAAGAAATCGCATTCGTTGTTAATTTCGAGCAATACGTTCCGATAGCCGTTTTTCAATATCCATTCCACGGCGTTTCTGATTCCGTTCTTGACGGCCTGCTCACCTTCGAGAAATTTCTCTTGACCCACATAGAACAATCCTACGATGGCAACCATTCCCAACTCGTCGGCCTTGTCGAGTATCTGTTCGAGTCTGTGCATATAGCAGGAATCCAGACTGCCATCGGGCCGAATGGCCGAATTGTTCCACGGTTGAACCTCGGAGTAACCTTCCGGACTGCCTCCTTGCAAATTAATCGTGAAAGCAAGCAGACCGTTCTCTTTCCAGACAGGCATGTTTTCCATGAACTCTTTCGTATTCCGGTCGGCATCCCACAATTTTGTATCGGGGTATGCCCATTTATAGCGGGTAGAGTCGGTTTTGTCATCAAATATGCCGTTGACCAGTCGGGCATTGGGAAGGAGACCTTGAATTTTCATCTCTCGCCAACTCTTGCCTTCGAATGTGGGGCGGCCATTGATATAAAACTCGTCACCTACGATGCTGACTACTGTCTTGTGGGGGCTGGTGTCTTCCACGGGAATGGGGTTTTGCGCCGACAGGGATAGAACAGACCAAAGAGAGAGCAGCGACAGAAGAAAAAGGGTGTTGGGCCTCATGGTATTTTTTATTTGTGCCCGATAAAGATAGACCCTTTCTCCTCTTCTCCCAAACCGGGGAAATACAATCTTTCTGAAAAAGAGCGAGAACGTTCCCGCTGGTTGGGGAGCGTTCTCGTCGGTTCTTGCGGAATAAAGGAAGTGTTGTTTGTTGCCCTTAGAAATGGAAGGTGATGTCGACTCCGAAGGTGAGGGGACGTCCCTCTTGTACGAAACTGTTGGGCGACGAGAGATTCTCGGCATTCATCGTCTCGAAATAGAAGGCCTGGTAGTGGCGGTTGAGCAGGTTCTTGCCCCACAGCTTGATGTCGGCATATTTCCCGGTGAAGAGAACCGAGGCGTTGAGCAGGCCGTAGAAGTTTTGGGCCACGTCGTTGGCTTCGGTCCAGTATATCTTGCCCTGTCCCAGGTATTGCAGTTCGAAAGTGACGTCGTGCTCGCGGTCGATGGGTTGGGTATAGGTTCCCGAGAGGGCCAGGGTGTGGGCCGGGGCGAAGGGTACGAAATGGCCCTTGTAGTCATTCTCCCCGTCGTTGTATTCGCGGAAGGTGGCGTGGGTGTACCCGTAGCTGGCCGAGAGCATCAGACGGTCGACGGGAATGGCTCGCAGGGTAGCTTCGAGTCCGTAGCTGGCGGTGCGTCCCGAGTTTTTGGTCACCCGGCCGTAGCCGCTCACGGCGGCAATCTGTTGGTCGCGACAGTCGATGTAGAAGAGCGACAGGTCGGTAAAGAGGCGGTGGTCAATCAGTTGCGAGCGGCCGCCGATTTCGTAGTTCCAGCTGTGTTCGGGCTTGTAGGATATGGCACTGTTCACGTCGGTTGAGCTACTGCCGGCAGCGGGCATACCCGACGAGCCGGATTGATTGGATCCGGTGTTGCCGCCGCCTCCCATGCTGCCTCCCATGCTCTTCATCAGTTCGCTCATCATGCTGCTGCGAATCTGCGCCTGAATGAGGTTGGAGAACATCTGGAAGTTGTATCCCCCCGAACGGTACCCCCGGGTGGCCGAGGCGTAGATGAAGCTCCGGGTGCCGATGGCATATTTCAGTTCAAATTTGGGCGAGAGTTCGAGCGTCTCCATCGACTCGCGACCGTCAATACCCAGCGGCAGGGCAAAGGGCTGGTCGATGGTGATGGGGCGGCCTCCGGCATTGATGGCCACGTGGGCGTTGCCCGAGAGAGGCGAGGTGGCGTGGGTGTGGTGGTAGATGCGGGCCCGCTCGTAGTCGACGCGCAACCCCACGGTGGCCGAGAGCCCGTCGGTGAAGATGCGGTTGAGCGTGGCCTGTCCGAATGCTGCTGCACCGTAGGTGGGTGTCTTGTAGGAGCCGTCGATGTAGAGGTTGGGGTTATCGATGGCGACGGTGATGTCGGGCATTCCGGCCAGAGCGGGATTCTGTTTGAGCGCCGCCAGTTGGTCGTTGGTCTGTTTGGTGATGAGCAGATCGATGCCCTGTTGTCTGAAATCGACGGGCCCCAGGGTGTTGATGTCCTGGTAGAAGCCGAAGAGGCCTCCTACCCATTCCCACCGTTTCCCCTTGTGCGACTTGAAGGCAAACTCCTGCGAAACGGCGTGCATCTTCTGCTTCTGTTGCAGGGTGAAGATGGAGAGGGGGGTGAAATCCTGGTCGAGGTGCATGTCGTCGTCGAGATACTGGTAGCCGGTGGTCGAGGTGAAGATGAACCGGTCGTGGAGGTACTGGGCCGAGAATCCCGAGGTGAGGAGGTTGCGGCGGTACGAAGCCTCGTCGTTGTAGCTGATGTTGCCGACGGTACCCTGGGTTTTGTCGTAGGAGGCGTAGGGGTAGCCCTGCTGGTCGCTGCTCTCGAAGTCGCCGCTGAGGCTCAATCGCCACTGCCGGTTGACGCGCCAGTCTATCTGTATGCGACCGCCGCCCGAGCGGGTGCTGCCGCTATTCTCGTGGGTGTACTGGTTTACAAAATAGCCGTCGTCGCTACGGTAGCGGGCATTGGCGGCAATGGCCAGGTTGTCGGTAATCTTCTGGCTGGTCGAGGCCGATACTCCCCACAAATTGTAGTTGCCGAAACTCAGCTTGACTTTGGTGCCCTGCTTGTCGAGCGGCGATATGGTTTTGATGGAGACTAGCCCGGCCATGGTGTTGCGGCCGTAGAGCGTGCCCTGCGGACCTTTCAGCACCTCGATGTGGGCGATGTCGGTGAAATCGAAGTCGAAGGCGCTCTTGTCGAGATAGGGAATGTTGTCGACATAGAGTCCCACGGCCGGTGAGTTGATGCGCGACCCGATGCCCCGGATATAGGCCGAGGAGATGAGCTTCGACCCGTAGTCGGGGATAAAGAGGTTGGGCACGAGGGTCGAGATATCCTTCACCGAGCGGATACTCTTCTGGTCGAGTTCCTCAGTGTCGAGGTAGGTGATGGCTCCGGGGAATTCAAATAGCTTTGATTCCCATTTGGGATTGCTGATGACGGTGATGGCGTTCAGGTTGTAGATGCGGTTTCCCAACGAATCGGTCGAGGCCGGGAGGGGATTGGCCGCAGACGCCAGCGGAAAGAGAAGCCCTAAGGCCGGGAGCAAAAATTTTCTCATAAGTCTTGTTTATCTGCTTGGGGACGACGATGGCCGTACCCGGATTTGACAGGCGCAAAGTAAGGGCAGAAAACGTTCCCTTGCAATCCTCACTAATAGTGATTTTTCCCTTCCCCCCGTTACAGGAAGAGGAGCAGACTGAATGCCATGACGGCCATGCCGGTGATGACCCCGCCGATGCCGTAGTGGTGGTGTCCGTACTTTTCGGCCCCGGGCAGCAGCTCGTCGAACGAGATGAAGACCATGATTCCCGAAACGAAGGCCAGCAGCAGGGCATGAATGAGCGGAGTCCAAAAGGGGAGCAGGAAGAGGAATCCGATGAGGGCGCCCACCGGCTCGGCCATGCCCGAGAGTAATGAATACCAGAAGGCCTTCTTGCGGCTGCCCGTTGCCTGATAGATGGGCACCGAGACGGCGATGCCCTCGGGTATGTTGTGAATGGCGATGGCAATGACGATGGGGATAGCCACGTCGAGGTTGCCCAGGGCCGAGGCAAAGGTGGCAAGTCCCTCGGGAAAGTTGTGTATGCTGATGGCCAGCGCCAGCATCACGCCGGTACGACGCAGCCGTTGCCGGTCGGCCAGCTCCTCCACCCGGTGCACCTCGTGCGGATTCTCGTCCTCGGGAATGAGGAAGTCGATGAGGGCGATGAACGAGGTGCCGGCAAAGAAGGCCAGCAGCATGGTGATGTGCGACATGCGTGCGCTCATCTGCTGTCCCAGCATGCCCACGGCCTCGGGCATCAGCTCCATGAACGAGATGTAGACCATCACGCCCGCCGAGAAACCCAGGGCGGCCGAGAGGAACTTGGTGTTGGTGCGTTTGGCAAAAAAGGCGATGAGGCTCCCCACACCGGTCGAGAGACCGGCAATCATCGTGAGCAGGAAGGCCAGCAGTATCGAGTTCGTTTCCATAATTCGAGATAGCGTGTGAGGGGCTTGTGCCCGGTTCAGGGGGACAAATGTAGCGGAATAAAAGTCTTGACCAAGCGATTGAATAATAAAAATAACAAAAAAGAGCCGGATATGTTAGGAACAAACCGTTGGCTCTGTGTATCTTTATCCCCGCAAAAGAGTGATTCATGCAAGAGTATAACGAAGATATTGTCGTCGAGCAGCTGCAAAATCCGGCCACGGTGCGGCAGGCTTTTGCCCAGGTCGTGGCCCGGTACAGCCAACCGCTGTACTGGCAAATCAGAAAGATGGTGCTTTCGCACGACGATGCCAACGATTTATTGCAAAATACCTTTTTGAAGGCCTGGGGCAGCATCGAGTATTTCAGGGGCGATGCCAAACTCTCGACCTGGCTCTACCGCATTGCAGTGAACGAGACGCTCACCTTCCTGGCCAAGGAGAGGGAACAGCGCAACCTCAAAGCCGACGATGCCGACGATTTCCTCCTGCTCAACGTCGAGAGCGACGACTATTTCGACGGCGACCGGGCCCAGCGGCTGTTGCAGGAGGCCATCGTGCGGTTGCCCGAGAAGCAGCGTCTGGTCTTCAACATGCGCTACTTCGACGAGATGAAGTATGAAGAGATGTCGGAGATCATGGGTACCTCGGTGGGGGCCTTGAAAGCCTCGTATCACCATGCCGCCCAGAAAATAGAAAAATATCTGCACGAACACATTTAAACCTTTCTCCCCGTTTCGTGTCTAACAAACAAAAGGTGTAGCTATGGAAAAGAAGACTCCCCTATTAGATGAAATCGGTCGCAAGCACGGCATGAAGGTGCCCGAAGGCTACTTTGCCGATTTTACCGAGAAGATGGTAGAACGTCTGCCCGAGCGGGAAATCCCTCTGCCCGAGCAACCTACGTTGTGGTTGCGAATCAGGCCGTGGGTTTATATGGCTGCCATGTTTGCGGGCGTGTGGCTCATGATGAAGATGTTTACCGGGATATTCTCGGTAGAGAAGGGCGCGACGCCCGATGTGGAGATGACCGCCTCGGCTCCCGAGGAGAGTTCGGTGGAAGACGAGTGGATAGCCCACTATGTCGACGATTACACGGCGTATGAGATGTTGTACACCGAGGGTGACTATTAACGAACGATGATTATGAAAAGAGCAATTTTAGTATGGTCGGTAATCCTGTTTCTCGGTTTGCCGATGTCGATTTCGGCACAGCAACAGAAAGATGCCGACAGTCAGCAGCGCAAGGCAAAGTTTGAGCAGTTCTGCCAGTTCCGCCGCGACTATATGCAGAAACAGATAGGTCTTACCGACCAGGAGGCACAGCAGTTCTTCACCCTCTATGAAGAGCTGGAAGCCAAGAAATGGAAAATCGACAAGGAGGCTCGCGACTTTGCGCGCAGAGTAGCCCGTTCGAAGAGCCCCGTGTCGGATACCGAGTATGAAAAGGCGGCTCAGGCCCTGCTCGAGAAAGACGAGAAGATGGCCCAACTCGACCGCGAGTATTACGACAAGTTCAAGACCTTCCTGTCGAGCGAGAAACTCTTCAAGTTCAAGAATGCCCAGATGAAGTTCCCGCGCGCCATGATGAAATGGCAGGGAGGGAAGAACGGCCAGCACAAGGGGCGGGGACACAAGTAAGGTTTGTCCCGACTCCACTTCAAGCCGAAGGAGGTAATGATAAAGAAGTAACAGAGGGGTATCCACCGCATGGGGATACCCCTCTGCTGTATGTGACTACACGTCCGGCTGAATAGGGAGAGTTGTACCGCCGGAGAAAAAGGCTCGTCCTCCGTAGAGAGTGCGACGTGGTAGGAAAAGTGAAAAATAATCCTAACCGGCAAACAAAACGGGAGGGGGCTTGTTTTAGGGATACAAACGATGCTCTCCCGGTGCCCGCCGGGCCTCCTCCCCGCTCTTGTGAACCATTCCGCACCGTGAGGTGTTTTCTATATATACTGTGTTATGTGTGTGATAGCGGAGGAACCGTAACTGCCGACAGCTGCGATTCCCCCGCTTTTGTTTGTGCAATTTGTCCCGGCGGGAGTGTTGGGCGAGTCGGGAACTTTTGTACCTTTGCAGGAAAACAATAATCTGAATAACTTGTGTCGCTATTAGCACTTTTTGTTTTGGCCGTGGGGCTGTGTATGGACAGCTTCGCGGTGTCGCTGACTTCGGGCGTGTTGTTGAAGCCCTTTAAGTGGAGGCGTGTCTTGAAGATAGCCTGTTTCATGGCGCTGTTTCAGGGGGGCATGCCGCTTATCGGCTGGTCGCTGGGTATCGGGTTCAAGAGCTATATCGAGGATTATGACCATTGGGTAGCCTTCGGGGTATTGCTCTTCCTGGGGGCGAAGATGATTTGGGAGGGCTGGCCTCGCAAAAACGAGGAAGAGCCTTGCTGCATGGACCCTTCGGACACGCGCACGCTCGTGGGGCTGTCGCTGGCTACGAGCATTGATGCGCTGGCGGTGGGCATCTCGTTTGCCTTCCTCAACCTGTCGATGGTACTCCCCACGATTGTCATTGCCGGTGTCACTTTTGTATTCTCGGTAGCCGGACTGTGGGTGGGCCGTCAGTTCGGTCGCCACATACACAGCTATGCCGAGGTGCTGGGTGGGGTGATTCTCATTGGTCTCGGGGTAAAAATTCTGTTGGAACATATCTATTTTTAGGAGTCGGTTATGGATAGACGATATGCCCGTTCGTGGGTAGCCATAGTTTTGTTTTTGATAGTCTTTCTGGTGGTCAGCACGGTGCGCCGTTGCGACCGTAATACCTATCAGTATGACGAGGGGCTTATTTTCGGTACCTTCTACCACATCACCTACCGGTCGGACGAGTCGTTGGCCGAGGCCATCAAGCAGGAGTTGCTGCGGTTCGACGGTTCGCTGTCGCCCTTCAACGACACGTCGCTCATCACGCGGGTCAATCAGGGAGTACCGGTCGAGACCGATGCCTGGTTCGAGCATGTCTTTACCGCCTCGCAGCAGGTCTATCGCCGCACGGGTGGAGCCTTCGACCCCACGGTGTCGCCGCTGGTCAATGCCTGGGGATTCGGCTTCAAGCAGGGGATATTTCCCGACTCGACGCAGGTCGACAGTCTGCTGGCCCATGTGGGTATGAACAAGCTCTCGCTCGACAACCATCGGGTGGTCAAGAGCGACTCGCTGGTGACCCTCAACTTCTCGGCCATAGCCAAAGGGTATGCCTGCGACGTGATAGGGCAGCTGCTCACCGAACGCGGTATCGACGACTACATGGTCGAAATCGGTGGCGAGATGGTGGTGCGCGGTCGCAATCCCGAAGGGAAGCCCTGGCGGGTAGGGGTGAACCGCCCTACGATTGAAGGGGGCGAGGCCGGGACCATCGAAGAGGTGTTGCAGATGACCTCCGGCGGACTGGCTACCTCGGGCAACTACCGCAACTACCGTGTGGTCGACGGCAAACGCATTGCCCACACCATCGACCCGGTGACGGGCTATCCCGTGCAACATTCGCTGCTGAGTGCCACCGTGTTGGCCCCCGACTGTATGACGGCCGACGCCTATGCCACGGCCTTCATGGTGATGGGACTCGAACGCAGCCGGGCATTGGTCGATTCGCTGCCGGGGGTAGAGGCGCTCTTCCTCTACCAGAACCCTACCGATACGGCGCGCATTGACTGCTGGGTAACTCCCGGCATGCAGAAGCTGATGTTGAAAAAGTAAGATAACCCGGATAATAAACGATTGATCATGAAACGATTTTGGAGTGAAGTGCCGGCGCTGTTTTTCCTGCTCGCCGCATGGGTTGTAGGTGTGTGGATACAGTTCGACAACCGGGCCGAAGTGCCCCTGCACTTTAACGCCCAGGGCGAAGTGGATCGTTGGGGCGCAGCCTCGACCGCACTCCTGTTGCCTGCGATAGCCTTGGCACTGTATGGGCTGCTCACCTGGTTGCAGCGTCACCCCAGGTGGTGCAACTATCCGGTCGAGATAACCGACGCGAACCGGGAGCAGGTCTATCGCCAGATGTCGCATATCGTTGGCCGCATCAAGACTCTGGTCATGTGTCTCTTCCTGTATATTACAATGGGGGTGGCACAGATGGTGGCTGTTAGCCTCTTTCTGATTCTGATTTTTGCTTTGGCGATTCTTCTCATCATCGTGGCCGGCTGGTCGCAGATGGGTAAAGAGAGGTGAAGCGAAGATTATTGAGCAGGAGGATATTTAGAGATAAAATTTTGTAATCCTAAATTTTTAATTTCATGGCTTATACGACGAGTTCCATGTATATTTAAGTGATTTATGTCGGCCATACAACTATCGGGGAACGCTATCTCTGTCATATCGCAAAGAGGTATATTGGAATATCTTTGATGATAAATTTCATAAAAGTTATCCATATCATAGAATTTCTCAGCTTGATAGATAGGAGGCGAGAATAATATAACTTGAATACGATGGTGGTTGCAAAGATTTATGATTTTATCCAAATAGTCTAGTTCCACTTTGTTCCCATAAACAGTTTCATTTGTATTATCCTTTTTTGCCTGTTTTTTTATTACAGTATCAATATGATTCCCGTAGAGCATTCCAGATGAGCCAAAACTGCGGAATGAGATATCGGTATAAGTAACCGATCGTAGAACACCTTGTAAGATATAAGGAATCGGGAATAGTTTTATTTCCTCTTTTGTGAAAAATGGATAGTATTTTCCCAATGTGTGTTTAACTGTTTCGGGACTAAAATCAGTTTTGTCGGCATTCTTATCTGTTTTGAGTGGCGTAAATATAAGAAGTAGTGTATCTATTTGATTGGGCGAATTAAGTACCTTTTTCAGTTTTAGATAATTGGGAAGATAGCCTTCTCCAAATCTACATAAGTTGTATGTGTTGCCCGTGATAGTATCACTAATGCAAAATTGACCTTGGGAATCGCCTAAGACTAAAATGTTTTTGTCGGGTTCTATTTCAAAAGAGACTTTGTTTGATAAGTAGACAAATCTAATGATGAAAATAGAGTAGATGCCAACAACTGTAAATAGAAATAGCAACGATCGGATTAAAAACTTTTTCATCATTCATCGATTTAAAATTGGAAATAAATGAAATCGGCTTGCATTCCCGATATTTGTATAATTAAAGTGATAAGGATAATATAGATTCCCCATCTGACCAATCGGAATTTCAGTAATCCAGAACCATCAAGTTGTAGTCCATGTTGTTTTTCCCGTTGAATCCATTCTACAAACAGTAGAATAACTATTGATAAAGCCGCTTTTTTGTGTATCTCCGGGAGTACCCATTGCCAGTGGGCAAAAATCTGATAGATGTAATTCCAAGCATCGGTTACCGTCTCGGCTCGGAAAATAATCCAGCCTATGACAACCAGCAGGAATGTGACTGTCATTTGAATAAGTTCTTTGAGAGAGGGGAGGTATTTCCCCTGAGCTACGACATTAAGGTATTTTCTGTTCCTACCTCTAAGAAGTAGAGGGAGAAACAGGACAGCATGAAATAATCCCCATGTAATAAAGGTCCAATTGGCGCCATGCCAGAAGCCACTCACGAGAAAAATAATAAAGGTATTTCGTATGCTTTTCCATTTACCTTCTCTGCTGCCTCCGAGTGGAATATAGATATAATCTCTAAACCAGGTTGTCAACGATATGTGCCAGCGTCTCCAAAATTCAGCAATATCGCGAGAGAAATAGGGGAAATTGAAATTTCGCATTAAAGAGAATCCAAAAAGTCTGGCTGTACCGATGGCAATATCGGAATAGCCGGAGAAATCTCCGTAAATTTGAAATGTGAAAAATAAAGCCCCCAATAATAGAGTTGGTCCGTCGGCTGCTGTATAGTCGGCAAATACGCGATTGGCATATAATGCGCAGTTATCGGCAACAACCATTTTTTTAAAGAGACCCCATAAAATTTGTCGTAGACCATCTACTGCTTTTGCATAATCAAATTGACGTGATTTGTAGAATTGAGGTAATAGATTGGTCGCTCTTTCAATAGGTCCGGCAACTAATTGAGGAAAGAAGCTGATAAAAGCAAAGAATGCTACAATATCGTGGGTGGGTTTTAATTTGTTTTTATATACATCAATGGTATAACTGAGGGCTTGGAAAGTATAGAAGCTAATACCGACTGGAAGAAGAATGTCAAGGGTAACCCAGTCTAGCTGAATACCGAAGATAGAAAAAAGGCGTTCGACATTTTCTTTAAAGAAATTGTAGTATTTAAATACTCCGAGAATCAGGAGGTTGATAATGATACTCGAAGCGCAAATCCATTTTTGCTTTTTCCTATTTGCCAAATATTTTTCAATGAATAATCCGCTATAAAAGCTATATGCCGAGGTAAAAGCTATTAGGATAAGAAATCGCCAGTCCCACCAGCCATAGAAGATGTAGCTGACAATGACAATAAATAGATTTTGCCATTTGAGAGGTTTGAAAACGAACCAGTATAATAGAAAGACCGATGGAAGAAAAATTAAAAATTCAAAAGAGTTAAATAACACTTTTCATCTTTTTTGAGTCTCCTTAATTCCCCATGGAGACATATTACATTAAAAAGAAGCAGAAGGGAATATATCCTTTTATTTTTCCAATAGGTTATTGTTGTTGATTCCCCTATATGTAATTTAGAAAAATAAAATTGTGCTTCTTATTATTTTTAAGACACCAAAAACGATGCAAAGTTATAAAATATAATATTATTATCTACGAATGAACTTTATAAATTGGTTATTCACCTGAATTTTAGTTGTGTAGCGTGAGGGTAATCTCGCCGCTGAGGGAGCAGTTCATGTTCTCCTTGACCACCTTCGAGGGGTATTTGTGACCGAAGAGGAACATCAGTTTGGTGAGTACCGCCTCGGTGGTGCTGTCATATCCGCTCACGACGCCGGCATTTTCGAGTTTGCTGCCCGTACCGTAGCGGCTCATCTGCACGGTGCCGCCCATGCACTGGCTTACGTTGACAATGACGATACCTTTGTCCACCGCCTCTTTGAGCAGGTTGAGGAACCACTCCTTGACCGGGGCGTTGCCCGAGCCGAAGGTTTCGAGTACGACCCCTTTCAGGCCCGGTATGTTCAAGATGGAGCGAACGGTCTGCTCCGAGATGCCGGGGAAGAGTTTCAGTACCACGATGTTGGTGTTCATCAGGTAGTGGGGCCGCAGCGGTTTGCGGGTGACGCGGGCAATCTGGTTCTCGTCGTAGTGGATATGTACGCCCACCTGGGCCAGCGGCGGGTAGTTGGTCGAGACAAATGCATTGAAGCTCTCGGCGCTCACTTTGGTGGTGCGGTTGCCCCGCAGCAGATGGTTGCCGAAGAAGATGCACACCTCGGGTACCAGCGGTTCGCCATGGGCATTTTTGGCAGCGGCGATTTCGATGGCGGTGATGAGGTTTTCTTTGCCGTCGGTGCGCAGCATGCCGATGGGCAGTTGCGATCCGGTGAGAATGACGGGCTTGTTGAGGTTCTCGAGCATGAAGCTCAGGGCCGATGCCGTGTAGGCCATTGTGTCGGTACCGTGCAGTACGACAAATCCGTCGAAGAGGTCGTAGTTGTCGGCAATGATATGTACCAGTTTTACCCACGAATCGGGTTCGATTTCGGACGAGTCGATGGGGGGCTCGAACTGTACGGTCGAGATGGAGAACCCGAGTTGTCGCAATTCGGGAACCTTGTCGAGAAGATGGTGAAAATTAAATGGTTCGAGACTTCCCGTCTGGCTGTTCTCTACCATTCCGATGGTACCACCGGTGTAGATGATGAGGACCGATGTTATATTTTCAGACATACACAATGGGTTTACAAAGTGGAACCGATGGGGTGCCCGAATTTCCCGGAGGGGCGATGCCTCTCCCCGCCTGCACCCCCTTTTGTCTCTACAAAAGTAATCATTTGCGGGAGAAGAATATCATTTTGCCGGATAAAATATTTGCAGTCGGGTTTATCTCGCCTGGTTTTGTAACAAAAAGATAATTCAAATTGCCGGTTACAATCGCCTGTAAAATATAAAATTGTAAAAGAAACAGGAATATTAGTAATCATTTTGCGGTTGTTTTTGCTTGAAAAATAAAAAAAAGATTACATTTGCAAAAAAGAAAATGTTTGGCGATACCCGATAGCCTTTTTCGGTTCCAGCCCGATGCCATGGTTGCGGGTTTGCCCCCAAGCGACGAACACAATGACCGTACTGCTACATACCATTTTTTGTCATTGCATGACTGTAACGGGTATCACCCCTTAGGGGGGAGGATTTTGTTTTTCGTTTCGATTGACCGTTGCGGTCTTGTTTCTTTTCAGTCAACCTTTTTTTAATGGGTAGGGCCTGCTCCTCGTGTGGGGACGGCAGGTTGGACCAATATATAGTGTAGCTATGAAAGTATTGAAATTCGGAGGCACTTCGGTAGGCTCGGTCGAGAGCATGTCGAGTGTGAAACAGATAGTAGAGAGTTGTCGTGAACCGGTTATTGTCGTGGTATCGGCTCTGGGCGGGATTACCGACCGACTTATCGAGACGGCTCGTGTGGCCGTGGAGGGCGGCGATGGGTATGAGCGTCATTTCCGGGCCATCGTCGAGCGGCACAAGGCGATGGTGGCAAGTGCCGTTGTTCCGCAGAAGCAGGCCGAACTGCTGGCCCTCATCGACCCGTTGCTGGGCGAATTGGGCAATATCTTCAAAGGGGTGTCGCTCATCAAGGATCTCTCGACCAAGACGCTCGACACGATAGTGAGTTATGGCGAGCGCCTTTCGTCGCTCATTGTGAGCCGGGTGGTCGAGGGAGCGGTTCACTACGATGCCCGTTTCTTTATCAAGACCCGGCGTCAGTATGGCAAACATATTGTCGATTTCGAGGAGACCAACAAGCTGGTGAAGCGCTATTTCGCCGAGTTGCCCCGGGTGGCCGTGGTGCCCGGTTTTATCGCTTCGGACCGCGTGACGGGCGATGTGACCAACCTGGGCCGGGGCGGGTCGGACTACACGGCCTCTATCCTGGCCACGGCGCTCGGTGCCTCGCAACTCGAAATCTGGACCGATGTCGACGGTTTCATGACGGCCGACCCACGGGTTATCAACACGGCCTATGTCATCGAGCGGCTGTCGTTT
Source organism: Candidatus Barnesiella excrementavium (assembly GCA_019115485.1). Lineage (GTDB taxonomy): Bacteria > Bacteroidota > Bacteroidia > Bacteroidales > Barnesiellaceae > Barnesiella > Barnesiella excrementavium. The sequence goes on along the minus strand of DXDM01000013.1, from coordinate 6,683 downwards.
ACCGAGGCGATGGAGTTGTGTAACTTCGGGGCGAAGGTCATCTACCCGCCTACGATTTATCCGGTATTTCACAAGAACATTCCCATTCTTATCAAGAATACCTTCAACCCGTCGGCTCCCGGAACCCTCATCTCGGCCGACCATTCGCACATCGAGGGGAAGGCTATCAAGGGTATATCGTCGATTAACGACACCTGCCTCATCACCCTGTCGGGTATGGGCATGGTGGGGGTTATCGGTATCAACTCGCGCATATTCAAGCGGTTGGCCGAGTCGGGAATCAGTGTCTTCCTGGTATCGCAGGCTTCGTCGGAGAACAACACGACCTTTGCCGTGCGCAACGCCGATGCCGATTTGGCGGTGCGGGTGCTGCGCGACGAGTTCAAGGAGGAGATTGCCGTGGGCGAAATCAGCGGCATCGAGGCCGAGAAGGAGCTGGCTACCGTGGCCATCGTGGGGGAAAACATGAAGCACACCCCCGGCATTGCCGGTAAACTGTTCAACGTGCTGGGCCGTAACGGTATCAACGTGATTGCCTGTGCCCAGGGTGCGTCGGAGACCAACATCTCCTTTGTCATTGCCCGCAACAGTCTGCGCAAGGCGCTCAACGTCATACACGATTCGTTCTTCCTCTCCGAGTCGCAGGTGCTCAACCTTTTTGTGGCCGGGGTGGGAACCGTGGGGCGCGATTTGTTGAAGCAAATCTGCAAACAGCAGCAACGTCTGCTCGATACCAAGGCATTGCAGTTGCGACTGGTGGGTATTGCCAATTCGCGCAAATGCCTTTTCGACCGCGAAGGTATCGACATCGAGCACTGCATCGAGTTGCTCGACCGAGAGGGTACACCCGCTTCGCCTCAAAAAATCAAGGAGGAGATTATTGCGATGAATATCTTCAATTCGGTCTTTGTCGATTGTACGGCCAGTCCCGACATTGCGGCGCTTTACCAGTCGCTGCTCGACCACAACGTGTCGGTGGTGGCCTCGAACAAGATTGCCGCCTCGGGCTCCTACGACTCCTATCGTGCCTTGAAACAGACCGCCCGCAAGCGCGACGTGAAATACCTGTTCGAGACCAACGTGGGGGCGGGGCTTCCCATCATCAATACCATCAACAACCTCATTAACAGCGGCGACAAGATACTTAAAATCGAGGCGGTCGTCTCGGGTACGCTCAACTACATCTTCAACGTGGTAAGTGCCGAGGTCCCGTTGAGTCAGGCCGTGCGCATGGCCCAGGAGGCGGGATACAGCGAGCCCGACCCGCGTGTCGATCTGTGCGGGCAGGACGTAATCCGCAAACTGGTGATTCTGGCCCGCGAGGCGGGATACCGGGTGGAGCAGAGCGATGTGAAGAAGAACCTCTTCATTCCCGAATCTTATTTCACCGGTACGCTCGACGACTTCTGGCGGGCGATTCCCGATTACGATGCCACCTTCGAGGCCTATCGCCGGCAGGTGGCCGACCGGGGACGAGTGCTGCGCTTTGTCGCCACGCTCGACCACGGCGCGGTCGAGGTGGGGTTGCGCGAGGTCGATTCGGCCCACCCCTTCTACCATTTGGAAGGGAGCAACAACGTGATTCTGCTCACCACCGAGCGTTACCGTGAGTACCCCATGGTCATCAAGGGCTACGGAGCCGGAGCCGAGGTGACGGCGGCCGGTGTCTTTGCCGATATTATAGGAATTGCCAACATACGATAAGAAAAACCGATATTCGTTATGAAACATATCATTGTACTGGGCGACGGCATGGCCGATGAGCCCGTGGAAGAACTGGGGGGACGCACCCCTTTGCAGGCGGCTCATACGCCCGCGATGGACTGGCTGGCGGCTCACGGCCGCTGCGGCCGGCTCAAAACCGTGCCCGAAGGGTATCACCCGGGTAGCGAAATCGCCAATCTGGCGGTGCTGGGGTACGACCTCGACCGGGTGTTCGAGGGGCGGGGCTCGTTGGAGGCGGCCAGCATGGGGGTCGACATCGAGCCGGGCGAGATGGCCATGCGCTGCAACCTCATCTGCATTGAGAACGGTGTGATTAAGAACCACTCGGCCGGTCATATCTCTACGGCCGAGGCTGCCGAACTCATCGACTTCCTGCAACGGGAGTTGGGCGACGACGAGGTCCACTTCTTCCGGGGGGTGTCGTATCGCCACCTGCTCAAACTCAAAGGGGGCGACAAGCGGGTCGACTGTACCCCGCCGCACGATGTGCCCGGTACCCCCTTCCGCGATGTGATGGTGCGCCCGCTGGTGCCCGAGGCTTCGGCTACGGCCGACCGGCTGAACGACCTGATTCTGCGCTCGCAACAGATTCTGCCCTCCCACCCCGTGAACCTGCGGCGGATGGCCGAGGGGAAAGACCCCGCCAACAGCATTTGGCCCTGGTCGCCGGGTTACAAGCCCCGCATGGAGACGCTGGCCCAGCGCTACGGCATACGAAGCGGTATGGTCATTTCGGCTGTCGACCTCATTCGGGGTATCGGTGTCTATGCCGGTTTGCAGCCTGTCGAGGTCGAGGGAGCGACCGGACTCTACGATACCAATTATGAGGGAAAAGTTCAGGCTGCAATCGATGCACTATATGCACATGATTTTGTATATTTGCATATCGAGGCCAGCGACGAGGCAGGCCATGAAGGTGATGTGGCGTTGAAGCTCCGCACGATCGAGTATCTGGACCGTCGCGTGCTGCAACCGCTCATCGAGGCGGTGCGTCAGATGGACGAACCGGTGGCCATTGCCCTCTTGCCCGACCACCCCACACCTTGTCGAGTGCGCACGCACACGGCAGCCCCCGTACCGTTTGTCATCTACAAACCCGGGGTGGAGCCCGACGGAGTCGACTGCTACGACGAGTTCAGTGCCGCTTGTGGGGCTTACGGGTCGCTGGTGGGCGATGAATTTATGAAAGAGTTCTTTCGAGAATAAATAGAAGCGTGATGAAGTTTTACAGTACGAACAAAAAAACGTCGCCAGTCTCCCTGCACGATGCTGTGGTCAAGGGGCTGGCAGCCGATAAGGGGCTTTATATGCCCGAGGTAATTCGCCGGTTTCCACCGGCTTTTTACCAGAACATGAAGGAGATGACGCTGCGCGAAATCTCGTTTGTGGTAGCCGAGGCTTTCTTTGGCGAAGATGTCGAGGCCGATAAGTTGAAGGAGATTGTCTACGATGCCCTCAACTTCGATATTCCGCTGGTGCGGGTGGCCGACAATCGGTATAGCCTGGAACTGTTCCACGGGCCCACCTTGGCCTTTAAAGATGTAGGAGCCCGATTTATGGCCCGCCTGCTCGGCTACTTCAACCGGCAGGAAAACCGTCAGGTCAATGTGCTGGTGGCCACTTCGGGCGACACAGGCAGTGCCGTGGCCAACGGTTTCCTCGATGTGCCCGGGGTGAAGGTCTTTGTCCTCTATCCGCAGGGCAAGGTGAGCGAAATTCAGGAGAAGCAGTTCACTACACTTGGCCACAATATCACCGCTTTGGAGGTGAGCGGAACGTTTGACGACTGTCAGGCGTTGGTCAAGAGTGCTTTCATGGACCCCGAGTTGAACGAGAAACTCTACCTCACCTCGGCCAACTCCATCAACGTGGCCCGTTTCCTGCCCCAGTCCTTCTACTATTTCTATGCCTATGCCCAGTTGTGCGGTATGGTCGAACACCCCGAGCAGGTGGTGTTCAGCGTGCCCAGCGGCAACTTTGGCAACCTCACGGCCGGACTCATTGCCAAGCGCATGGGGCTCCCCGTGAAGCGTTTCATCGCTGCCAACAACCGCAACGACGTCTTTCTGCAATACCTGCGCACGGGTGTCTATACGCCGCGCCCCTCGGTAGCGACCATCGCCAATGCCATGGACGTGGGCGACCCCAGCAATTTTGTCCGCATACTCGACCTATACGGACATTCGCATGAGGCTATCTGTGAAGACATCAGCGGTATAAGCTATACCGACGACCAGATATGTCGCACCATGCACGACACCTTCCGCAACGAGCAGTATCTGCTCGACCCTCACGGAGCCTGCGGTTACCAGGCACTGGTCGACGGGTTACAGCCCGGTGAAATCGGTATCTGTCTCGAAACCGCCTCGCCGGCCAAGTTCCTCGACACGGTGAGCGACGCCGTGGGCGAGACGATTGCCATGCCCGGGAAACTGCGCAAATTCATGCAGGGCGAGAAGCAGAGTATCCTGATGCCCGTGGGCTTTAATGCCTTCAAGCATTTCCTGCTCAACCAGCAGTAAGGACCAGATGAATTTATTGTACAGAATGACGGGGCTCTTTCAAAAAGAGTCCCATCATTCTGCTTTATGTCATAAATTTTATAAATGAGTAGACTTGTCAAAATGAGTCTAATTGTACTTTGGGCTTTCGATATAAGTCTTACTCGATTACTGTCAAATAATTTTTTGTCAAGAATAACAATTCGAACGTGATAGTTTGTCCTGAAATGATTGATTTGGAAGAAAAGATGTATTTTTTGGAAGATTATTTATATTGGTCCCGCGATTGGTTGACTATATTTGTGACAACGAATAGAAATAGATAGCGTGTCTATGGGGAGTGCTACGATTCGTTGTATAGTTATGTAGAACAGAAATTTGTTTAAATCAGATAGCGACAATTCTGAAATCATATACAATGCTTTTTTGAAGTGAGAAAAAATAAGAGATATATGAATATGAAATCTGTTTTTTTAGCATGTGGAATGTGGGCGGCCGCCACGGTGGCGTGGGCCCAGTATGCTCCGGCAGGCGATCGCATCAAGACGTCGTGGGGCGAGAATATCGATGTCAATCAAGTGTGGAACGAGTATCCGCGTCCCATCATGGAACGGGGCGAGTGGGCCAACCTCAACGGGTTGTGGAGCTATGCCATAGAGCCGAAGAGTGCAGCCATGCCCCGGCAGTATGAGGGTGAGATTCTCGTGCCCTTTGCCGTGGAGTCGAGTTTGTCGGGTGTAGGCAAACGATTGGGCAAAGAGGAGGCTTTGTGGTATAAACGTGATTTCACGGTGCCCTCGAAATGGCGTGGCCGGCATGTGCTGTTGCATTTCGGAGCGGTCGACTGGCAGGCCGACGTGTGGGTGAATGATGTGAAGGTGGGTATGCACAAGGGTGGCTACACACCGTTCACGTTCGACATTACCCCGGCTTTGAAGAAGAGCGGTTCCAACACCTTGGTTGTTCGGGTTTACGACTCGACCGATGCGGGGTATCAGCCTCGTGGCAAACAGGTGAATAACCCCGAAGGTATCTGGTACACGCCGGTGAGTGGCATTTGGCAGACGGTGTGGCTGGAACCGGTAGCCGACATGCATATCGAGAATTTGCGAATCTTGCCCGATATCGACCGGAACGTGCTCTCCGTAGGAGTGGAGACTTCGGCCGACGCTGCTTCGGTTGTGGCCGAAGTGATTGTCCTCGACGGGGGCAAGGAGGTGGCAAGCGGCCGTAGTGTGAACGGCCAGGCCGTAGAGGTGGCCATGCCCGAAGAGGTGAAACTGTGGTCGCCCGACTCTCCCTACCTGTATGACTTGCAGGTGAATATCTTGCGCGACGGCAAGGTGGTAGACCGGGTTTCGAGTTATGCGGCCATGCGCAAGTATTCGATGAAGCGCGACGATAAGGGTATCATGCGCTTCCAGTTGAACAACCGCGATATTTTCCATTTCGGTCCGCTCGACCAGGGTTGGTGGCCCGATGGTCTCTACACGGCTCCCAGCTACGAGGCGATGATTTATGATGTGAAGAAGACCAAGGATTGGGGCTTCAACATGATACGTAAGCATGTGAAGGTGGAACCGGCTTTGTGGTATACCTACTGTGACCGTATCGGCATGATTGTATGGCAGGATATGCCCAGTGGTGAGAAGTGCTGCGAATGGCAGAACCGCTCCTACTTCAAGGGTTCCGAGTTTGAGCGGAGCGCCGAGTCCGAGGCCAATTACCGGAGGGAGTGGAAAGAGATTATCGATTACCTTTATTCCTATCCCTGCATCTCGACCTGGGTGCCTTTCAACGAAGCCTGGGGGCAGTTCAAGACGGTTGAGATTACCGAGTGGACTCAGCAATACGACCCCTCCCGATTGGTCAACTCGGCCAGTGGCGGAAACTTCTTCATGTGCGGCGACATACTCGACCTGCACCACTATCCCGGTCCGAGCATGTATCTGTATGATACCCATCGGGCCAACGTGTTGGGTGAGTATGGAGGTATAGGCTTCCCGATGGAAGGTCATCTGTGGACTCCCGACCGTAACTGGGGATACATACAGTTCAAATCGTCGAAAGAGGTGACCGACCAGTATGTCAAGTATGGCGAGGAGCTGCTCGACCTGATTGAGCGAGGCTTTACCGGTGCTGTTTATACCCAAACGACCGATGTGGAGGTGGAGGTAAACGGTATCATGACCTACGACCGTAAGGTGGTGAAGATGGACGAAGATCGCATTCGGGAAATCAACTCCCGCATTTGCCACTCGCTGGATAAATGATTGTCGGATAAATAAAATACATTTATGAACAGTAAACTGATTTGGGCAGGGGCATGGGTTGTATTGCTGGCTGCCTGCACTTCGAAATCGGACACGGAAGGGGTGACGAAATCGGGCCTGGACCGCTCGAAGTTCGAGACTACCGTCGACGGGAAACCGGTGAAACTCTATGTACTGGAAAACC
>DXDM01000012.1 GCA_019115485.1 Candidatus Barnesiella excrementavium | reverse complement strand
CATTTCTTTCCTAGTATGACATCATATAATACTATAAGAATACGTATTATATTTATAGTTCCTAATGACTCTAATCCTGAATCCAACGCTCTTTCACCTTCAACTGTCGAATGGACAAAACGCAAGTTCTTATGAGTAATAGTACCTGAAGGATATTGCTCTAACATTGCTTTTACAATAATATCTGGAGCCCCATTTTCTATAAGTTCAGATATGTTTAAGCTCGCATCTTCTACAATGTAATCACAAATATTAGTGCCAACATCTTTTAATAAGCGTAAAAGTAAACGCTTCATTATAGCATCTTTCTCAGCATCTCCTGTTTGCAGTTTGTCAGCAAGACTTTTATCAGACCTTCGAATCAGACTAATATGATTTTCAAAAAAATTATAATTATCGCTTAGCACTTGACTATCTATATTTAAGGAACCAAATACAGACAGTACACTGGAATTAGATAAGGTATTTACTTCTAAATCGTGTTGGTCCGATTTGGACAAATCACAAGCATTTCCAAAACTAATGGAAACAGTATCTGTCTTAACATTATGTTTGCGTTGATATATGCGAACTAAACGATTTTTTTTTAGATTCAATTCTTCTTCTTCTATACGCTCATTTGACACCTTAATATAATAATGATAACATGTATCCTTAATGTAGTAAACTAAAGATAGTTCGGTTGGCTCATTTGACGAATGTTCGTCTAACAGGAATGGACGATATTCTGGCTTCTCTGTCGGTTTCTGAGGTTTTGCGATAGCTAACATGCGCAAATAATTTAGGGCTGAAAACATTTTAGATTTGCCAGTTCCATTTAAACCAACACACAAAAGCATACGCAAAATACGCTTCCCGTTTATTTCTTTAAACCATACAGGAGGCAAATCCGAATTTTTCCCTCCTTCTTTTTTTGATGCAATAAATGATAATTCTGTTTCTTCACGATAGCATCTATAATTCTTTATTGTAAATAACTCAATCATATTTTTCTTTTTTATGATTACAAAGATACTATATTGATGGGAAAAAACAGCACTTTTTTATGAACTTTGTGGCGATTTTCGTGATTTTTACACGCTAACACTACTTTAAGGCCTTAACTATTCTCCATTAAACAAAAAAGTACTATCTTTGCATTACAGTTGATTGACTTATTGGAAATGAGCAGAATGACGAACTTCGATGGTTTCTAAACCATTACCTATTCTCTTTTTATTTGATGATAACTTTCTGATTTACAGTTATATTTTATTTAGTGCAACATTTGTGAAGTTCGAGAAGATAAACCAGTCGCGCACTCTTTGGAGATTGGGGGCGTCAATCTGCTTTTCCATAAGCAGTTTCAAGTCGTCAAGCCTCATGTGGCGGCTCTTGCGCCGTGGCAACGGGGGATGGAGTCTCGCATAAGGGTCACGGCGGAGTGTACCCTGACTGACGGCTCGCATCGTCATCTTCTTCAGACGGTAAAGGTGCTCATGGACAGATTTGGGTTTTAGCCCACGGTCTGCGCCGAGAAACACCTCGAAGTCGTCATAGAAAGCCCTGTCAAGAGCGCGGAGCGGAACATCCTCCATATTCCGTTTCCCGGTTACAAATGCCGACAGATGCCGGTAGGAGTTGAGATAGCTCTCATATGATTCCTTAGTGCGGTCTACTCCCACACGCTTGTGGAACTCCTCGTTATGCTCGCGGAAAAGGGCCAGAAGGGTTGATGGCTTGCGACCGATGCCTTTCATGGCGTTCTTCACAAGCTCGGCGGTGACGAAGCCAAGACTGCGCCTTATATCCTCATAATGCTCGTTTATCTCGACTGTCAGCGAGTCTATGGCGCGGTTCACGGTCACGGCATTGGCACTGCGTCCGTCGGCACGCCCTTTTTCGGGGTTCCAGATATCAGGATTCACAGACACTTTCGTGCCTATCTGCTCCCATTCGGCGTCTATGCTGACCTTGCACAAAAGCTGGCATGTCCCGTCCTTGCGGACTTTTGTCCGGTTGATGTAGAAGAGTATGGCGAATGTGCTGCGCCGTTTGGGTGTATTGTTGTCTTTATCCTTTTTCATGACTATGTGAGTTTTAGTTTATTAAATGGCGACAGTGAAGCGTGACGCTATCCGGCTGTCAAGGTTCTGTGTGTCTGTGCCGATTTTGTCATCGGTCACTTTCGCGTAGATCTGCGTCGTGGTAATCCGGTTATGTCCCAGCATACGGCTGACGGTCTCAAGCGGCACACCGTGCGCCAGCGTGATTTCGGTGGCGTAGGTATGACGCCCGCAGTGATAGACCAGTCTGCGCTCTATGCCGCATATCTTGGCAATCCTTTTCAAATATGTGTTCAGGGTGGAGTTGCTGTACATCGGCAGAAGTTTCCCTTCAGGTGCCATTCCACGGTATTTCTTGATAATCCTCAACGGCAACTCAAGCAACGGTATCTCATATTCCATCTTCGTCTTTTTGCGCGAGGATTTTATCCAAACCGTACCGTCCTCGGCAGTTTCAAGATTATCCTCAGTCAGAAGACACATATCGCCGTATGGAATGCCTGTATAGCAGGAGAACAGGAAGAGGTCGCGGACATGGTACAGACGGCTGTCATGAAGCGGTGTCGTCATAATCCGGTGGAGTTCCTCCGAAGTAAGGAACTTCTGCTCACGCTGTGGCTTCTCCGCCTCGTATCCGGCAAAAGGATCTGCGGTTATTATGCCGTCGGTGATAGCCTCCGACACTATCATCTTCAACCGTGTGGTATGGAATTTCACGGAGGATATAGCGAGTCGGCGCTGTGTACGCAGGTAGATGTCATACTTGTCTATGAAGGAACGGTCGATAGCCGTAAACGGAATGTCGGACAACTTATATTCCGTTTCCAGAAATGTTGCCAGGCATTTGTATGTGTAATGGTAGGATTTCAAAGTGGCATGGACCCGGTTCACGCCGACACGCTTTGAGAAATTCTCTATGAACGTGCTGAAATATCCCATCAGTGTCTCCTGTCCGAAAGCCATGCCCTGTATCTGGCACTTCACATCATCGGCAGTCACGCCCATGCGGACAGCCGACAGTTCCTGATAGACGGAAAGTGCGCTTGCCCTGATTTCGTCAAGCTGGCGGTTGATTTCCCTCGACGCGGCGCTCTTGCCCGTGGCACGGCCGAGCATCCATGCCTTCGGCGATGCCGAGAGCTTCGCGCTGAAAGCCGCCTCGGAGTATCTGCCGACATTTATGCGCCCCATCACCGGGCACAGGCCGTCTTCCGATATCTCGCTCTTTTTAAGGTAGAACGAAACCTTTAATCCGCTCTTTTTCATAACTCTATTCTTTGTTTGCAAAATTAACTGATATAGAGTCATTTGTAGGTATGCAAAACGTAGCGGAACCACGAATAGGAATCACAGATGCCATCCCGGAGCCTATATTTCTTCGCATTGCCGGGAAAAATCGCTAAATTTGCAGTAGCAAAGATGCCTGACAAGCGGGTTCTATGGCATAAGACAGGGATAATCATCCATCGGCAAAACCGTCTTCAAGACCGGAATTCCGGACAGGAAAAAGGCAACGGATAGGTAGCGATTCAATCTCCTAACCCTTCCAAAAACCGAATTTTCCGCCGAAAGCACCCTTCGGACGAACAATGCCGATCTCTCCTAACTCTCAACATATTACTTTATTCCCCATTTATTGCCATAGTTTCGCGAATTCTTCGTATCTTTGTGATATAGAGACTTGCAAGATTAAAGTAGATAATTCCGAAAAATAATCACTCTTCTCAATTGTTATGAAAAAGAAAATTTTATTGTCAATAGGCATGATTAACTTGTGTATGGGATTGGCTGTCGGTCAAACACTGTTTTCGCCGAACCGTGAGTTAAAGATGGACTTCTCGATTGAGAAGGGCCGTCCTACCTATACGCTGCAATATAAAGGTAAAACGGTTATCGCTCCCAGTCATCTGGGTATCGAGCTCAAAGGCGAATCTCAGCGCCGGGAGTTTAACGAAATGGACAATAAGAACGAAGGTTCTCCCTATTCGCTGATGACTGGTTTTGCCGTAGCCGATTCGGTTTTCTCCACCTTTGACGAAACGTGGACCCCTGTCTGGGGCGAGGAGTCGTCGATTCGCAACCACTACAACGAATTGGCGGTGACCTTGCGTCAGAAAGAGACCGACCGGACCATGCTCCTGCGTTTCCGCCTGTTCGACGACGGTCTGGGATTCCGTTATGAATTTCCGCAACAGAAGAATCTGAACTATTTTGTAATCAAGGAAGAGTGTACACAGTTCGCCATGACCGGCGACCATACGGCCTACTGGATTCCGGGCGACTACGACACTCAGGAGTATGATTATACGGTGTCGCGCCTCTCCGAAATCAGAAAACTGCAAGCCGGAGCCATTACCGAGAATCTCTCGCAGACCAGTTTTTCGCCCACGGGCGTACAGACAGCCTTGATGCTCAAAACCGATGATGGCATCTACATCAATCTGCACGAAGCTGCTCTTATCAATTACGCCTGCATGCACCTCAATCTTGACGATGAGCACATGATTTTTACCTCGTGGCTCACCCCGGATTCGCAGGGTGACAAAGGTTATATGCAGACTCCCTGCCACTCGCCGTGGCGTACGGTTATCGTCAGCGACGATGCCCGCGACATACTTGCTTCGCGCATCACGCTCAATCTGAACGACCCTTGCAAAATCGAGGATACCTCATGGATTAAACCCTGCAAATATGTAGGCGTGTGGTGGGAGATGATTACCGGTATGGGCGACTGGTCCTACACGTGGGACTTCCCCTCGGTACAGTTGGGCGTGACCGATTATGCCAAAGCCAAACCTCACGGACGTCACTCGGCCAATACCGCCAACGTGAAACGGTATATCGACTTTGCTGCCAAGCACGGGTTCGATGCCGTGCTGGTCGAAGGGTGGAATATCGGTTGGGAAGACTGGTATGGAAACTCCAAGGACTATGTGTTTGATTTCGTGACTCCGTATCCCGATTTCGACGTAGACGAGATTCGCGACTATGCCAAGAGCAAAGGGGTGAAGATGATTATGCATCACGAGACCTCGGCATCGATACGCAACTATGAGCGTCATCTCGACAAAGCCTACCAGTTTATGGTCGACAACGGCTATCCGGCTGTGAAAAGTGGTTATGTAGGCAACATCATTCCACGGGGTGAAAACCATTACAGCCAGTGGATGATCAACCACTATCAGTATGCAGTCGAGAAAGCAGCCGAGTATAAGATTATGGTTAATGCCCACGAGGCTGTACGTCCCACGGGCATATGTCGCACCTATCCCAATCTGATAGGCAACGAGTCGGCCCGGGGTACCGAATATCAGGCATTTGGAGGCAGTAAACCGTATCATGTGGCCATCTTGCCCTTTACGAGACTGATTGGTGGCCCCATGGATTATACCCCGGGTATTTTCGAGATGGACATCAACAAGTATAATCCCAACAATCACTCGCATGCCAACACGACCATTGCCAATCAGTTGGCCCTGTATGTGACCATGTACAGTCCTTTGCAGATGGCTGCCGACCTGCCCGAGACCTACGAGCGGTTTGCCGATGCCCTCCAGTTTATCAAAGATGTAGCCATGGAATGGGAGAAGAGCCTCTATCTCGAAGCCGAACCCGCCCAATACATCACCATAGCCCGAAAGGCTAAAAATACGGGAGAGTGGTTTGTCGGGAGTGTAGGCGGTTACGATGCGCGCGTCTCTGAAATCAACTTCGACTTCCTGGATAAAGGGAAGAAGTATGAAGCTACGATTTACAGTGATACGAAAGAGACGCACTATTTGACGAATCCTCAGAAGTATGAAATCAGAAAGCTGAAAGTTACCTCCAAATCGAAATTGAAACAGTATGTCGCTCCGGGCGGCGGATATGCCATTTCGATAAAAGAAATCTAAGGCGGGGTTTCTCGCTGTCGAGCGGGCGGTCAGTCTCTTCTCTCCGATTGTGAATGACCTCGGTTGTGGTGTGGCAAAATGGTGTACACCGCAGCCGGGGGTAGGAGAGGGGAGAGTGACCGCCCGCATTTTTTGTGTCATGGGGCGAGGGTTTTTCTCTGCATTCACATTTCAATTCTCTTACAGGGGTGCTTTGTGCGGGGCGTAAAATCAGCGGGGAGCAAAGGCAATTCGTCGAAAACACCTTTGAAATGTCTCTTTTTACGGCTTCTGTCGTACGGTTTTGGTTCAAAAAGCATCGAATCGGAAAAATAGAACTAAATATCGGAGATAAGGAACTAATTTGTAAGGGAGGAAGGATTTATCTTTGCACTCGGGAAATAGGTAAAAGATAGGTTATATGGTGAAATATATAAATTTTATTTTATTTTATTTTTTCATTATTTCCAGCTATTATACAGACTTTATCCCTAAATTTGTAACATTTGAAAATGTGGCTGAAATCCCTTGTTTATCGGGGGAATAGATAAATTTACAGCCACGGGAAGGAAGTATAGGGAGAATTTTTGTTAACATTTATTGGTATAAGGTTAGGCTTAGGATACCAACGTTGAAATAATATTTAGTTACTTATGAATATGAAACTGACCAAAAATTTGATTCAACCCATCGCCGGTGCGATGCTTTGTATTTTATTGTTTTCCTGTGGAGGGAAAAATGCTCAGACAGGAGGAATGGCTCGTGAGTATGCCGTGATGACATTGGAGCCCGATTCAATGGAGTGGTATAGTAACTATCCTGCTGCCATCAAGGGTAAACGGGATATTGAGATACGGCCGAACGTGAGCGGCTTTATTACCGAATTGAGAGTGGACGAGGGATCTGTCGTAAGAAAAGGACAGGTTCTTTTTGTTATCGATACGGTACCCTACAAGGCCGCTTTGAAGGTGGCCGAGACTAATGTCGAAGTAGCTCGTGCCAATGCCGAGACAGCTCGCCTGACGGCCGAGAACAAACGAGAACTGCAACGTCGCGACATCATCAGCGAATATGACCTGCAAATGGCCGAAAACTCCTATGCGTCGGCCAAGGCTCAGTTGGCTCAGGCCGAGGCCCAGTTGGTAAACGCCCGCAACAACGACTCCTACACGCGGGTAACCAGTCCGCTCGACGGGGTGGTGGGCGAGATTCCCTTCCGGGTAGGTAGCCTGGTGTCGCCTTCGTCGACTACGCCGTTGACTACCGTGTCGGACAACTCGGAGATGTATGTCTATTTCTCGATGACCGAGCGTCAGATTCTCGAACTGGCTGCCCAATACGGTGCCGACAACTTCTTGTCGAAACTTCCTGCCGTATCGCTCAAACTCTCCGACGGCAGCGTCTATCCCTTGAAGGGCGAGATCGAGACCATCAGCGGTATCATCGACACGCAGACCGGTTCGTCGAACATGCGTGCCACCTTTGCCAATCCGCACAAGCTGTTGCGTAGTGGCGGATCGGGTGTGATTATGATTCCGATGAAGAACAATCAGGCTCTGCTGGTACCGCAAAAAGCCACGTATGAGATTCAGGACAAGAAATTTGTGTATGTTCTCAACGACGACTCTACGGTGAAATCGACCGAGATTACCATCTCGTCGATTGACAACGGCAAAGATTACATGGTGCTCTCGGGACTCAAAGCCGGCGACCGCATCGTAATCGAAGGCGTCAATACCCTCAAAGACGGTATGAAGATACAGGTAGCTGGAGCCCAGACTCCGCAAGGCCAGGAGCAGGCACAAGCTCAAAACAACCAATAACCCTTTCAACTTCAAAATAGGAAAAGATTATGAAGTTAGACAGATTTATCAATCGCCCGGTATTATCGACCGTTATCTCCATTTTCATGGTTATACTGGGCCTTATCGGACTTGTATTCCTACCCATCACGCAGTATCCCGATATTGCGCCGCCTACGATACAGGTCTCTACAACCTACACGGGTGCCAATGCCCAGACGATATTGAACAGCGTTATCGCTCCCTTGGAGGAGTCGATCAACGGTGTGGAGGACATGATGTACATGACCTCGTCGGCCACCAATACCGGTTCGGCCACCATCACCGTATATTTCAAACAGGGTACCGACCCCGATATGGCTGCTGTGAACGTGCAGAACCGGGTATCGAAAGCCTTGAACCTGCTGCCTGCCGAGGTAACGCAAGTGGGTGTGATTACCCAGAAGCGACAGACCAGTATGCTGATGGTATTCTCGCTGTATAGTCCCGACGACCGGTACAGCCTCGAATTCCTCGAAAACTACGCCAAAATCAATGTGATTCCTCTGGTACAACGTATCCCGGGTGTGGGTGATGCCAACGTTATGGCTACCGACTACTCGATGCGTATCTGGCTTAAACCCGACGTAATGGCCCAGTATGGCCTCATGCCTACCGATATTGCCGCCGTCCTGGCCGAGCAGAATATCGAGGCTGCTCCCGGTCAGTTTGGTGACCAGGGTAACCAGTCGTTCCAGTATGTGCTCACCTACAAGGGGCGTCTGCAAACCCCCGAAGAGTTTGGCGACATGGTGATTCGTGCCGATGCCGACGGTCAGATTCTCTATCTGAAAGATGTGGCCGACATCGAGCTGGGCCGTTTGACCTATGGGTTCAAGAACTTCCAGAACGGACACAATGCCGTGAGCTCCATGATTTACCAGACGGCAGGTTCGAACGCCACCGAGATTATCGGTGATATAACCGACTTGCTCGACGATATCCGCAAAGACCTCCCGGCCGGTATGGAAATCGAGACAACGCTGAATGCCAACGACTTCTTGTTCGCTTCGATTCACGAGGTAATCAAGACCCTTATCGAGGCCTTTATCCTGGTGTTCTTCGTGGTATATATCTTCTTGCAGGATTTCCGTTCGACGTTGATTCCCGCCATCGCAATCCCGGTATCGCTTATCGGTACCTTCTTTGCCCTCTACCTGATGGGATTCAGCCTCAACCTGCTTACCCTCTGTGCCTTGGTATTGGCCATTGCGATAGTGGTCGACGATGCGATAGTGGTCGTCGAGGGCGTCCATGCCAAGTTGGACCAGGGGTACAAGTCGCCGCGCAAGGCCTCGATCGATGCCATGCGTGAGCTCTCGGGAGCTATCGTGTCGATTACGCTGGTGATGATGTCGGTGTTTATCCCCGTAAGTTTCATGACCGGAACATCGGGTACCTTCTACCGGCAGTTTGGTCTCACCATGGCCTTCGCCATCGGCTTCTCGGCCATCAATGCCTTGACCCTGAGTCCCGCTTTGTGTGCCATCTTGTTGAAACCGCACGACAAGAGCGGTGCGGGTCACAAGAAGACAACCTTTATCGACCGCTTCCACACCGCTTTCAATACGGCATACGATACACTGTTGAACAAGTATAAGAACGGAGTCCGACACTTTGTTCACCACAAGAAACTCTCTTTCCTGGGTGTGATTGTGGCCATCGTTGTTCTGGTTGTGCTGATGAATGTGACACCTACGGGACTTGTGCCCAACGAGGATACGGGAACCATCATGATTACGGCCGACTTGCAGCCGGGTACCTCGCAGGAGCGTACCGAGCAGGTGCTCATGCAGGTCGACAGCATCATCGGGTTGCACCCCGCCGTGAAGGGCCGCACGCAGATTGTCGGATTTAGTTTCATCGGTGGTCAGGGTAATACCTACGGTTCGTTTATCGTGAAACTGAAAGATTGGAGCGAACGTACCGGCAAGGGTATGGACGCCAACTCGGTAATCGGGGCTCTCTACTCCAAGTTTGCCATCGAGATAAAAGATGCCCGTGTGCTCTGTTTCGCACCGCCTATGATTCCGGGTTACAGTATCAGTAACGGTTTCGAGTTGAACTTGCAGGATAAGACCGGTGGTTCGCTCGACCGCTTCTACGAGGTGACGCAGGATTTCCTGGCCGAGCTGATGAAGCGGCCCGAGATTTCCATGGCTTCGACCACCTTCAACCCTTCGTTCCCGCAATACATGGTCGATGTCGACGTGGCCAAGTGCAAACAGGCCGGTATCAGCCCGAGCGATGTGCTCTCCGCCCTGCAAGGATACATTGGCGGTATGTACTCGTCGAACTTCAACCGGTTCGGTAAGCTCTACCGGGTCATGATCCAGGCCGAGCCCAGTGCCCGTGTCAGCCCCGAGAGCCTCAACAACATCAAGATTCGCAACGGTTCCGAGATGGCACCCATCACCAACTTCATTACGTTGCGTAAGGTGTACGGTCCCGACAACATCAACCGCTTCAACATGTTTACCTCTATCAAGATCAACGGTAACCCGGCCGACGGTTACAGTTCGGGCGAGGCCATCAAGGCACTCGAAGAGGTAGCCGCCGAGACGCTGCCGGTAGGTTACGGTTATGAGTTCTCGGGTATGACCCGTGAGGAGCAAAGTTCGAGCAGCGGTACCACGGCCATCATCTTCGTGCTCTGTCTGGTATTCGTCTACCTGTTGTTGAGTGCCCAGTACGAGAGCTACGTGCTTCCGCTGTCGGTAATCCTTTCGATACCGTTCGGTCTGGCCGGTAGCTTCATCTTCGCCCTCATCATGGGAGTTGAGAACAACATCTATTTGCAGATTGCCTTGATTATGCTTATCGGTCTGTTGGCCAAGAATGCGATTCTTATTGTCGAGTTCGCTCTCGACCGTCGTCGTACCGGTATGCCTATCATCAATGCCGCTATCGACGGAGCCGCAGCCCGTTTGCGTCCTATCTTGATGACCTCGTTGGCCATGGTTATCGGTCTGTTGCCTATGATGTTTGCCAGCGGTGTAGGTGCCAATGGTAACGGAACCCTGGGTGCCGGTGCCGTGGGTGGTATGCTCATCGGTATGATTTGTCAGATATTTATTGTGCCGGCTCTGTTCGTGGTATTCGAGATTATCCAGGAGAAAATCAAGCCGCTCAAATGGGACGATTTGGGCAACTCGGAAGTCCTCACGGAAATCGAGCAGTATTCCAAATAAAATTGAACTCTATATAAAACAGAGAATATATGAAACGAATCCTTTTATATGTCGTATGTGGCTTAACTATGGCGACCACGTTCAACAGTTGCTACATATATAATAAATACCATCGCCCCGATGATATAACGGTAGAGGGGTTGTTCCGCGATACCGTTTCGGATACCGATACCCTGGCTGCCGACTCGGTGAGCTTCGGCGATTTGCCCTGGGAGGAGGTCTTCACCGACCCCACGTTACAGGAACTCATTCGCACGGGATTGGAAAAGAACAGCGACTTGCAGACGGCCATGTTGCAGGTCGAGGCTGCCCAAGCCAGTTTCACGGCTGCCCGGTTGGCCTTCCTGCCCTCGTTGAGCCTCACCCCGCAAGGCGGCGTGAGCAGCTTCGACAGCAGCAAGGGGCAGTGGACCTACAATGCTCCCGTTACCGCCAGTTGGGAAATCGACATCTTCGGCCGCTTGCTCAACTCCGAGCGGAATGCCAAGGCGATGCTGATGCAGAGCGAGGCCTACAAACAGGCTGTGCGCACGCAGATTATCGCCACGATTGCCAACGGATACTACACCTTGCTGATGCTCGACGAACAACTCGCCATTACCGAGGAGACCGCCATGACCTGGCAGAAGAGTGTCGAGACTATCAAGGCCATGAAAATCGGCGGTATGACCAACGAGGCTGCCGTAGCTCAAAGCGAAGCCAACAACTACATGATTGCCGCCTCGATACCCTCGTTGCGCCAGCAGATTCGCGAGACCGAGAACTCGCTCTCGACCCTGTTGTATCAAGCACCGCAAACCATCAAGCGAGGCAAACTCCAAGATCAGCAACTCCCCGAGATGTATCAGGTGGGCGTACCCGTGCAACTGTTGGCCAACCGTCCCGATGTACGCTCGGCCGAACTCTCGCTGGCTGCGGCCTACTATTCGACCAACATAGCCCGTTCGGCCTTCTATCCCAACATCGTGATTTCGGGGTCGGCCGGTTGGACCAACTCGGCCGGTAGTGCCATAGTCAATCCCGGCAAGTTGTTGCTTTCGGCTGCCGCCTCGCTGGTTCAGCCCCTCTTCAACCGGGGTAGCAACATTGCCAACCTCAAAGCCGCCAAGGCTCAACAGAAGATAGCCGCCATCAATTTCCAACAGGCTATTCTCAATGCCGGTGCCGAAGTGAGCAATGCCCTCTATCAGATTCAATCCACCAAAGAGACACTTGTCAACCGTGACCTGCAAGTAGCCTCGCTTGAGAAGGCTGTCGAGTCGACCATGTCGTTGATGACCCTGGGAACCTCGACCTACCTCGAAGTGCTCACGGCCCAACAGTCGTTGCTCAATGCCCAGTTGTCGCAAGTCTCCGACTCCTATCAATGCATGGTAGCCGTCATCAACCTTTACCAGGCGTTGGGTGGTGGTCGTGAAATCGAGGAAGAAACCAAGTAAAAAACGTAAAAATTAGATACTATGATTAGTCCGTTAGCCTATGTCGACCCCAAAGCGGTAATCGGGAACAACGTAACCGTTCACCCCTTTGCCTATATCGACAAAGACGTTGTCATCGGTGACAACTGCGTGATATATCCCTATGCCAGTATATTGGCAGGAACGGTCATGGGAAAGAATAACCGGGTCTTTCAGGGGGCTATCCTCGGTGCCGAACCGCAGGACTTCCACTATAAGGGAGAGCCTACCCGACTGACTGTGGGCGATAACAATACCATTCGCGAGTATGTAATCATCAACCGCGCCACCCATTCCGATGGCGAGACCGTCATCGGCAACAATATCTGCATGATGAAAGGAACCCGTATCGGCCACGATTGTCGGGTCGACGACGATTGCATCTTGGGTATCGATTGCGACCTGGCCGGCGAATGCCACATTCACAGCAAAGCCATTTTGGCCGGTCGTGTCATTGTGAAAGAGAAGTGCCGGGTAGGTAGTTGGACCCTCGTCAAGAGTGGTTGTCGCACGGGCAAAGATATTCCCCCTTACATCTTGGCTGCACACAACCCCATCATGTACAAGGGTATCAATGCCTTTATTCTCCGTCGTTCCGGGTTCAGTGAAGCTACCATCGAGAATATTGCTCTGGCCTACCGTCAGGTTTACTCGTCGGGTACCAGCCTCGAAAATGCCATCTTGCGTATCAAGGAGGTGGTGACGCCCAGTCCCGAAATCGATTATATCCTCAAATTCTTTGCCGAATCCAAGATGGGCATCATTGCTACCATCGGCGAGGGCCAGTAAGAAACCGTGTATTAGCATAATTGGAAATATAGAGATCCGGTTCTCACGAACCGGGTCTCTTTTTTTTGAATCTGTGGGGTAGGGAGCGGTAGCACGAGGCCGGTGAATGGGGGGAGAGGACGACGGTGAGAGAGATGGCATGTGCATCTTCAAGATGCTATCGTTTTTTATCTTGCAGTCACGCTCTTTTGTTTATGATTATTAACAGTGTAGTCGGAGAATATGTCTCGGAAAACTTTTCGAGTTTTTGAAGTTTTCCATACATTTGTCCCGCTTTAAGTTGGGAAATATGTACACCGAATTACAACTGCGCATCATCGAACAGGCTACACCCATGTTCCTGCACTATGGCATCAAGGCTGTCACGATGGACATGATTGCCACTCGGTTGGGCATGTCGAAACGTACCTTGTATGAGAATTTCAAGGAGAAGAACGAGTTGCTGCTGGCCTGTCTTGAAAAGGCCGAGGAGGAGCGCAACGTCCGGTTGAAGGCCTACTATACCCAACGGCAGAATGTCATCGAGCTGTTGTTGAAAGTGCATGAGGATATACTTCGGTTCATGCGCAATGCCAGCCCGGCCTACTTTATCGACATGGAGCGCTACTACCCCAAGGTCTATGAGCGCTATGAGCGGGAGAAGGAGGTACACAAGCGGGCCATAGTCGAGTTGTTGCGGCAGGGGATAGGCGAGGGTATGATACGCGGCGACATCAATTTGGAGATTGTCTCCACGTTGCTCTCCCTGCAATTTGAGCTGTTGAAAAATGCCGACCAGGTGTTTAAGTCGAAATACACTTTTACCGAAATATTCGAAACCATATTCAAGAGCTTCATTCGAGGTATCGCTACCCCCGAAGGGGTTCGGTATACCGACGAATTTTTTGCCCGGTATGAAAACAAATAGCCTGTTAAAATAGTAATAAATACATTGTAGTAGCATATACGTAGAGTAAGTAAAGAACCTTAATAATCGAAAAGATGATGAATAGAAGCAAACTCGTGTCCCGAGTCGCTGCCCTGTGGCTCTTGTCGCTTGTGCCAGGCTTTTTGCAGGCCCAGACCCCGCAGCCGGACCAGACGTTGACGCTCGATTTGAAGACCGCTATCGGTATTGCCCTTAACGAAAATCCCACGGTCAAGGTTGCCGATATGGAAATCGACAAGAAAGATTACTCCAAGAAGGAGACCATCGCCGGCCTTTTCCCCCGCATTGACGGGTCGGCCTCGTATAGCCGAACCATCGAGAAGCAGACGATGTATATGGATTCCGAGGCTTTCGACATGAGTGCCATGTTTGCTCCCATATACAACACGATAGGACAACTGCACCCTGAGTTTCAGTTGCCGCAGTTGGGAGGAGGTACCTCTTCGTCGGGCGAAACCGGCATGAAGGTGGGAACCGACAACACCTATTCAATAGGGTTAAGTGCCTCGTTGCCTCTCATCGCTCCCCAGTTGTGGAAAAGTGTACAGATGTCGAGTGCCGACATCGAGCAGGCCGTCGAGGCTGCCCGCTCTTCGCGTCTCAGTCTGGTTAATCAGGTCGAGAAGGCTTATTACAGTCTGCTGCTGGCCCAGAACTCCTACGAGGTAATCAAGATGAGCTACGACAATGCTGTGCTCAATGCCCAGGACTACAAGCACAAGTTCGAGCAGGGAACCGCCTCGGAGTACGATGTATTGCGGGCCGAGGTGCAGGTGCGCAATCTGGAACCCACGCTTTTGCAAACCGAGAACAGTGTGAAGTTGAGCAAACTGCAACTGAAAGTGTTGATGGGTATCGATATGACGGTAGAGATTGCCCTTACCGACCGCCTCGAAGACTATGAGGCTTCGATGTATGAGGAGACGCTCAATATCGATACCTCGCTCGAACAGAATACCGACTTGCGCCAGTTGGACTTGCAGACGGCTTATCTGAAAAAGGCGGTCGACGTGCAACGCATGGCCTGGTTTCCCACCTTGTCGGCCACGGCCAACTACAACTGGATTTCGATGAGCTACGGCGGTGTGTTCGATGACTTTCGTTGGAGTCCCTATTCTACGGTAGGGCTCTCGTTGTCTCTTCCCATCTTCCAGGGCGGGGCACGTCACTTCCGCATCAAGCAAGCCAAGTCGAACGTGTTGCAACTGGGCTTGCAGCGCGACAATCTTAAAAATACCCTCTCGATGCAGGTGCAGATGTCGATGGACAACATACAGAAGTCGGTCAAGCAGATAGCCTCCAACAAAGAGGGGGTGCGGCAGGCCGAGAAGGCATATGCCATCATGCAGAAGAGTTTCGAGATAGGGTCGGCCACCTTCATCGAGCTCAACGACGCCGATTTGGCTCTCACCAATTCGCGCCTCTCATACAATCAGGCCATCTACGATTTTCTGGCGGCCAAGTCCGATTTGCAGTTACTGCTGGGGAACACCAATCTGGAACAGTACCGGCTGCCCGCCCAGGACTCTAAATAAACGCACACCGAATAATATAAGAAAACGACTATATGAAAAAAGAACTTTTGATTGGCATGGCGGCTGCATGTGCGGCCCTGCTGTTTGTGGCCTGTTCGGGGGCGAAAGAGTCGACCGAACAGACCGAGGAGGAAACGGTTCAACTCGTCAAGGTAGCCCGGGTCACCGAGCAGGCCGTCCCTCAAGTCGTCTCCTACACGGCCACGATTGAACCCTATAAACGCAATCTCATCAGTTCGTCGCTTCCCAACCGCATCAAGAAGATTTATGTCGAGGTGGGCGACCACGTCAAGGCCGGGCAGAAGCTGGTCGACCTCGATCGGGCCAATCTGGCACAGCAGAAACTCCAACTCGACAACCTCGAACTGGAATATAAGCGGGTACAGGAGCTGTTTGCCGTAGGTGGTGCCTCGCAACAACAGGTCGACCAGATGCGCACGCAGTACGAAACGGCCAAAACCTCCTATGAGAATCTCGACGAGAATACCGTGTTGGTGAGCCCCACCAACGGCGTGGTGACTGCCCGCAACTACGATAACGGCGACCTGGCTACGGGAGCCATTCTCACCGTGATGCAGATACAGCCGGTCAAGGTGCAGGTCAACGTGTCGGAGAGCGATTTCACCAAAGTGAAGCTGGGTATGCCGGTCGACGTCAATGTCGAGGTCTACGGCGACGAGGTCTTCAAGGGTAAGGTATCGCTCATTCACCCCACCATCGACCCGGCCACCCGTACCTTCGTGACCGAAATCAATATCCCCAATGCCGACAACCGCATTCGGCCGGGAATGTTTGCCCGGGTCAACATCGACTTCGGCAGCGTGAACCGTGTGGTGGTTCCCGACCAGGCCGTTGTCAAGCGTTCGGGTTCGGGCGACCGCTTTGTCTATGTCTATAAAGACGGGAAGGTATCGTTCAATCAAGTGCAGCTTGGGCGCCACATGGACACGAGCTATGAACTCCTTTCGGGTGTCGAGAACGGCTCGGAGGTGGTCGTTGCCGGTCAGTCCCGCCTGAAAGACGGTGCCGAGGTCAAAGTCGTAGAGTAACCGTCGGCCTTCCAGTTTCACTAAAACCATTCACCCTTAAAGAAAAAAATTTATGAGTCTATACGAAGGTTCGGTAAAGAAACCTATCATGACCTCGCTCTGTTTCGTGGCCGTGGCCATTCTGGGTATCTTTTCCTATACCAAACTGCCTATCGACCTCTATCCCGACATCGAGACCAACATGATTATGGTGATGACCGCCTATCCCGGGGCCAGTGCCGCCGATGTCGAGAACAACGTGACCCGGCCGCTGGAAAATGCCCTTAACGCCGTGAGCGACTTGAAGCACATCACCTCGGATTCAAAGGAGAACATGTCGCTCATCACCCTCGAATTTGAGTATGGCGAGGATATCGACGTACTTACCAACGACGTGCGCGACAAGCTCGATATGGTCACGACCGAACTCCCCGACGATGCGGAGAACCCCATCATCTTCAAGTTCAGCTCCGACATGATTCCTATCGTTATTCTCTCGGTACAGGCCCAGGAGAGTATGCCGGCCCTGTACAAGATTCTCGACGACAACGTGGCCAGCCCGTTGGCCCGCATCAGCGGGGTAGGTTCGGTGTCGATCAGTGGTGCGCCTGAGCGGGAGATTCAGATCTATGTCGACCCTGTGAAGCTCGAAGCCTACAACCTCACGATTGAGACTATCGCCTCGGTCATCGGAGCCGAGAACCGCAACGTGCCGGGTGGTACGTTCGACGTGGGTTCCGAAACCTATTCGCTGCGGGTGCAGGGCGAGTTCAGCGATGCTTCGCAGATGAACGATATCGTGGTAGGTACTTTCGGCGGAAAAAGCATCTATCTGCACGATGTGGCCGTGGTGCACGACTCGGTCGAGGAGCGTGCCCAGGAGACCTACAACAACGGCGTGCAGGGTGCCATGATTGTGATTCAGAAACAGTCGGGTGCCAACTCGGTCGAAATCTCCAACGAGGTGATGAAGGCCTTGCCTCGCTTGCAGAAGAACCTGCCCAGCGACGTGAAACTGGGTGTGATTATCGATACCTCCGACAATATCCGCAACACCATCGACACCCTGTTCGAGACCGTGGTACTGGCCCTGATATTCGTTTCGATTGTGGTGTTCCTCTTCCTGGGACGCTGGCGGGCCACGATGATTATCGTTATCACGATACCCATCTCGCTGGTAGCTTCGTTCATCT
This sequence comes from Candidatus Barnesiella excrementavium, assembly GCA_019115485.1. Taxonomy (GTDB): domain Bacteria; phylum Bacteroidota; class Bacteroidia; order Bacteroidales; family Barnesiellaceae; genus Barnesiella; species Barnesiella excrementavium. The sequence continues at coordinate 30,351 of DXDM01000012.1, read as the reverse complement.
ATCTGGCGGCCACCGGCAACTCGCTCAACATCATTTCGCTCTCGTCGCTCTCCATTGCCATCGGTATGGTGGTCGACGATGCCATTGTGGTGCTCGAGAATGTGACCAATCACATCGAGCGGGGTAGTGAGCCCCGGCAGGCGGCCGTGCACGGAACCAACGAGGTGGGCCTCTCGGTCGTTGCCTCTACGCTCACGCTTATCGCCGTGTTCTTCCCCCTCACGCTGGTAACCGGTATGACAGGTGTGCTCTTCAAGCAGTTGGGCTGGATGGTCACCATCATCATGGTCATCTCCATCGTGTGTGCCCTCTCGCTTACCCCCATGCTCTGCTCGCGCCTGTTGAAGTTGCAACCCAAGCAATCCCGCACGTTCAAACTGCTATACGGTCCTATCGAGAAGGGGCTCGATGCGTTCGACAACGGCTATGCCCGGTTGTTGCGTTGGGCCGTAGGTCACCGCACCATTGTCATTGTGGGTTGTATGTCGTTCTTCGTGCTCAGCCTCTTCCTGGTGCGTTTCGTGGGGTCGGAGTTCATGCCCACCCAGGATAATGCCCGTATCGGGGTGACCGTCGAGATGCCTATCGGTACCCGCACAGAGATTTCGAAAGATGTGGCCATGCGTCTCTATCATCAATGGATGGAGCAGTACCCCGAAATCGAGGTGTGCAACTTTACCGTAGGCCAGGCCAGTACCGATAACGTCTATGCGTCGATGTCCGACAACGGTTCGCACATCATTACCTACAACATCAGTCTGAGCGATCCCGACAAGCGCAAGCGCACTCTGTCGGAGATTTGCGACCTCATGCGTAAGGACCTGGCCGGCTACCCCGAAATCAAGAAATCGCAGGTGAACCTGGGTGGCGGTATGTCGGCCATGGGTGGTGAGACTACCATCGACTATGAAATCTACGGCTACTCCTTCGAGGAGTCGGACAGCGTGGCCTCCCAACTGGCAGCCCTGCTCCGCGAAATCAAGGGCGTGAGTGAGGTGCGCATCAGTCGTGGCGACTATCAGCCCGAATATCAAGTCGACTTCGACCGCGAGAAACTGGCCCTTAACGGTCTCAACCTTACCACGGCGGCCACCTATCTGCGCAACCGCATCAACGGTGCCACCGCCTCGCAGTTCCGCGAAGAGGGTGAAGAGTATGACATCAAGGTGATGTATGCCCCCGAATACCGTACCTCGATTGAGGATATTGAAAACATCATGGTCTACAATGCCCAGGGCAAGGGGGTACGTATCAAGGAACTGGGTACCGTGGTCGAGCGATTCTCGCCGCCTACCATCGAGCGCAAGGACCGCGAGCGTATCAACACCGTGTCGGCCATTCTGTCGGGTGCCGCGATGAGCGAGGTGGTGGCCGAGGCCCAGAAGAAAATCGACCAGATGTCGATACCCTCGGGCATCTCTATCCAGCTGTCGGGTTCGTATGAAGACCAGCAGGATTCGTTCAGCGACCTCTTCATGCTCATGTACCTCATTATCATACTCGTGTTCATCGTCATGGCGGCTCAGTTCGAATCGTTGACCTACCCGTTCATTATCATGTTCTCATTGCCCTTCGCCTTCTCGGGCGTCTTCCTGGCCCTGTGGCTCTCGGGCAACACCCTCAACGTGATGTCGTTGATTGGAGCCATCATGCTTATCGGTATCGTGGTGAAGAACGGTATCGTGCTTATCGACTACATTTCGCTGAACCGCGAGCGGGGCATGGGTATCCGCGAGGCCGTGGTCAAGGGCGGTCACTCCCGTCTGCGTCCGGTAATCATGACTACCCTCACCACCATCTTGGGTATGGTGCCCATGGCTGTGGGTACCGGCCAAGGTTCGGAGATGTGGCGCCCCATGGGTACGGCGGTAATCGGCGGTCTCACCGTGTCGACCATTCTCACCCTTATTCTTATCCCGGTGCTCTATTGCGTATTTGCCTCGGTGGGTGTGAAACGCCACCGCAGGCAACACCACGAGCGCTTGACATCGAGTAATTCCACTCTGTAAAATATCACGTTCGGTTCCCTATCTCTCTTCCTACAAAAAAGGGGAATAGGGGGCCGGACTCTAAAAAACAACTTTCAAGTATGAAATCGGTTTTTATCACTTTTGACCAAGCTCACTATACCCAGATTGTCGAGACGCTCGACAAGTTGTCGTGCCGGGGATACTCCTATTTCGAGCAGATGCGCGGACGGGGTTCCAAGACGGGCGAGCCCCACTATGGCAGCCACGCCTGGCCTTCGATGTGCTCGGCCATCATCACCATGGTCGACGACGACAAGGTGGAACCCTTGCTGAAACGATTGAAGCAGATGGACGAGGCCAAACCTCAGTTGGGGCTGCGGGCCTTTGTCTGGACCATCGAGCAGTCTGTCTGACGGCTCTTGTCCTGTACCATAACTTCGGGGGCTGTGTCGATTCGTTCGATACAGCCCTTGTTGTATTGAGCCGCACAGAAAAACGGGCGGGACGATAATTTGTCGGGCGATACCCTTCTTTCATTGGAAAGAATTGGTTATTTTTGGGGAACATAAGAAATTGAGGACAATGAAACACACGACTATTGGAGCCCGCCTGTTGGGCTCGGTGGCCTTCTTGCTGCTTCTGTCGGCCTGCGGAGGAGGCAAAAAACAGGAAAAGGAAAAGATAGAGATTACGCCCTATATTCTCAACCTGCATTTGAAATATTCGTTCATCGACAATTTTGAGAACGGCCTGGCCCGGGTGATGATGAAGACCAGGACCGAATCGGGGCGCGAGACAGGTGTCTTCGGTTGTATCGATGAGGAGGGGCACGAGGTGATACCCTGCATCTACGAGTCGGTATATATAGAGCCCGGTGGAGTGTTGGTTTCCCCGAAAGAGGGGGACAACAAGCTCTTTGTCTGTCGCGACAGTGCGATGCAGGAGTTCCCGATGCCGGACGGTCTCGAGCCGCAGGGGGGCTTCTACGAGGGTCGGGCGAGAGTGCATGACGAGGATTTCAACTATGGCTATATCGATACCGAGGGGAATCTGGTGGTTCCCTGCCGTTACAATTCTGCCGATGATTTCAGCGAAGGACTGGCTGTGGTCGAGCAGAATTGGAGAAAGGGGTATATCGATGCCGACGGCAACGAGGTGACCCCTCTGATTTACTGGAATGCGATGGCGTTCTGCAACGGCTTGGGTTGTGTGCAGAACGAAGAGGGGCTTTATGGCTATGTCGATGCGACGGGGCGCGAGGTGATACCCTGTCAGTTCGAATCGGCCGACTTTTTTTACGGCGATGTAGCTCCGGTATGCCTCCATGGGAGCTATGGCCTTATCGACAAGACGGGCAAGTTTGTTTCGACCACGCGATACAAGTCGATGGGTGTCTGTACCTCCAATCTGTTCTATTACAGCGAAGGTGGCCTCTATGGTTTTGTCGATGCCAAGCAGAACGTACTGACCCCGGCCCGATACAACAAAATAGAAATCTGCCGGGAAGGAATGGTAGCCGTGGCCCAACAGGGTAAATATGGTTTCGTAAACGAGCAGGGCGAGGAGGTAATCCCTTGCATATACAGTCGGGTGAACTGGTTCGACCAGGGCTTTGCCCGGGTAGCCCGCAACGGTCGGGTCGGGTATATCGACAGGACGGGGCGCGAAATCTTCCTGCTCCCCTCGAACAGCTTTTCGAGTGCCTCCCGCTCGGGTTTTGGGGTATTCTGTTTCAAGAGCGGCGGCGAGGTCTTCATCTTCGACGAAGAGGGCAACCGGCTCGACGGCAACGGACTCGAAACTCCGGGTGTGGCTACGGCCGGGAACGATGCCTCGGCCGGCAGTAGTGCCGGCGGTGGTTCGGGTGTAGTGGTTGTACCCTCCGTCGCGGCACCGGCTTCGACCGGCAGCAGCCAGAGCGACCCGTCCCGTCGGGTCGAGTGGGAAATCCGCCGTAACCGGGCTATTGAAGAGCTGGCCCGTTTGCAGGTGAAACTGATTGAAGACCCCAATTCGGCATACATCAAGCACAACATACAGACGCAACAAAACATCATCAACACCTGCAACGAGATGATTGCCACCTACCAGTAACCGTCCCTTATCTTTTATCGCTGTGTCGGGGGAGGGTATTTTTCGTTGTCCTTCTTGTTTTTTGACAGAGAAGATAGACCGAATGTTGTAAAATCTCAGGAGAGCTTGGCTTGGGGTTGGCCGCTTTCTCGTATCTTTGCAGAACGATAAAACAGGATTTGTTATGAATATTCTTCTCGATGTACACACGCATACGATAGCCAGCGGCCACGCATTCAGCACTCTGCAAGAGATGGTGCAGGCGGCGGCCGACAAGGGGCTGCAACTGTTGGGTATTACCGAGCACACGAGCGGTATCCCCGGTACCTGTTCCGATATCTATTTCCGCAATTTGCCGGTGGTGCCTCGTCACATGTACGGGGTGGAGCTGCTGTTGGGAGCCGAAATCAATATCATCGACTATAAGGGGCATCTCGATTTGGAAGAGCACTATTTCCGCTTTCTCGACTTGCGCATCGCCGGACTGCACTCGTTGTGCTACCAGCCGGGTACTGTCGATCAGAATACCGAGGCGGTACTGGGGGCGATAGGTAATCGCCACATCGATATCATCAGTCACCCGGGCGACGGTACGGCCGACCTGCTTTTCGAGCCGCTGGTACTGGCGGCCAAGGAGAACGGCGTGTTGCTCGAAATCAACAACAGTTCGCTCAATCCCTATCGGCACAAAACAAAGGCCCGTGACAACAATCTCGAAATCCTGCGCCTGTGCAAACGCTACGAACAGCCGGTTATCCTGGGCAGCGACGCCCACATTTCATTCTCGATAGCCGATTATCACTGGCTCTATCCGTTGTTGGCCGAGACCGATTTCCCCGAATCGCTTATCCTTAACGACAAGCCCGAGGCTTTCAAGGCCCGGTTGAAGAAGAACCGGGAAGAGATGGCTCTTTAAAATCGCATCATGCCATATCGGTCGAAACTCTTCCGGCGCGAAATCCACAGGGTGAGCAGCACCGAGATGAGCGACGAGGCAAAGATGGCTATCATCAGCAGAATCTGGTATTTGATGGCTACGCTGGGGCTGCTGCCTCCCAGTATCTGGCCGGTCATGGTGCCGGGCAGGGCGATGAGACCCATCACCGCCATCGAGGCAATGGTAGGGTTGAACGATTTGATGAGCGCCTCGCGCATGAAGGGGGCGAGCGATTCGCCCGGCGAGGCTCCATTGCCCAGCAGATAGAGGTAGAGTTGTCGCTCGCGGTTGAGTGAACCGTAGAACGAGTTGAGGGCAATCACGTTGGCCGACAGCATGTTGCCCAGTATCATGCCGCTGATGGGTATGAAGTAGCGGGCCGTGAATATCTTTTCGGGACGAACCACCAGCCCCAGGAAGTAGAGGTCGATGATGAGCAGCGAGACGAGGAAGGCTACCGATACGGCCATGAAGAGCATCTTCAAGGGGAGTTTGGTCCGTTTCAATACCGTCGACGAGGCAATCACAATCATGAAGAGCACCCACAACAGGTTAATCCACACGCTGTCCCACAGGAACAGATATTCGAGGTAGAACCCGATGAAGAAGAGTTGTACCGTCATGCGCAGGGCAGCCCACAGCGTGTCTTTCACCAGGCCGGTGCGGTAGCGGTAGAGAAAATAGGTGGGGATAATCAGCAGCAGAAATCCCAGTACCATGTGGCCATAGCCGATGTTTATCGTTTCCATAAGTCAGTCTCCGATATAAATTTTGCGGTCGAACGCGTTGATGAAGCGGTCGTCGTGCGATACCATCAGCACGGTAGCCTCGTGCCACCCGTGAATGTAGTCGACCACCCGGGCGATGGAGTCGGGGTCGAGGGCCGAGGTGGGTTCGTCGAGCAGCACAATCTCTTTGTGCAGCAGGGCGGTTATGAGAATCATGATGCGTTGCCGCTGTCCACCCGAAATCTCTATCGAGCGTTTGTCATACAGTTCGGGTTCCAGCCCCAGCAGCTCGAAGTGGTGCAGGACCGTTTCGCGCGAAGGCATCTGCGCCTGGTTTATACGCAATCGGAACGGGGCTTCAATCAGCTCCTTCACCGTGTCGTAGGGGAGGGTAAACTCCTGGGGCAGCCAGGCGATGCGTCGGCGCACCTGTTGCACGGTCGAGGAGTCGAGCGTGCGGCCGTCGATGCGGATAGTCCCCTCGTCGGGACGGACAAAGCCGGGTACCGAAGCAAGAAGGGTGCTTTTACCGTGCCCCGAAGGACCGTAAAGCACCGCTTTCTCGCCCCGGGCGATGCAACACGTGAAGTGTTGCATCAAGGGCTTGTTGTCATAAATAAAGGTGAGATTGTCAAATTCGATCATTTCGCCGGTTCCGGATTCTCGGTTTGGGTTTGAGGTTTCAGCCAGCGGTCGAGCCAGCGGAAGAAAATCCGTTGCCACAGCACGCCGTTCTGCGGTTTCAGAATCCAGTGGTTCTCGTCGGGGAAGATGAGCATCTCGGCCGGCACGCCGCGCAGTTTGGCCGCATTGAAGGCCGACATGCCTTGCGAGGCGAGGATACGGAAGTCATATTCGCCGTGGGTGATGAGGATAGGCGTGTCCCATTGGTCTACGAATTTGTGGGGCGAAGTGGCAAACGTGCGTTGAGCCGTAGCGTTTGTCTTGTCCCAGGGTGCGCCGCCCATATCCCAGTTGGCAAACCACATCTCTTCGGTTTCGACATATTGCTGTTCGAGGTTGTAGATACCGGCATGGGCGATGAAGGCTTTGAACCGTTTCTGGTGATGGCCGGCCAGCCAGTACACCGAGAAGCCGCCGTAGCTGGCACCCACGGCACCCATGTGGTCGCCGTCGACATAAGGCTCTTTCTTCATCTCGTCGGTAGCGCTGAGGTAGTCCTTCATGTTCTGGCCGCCGTAGTCGCCGCTAATCTGTTCGAGCCACTCCTGACCGAAGCCGTAGAGACCGCGACGGTTGGGGGCGATGACGATATAGCCGTTGGCCGCCATCAGTTGCAGGTTCCAGCGGTAGGACCAGAACTGGCTGACAGCCTGTTGCGGGCCGCCCTGGCAGTAGAGAATGGCGGGATATTTCTTCGAGGGGTCGAAGTGGGGAGGATAGACAATCCAAGTGAGCATCTTCTTGTTGTCGGTGGTCGTGATCCAGCGCTCTTCCACCTTACCCATGGTGAGTTGGTCGAGGATATCCTTGTTCTCGAACGAGAGCTCTTTCACCTCCTTGCTCTGGGGGTTGACGCTGTAAATCTCGTCGGGTTGCGACATGGAGTGACGCATGGCGATGAGGCAGTTCTCGCTCACGGGAGCCAGCGAAGCGTAGTCGTAGTAGCCGGTGGTAATCTGTTCGATTTTCTTGTCGAGACCCACGCGGAAGATGTGTACCTCGCCCTGATAGGCCGAGCGAATGAAGAGCGACTGTCCGTCGGGAGCCCAGGCCAATTCGTCGGTGCTGTAATCGAAGTCGGCCGTGAGGTCCTGTTTTTCGCCGGTTGCCATGTTCATGACAAAGAGGCGGTTCTTGTCCGATTCGTAACCGTCGCGCTCCATGCTGCCCCAGGCCATGTATTTGCCGTCGGGCGAGAAGGCCGGCGTGGTGTCGTAGCCCATCATGCCCTCGGTGAGGTTGCGGGTCTGTTTCGAGCCCAGGTCATAGAGGTAGATGTCGGAGTTGGTCGAGATGGAGTATTCCAGCCCCGTCTTCTTGCGGCTAGTGTAGGCTACCGCCTTGCTGTCGGGGGTCCAGGCAAACGACTCGATACCGCCGAAGGGTTTCATGGGCGACTCGTAGGGTTCGCCCTCCATGATGTCGACGATGTCGGAAAGCTCTTTACCGTCGAACGAGGCGATGTAGGGGTGCGGAATCTCCTCGACCCACTCGTCCCAGTGCTTGTACATGAGGTCGTCGATGACGCGGCCGGTAGCCTTGTCGAGGTCGGGGTAGATGTCCGAAGCCTTCTGGCTGTATTTCACATTGCCGATGAAGAGGATATGTTTCTCGTCGGGCGAGAAGAGGAATCCGTGTACCCCTTTCTCGTGGTGGCTTATCTGACGGGCGTTGCTGCCGTCGGCCTCCATGATCCACAGCTGCGAGTCGCCGCTCTTGCCCGAGAGGTAGGCAATCTGTTTGCCTCCGTTTATCCACACGGCGTTACCCTCCGACTCGGGGGTGCAGGTAATCTGACGTTTGTTCTGTCCGTCGATGTCCATCACGAACAGCTCGCGGTTGCTCTTGTTCTGCTCCACGTTCTCGTAGGTTACCCCAAACAGGATTTTGCTCTTGTCGGGCGAAACCACGGGGTCGCTCACCCGGCCGAACGCCATGAGCACCTCGGTAGTCATGATGCCGTTTTCGACTTTTACGGGTTGCTTGCCGATAATGTCACCGGTTTTCCCGGTCGGCTGACAGGCCGTTACCAATAAAGTTCCTGCCATCATCATACAATTTAATTTATTCATAAATAACGGTTTATAGATTATTTTTTGTTCGGTTTCCTTTTTTCGTCGCGGGGTGGCCGGTTCTCGCCCACAAGGTGGGCCGGTTTGCGCCAAGGCACGTTGCCGTAGAGTTTCTCGAGCAGGTCGTAGCGGTGCATGCGTCTGAGCGAACTCTGTATGTCGTTGCGCTTCTCGGGCAGATACCAGAAGAAGTATTTGCGCTGGTTCAGCTTCTCCTCGGGCTTGCGGGCGGTAAAGACCTTTTCGCCCGTGTAGGGGTGTATGCCGGTGTAGTAAATCTCGGTCGAGAGGGTCATGGGGGTAGGGGTGAAATCCTGTACCTGCTCCAACTTGAAGTTCATGTGTTTGGTCAGAGCGGCCAGTTCGGCCATATCCTCCTCGGTGCACCCCGGGTGGCTCGATATGAAGTAGGGGATAATCTGCTGGTTGAGACTCTGCTCACGGTCGATGCGGTCGAAGAGCCGCTTGAACTCCTCGAAGAGCGAGAAGGAGGGTTTGCGCATGATGGCCAGCACCCGGTCGGAGGTGTGTTCGGGGGCTACTTTCAGCCGACCCGAGACGTGCCGGGCAATCAACTCCTCGGTATAGCGGCGGGTGCAGCGGTTCAGCGCCTCGTCCTTGTGCCGGTGCAGCAGCAGGTCGTAGCGCACGCCGCTGCCGATGAACGACTTCTTGATGCCCGGCAGGGCGTCGACGGCCCGGTAGATGTCGAGCAGGTCGCTGTGGTCGGCGTTGAGGTTGGGGCATATCTTGGGGGCGAGACACGAGGGGCGTTTGCACTTGTGGCACAACTCCTCGTTCTGGCCGTGCATGCGGTACATGTTGGCCGAGGGTCCGCCCAGGTCGCTCAGATACCCTTTGAAATCAGGCATCGCCGTGATTTGTTCCACCTCTTTGAGAATCGATTCTTTGGAACGCGAGGCGATGAACTTGCCCTGGTGGGCCGAGATGGTGCAGAAGGCACAGCCGCCGAAACAGCCCCGGTGCAGGTTGACCGAGAATTTAATCATTTCGTAGGCAGGTATCGTCTTCCCCTTGTAACGGGGGTGCGGCATGCGGGTATAGGGCAGGTCGAACGAGGCGTCGATTTCGGCCTCGGTCATGGGCGGATAGGGCGGATTCACTACGATAACCCGTTCGCCCACGCTCTGCCACAGCCGCTTGGCGTGGTACTTGTTCGACTCCTCCTCGATGTGGCGGAAATTCTCGGCCTGCTTGCGCTTGTGTTGCAGGCACTCCTCGTGCGACGCCAGCACGATGTTGTGCTCGTCTTCGATGGTCGAGGGTATCGTGGCACGGGGTCGTATGACGGCCGTCTGCGGTATGTTGGTCAGTCGGTCGATAGATTCACCGCGTTGCAGCCGCCGGGCAATCTCGACGACGGGACGCTCGCCCATGCCGTAGATGAGCAGGTCGGCCGGACACTCGGCCAGGATTCCCGGCAGCAGTTTGTCCTGCCAGTAGTCGTAGTGGGTGAGCCGTCGCATCGAAGCCTCGATGCCGCCGATGACGACTGGCGTATCGGGGTAGAGCTCTTTGAGAATGCGGCTGTACACGATGGTGGGGTAGTCGGGACGCATGCCGTGCCGTCCGTTGGGGGTGTAGGCATCGTCGCTGCGCAGGCGCTTGTTGGCCGTGTAGTGGTTGACCATCGAGTCCATGGCTCCGGCCGAGATGCCGAAGAACAACCGGGGGGCACCCAGCTTCTTGAAATCGCGCAGGTCATCCTGCCAGTTGGGCTGGGGCACGATGGCCACCCGCAGCCCTTCGGCTTCGAGTATGCGCCCGATGACCGCCGCTCCGAACGAGGGGTGGTCGACATAGGCATCGCCCGAGAAGAGAATCACGTCGAGATAGTCCCACCCTCGTAATTCCAACTCTTTGCGGGTCGTAGGCAGCCAGTCTTGCAATCGGTACTCTTTCATCGTCATTGAAGGTATGGGTTTGACGTCAGGCAGTGGGCTTGTCGGCTGCCGCCTGTTGCAGTAAATCTTCCAGTTTTATCAGTTCGTCGCGATACTGGGCCGCTTCGATGAACTCCATCTTCTTGGCCGCCTCGACCATCTGTCGGCGGGTGCGCTCGATGGCCTTTTGCAGTTGTTCGCGATTCATGTATTTCACCACGGGGTCGGCCGCCACGTCGACATGTTCGAGGTATTCGTCGCTGTATGCCCGGGCTGCCGGTGCCGGTTTCGTCCCCTTCGTCGGTTTGGCCGGTTGGGGTTGCGATTGAGTTTCGGCGGTGGCACCGAGAATAGAACTCTTGGCCTTCTGTATGGCCTTGGGGGTGATGTGGTGTTCCTCGTTGTAGGCCAACTGCTTCTCGCGTCGGCGGTTGGTCTCGTCGATGGTCTTCTGCATGCTCTCGGTAATGCGGTCGGCATACATGATGACCCTTCCGTTGAGGTTGCGCGCGGCCCGTCCCACCGTCTGGGTGAGCGACCGGTGCGAGCGCAGGAACCCCTCCTTGTCGGCATCGAGGATAGCCACCAGCGACACTTCGGGCAGGTCGAGCCCCTCGCGCAGCAGGTTGACCCCGATGAGCACGTCGTAGACCCCGGCCCGCAGGTCGTCGAGAATCTTGATGCGGTCGAGGGTGTCGACGTCGGAGTGTATGTAGTTGCAACTGATGTCGAGCTTGGCCAGGTAGCTGTTCAGCTCCTCGGCCATGCGTTTGGTAAGCGTGGTGACCAGCACCCGTTCGTCGCGCTCGATGCGCAGCTGTATCTCTTCCAGCAGGTCGTCTATCTGGTTAAGGCTGGGCCGTACCTCGATGACCGGGTCGAGCAGACCGGTGGGGCGAATCACCTGTTCGACCACGACACCTTCGCTCTTTTCGAGTTCGTAGTCGGCCGGTGTGGCACTCACGTAGATAATCTGCCGGGCCAGGCTTTCGAACTCGTCGAATTTCAAGGGGCGGTTGTCCACCGCTGCCGGCAGGCGGAAGCCATACTCCACCAGATTCATCTTGCGGGAGCGGTCGCCGCCGTACATGGCCCGGATTTGGGGCACGGTCACGTGGCTCTCGTCGATGATGGTGAGGAAGTCCTTGGGGAAGTAGTCGAGCAGGCAGAAGGGTCGGGTGCCCGCCTCGCGGCCGTCGAAGTAGCGCGAGTAGTTCTCGATGCCCGAGCAGTGGCCTATCTCGCGAATCATCTCCACGTCGTAGGTCACCCGTTCGTAGAGCCGTTTGGCTTCAAGCTCCTTCCCGATGGATTTGAAAAATTCCACCTGCTTGCCCAGATCGATTTCAATCTCGCCGATGGCCTTGTCGATGCGCTCTTTGGTCGTGACAAACAGGTTGGCCGGGAAAATCTTGTAGGCGTCGAATGAGCCCGTGCTGCTCCCCGTGGCCGGGTCGATGGTGCGTATCGCCTCGATTTCTTCGCCCCAGAACTCGATGCGCACAATGGTATCGTCGTAGGCCAGGTAGATGTCGACCGTGTCGCCCTTCACCCTGAAATTGCCCCGGTTGAGTTCCACCTCGTTGCGCGAGTAGAGCGAGTCGACCAGATGCCGCAACAACCGGTTGCGGCCGATGTTGTCGCCCACCTTCACCTCGATGACGTTGCTGTGAAAATCCTCGGGGTTGCCGATGCCGTAGAGGCACGATACCGACGAGACCACAATCACATCTTTTCGTCCCGACAGCAGGGCCGAGGTGGTGGAGAGCCGCAGGCGGTCTATCTCTTCGTTGATGGCCAGGTCCTTTTCAATATAGGTGTCGGTCGAGGGGATATAGGCCTCGGGCTGGTAGTAGTCGTAGTAGGAGACGAAATACTCGACGGCATTCTCGGGGAAGAACCCCTTGAACTCGTTGTAGAGCTGGGCCGCCAGCGTCTTGTTGTGACTCAGAATCAAGGTGGGTTTCTGCACCCGCTCGATTACGTTGGCCATGGTGAAGGTCTTTCCCGAGCCCGTGACACCCAGCAACGTCTGGTAGGGGGTGCCGTCGAGCACACCCCGACTCAGTTCATCGATAGCTTCGGGTTGGTCGCCCGTGGGGCGATAGGGTGAGATCAGTTTGAAATCCATGACACAGGCTGGTTCGTTAAGATTCGGGTATGATCAAACAGAGTATGAGGTACACGATGATGGGTGTACCAATGGCTCCGATCGAGAGCAGCACATAGATGATGCGCACTACGGTAGGGTCTATCCCCAGGTATTCGCCGATGCCTGCGCACACGCCGCCTAACATGCGGCCGTCGCGGGGGCGGGTAAGTCGTTTAATCATATTCATTCCCTTTATTCGGTTGCCTAAACATCGTTTCCCGGTCGGGGTCCGACCGGCTTTGGCGCACGTTGCGTATGCGGCCTGTTTGTGCAAATCTAATGCAAAGATAGAATAAAGCGGGGGTAAAAACAAGATTGTAGCCTCACCGTTTTGCAGGAACGGGTGAAGAATATTGGTGCTCCACCCGTCGAAGCCGTTGAAGGGAAGTCTCCCCGTCGGGTCGGGTGAGCCGGTCGAGGAGGAGAGCGTTGGTCGATATAAAACGGGGTGTGACCGACAAATGAAACTTATTTGTCCCGACCATCGTTAAAATTCTATTATTTCTTTTTCAAATTCGGCCTAAATCTCTAACTTTGCAAACTGATAAAGAAACGAGTAATGCGAAAATTAATCTGTTTTATCGTTTGTGCCCTGCTTCTGGTCTCGTGCGGCGAGTATAACAAAATACTCAAAAGCACTGATTATGAGCTGAAATATGATTATGCCAAGAAGGCTTTCGAGCGGAAAAAGTATATGCAAGCCGCTACCTTGCTCGAAGAGTTGGTTGCCATATTCAAGGGTACCGACCGAGCAGAAGAGTCGCTTTATCTCTTGGCCCGCAGCTACTATCTGAACAAGGACTACGTCACTTCGGGCGAGTATTTCCAGGCCTACTACAAGAATTACCCCAAAGGGCAGTATACCGAGTTGGCCCGTTTCTATTGTGGCTATGGCTATTACCTCGATTCGCCCGAGGCCAAGCTCGACCAGAGCGGTACCTACAAGGCCATCGACGAGATGCAACGCTTCCTCGACTACTTCCCCAACAGCGAGCGGGCCAAGGAGGCACAAGATATTATCTTTGAACTGCAAGACAAGCTGGTTTACAAGGAGCTGCTCAATGCCCAGCTTTACTATAACCTGGGCAACTACATGGGCAACAACTACCAGTCGGCCATCATTACCGCTCAGAATGCGTTGAAGGAGTATCCCTATACCCGCTATAAGGAGACCCTCTCGATGCTCATCTTGAAATCGAAATATCAGGAGGCCGTGCAGAGTATTGAAGAGAAGAAACCCGAGCGGTTCCGCGATGTCATCGACGAGTACTACTCGTTTATCAACGAATATCCTTCGGGCGAATATACCAAAGAGGCCGAGAATATATTCAAGGTGGCCAACAAATATGTAAAAGATTAATCTTTAAAATAATGGATTACAAGAAAACAAATGCACCGACAAACACCGTAACACGCGATATGGTGGCTTTGTCTTCCGACACGGGAAACATTTACGAAACAGTTTGTATCATTGCCAAGAGGGCCAATCAGATTGCCGTTGAAATGAAAGCCGACCTGGAAAAGAAACTCCAAGAGTTCGCCTCGTGCAACGACAACCTCGAAGAGGTGTTCGAGAACCGTGAGCAGATTGAAATCTCGCGCTACTACGAGAAACTGCCCAAACCCGTTCTCATCGCTACGCAAGAATATATAGAAGGTAAAATCTATTACAAAAATCCCGAAAAGGAAAAATCGGCTATCGAATAATTGCCTGACAGCTATCACTGCAAGCCGCACTATCGCAAGGGAATAGTGCGGCTTGCAGATTTTTCTTGCTCGGCCGGTTCAAGGCCGGGGCGGAACAGAAAGTGACCGAAAAAGTAAACCGCACACTTAGTTCATTAAAATATGATTAACAGAATACTAATCCGTTCCAAAGTCGTACAGATTGCCTATTCCTATTTTCTCACGAAAGACAAGACGGTGATGGATGCCGAGAAAGAACTCTTTTTCAGCTTCGAAAAGTCCTACGAGTTGTATCATCTGTTGCTGACTTTGATGGTGGAGCTGACCGATACGCAGGCTGCCCGGGTAGAAGCCGCCCGCATGAAATTCCTGGCCACCCCCGAGGAGAAGAATCCCAACATGCGTTTTGTCAACAACCGTTTTATCGAGCAGTTGAGAAATTGCAAGGATTATAAGGACTATCACGAGAAAAAGCCGATTACCTGGACCAACGACCCCGAATTTTTGAGAGACTTCTCGGAACGGATTGTCAAGAGCGATTGGTACAAAGAGTACATGGAGGCTCCCGAAGATTCGTACGAGAACGATTGCGAGTTTTGGAAGAAGGTGGTGAAGAACATGTTTTGCACTGACGAGGAGTTGCTCGACCTGTTGGAACAGAAATCGCTCTACTGGAACGACGACCTCGAAATCATTACCACCTTTGTACTCAAAACCATCAAGCAGTTCAGCGAAGAGAAAGGTGAATCGCAAGCCTTGTTGCCCATGTTCAAGGACGACGACGATGCCGAATTTGCCAAGGAACTCTTCCGCAACACGCTGGTTCACGGCGAGGAGTATCGCAGCTATATCGAGAACTTTATCCGCAACTGGGAGATCGAGCGGGTCGCTTTCATGGATATTGTCATCATGATGGTGGCCATGAGCGAGTTCTACAAATTCCCGTCGATTCCCACCCGGGTTACCTTGAACGAGTATATCGAGCTGGCCAAGTCGTACAGCACCTCCAAGAGCGGGCAGTTTGTCAACGGTGTGTTGAATGCCATTGCCGACAATCTGAAAAAAGAGGGCGTTCTGACAAAAGAGTAAAAAAATTGTTATATATTTGTGGAGTCTCATTTTTTCGGGGACGACACGTATAAACTATTAAAAGCTAAATTATGACAACACTATCCATTCTTTTACAAAGTGCAGCCGGCAGCGGAATGTCGAGCATTCTGATGATGGTTGCCTTGATTGCAATCTTCTATTTTTTCATGATTCGTCCGCAGACGAAACGTCAGAAAGAGATTCGCAAATTCCGTGAATCGCTCACCGCAGGCGACAAAGTCGTTACCGCCGGTGGTCTGTTCGGGAAAATAAAAGAGGTTAAAAGCGACTCTTTTATTATCGAGATAGCCGAGAATACCCGCGTGCGCATCGCCAAGGATTCGGTATATCCGTCGGCAGCCGATGCCAAGGACAACAACGCTCAGCAGGCTAAATAAGCCGGTCTTTTTTGACCGAGGCTCTACTGGGTAGAGAAAATAAAAGATAAAGTTTTTTATCGGGCAGAGGGTTTCTACCGATAAAAAACTTTATCTTTGTTTCTATATAGCCATGGTGTGATTATATGAAGAAGAACATTTCGGCCCGCATAGCCACGCGATTCAGAGTAATTGCCCGAAAGATAGCCGATACATTCCGGCAGGAGCGCACCCGGGAGTTGTTTACCTTCCTGGGGTTTGTGTTGCTGTCGTTGGTATTCTGGTTCATGCAAGGCTTGAACGAGGAGGTCGAGAGTTCGTTCAAGATTCCGGTAGAACTTCAAAATCTGCCCGAGAAGACGACCCTCATCAACGACCTGCCTACACACGTCGAAGTGCGCATTCGCGACAAAGGTCCCGTGATGCTGGGTTATGCCATCGAGGGGTTGAATCCGCTGCGCATCAATTTCCAGGAGTATGACAAGGGAGGCAGCTCGTTCTTTCTGGCTCTGCCGCAACTGGAAACCATTTTGCGCAAATCGCTGCGCCCCACGACAACCATCTTGTCGGTTATCCCCGATACCTTGAAAGTGCAATATACCCACAATGCCGGTAAGCGGGTGAAACTGGTGGTGCGGGGTAAAGCCTCGACTACACCGCAATGCGTGTTGAGCGGCCCCATGACGGCCGAGATTGACTCGGTGATGGTCTATGGCGATCATGCTTTGCTGAAACAACTCAAAGAGGTCTACACGACCGAGTTCGAAGCCAAGCGGTTGAGCGACACCCTGCGCACGACGGTGCGGATAGCCCGCATACCCAATCTGCGCATTGTCCCCGACCAGGTGATGGTGACGATACCGGTCGAGGAGATAACCTCCAAACTGCTCGACATACCCATCGTGACCCAGAGCGTACCCGCAGGTTGGTCTCTCATCACCTTCCCCTCGTCGGTACAACTCTCGTGCATGATGCCGTTCAGCAAGTTCGCCTCGGTCAACGAGGAGAGTTTCCTGTTGGGTGTCGACTTTACCGACCTGTCGGGACGTACACCCCCCAGCAAGTTGGGAATCAAGGTGCTGAAAGCTCCCGATTTCGTGCGCAACATCGTGCTGTCGCAAGACAGTGTCGACTATATCCTGGAACAGAAAAGAGCGCCCTTTGAGTTCTCGCCCGATACGGTAATCTCACGTCCCGATACGATATGAAACGGATAGGCATTACAGGTGGCATAGGCAGCGGCAAGTCGGTGGTATCGAATCTGCTGCGTGTGATGGGGTATCGGGTCTACGATACCGACTCCGAGGCCCGGCGGCTCATGAACACCCTGCCGCAACTGAAAGCACAACTTGGCCAGACCTTCGGCGACGATATCTATGCGGACGGCAAGCTCGACCGTCCGTTGTTGGCCTCGCGGGTCTTTGGTCACCCCGAGCAGATAGCCCGGCTCAATGCCCTTGTGCACCCCGCTGTGCGCGAAGATTTCGACCGGTGGTCGCAGAGCGTTCGGGGGGAGGTCTGTTTTGTCGAGTCGGCCATCTTGTACGAGTCGCATCTCGACCGACTGGTCGACGAGGTGTGGCTGGTTACCGCTCCCGAATCGCTGCGCATCGAGCGGGTGCAGCAGCGCAGCGGTCTCTCGGCCGACGAGGTGAAGCGTCGCATGGCAGCCCAGTTGGGCGAGGAGGAGAAGTGCAGACAGGCCACCCATGTCATTTGCAACGATGGCCGGGAGTCGCTCATCGCCACCGTGCTCTCGCTGTTGAATCGTTCCCGGTGAGAAATTTTTTGCCCGGGAAGAGGGGTTAAACCCGCCAAGTATATTATTTTTGCAACACGAAAATGAAACAAGTCACTAAATATAAAACTGCAATTTTATGTTGAAAACGATTTTATCCATCTCTGGAAAACCGGGTTTGTACAAATTGGTATCCCAAGCTAAGAATATGTTGATTGTCGAGTCGTTGCAAACCGGCAAACGTCTGCCCGCCTATGCGCATGAAAAAATCATTTCGCTGGGCGATATCGCCATCTTCACCGACGAGGACGATGTGCCTCTGGGCGAAGTGTTGGAGTCGATTAAGAAGAAGGAGAATGGCGGCAAGGTATCGCTCGATATCAAGAAGGCCGACTCGGAGGCCCTGCGTGCCTATCTGGCCGATGTGCTTCCCAACTTCGACCGCGAGCGGGTGTATGTGACCGACATCAAAAAACTCATCAGCTGGTACAACCTGTTGGTCGAGACCGGCAATACCGATTTCGTGGAAGAGAAGAAGGCCGAGGCCGAGCCTGAAAAAGAGGCTGCCGAAGGGGACGAAACCAAATAATTAGGGTGTCTAAGGAGACGCTGCGGATCGAATCCCCGCGGCACAAAGCTATACCTGTACGAGAGGGCTGTGACCAGTAGGTCGCGGCCCTCTTTCGGTTTATGGTGCCGGTTGTCAGAGGGGAGCGTGGAAGAGCCGTCTTTTCGGGGAACCGACTTAGGGGGCTGGCGAATATATCCAGGCTCCTTGCGAACGCACGTCGTGGCAGGGAATGCCCTGTTCGAAACACTCTTTTATCAGACGTCGGGCCCGGCTCGGGTGAACGTTGGCCCCGATGATAAAGTGGCGTACATCGAAGAGTCGCATCACGTCGGCGATACTTCCCGTGAATCGACGGTCGACAATGGCATGGTCTATTGCCAGCCGCCTGTCGTTCGATACCCGGTGCCAGTCCTGACCGTCGAGCAGGAGCAACCGCTTGGTGTGGAACTGGGCGAACGGGTAGGCGATGAAGAGCGATTCCTTCTCGACCGGTGTCGAGCCCGGTTGGAGCAGGGCGTAGTCGCGATATCCAGCTTGTTGGCGGTGAGCTTCGCCCACCAGCGGTTGTTGCGGGGATAGCGTGTCGGGCAGGAGCAGGTAGCACCCTTCACGGTCATTCAGCTCGACGACGGTAATCTGTCGGTCGTCATACACCACTGCTTCGGGGCGAGGGGGCCGATAGGTCGACAGGTCGGACACCAGGAAGGCGATACCGAATATCAAGGTAAGCCACAACATTTTTTTTGAGCGGTTCCTGATGGCGATGTAGCCGAGAATGGCCGTACCGAAGTAGAGGAACAGGTAGCGAGGGGCGAGCCATATCCCTTCGATGTGGCTCCCCGGCAGCCGAGCTATACCGAGACTCAGCCACTCGACAAAACGCAACATCAGGTCGGTTGCGTCGGCTATCCACCCGTAGGGCAGGTGCAGCGAGGTGAGTAGCAGCAGGAGCAGACCCGACCCGAAGATGACAGGCAGGAGGGGCAGTACCACCAGGTTGCCGACCAGAAAGAGGAGGGGAAGGGTGTGAAAGTAGTAGACGGCGATGGGCAGGGCGCCTATCTGGGCGGCTATCGACACGGCCACGCAGGAGCTGACCCAACGGATAATCCGGTAGGGGGAGTTCTGCCCGAAATGGAGCTGCCGGTAGAAGAGCAGAATGGCGGCAACGGCTGCGAAGCTCATCTGAAATCCAACGTCGAAGAGGAGGTCGGTATCATAAAGCAACAGGAAGAACGCTGCGGCAAACAGGGTATTGAGCGAACTGTTGCGTCGTCCGAGAAAGTCGGCCGTGAGCAGGAACGACGCCATGATGCAGGCCCGGGCGGTCGAGGGGGATAGCCCTGTGAGGCAGCCGTAGACCCACAGCACGAAGAGGGTGAGCAGCGGCCTCAGTCTGCGACCAGCTTCGGAGCCGGCGAGGGGAAGGAGCAGCAGGTAGACCAGCGTGGCCATCACCCCCATGTGGAGACCGCTCACGGCAAGGATATGCGAAAGTCCGGCCGCCGAGAAGCTCTGTTGCAGTTCGGTCGGGAAGGCTTGCCGGTCGCCCAGCAGGAGGGCTTTCAATAGCGCGGTGCTCGTAGACGATAATCGGCAGGTATCTATTTGGTTGGCAAATTGGCTTTGCCGGGTGGTGGCCCAGTCCCAAAATGCCGACCGGGGAGTGTGGCCGAGTCGTCGCCATTGCGAGTCGGTGAGGTATTGGCTCCGGGTGATTCCCTGGTGGCGCATGTAGGTGGCGAAATCGAAATCGCCCGGGTTGCTGCTCGTCTCGATGGTTCGTGGTTGAAATTCAAAGGCCACCCGGTCGCCGTAGGTGAGCCGTCGGGCATACAGACTTTTTTCGAAATAGAGCGCCACCCGCTCGTGATATGCCATGGTGCGACCGGTGGTATCGGCCAGGGCCGTGAGGGTGGCCGGGCAATAGTAAGCGTTTGATTTCTCGGTGGCCTTTTGGTCGATGTGGGCGACGGCCACGGGATAGAACCCTTGGGGAAGCGGCTGAGACCGATGGGTCATGGCATGCAGGAAAGCCCCCAGTGAAAAGACAAGGAGGAAGAGTCCCCACCCGAAGAGGGGACGCTTGCGGTATTGCGTCTCGATGGTGCCGCGTTTGGCACAGAGCCCCCACAGTACGATACCGGCCAAGGCGGGTAACAGGTACAACCCGGTTGGCGGGTGCAGCATCTCTTGCCCGACGATACCCGCCAGCAGCGGGACGAGCAGGCGTATGAAGGGAGTACGGGCAGCCGGCAGGGAGTTATGGTGCATGAGGCTTGTGTGTTTCGGAGTATTAGATGAAAAGCGGGAGAGGAGGAGTCGGCGGTCAGAATTTGCGGGTCATGTAGCGCATGAAATCCGATTCGATACCGCCCGTCTGGCCGACATTCTGTACGAAGCAGAACTCCCGTTCGCAGGAGAAGTCGGCAATATCGATTACCTTCAATCGCCCCTCAGCCAGGTCGGTGGTGACGGCCTGTATCGAGACCACCCCCACGCTGTCGGTGTGGTAGAGGAAGCGCTTGATGCCTTCGGTCGTTCCCATTTGCATGGCGATGTTGAACTGCGACAGTTTCAACTGGTGCTGGGCCAACGTCTTCTCAAAGACTTCGAGGCTGCCCGACCCGCTCTCCCGGATAACCAGCGGCAGTTGCCGCAATTCGTCGAGCGATATTTCGTCGCGTCGGGCCAACCGGCTGCGGGTGCTGGCGATGCACACCAGTTCGTCGCGCATGAAGGGGGTATAGTGCAGATGCGGTTGACGGCTCACCCCCTCGATGAGACCCAGGTCGATACGGTGCTCCTCGATGGCCCGCTCGATGTCGCGGGTATTCCCGTTGATGAGCGATAGCTTTATCTGTTTGAATTTCTGGCTGAAAGTAGCCAGGTAGGTAGGCAGTACGTATTGGGCGATGGTGGTGCTGGCGCCCAGACGCAGTTCGCCTACGTGGCGTTGAGTGAGCAGGTTCATCTCGAAATCGAGTTGCTTGTAGTGGGCGAGAATCTTCTCGGCGTGGCTCAGGAGCAACTCCCCCTCGGGGGTGAGGGCTATGTGGGTGCCCATGCGCTCAAACAGCCGGGTGCTGTACTCGGCTTCGAGCTCCTGTATGTGCTTGCTGATGGCCGGCTGGCTCACATACAACTCTTTCGAGGCCTTGGTGAAACTGAGGTTGCGGGCTACGCTGCAAAAAACTTTGAGTCGGAAATCTATCATACGGTCGAGCGGTGCTTGTGTTGTGGTACTTGTCTTATCGGTTCCAGATCTCCCAGGCCGCCAGCGCTTGCCGGTGCAGCATCTCAGTGCCGTTTTTGGTGCGGCTGCCCTGTTGGGCCGCCTGGGCGAGAAAGCGGGTCACCTCGGGGTTGTAGATGAGGTCGTAGCAGAGATGGCCGGGGGTTAAATCTGTGTAGGGAATGTGGGGGTACTGGTCGGTGTGCGGGTACATGCCCAGCGGTGTGGCATTGACAATGATGCGGTGGCTGGCCATCACTTCGGGCGAGAGGTCGTCGTAGGTGATGATGCCGTCACGACGTTGCCGTGAGACGAATGTCGGCTCGATGTGCAACGACTTCAATCCGGCACAGACCGCTTTCGAGGCACCTCCCGTCCCCAGAATCAGAGCCTGTTGCATGCGGCTGTCAATCAAGGGGGCTATCGATTGGGTGAAGCCGATGATGTCGCTGTTATACCCGGTGAGCCAGATGCCGTCGTGGGGACGTCGCTCAATCTTGATGACGTTGACAGCCCCGATTTCGCGGGCCTGCGGGTCGAGTTCGTCGAGCAGGGCCATCACCTCGGTCTTGTAGGGAATTGTCACGTTCAGTCCGCACAGTTCCGGGCGGTCGGCAATAAGTTGGCGCAGTCCTCGGAGGTCGGCCATCTCAAAATTTTCATAGTCGGCGTCTATCCCTTCGCGGGCGAATTTCTCCTGGAAAAACGAGCGGGAAAACGAGTGCCCCAAGGGGTAGCCCACCAATCCGTATATTCTTCTCATCTTGTTTTCGAAAAAAGGTTATCCGTTGTATTTCGACTCGGCCAATATTTCGGCCGCATTGTCGGTCGTGCCCAATAACTCGGCCGCGCTCTTCTTTTTGTCCCGGGCATACCGTGAGACAATCTGGTAGCCAATCCACCGGCCCAGCCGTCCCGGCGATTCGGCGTGCAGCACGGCGACGAAGGGGGCGGGTTCCACATATTTGTTGATGAGCATCGACTCGGTGTTGAAGAGGTGTTTGCGAGCAACCACCTGATGCCATATCTCGGCCTCGTTGTCGCGGCACCATTGCGCCTGGCTGTCGGTATAGCCCAGCAGCCGGTAGACATCGGCGTCGGGAAAGAGCATGGTGAGGGCATACAGGATTTTCCCCTCGTACACCATGCGGTCGAGCAGGGCATTCCGTTTCGACTGGTAGGGGTAGACGGTGCGCAGCCACACCTCGACGGCGTCGAAGGCAATGCGGTTGCTCTCGTGCAGCCCCCGTTCGTAGTCGTAATAGCGTTGGGCATACAGCGGGTAGTCGGATCCCAGGTAGCAGTCGAGCGAGATGGAGAGCAGCGAGTCGATGGTGACAATCGACTGGTTCAACCCCGACACGTGGGTGAGGATGCGGGGCAGGGTACTCTGCGGGAATTGCTCGCGGTATCGGGCAAAGGCCTGTTGCAAATCGGTCGTCCAAATTGAGTCGCCGGCAAATCGGCTTTCGGTGTCGGTGTAGAGTTGGGCGATAGCTTCGTGGGTGAGGAACATATTCAGCCCTTCCCGGAAAGCCGGAGCGTCGCCCAGCCCCAGAATCTGTCGGCAGTAGATGGGGAAGAAGGGGGCATACAGCTCTCTGAATCGGGCAGCCTCAGCCGTGTCGCTTTCGTGTACATAGGTCGGCAACTCCCGGTCGAATCGCTCGATAGTTACGGGGCTGTCGAGGGAAAGACTTTCTTTCTCCGATGCCTTGCCGTTGCAGGCGATAAATGCGGCTGCCAGCAGGCAGATGGCTCCGGCATAGCCGCTGAATCTTTTGGAGGATATCATATATAGGTTCGTTTAGCTCGTTTTTGCAAAAATACTTTTTTCTTTCGAGAAACCCATCAGGAAGAATCCAGTTTTGTGACAGGTATATAAGGTAATAAATCTGAGGGAAATTGAATGTTTTTTCACGCTTTATTTATACCTTTGCATGGATAAATGTGAAAGTAGCTGTCGACTGGGCAGAGTCTCTCGACCCGTATGCGAGTCTCTCGGTTTGCCCCATGGAAACAGAAAATGAAATTTCGATTTTCCCGGAATTTTTTTAATGACAGAAAATAAATTTATGAAACATACCTATCGCTTTACGCGGCTGTTCACGCTATTTTTCGTTTTGCTCCTCGGGCTGTCGGTCGTTTCGGCCAAGGACTTTGTGCTGGTAATCGATGCCGGTCACGGCGGTCGCGATGCCGGCGCGCTTGGCAATCGGGCCAAGGAGAAGGACATTAATCTGGGGGTTGCCTTGAAACTGGGGCGCATGGTGGCCAATAATGTACCGGGGGTGAAGGTGGTCTATACTCGCGATAAAGATGTCTATCTGACGTTGCAGGAGCGGGCCAACAAAGCCAACCGGGTGGAGGGCGACCTGTTTATCTCGATTCACACCAACTCGATTGACAAGAAGTCGCCCAACCGCAAGACCGTGGCCGGTGCCTCTACCTGGACGCTGGGATTGCACCGCAGCAAGGAGAACCTCGAAGTGGCCAAGCGCGAGAACTCGGTAATCTATCTCGAAAGCGATTTTTCGACCCGCTACGAAGGGTTCGACCCCAACTCGACCGAGTCGTATATCATTTTTGAATTCATGCAGTACAAGCACATGGAGCAGAGTATCAACTTTGCATCGGACATACAACACGAGTTCGTATCGGTAGCCGACCGGGTAGACCGGGGCGTGCGGCAGGCCGGATTCTGGGTACTGGCCAAGACCAGTATGCCCGCCGTGTTGGTCGAACTCGATTTTATCTGCAACCCCACCCAGGAACGTTTCCTCACCTCGGAGAGCGGGCAAACCAAGATGGCCCAGGCCATCTACAACGCCTTTGTCAAATACAAATCGGACTATGATCGCAAGCAGAATGCCGGGAAGAGTGTCGCTCCGGCGACATCGGCTCCGGCCGCAGCACCCGTACCTGCACCGGCTTCGACCTCCAAAGCCGATAGCGAACCGGCACCCCGTGCAGCATCGGCTCCGGCTGTTGAACAAGACGACGCGTCGGGTGTTACCTATTACAAGGTGCAGTTCATGGCGTTGCCTCGCAAACTGTCGGCCAACTCCAAGGAGTTCAAAGGGCTTTCTCCCGTTGAGTGTTACAAGGACGGCGGCATGTACAAATACACCTACGGAAAGTCGACCGACCGAAACGAGATACAAAAACAATATAAAAAGGTGAAATCGTTGTTTCGCGATGCCTTTATCATACAATTCCGCGACGGAAAGCGTATAAAGTGAGAAACACGATAGTCTACCAATTAAAAAGAATAACATGAAAAAGTGGTTTGGAAAAGAAGTGAAGATTGCCTTGTCGGTTCTTGTCAGTATCTTGATTCTGTACATTGGCATTAACTATTTGAAAGGCATCAATGTGATGAAACCCTCCAATTACTATTATGTGCAGTTTCCCAGCGTGGGTGGGTTGGCTCAGTCGGCGCCGGTGATGATTGACGGATATAAGGTGGGGCTCGTGCAGGAAATCCAGTATGACTATGATACGAATCAAACGATAAAGGTGCTGTTGAATCTCGATAAGAAACTGAAAATACCGGTCGACAGCCGGGTCTATCTCGAAACTGACATGTTGGGGACCTCGTCGGTTGTTATCGACCTGAATCCCCATGTGAGCGAATATTACGAGCATGGAGCCTTGTTGCAGGGCGAGGTGAAATCGGGCCTGATGCAGAGTCTGCAAACCGAGTTGTTACCGCAGGTAGCTGTGTTGTTGCCCAAGCTCGACAGCATTCTCTCGGGGCTGCAAACGATTGTCAACGACCCGGCCCTGGCCTCGTCGGTAAAACGCATCGACCACATTACGGCCAACTTGGAGCGCACATCGGTACAACTCTCGGGCATGATGCAGAACGATGTGCCGGTGATACTCGACAACGTGCAGGGCATCACGGCTCAAATCAACCAGTTCTCCGATTCGCTCAATTCCCTGCCGCTGCAATCGACCATGGCATCGGTACAGGCTACCTCGGCCAATTTGCAACAGATTACCTCACGGCTCACTTCGCCCGACAACAGCCTGGGGTTGCTGCTGAACGACCGCGGGCTCTACGATCGCGCCAACGGTGTGCTGGGCAGTGTCGATTCTCTCATGATTGACCTGCGGCTTAATCCCAAACGATATGTTCACTTCTCGTTATTCTGAGACTACCGATGAATTTCACTTATTTAGAATCGTTATAAATAACAAAAAGGGGTGGATTTTTTTGTAAAATACCCTCAGTTACCCTTGTAGGGGTTTATCCGGCGGTTGTGGCACGATGATACAAAGTATGCTGAAAAACATAATATAGTTATAAAGTGCTGATTCGTAGTGCAATAATAGATTGTAAATTTGAAAAATTTGTAACGGAAGGTGATACTTTATAAAAACTTTGAAATCAACCGTTTGTAATCGAAATGTAAAAAGCAAATATTTTTCGATTTGTTTTTGAGGAAAAATAGTTGGAATTTTGTAAACGCAAAAGTTTTTTGATAGAAGATTTACATAAAATGGGTTCAGAACAACATGTTCAGTTGTGGGACCAATGTTTGACAATTATCAAAGACAACATCAATCCCGAGGCATTCGAGAGTCTGTTCAAACCGATTACCTCGTTGGGTGTTGATAGCGATAATGTGTTGACTTTGCTTGTCCCTTCACATTTCGTCATCGAGCAGATTGAGGAGCACTATCTCAATCTGTTGAAGAAGGTTCTGCCTCGCATCTATGGGGCGAACGTAAGATTGGTATATCGTGTGCAGATTGTCCGTCAGCCCGAAGCTACGGTCGACTTGACTGCCACGACGCGGTCGACTGCTGTCAAGAAGATGCAGCAGGAGATGCCCGACCTTTTGGACCCCTTCAAACAACGCGTATATGATGAGCTCGACCCCCGTCTGAACCCGATTTATACTTTTGAGAGCTACTATCAGGGGGCCAGCAACATGTTGGCGCGTACGGCTGCCGAATCGATTGCTGCCAATCCCGGGCGCAACACCTTTAATCCCTTGTTTCTTTTCGGGGAATCGGGAGTAGGAAAGACTCACCTGATTCAAGCCATCGGTTTGCGCATCAAGGAGAATAATCCTTCGTCGCGGGTTCTCTATCTGTCGGCCCACGACTTTTTGGTACAATATACCGATGCCGTGCGCAACAACCGGGTGAACGACTTTATCAGCTTCTACCAAAGCATCGATGTGCTGTTGATGGACGATATTCAGGAGTTTGCCGGGAAGACACAGACCCAGAACACCTTCTTCCATATATTCAACCACCTGCATCAGAGCAACAAGCAACTGGTGCTCACCTGCGACCGTCCGCCGGTCGAACTGGTAGGTATGGTTTCGCGTCTGCTCACCCGTTTCAAATGGGGGTTGACGGCCGAAGTCGAGCGTCCCGATTACAAACTGCGCTACGATATTCTCATGAGCAAGGTACATCGCGACGGCTTGTCCATCAACGAGGAGGTAATCGACTACATTGCCCGCAATGTGACCGATAACGTGCGTGACCTCGAAGGGGTTATCGTTTCGCTGATGGTTCGGTCGAGCGTCTTGAAAAAGGAGATTTCAATCGATATGGCCGACCAGGTGCTGGCTGCCAGCGTGAAGATGGTGCAGAAGCAGATTACCATCGATACCATCAAGGAGGCCGTGTGTGGCTATTACGGACTGGACGTTTCGCGCTTGCTCGAACGTACTCGCAAGAGAGAGGTGGTCGTGGCCCGGCAGATGTCGATGTATCTGGCCAAGAAATACACCTCGTTGTCGTTGGCCGGGATAGGCGACGTGTTGGGTAAGAAGGACCATGCTACGGTACTCCATGCCTGCAAGACCATCACCGAGCAGATTGGTGTCGACAAGAAACTGCGGGCCGACCTCGAAGAGATAGAACAACGCATACAGGGATAGACCTGCCGATTTATTTGAATCGATATAACAAAGCCCCGGAACTCAGTTCCGGGGCTTTGTATTTATAATAGGTGTAACCTGTGCTATTCAGGGAGTTTGAATCCCTGCTTCACGATGAAGTCGAGGTAGATTTTGGAGAACAGTTCGTTGTTCTCGCGCGTGTAGCGTATGTCGGTGAATACCTGCGCCAGGGTCTCCTTGTGGTTCTCGGCGATGAACTGTTGATTCTCGGGCAGGCTCTCCTTGTAGGCATAGAGGTGTTGGATATCTTCGGGCGAGTAGTCGCGGTAGCTCTCGTGATGGACAATCGCCTCGATGGGCAGGCGGTCTACCTGGTCCGGCGTGTGGGCTGGATAGCCTACGGTGAGGGTGGTGATGGGGATAACCAGAGGGGGCAGATGCAGTGCCTCGGCTATCTGGGGGGCGTTGTAGGTGGTGGTGCCCAGGTAGCAGCAACCCAGCCCCGAGAGTTCGGCTGCCGTGCAGAACTGTTGAGCCACGAGCAGGGCGTCAATGGCGGCGGTAACAAACGACTGGAAGTTGTCGTAGCCCGGTTGGGCGTGGTTGAGTTCGCACCATTTTACGAATCGGTTGAAGTCGGCGCAGAAGGTCAGTACCACGGGAGCCTGAGTCACCGTTGGTTGGTTGAAGTGAGCCGGAGCCAGCCGCTCCTTGTTTTCCTGCTGGCGGGTAACCACCACACTGTACACTTGCATGTTGCCCGTCGTAGGGGCGCGGAATGCCGTTTCGAGCAATTCGTTGAGCAGGCTGTCGTCGATTTTCTTGTCGAGATATTGCCTTATCGTTCTTCTCTCTTTTAGCTGGTTTATCATAATCCTTATCTTAATGAGGTGAATTTTTATCTTCTGTAAAGATAGTGAAATTTATTGATTCTGTCGATTGTCTGTCGTAAATGAGAAGAAAAAGAGTAAATTCACGGGTGGGCTTGTGTGATTGCACTTGTTGACTTCCTTTTGTGTGAATCTGCACAAAGTGAATGCTGACGGGCTTTCCGGAGGAATTCAACTTTTCCCTGTGAATTCTCTAATTGTTTACATGATTTTCAAAAATGGGAAACTTTTCTGTTTTCTTGAAAAATTAAATAATTGATAATTAGTTATTTGAATTTTAAAATAGGGAAACTTTGAAAATTGTTGATAATTAAAAATGAGAATATTTGTGTATGTAGAATGTTTTTTATAAACTTGCATCGTAATTCTTCTATTGAAAAACCTTGATCTAAGGAATTAACTAATTAACATAAAAGAAAAACATTTATCTCGTGGAACCTACAACTTATACTTATGATGAAGCTTATAACGCCTCATTAGAGTATTTCAAAGGTGATGAGTTGGCTGCCCGTGTGTGGGTCAACAAATACGCTTTGAAAGATTCGTATGGGAATATCTATGAAAAGACTCCCGACGACATGCATTGGCGCATTGCCAATGAGATTGCTCGTATCGAGCAGAAGTATCCCAATCCGCTTTCGTCGCAGGAACTGTTCGATTTGATGAAATCGTTTCGGTATATCGTGCCGCAAGGTAGCCCGATGAGCGGTATCGGCAACAACTACCAGGTGGGGTCGCTCTCCAACTGCTTTGTAATCGGTCTCGACGGCGCACCCGACTCTTATGGAGGCATTATCAAAATCGACGAAGAACAGGTGCAACTGATGAAGCGTCGCGGTGGAGTGGGGCACGACCTGTCGCATATCCGCCCCAAAGGCTCGCCCGTGAAAAACTCGGCCCTCACCTCGACCGGTCTGGTGCCGTTCATGGAGCGTTACTCCAACTCGACCCGCGAGGTGGCACAAGACGGCCGCCGGGGCGCGTTGATGTTGTCGGTATCGATCAAGCACCCCGACTCCGAGTCGTTTATCGACGCCAAGATGGTCGAAGGGCGGGTGACCGGTGCCAACGTATCGGTGAAGATTCACGACGATTTTATGGAAGCTGCCATCGACGGCAAGCCCTACATACAGCAATTCCCCATCGACTCGCCCGATCCCAAGGTGACCAAGGAGATTGATGCGCAAGCACTTTGGAAAAAGATTGTGCACAATGCCTGGAAATCGGCCGAGCCCGGTGTCCTCTTCTGGGATACCATCATCAGAGAATCGGTGCCCGATTGTTATGCCGACCTGGGTTTCAAAACCGTCTCGACCAACCCTTGCGGTGAGATACCCCTCTGTCCCTACGACAGCTGCCGTCTGCTGGCCATCAACCTCTACTCCTATGTAGTCAACCCCTTCACGCCGGAAGCCTATTTCGATTTCGACCTCTTCCGCAAGCACGTGATGCTGGCTCAGCGAATCATGGACGACATCATCGACCTCGAAATGGAGAAAATCGACAAGATTATCGAGAAAATCAAGGCCGACCCCGAGACCGACGAGGTGAAGAGCACCGAACTCAATTTGTGGTACAAGATACAGAAACGTACCCTGCAAGGCCGTCGTACCGGTGTGGGAACGACTGCCGAGGGCGATATGATTGCCGCCATGGGCTACCGTTACGGTACCGAAGAGGCCACCGACTTCTCCGAGAAAGTACACCGGGCTTTGGCTCTGGCCGCCTACCGTTCGTCGGTTACGATGGCCAAGGAGCGTGGTGCCTTCTCGATCTACGATGCCGACCGTGAGGTGAACAACCCCTTTATCAAACGGTTGAAACATGAAGACGAGGAGCTCTATAAGGACATGTGCAAATACGGTCGCCGCAACATCGCCTGCCTCACCATCGCTCCCACGGGAACGACAAGTCTGATGACACAGACCACCTCGGGAATCGAACCCGTGTTTATGCCGGTCTATCGTCGTCGCCGCAAGGTGAATCCCAACGATCCCGCTGTGCACATCGACTATGTCGACGAGACGGGCGACGCCTTTGAAGAGTATGTGGTCTATCACCATAAATTCATCACCTGGATGCAGGTCAACGGCATCGAGGTGAAGGAGAACTACACCCAGGAAGAGGTCGATGCTCTGGTAGCCCGGTCGCCCTATTACAAGGCCACGGCCAATGA
The DNA here is from genome assembly GCA_019115485.1 of Candidatus Barnesiella excrementavium. Lineage (GTDB taxonomy): Bacteria > Bacteroidota > Bacteroidia > Bacteroidales > Barnesiellaceae > Barnesiella > Barnesiella excrementavium. The sequence continues at coordinate 199 of DXDM01000012.1, read as the reverse complement.
CATCGATTGGTTGCAGAAAGTGCGCATGCAGGGCCGTATCCAGAAGTGGGTCGACCACTCGATAAGCGTGACCATCAACCTCCCCTCCGATGTGAGCGAGGATATGGTGGGTCAGTTGTATGTCGAGGCCTGGCGTTCGGGTTGCAAAGGGTGTACGGTCTATCGCGACGGTTCCCGTTCGGGCGTGCTCATCTCGACC
>DXDM01000011.1 GCA_019115485.1 Candidatus Barnesiella excrementavium | reverse complement strand
TGTATGGCGGTGGAGGGGTTGCTCCAATCAATCGTCTGGAAATCGCCGAGGAGGGCTTTGCCGCTTCCTATCTCGACGGCAAACTGCCCGGAGGCGTCGGTTGTCGTCTCGTGTTCTTCTTGATAGACCGGCGACGCGTCGTTGCCCTGGTAGATGGAGAAGCGTATGCTTATCGCCCGGTTGTTGATTGTAGAGCCTATGTTGTCGCGCAGTATGGCCTGATAGGGGAATCCGCTTTGCCCATAGCAGAAGGTTGCGAGAATCGACAGGAGGCCAATCGTTAAGAGTATGCGAGTTTTCATGATTGTTCGTGATTATTGTTTAATGAGTTGTATGGACGATTGTCCCTTTGTAGTGGTAATCGAGAGAATATAATATCCGGGAGCCAGATACTCCGTGTCGATATATTCGCCCGGCATGGCCGATAACTCGCCTGAGGCAAGCATTTTTCCCAGCATGTCGCAGATTATCCACGAGCCGGGGGCGTCGGTCTCGACAAAAGCCTTCTCCCGAACGGGATTAGGGTAGACTCGTATGGATAGGGAATGAGAGGTCGGTTCCGTGATACCCGAGGGCATGATGTGCTCGGGTTGGAGCAGTCCCTGGGTTAAGAACAGGTCGGAGTTTTCGCTCGACAGGGTAGTGACCAGAGGCTCGCCAATATTCCACACGGTTTCGCTACCGGCTCCTCCGGCGGTCGAAATCGATATGTGCTGGGCGCTCAGCGAGAGCGGTATGGCTAATAATAGGATACTCAGTTTTTTCATCGTTTCTGTGGTTTTGAAATTCGGTAGTAGCGTTATTCGGCTACGATTTCCTGGGTAGAGAGGTTTCCGTTATCGTCGATTTTCAGGGCAAATTTCTTGCCCGATGCCGAGGTCAAGGTTATCTGGCCGGCCAGGTTGGCATATTTGGCATAAGGGACGCTCATGAGCTGCTGCGTCCCGGTGGAGACAAAACCGGCCCCTTTGTCGATTTGGGTCTCGATGAAGAACAGCCCTTTCCCCCATTCGATAGCGGTGAAGGTTCCCGTTTCGGGAGTGCCTTTCCCTACTTGCAGGGCTACTAATCCAAAGTTATTCGTCCGGGCTGAATGTGTCTCGGCATACACGGTTGTACCGGTAGCGCTCTTTTCGTGAATGACCAGTCGCACCGTGACATCGGCATTGGTCAGTGCGGTATTATTGTCCGATACGACGGCTTGGTATTGGAACGAGTCGGGAGCTTGCGCCTGGCTGTTCAAGAAAAACGCGGCAAACAAGCATAGAGCGAAAATTTTCTTTTTCATGATAGTGCGTGAATTAATAATTGTCGGTTTTTAGATAGATTTCAACGATACAAATTTATCCCTTTTGCGGGATATGGACTTGTGGCTTATATTCCTATATTTTAAGATTTGCGGCGACGTGTTTCGGTGGCGTTGCATTTGGTTGCTCTCTCGTCGCGTGATGGATAAAGCCACCATGAAAGACCGGCTTGCAGCCCCTTTCTGGAATCCGTTGCAGTCGGCTTTTTCGGACAGGACTTCTTTGATGTTGGATTTTTCGAGTGCTGGTAAATAAAACAGATGGGTAGAAAATAAGGCGGTAGACCCTGGTGCGAATGCCGGTTCCAAGGCATTTTTAGCCTGCTCTCGGCAGGGAGGCGACAAATTCTAAAAACGATGCAACGTGGTGAAAAGCCGAGGAGCATACGTTCAATAAATCGTCGGTTCGCTACAAATTGTTTGAATTATTTCATGGTATTTTTGAATCGTGAAAAACCGGGAAAAAATAGAGTACTGCTATTCGCATATTATGTATATGAAAAAACAATATAACGCTTAATTCTAAAAAAAATGAATGTAATCTCTGTAAACAGTTTTCGAAGACGGACAGTCCTCTGTTGCTTGGGCTTGTTGTTCTTCTTTTTGATGTGCCCCAGTATAGCGTCGGCGCAACAAGTGATAGCCATCAGCGGAGTAGTGAGTGCCGAAGGAGAACCTTTGGCCGGAGCCGTTGTCAAGGAAAAAGACGGCTCGAAGGCCACGGCAACCGATATTGACGGGCATTATGCCATGTCGGTACCAGGCGACGCCATTCTGGTTGTCTCTTATGTGGGGTACAAGACTCGCGAAATAGCCGTAAACGGGCAGTCGACCGTCAATATTGAATTGACCGAAGATGTCAATATGCTCGACGAGGTTGTTGCAATAGGTTATGGCGTGCAACAGAAGAAGCTGGTTACAGGAGCGACCGTGCAGGTTAAGGGCGATGTACTGGCCCAGCAGAATACGGTGAGCCCGTTGAGCGGATTGCAGGGCTTCACGCCGGGTGTCAGTATCGTGAAAAACAACGGAAAACCGGGCGAAGGTTATAATGTGCTTATTCGTGGTGCCGGTACCATGCACGATGCCGAACCTTTATATATTATCGACGGCCAGCCGGGCGACTTGAATGCCCTGAACCCCTCGGACATAGAGTCTATCGATATTCTGAAAGATGCGGCTTCGGCTGCGATTTATGGTGCCCGTGCGGCCAACGGTGTCATATTGGTGACGACCAAGCAGGCCCAGAAGGGTAAAGTGAGCATTACGTACGACGGTTTTGTGGGGATTCAAAACTTCAAGAACAATGTCGAGACTACCGGTGCCCGCGATTATCTGATGTTGCTGCAAGAGGCCGGGTTGATTACCGAAGCCGACCTGACTACCGATAAGATTCCCATGCTGGACAAGATTAACAGCGGCGAATGGGACGGAACCAACTGGCTGGACGAGATGACCCGGAAGAATGCCCCCATACACAACCATGCGGTGAATATCAATAAAGGTACCGACAGTTCGGCCTTTACACTGGGATTCTCCTATACCTCGCAGAAACCTACGGTTGCCGTTCCCGACGACGAGGTGGGCTCGGGCTTTGACCGGTATACCGTGCGGTTGAACTCGGACCATACGTTGATTCGGGTGAAAGATTTAGATGTCTTGAAGGTGGGTGAGACCTTGACCATGGTATTCTCCGACAAGCGGGGGCTTGACCAGGCTACCGGACAGACTACCTGGAACGATTTCAGAAATGCGTTTAAGGCCAGCCCGCTCTTCCCGGCCTATGACGAGGAGGGGGATTTCGGCGAGCCGGTGAAAATCAACAAAGACGAGTTTAACCCGGTGGCCAAGATGTATTACAACAGTGCCATGAAGCAGAGCCGCAACTACTCGCTTAACGGTAACTTCTACTTGCTGTTCGAGCCGATAAAGAACTTGAAATGGCGCAACAACTTCGGGGTGCGGTACAGCAGTTGGTCATATCGTGGATATGTTCCGGCCTATGACTTGAACGGCAGTACCGAGGTAAAATATCGCAACACGGTTACACAACAGGGAGGTATGGGCCTTGGCTGGCAGTTTGAGAGCGTGCTCTCGTATGATTTTGCCGTAGGCAATGGCCATTCGTTCTCGGCCCTGTTGGGTACGACCATCGACAAGTCGGGTATGGGCGAGAATTTCTCGGGCTCGAACGAAGATGCCGAGTTCGATGATTTCTTCCACGCCTACCTGGGAAATGCCAAGACCATAGAGAAAGGTCGTACGACGCTCTCGGGTTCGGCCTGGGGTATCTCGACGCTGGCCTCGTTCTTTGGCCGGGTCAATTACAACTATCAGAACCGGTATATGGCTACCGCCATTATCCGTGCCGACGGTTCCTCCAACTTTGCCCGAGGCCATCGCTGGGGCTATTTCCCCTCGATATCGGCCGGTTGGAACGTGACCGAAGAGGCCTTCATGGAAGATGCCAAATCGGTATTGAACTACTTGAAGATAAGGGCCAGCTGGGGTGAGAACGGTAACAACAAACTGGATCCGTTCCGGTATCTGGGAACCATGACTTTGGCCAATTCGCAAAATGCCGCCTACTATTATTTCGGTGATAAAAGCGGTACTCCCTATATCGGTTCGTTTATCGAGTACAACTCCAACGAGGATTTGAGTTGGGAAACCTCCCGACAGACCGATATCGGCTTCGACATGATGCTGGCCGGGAATCGGTTGGGAATCAACTTTGACTGGTATCATAAGAAGACGGTCGATTGGCTGGTACAGACCAACTCGCTGGGTATCTGGGGAACGACCAGCGGCCCGTGGGTAAACGGTGGCGATATTGTCAATAAAGGCGTTGAATTGCAGGTGAGCTGGAACGACCGGGTGGGCGATTTCAGTTACGGCATTTCGGCCAATATGGGGTACAACCAGAACGAGGTGGTGAGAATTGCCAACGAAGACCAGTATATCGACGGTGCCGAAAATATTCTGGGCAGCGGTACGGGCAGTTTCTATCGGGCCGAGGTAGGTATGCCGTTGGGCTATTTCTACGGCTATCGTCACGATGGCATCTTCCAGAACCAGGAGGAGATTGACAACTATATCTCACCCGTAACAGGCCAACCCATCATGCCCGATGCCAAGCCCGGCGATGTACGGTTCAAGGATTTGGACAACGACGGGTCGATTACGACCGAGGATCGCGAGATGATTGGCGACCCGAATCCCGACTTCAACTTTGGCGTGAATCTCAACCTGGCCTATAAGGCGCTTGATTTCTCGATTTCGGGATATGGCGTAGCCGGGAACCAGATTATCAAGTCCTACCGGGTAAACTCGGTGTTGAATACCAGCAACTACACGACCGACATGTTGGGCCGCTGGCATGGCGAAGGGACTTCAAACTGGCTGCCCAGCCTCAACGGTACGGCTACCAACTGGCAATATGTCTCCGATTTGTATGTCGAGAATGGCGACTATTTCAGAATCACCAACATTGCGTTGGGATTTGATTTCAAGAAAGTATTCCGCAATATTCCGTTACAGAAACTGAGAGTCTATGTCTCGGGACAGAACTTGTTCACCTTCACGAAATATACCGGCCTGGATCCCGAGGTGTCGGCCTATACCGGAGCCGAGTCTTGGGCCCGGGGTATCGACCTGGGTAACTATCCTACCGGTTATTCATTCATGTTCGGCGTGAATATTCATTATTGATGAAACACATTATGACTACATATAAAAACAGGCAAATTATGAAAAAGATAATATTATCGTTGTTTGTAGGACTCTTTTTGATGGGGTGCGAGGATTTCCTCGATACGGAGCCTACCAATTTGAAAACCATGGAGAATTATCCCCAGACTCAGGAGGATGCCGAACAGGTATTGACGGGTATTTATGCGGTTATGGCCATGCCCGACCCGCTGCAAACCTCGTTCCTGAGTTCCGAACTTCGTTCCGACAATATGTTGGGCGGCGGTGGCCCTACCGATATATCGACCAAGGCAATCGCCCAATGCCAGAAGTGGAGCGAGAGCAGTTTTGCCGTTGCCTGGCGCACCAACTACATGGGTATATTCAGGGCCAATGTCTTTTTAGAGTCTGTCGACAAGGTGAAGTGGGATAACGATGAGACTCGCCGGCACATGGAGGGCGAGGCTCGGTTCCTGCGGGCCTACTACTATTTCGATTTGTCGAGAATGTTTGGCGACGTGTGTCTGGTCAAGACCTCCGAGTCGGTGAATATTCCCCGCACGCCGGCCGCCGAGACCTATGCCTTTATCGCTGCCGATTTGAAAAAGGCCATAGAAGAGCTGTTGCCGACCGAGAAATATGATGCCGTGGAGTCGGGGCGGGTCACCAAGTGGGCTGCCCAGGCACTGATGGCCCGGGTATTCCTGTTCTATACCGGCTATTATCAGAAAGATGCCCTCCCGTTGCCCGATGGCGGACAGGTGACCAAAGAGGAGGTGATTGCCTGGCTCGACGAGTGTACCGATACCTCGATGAGCGGACACGATTTGGTGAGCGATTTCAGGAACCTGTGGCCTTACTCCTATGTGCAGGATTACAAGTTCACCAAAGAGAATAACCTGAAATGGGAAGGCGACGGCAATAAGGAGACGGTATTTGCCATCAAGTTCTCCAACAAGTTTGCCAACTGGGATTATCCCTATCAGAAGAGCAACCAGATATGTCTCTATCTGGGTTTGCGCGGGCAGAACTATCTGCGCACCTTCCCCTTTGGGCAGGGTTGGGGATTCGGTACGGTCAATCCTAAAATCTGGGAAGATTGGCCCGATGAGGATATCCGCAAGACGGGTTCTATCTTCAACGTGACCAACCGCGACGAGGTGGTTCTGTATACCTTTGGTGCCGACTCGCATGTCGATGAAACATCGTATGTACAAAAGAAATATATCCCCATCAATGTCTATGCCGACGGTACCCATACGGTTGTGCACAATTACAGCATGGAGCTGTATGGCAACACGGTCGATAACTACATGCTCAACAACACACAGGACCTGGTGCTGATTCGTTTTGCCGATGTGTTGCTGATGGCAGCCGAGTTGAATCTGGGCAACGCGAAGGCTCAGACATTCCTCGATCGGGTAAGAGCCCGCGTGGGGTTGCCTTCGGTTCCGGCTACGTTGGACAATATCAAGAGCGAGCGCCGTTTCGAGTTGGCTTTCGAGGGTGTGCGTTTCTACGATTTGTTGCGCTGGCACGATGCCGACCGGGTACTCAATGAGAACCAAAAGGATATCGTGATTTATCGAAGCCGCACCGAAACGGTGACGAAGACGATTACCTACCGTCCCGAGACCAACGGCTTCTTGCAGATTCCTTTGTCGGAGATAGAGTTGTCGAAAGGTGTCCTGACGGAAAATCCGGGTTGGGGCTCCGAGGCTGCCTATCAAGATATTTATTGATTTGTATCAATCGCATTTCGGTCGATTGGGCTTCCTGGACCCGACCTCGGTCAGGCCGGGCAGCCCCAGTCCCCGACCTGTTTCGTTCCTCTTTTTACGATGTAAAAGAACCCTCGATGAAAAAAAAGATAAATGCTCTATTGATTCTGCTTGTATGGGGGGTGGCACTCCCCGCGTTCGCTCAACAACCAGTCTATCTCGACGACTCGAAGCCGGTGGAGGAGCGGATTGAAGACGCCTTGTCGCGTATGACACTTGAAGAGAAGATTGCCATGTGTCATGCCCAGTCCAAATTCAGTACACCGGGGTGTCCCCGGCTGGGTATTCCCGAAATTTGGATGAGCGACGGCCCTCATGGGGTGAGAATGGAGTTTGTGTGGGACGACTGGATCCATGCTCAATGGACCAACGACTCCTGCACGGCATATCCGGCTCTGACCTGCCTGGCAGCCACCTTCAATCCTGAATTGTCTTACCGATACGGGAAAGCCCTCGGCGAGGAGGCCCGTTACCGGGGGAAAGATATTATGTTGGGTCCCGGCGTGAATATCTATCGCACGCCGTTGAGCGGGCGCAATTTCGAGTATATGGGCGAAGACCCGTTTTTGTCGTCGGTCATGGTGGTGCCTTATATCCGGGGCGTACAGGAAAACGGGGTTGCTGCCTGTGTGAAGCATTTCGTCTTGAACAACCAGGAGAAATACCGCAACGAAATCAACGTGGTGGTGAGCGACCGGGCTCTCAACGAAATCTATCTGCCGGCATTTAAGGCCGCGGTCATACGGGGAGGCGTGTGGGCCGTCATGGGCTCTTACAACAAATACAAGGGAACCTACTGCTCGCACAACGATACCTTGATCAATCGGATATTGAAAGGCGACTGGAAATTCGACGGCGTGATGCTGACCGACTGGGGGTCGGCCCACGATACCGATGAGGCGGCCCGGAACGGTCTGGATTTGGAGATGGGTACCTGGACCAACGGGTTGACCTGGGGATTGAGTTCGGCCTACGACCGGTACTACCTGGCACGTCCGTTCTTGGAGAAAATCAAGCGAGGCGAACTCCCCGAAAGTTTGCTGGACGAAAAGGTGCGTCGCATCTTGCGCCTCTGTTTCAGAACCAACATGAACCGGAAGAGGCCTTTTGGACGGAAACTGACCGGGGAGCATACGGCCGTGGCCCGAAAGGTGGCCGAGGAGGGTATTGTGCTGTTGAAGAATGAGAAGGAATTTTTCCCGATTAAGCCGGGAAGGTATAAAAAGATTGCGGTTATAGGTGAAAATGCGGTGAAAAAACTGACCGAGGGTGGAGGCTCGTCCGAGTTGAAAGCCCGTCGGGAGGTTTCGCCGTTGCAAGGTTTGATCGAGAAGTATGGACAAGAGAACATCGTGTATAGTATGGGATATGCTTCGGGGGCTCCCGATTATAGTCGGGAGCTTCCCTCGGGGCTTGATGCCGATTCGTTGGTAGCCAGTGCCGTCGAGGCTGCCAAAGGGGCCGATGTCGTCTTGTTTTTCGGCGGACTGAACAAAAACTTCCGGCAAGACTGCGAGGGAGATGACCGGGAGAGCATGGATTTGCCCTACGGTCAGAATGAACTGCTCGATAAAATCTTGCAGGTCAATCCCAACGTGGGCGTAATCCTGATTAGTGGGAATGCCGTTTCGATGCCTTGGCTCGACCGGGTCAAAGGCTTGATGCAGTCGTGGTATCTGGGCTCCGAAGCCGGGAGGGCCACGGCACGTGTCGTCAGTGGCGAGGTGTGCCCGTCGGGACGGTTGCCTTTTTCTATCCCTCGCCGGTTGGAGGATAACAGTGCCCACTATTTCGGGGCGAAATCCTATCCGGGCGACGGGAAGAATGTGTATTACTGCGACGACATCTTGGTGGGTTACCGGTGGCATGATACGCGCCA
>DXDM01000010.1 GCA_019115485.1 Candidatus Barnesiella excrementavium | reverse complement strand
CGCATTCCCTCAGGCCTTATTTTTTCTTGTTACCTGCATGGCCGCGGAATGTGCGTGTAGGAGCGAACTCACCGAGTTTGTGCCCCACCATGTTTTCGGTAACATATACGGGAATAAATTTATTACCATTGTGTACTGCAAAAGTATGACCTACGAAATCGGGAGAAATCATAGATGCACGCGACCATGTTTTGATAACAGACTTCTTGCCTGATGCCTCCATGGCAGCAACTTTTTTATCCAGCTTCACACTGATATATGGGCCTTTTTTTAATGAACGACTCATGTTGTTGTCAATTTATCAGATTACTTTTTCCTTCTTTCAATTATATACTTCGAAGAGTGTTTCTTCGGAGCTCTGGTCTTCAAACCTTTTGCATACAAGCCTTTTCTCGATCTGGGGTGTCCACCTGATGCACGTCCTTCACCACCACCCATCGGGTGATCTACAGGGTTCATCACAACACCACGGTTGCGAGGACGACGGCCCAACCAGCGCGAGCGTCCGGCTTTACCCGAGCGTTCGAGGGCGTGATCCGAGTTTCCTACGCTGCCGATCGTGGCTTTACAGGTTGCGAGGATTTTTCTGGTTTCTCCAGAAGGTAATTTGATAATTGCATAATCGCCTTCTCTCGAAGTCAACTGAGCAAACGTTCCGGCCGAACGAACCAAGAAGGCTCCTTGACCCGGACGCAACTCGATGTTGTGAATCACAGTACCGATAGGTATGTTTTTCAGAGGCAACGCATTTCCTACCTCAGGAGCTGCATTTTCGCCAGACATCAAGGTTGCTCCAACTTCCAAGCCGTTGGGTGCAATAATGTAACGTTTTTCACCGTCTGCATAATAAAGCAATGCGATACGGGCCGAACGGTTCGGGTCGTATTCGATGGCTTTTACAGTAGCGGGTACACCGTCTTTGTTTCTCTTGAAGTCGATCAATCTGTATTTTCTCTTGTGACCGCCTCCAATGTAGCGCATGGTCAAATGCCCTTCATTGTTACGACCACCCGATTTTCTGACACCTCTTACAAGAGATTTTTCTGGCGCGCTAGCAGTGATTGTATCAAATGCACCAATAACTTTGTGTCTTTGCCCCGGTGTTGTGGGCTTTAATTTTCTTACTGCCATTGTTTAATTAGATATTGCTATAAAAATCAATAGTTTCTCCTTCTTTCAATGTAACCAAGGCTTTCTTATAAGCGGCCGTTTTTCCCGAGATGAGACCGGTCTTGGTGTAGCGGCTTTTGTTTTTGCCACGATAGTTCATCGTGTTTACCGATACGACCGTCACGTTGTACATCTCTTCTACGGCTTTCTTGATTTGCAACTTATCGGCCTTCGGGTCCACACGGAAACCATAGCGATTGTATTTCTCGCCCATGGCCGTCATTTTCTCTGTTACGATAGGTTTAATAATAATTCCCATATTTAAGCCTCCTTACATCAAAAGTTATTGATAGCGGCCACCGTACTCTCAGTCAAAAGCAAAGCCTTGTTGTCCAACACTTTGTATGTATTGAGTTCCGATACCGTTATCACATTTGTTCCCGTAAGATTACGGGCCGACAAATATACGTTTTTATTTTGTTCCGATAAAACCAAAAGTGACTTTTTATCAGCAACTTGCAAATTTTTCAGCAAGTTTGCGAATTCCTTGGTCTTGGGAGCCTCGAAAGTGAAATCTTCGACTACCACGATGGCATTGTCCTGAGCCTTGTAAGTCAACGCCGATTTGCGGGCGAGTTCTTTTACTTTCTTGTTGAGTTTGAAACGGTAATCGCGGGGTTTGGGACCGAATACTCGACCACCACCAATCATAACCGGCGAATTGATATCACCGCTACGAGCGCCGCCCGTTCCTTTTTGTCTTTTCAGTTTGCGGGTACTACCCGATACTTCACTTCTTTCTTTGGATTTGTGAGTACCTTGACGCAGGTTGGCCAAGTATTGTTTCACATCGAGATATACGGCGTGATCATTGGGCTCGATTCCGAATACCGAATCGTTCAAAACAACCTTCTTACCGGTGTCCTCACCTTTAATGTTATATACGTTCAGTTCCATTATTTCTCAATTATTACGATTGAACCTTTACTCCCCGGTACCGATCCTTTGATGAGCAAAAGATTGTGTTCGGGTATTACTTTTAACACTTGGAGGTTTTGCACGGTTACGCGGCTGTTACCCATCTGGCCGGCCATACGGGTGCCTTTGAACACGCGGGCAGGGTATGAACATGCACCGATAGAACCGGGGGCACGCAAGCGGTTATGCTGACCGTGTGTGGTTTGTCCCACACCGCCGAAGCCGTGACGCTTTACGACGCCTTGGAAACCTTTACCTTTTGATACGCCGATTACATCTACGTAATCCGCACCTTCAAACAAATCGACGGCGATGGTGTCGCCCAATTTGTATTCGGTATCGAATTTGAACTCGGCCAAGTGTCTCTTGGGTGTTACGCCTGCTTTCTTGAAATGTCCGGCTTCGGGCTTGGTGGTATGTTTATCTTTCTTGTCGATGAAACCTACCTGTACTGCCTCGTAACCATCTTTTTCAACGGTTTTGATTTGCGTAACTACGCAAGGACCAACTTCGATAACAGTGCATGGTACATTTTTACCCTCGGCACTGAAAACGGATGTCATTCCGATTTTTTTTCCTAATAATCCTGGCATTTCTACTTAATTTTTGTTGAATCACACTTTAATTTCTACATCTACTCCGCTGGGCAATTCCAACTTCATCAGGGCGTCTACCGTCTTGGCCGTAGAGCTGTAAATGTCGATAAGGCGCTTGAACGAAGACAACTCGAATTGCTCTCTCGATTTTTTGTTTACGAAAGTCGAGCGGTTTACCGTGAAGATACGTTTGTGAGTAGGTAGAGGTATAGGCCCGCTCACTACTGCTCCCGTAGCTTTCACCGTCTTTACGATTTTCTCGGCCGACTTGTCAACCAAGTTGTGGTCGTAAGACTTCAATTTAATTCTGATTTTTTGGCTCATATTGATATTTGATGGTTTATTTGATTACAATAAGTCTACTCGACCGTTTACTTCGGTCAACACATTCTTGGCAATCGACGAGCTTACCTCGGCATAGTGCGAGAACGACATCGTCGAGGTGGCACGACCCGAAGTGATGGTACGCAAAGCGGTTACGTAACCGAACATCTCGGCCAGCGGTGCCGTAGCTTTCACGATACGGGCGCCCGAACGGCTCGACTCCATACCTTCGATTTGACCACGACGTTTGTTCAAGTCGGAGATTACATCGCCCATGCTCTCTTCGGGGGTTACTACCTCGATCTTCATGATGGGCTCCAGCAATACGGGACCGGCTTTCTCGCAGGCTTTCTTGAAGGCTTGGATTGCACAGAGTTCGAACGACAACTGGTCGGAGTCTACGGGGTGGAACGAACCGTCGAGCACGGTAACTTTCAGGCTGTCTACCGGGAAGCCGGCCAATACACCGTTCTTCATAGCGGTGGTGAAACCTTTCTGGATCGAGGGGATAAATTCCTTAGGAATGTTACCACCTTTTACTTCATCGACAAATTCGAGACCGGCCTCTTCGCGGGTCGAAGGTTCTACGCGCACGATGATGTCGGCGAACTTACCACGACCACCCGTCTGTTTCTTGAATACCTCGCGGAGTTCAACCGGTTTGGTGATGGCCTCTTTGTAGGTAACTTGGGGACGGCCCTGGTTACATTCTACCTTGAACTCACGTTTCAGACGGTCGATGATGATTTCCAGGTGGAGCTCACCCATACCGCTGATTACCGTTTGTCCCGTCTCTTCGTTGGTGGCTACGGTGAAGGTAGGATCCTCTTCGGCCAGTTTTTGCAGACCGATACCCAGCTTGTCGAGGTCTTTCTGAGTCTTAGGCTCAACGGCAATACCAATCACAGGTGCGGGGAAGTCCATAGCTTCGAGTACGATAGGAGCATCTTCGGCACACAGGGTATCACCGGTGCGGATATCCTTGAATCCTACGCCTGCACCGATATCGCCGCAGTCGATAGACTCTTTGGGGTTCTGTTTGTTGGAGTGCATCTGGAACAGACGCGATACACGCTCTTTCTTACCCGAACGGGAGTTGAGCACGTAAGAACCGGCTACAATCTCACCCGAGTAAACGCGGAAGAAGCAGAGACGACCTACATAGGGGTCGGTTGCAATCTTGAAGGCGAGGGCGCACATGGGCTCTGAGAAGGAGGGGTGACGTACCACTTCTTTCTCGGGGTCGTTCATGTCGTGACCTACTACGGCCGGCGTATCAACGGGGCTGGGCAAGAATGCGCACACGGCATCGAGCAGCGGTTGTACACCTTTGTTCTTGAACGACGAACCGCAAATCATCGGGACGATTTGCATGGCCAGGGTACCTTTGCGGATAGCGCGAACGATTTCCTCTTCGGTGATGGTCGAGGGATCGGAGAAGTATTTCTCCATCAAGTCGTCATCGCACTCGGCAATCTTTTCGAGCATCTTGTCTCTCCACTCGTCGCACTCGGCTCTCATGTTGTCGGGAATCTCTTCCATGTTGTAGTCGGCACCCATGGTTTCGTCGTGCCAGTAGATGGCTTTCATACGAATCAGGTCAACTACACCTTTGAAGGTCTCCTCAGCACCGATAGGCACTTGAATGGGACAGGGGTTTGCGCCCAGCACATCTTTCAACTGGCGAACCACTTCAAAGAAGTTGGCACCCGAGCGGTCCATTTTGTTTACATAACCGATACGCGGTACGTTGTATTTGTCGGCTTGGCGCCATACGGTTTCCGATTGGGGTTCTACACCACCTACGGCACAGAAGGTAGCCACGGCACCGTCGAGTACACGTAACGAACGCTCTACCTCCACCGTAAAGTCAACGTGCCCCGGAGTATCGATCAAGTTGATTTTGTATTTCTCGTCTTTATAATTCCAGAAAGCGGTAGTAGCGGCCGACGTAATCGTGATACCGCGCTCTTGCTCCTGTTCCATCCAGTCCATGGTAGCAGCACCATCGTGTACCTCGCCGATTTTGTGAGTCAACCCCGTGTAGTACAAAATACGTTCCGAAGTTGTTGTCTTACCGGCATCGATGTGTGCCATAATACCAATGTTTCTGGTATATTTCAAATGAGCGTCAGATTTTGCCATTTTCTTTATTCCTTATTTTAATTCAATTAAAATCTAAAATGAGCGAATGCACGGTTGGCCTCGGCCATCTTGTGCATGTCTTCTTTACGTTTGAATGCACCACCCTGCTCGTTGAAAGCGTCGACAATTTCGGCAGCCAGTTTGTCGGCCATCGTTTTGCCACCTCTCTTACGAGAATAGATAATAAGATTTTTCATTGAAATAGATTCCTTACGATCGGGGCGGATTTCCGTAGGTACTTGGAATGTAGCACCACCCACGCGGCGAGACTTAACCTCTACTTGAGGCGTAATATTTTCCAGGGCTTTCTTCCAGATTTCGAGGGCCGATTTTTCCTCGTTGGGCAGTTTCGATTTCGCAATCTCCAATGCGCTGTAGAAAATAGAGTAGGCAATACTCTTTTTACCATCATACATCAAGTGGTTCACAAATTTTGAAACCCTTACATCATTGAATACGGGATCTGGTAATACAACCCGTTTCTTTGGTTTTGCTTTTCTCATTTTTTACAATAAATTGTCGTTCTTGTTTTTGGTTGCTGTTCTTTACATCTTCAACGAAATCCGCCGATTTCATTTACTCAACCCAATCAGCCTATCCAATAAACGCGAACCAGTGTTTGACACTAATTCTTTTTAATTTCTCTGTGCTGTCTTGTCAAAGGGTCCGATTATTTCTTACCTTTTGCGGCAGGTGCAGCTCCTGCTTTCGGTCTCTTGGCGCCATATTTCGAGCGACGTTGCGTACGGCCACCTACACCGGCAGTATCCAACGTACCACGTACGATGTGATAACGAACACCGGGGAGGTCTTTCACACGACCGCCACGAACGAGTACGATAGAGTGCTCTTGCAGGTTGTGACCTTCACCGGGGATATAAGAGTTCACCTCTTTTCCATTGGTTAAACGTACACGAGCAACTTTACGCATGGCAGAGTTAGGTTTCTTAGGAGTCGTCGTGTAAACTCTCACGCACACACCACGTCTTTGCGGACATGAATCCAATGCAGGAGATTTACTCTTGTCTTCCAATACAACCCGTCCTTTTCTTACTAATTGTTGAATCGTAGGCATTTCTTAGAACTTTTTTTTAAAAATCTTTTTACTTATAATTTTTCTTCTTATTCTCTCGGCCCAAGACACCAAAATCGGCCACTACGTTCACATAATCAAGCGATTACACAATCGTATCGGCCTTTTACGGCATCAAAAGTGGTGCAAAGATAAACACTAAATCATTAAAAACCAAACATATTGGGATTATTTTTTCGGTATTTTATCTTTATGACACAACGGATTGAGAGGGGTGTGTTATCTTTTGGAGTTTTATTCAAAGGTTTCGATTTCGTCGAATCCGAGTCCGTTTCGGTCTTTGTCAGAGAGGAGCATCTCCTCGGCCTTTACGGGCCACACCACCCCTACCCGGGGATCGTCGTAGCGCAACGAGGCTTCGTGCTGGGGGGCATACACGTTGTCGACCTTGTAACAGAACTGGGCGGTCTCGCTCAGCACGGCAAATCCGTGGGCAAATCCGCGCGGGATATAGAGTTGCCGCTTGTTCTCGTCGGAGAGTTCGACCCCGATGTATTGCCCGAACGTGGGCGACGACCGGCGCAAGTCTACCGCCACGTCGTATACCCGTCCCTGGGTGACCCGCACCAGCTTGGCCTGCGACCACTCTCCCTTCTGATAATGAAGCCCGCGCAACACGCCGTAACTCGACCGGGACTCGTTGTCTTGAATGAAATCGACCCGACCTACATATTGCTCGAAAAGTTCTTTCTTATAACTCTCCATAAAATAGCCCCGACTGTCGCCGAACACCTGCGGTTCTATGACGAAAACGCCTTTCAGTTTCTGCTCGATAAAGTTCATCATCTCTTTTTGGTCTTTCGACAAAGATAGTGCAAACCTCGGGCAGAATGAAGATAAATCGGCTTTATTTTACGGCTATGCTCCCAAAGAGGTGCGAAGCAGCCCTCCGGGCAGCAGCCTCGTCTACGGCAGATTTTTCAGTTGCAGGCACAACGAAAGGAGCTTCCACACCTTCATCGGATCGGCAAAGAGGCCCTCGTCGCCCTGTTGCCACTCCTGTTCCAACCGTGTATGGTCGAACCAGGCCGAGGCTCGACCGTAGCGAAGGTCGAATACCACCTCATCGGACCATGCCTTCAAATCGGGGGTCAGTTCCGGCTCTCCCGGTTCGCCCTCGGGCGCCAGCCGTATCTGTGCCGGGAGCAGCGGTTCCACAATCTGCCGGGCAAACCATTGCCGGCGGTTACGACCCGAAGGGGAGCCGTCGCTCCGGGCAAAGGCTATCTCAATCAGATTGTGATTCAGAAAGGCATTTCTAATCTGTACCCCGTAGTACATGCTCATCTTGTCTACACTACGCAGCAGGTGAGGCAGGCGCTCATAGTAAAGGTCACAAAACTTCAACTGGTTGTTCTCCGACTTGAACAGATGCCGGTAGTGCGGTTTTCGGGCCAGTTGGCGAAAGTCGGCCGACAGCAGTTCCGACGGCACCAGCGACGAGTATCGGTCGCCGGGAAGCGGTGTATCACCCAGAAAATGGGTCAACCCCCAACCGCCGCTGACCACGGCAAGCCCCCGCTTGCGCATCACCCTGAAAAAGGCCGACCGGGCCACCATATCCACCCCGTCGACCGGCTCCTCCTGCCAGCGGGTCAGGTAGTCGAGCTCTTTCAACAGCATCGCCTTCGTGATGGACACCTGTTCCAGCGGCAACGCAGTTTCCGACAACAGTTCGGCCCCCCACAGGGCACTGCTCTGATGCAGTTTGCCGCGATAGTGCATGTAACTTTTCAAATACCGGGGGCACCCCACCGCCTTCATCAACGCGATAAAAAGAGCCGACTCCACCCCGCCGTCCAACGAGAGCCCCTTGGTCATATCGCCCATAAGGCTGTACCCCACGCTGCGGTGCAGCTGTTCCAGGAAGGCTTCGGTCTGACGTTCGGGCGACTCTTCGCTCCATGCCTTCACCCGGCTCTCAAATTCATACCACCGCCTCTCGACCAGCGAATAGCCGTTGTAGTGCAACAGGAACCCGGCCGGCAGCTGATGCACCCCCTCCCAAAAGGTCTCGTAGGGACTACCATAGGTCGAATAGGCCAGATAGCTGGCCCAACGCTCGGCCGAGAGCAGTGGCCTGAGCCCCGCGGCAAAGAGGGCTCGCACCTCCGAGGCGAAATAGAGGTTTCCCCGATGGGTGGCGTAGTACAACGGCTTGATTCCGAAGCGGTCGCGACAGAGCAGCAACTCCTCGGAAAAACGATTGTAGATGACTATTGCAAAATAGCCCTCGAAACGGTCGAAACAGTTATCGCCCCAGCGGTCGTAGGCTTTGGCCACCACCTCGCACACCCCCTCGGTCGTAAAACGGTAATAATTGGAGAGATGCTCACGCACCTCAGTGTAGTTAAATATCTCGCCGTCGAGCATGACAACCAGACCCGTGTCGACCTCTTCAAACGGCTGACCCGGGGCCCGTGCCGACTCGATGGTCACCCGGCGGTTGTGCATCAGCCCCACCCGGGCATCGACAAAAGAGGAGACCCACCCGACCGGCTTCTCTCCTCCCCGATGCTCCTGCGCCTCGGCCATTCGCCGCAGCACCTGTTCCAACTGTTCTACCTCCCCTACAATTCCCGACAAGCCGCTCATAGTCTGTTACTCCTCCTCATCGTCTTTTTAATCCTTATTGACCAAACGGGGAACACACACCCGCTGAAACAGTTCGTCCAAGGTTCCCGTACTCGAAAAATCCTCGGGGGTCACCTCCACGTGATACTCCTCTTCGAGCATCATCGCCAGCGACACCTCAAACAAGAAATTCCACTCTTTCAATCCCTTATACCGGGTTTCCGGCGTAACCGAGTCGCGGTCTGTCCGATACAACATACCCGCAACCAGCTGTACGAAACGATTCTCTTCCATAGACTTTTTTCTCCATAAACGACCACACGCCGCCATTTGTTCAATCCCCCACCCGCCGCACAATACCCCGCCTCAGATTTTGATTTTCCACAAGTTTTACATTACCTTTGATGTATCAATCAATTATAGGCGATTATGAAAAATATCATTCTCTTCGACATCAACCAGCAGCATCTCGAACTGCTGCCCCTGGCGTTTACCCGGCCCATTGCCGACATACGCATAGGTATCCTCACCATACGCGAAAAGTGGGAACGCATGTTGCCCGGCAACTACTCCTACCTCACCCCCGAATACATGGCCGGGAAATACCCGGCTCACTTCACCGACGACAACCTCTTCATAGCCGGTCATCTGATTCCCGACGAGGAGCTGGCCCGACAGGTCAATATCCTGAACCCCGGCGAAGCGCTCATCGACCAGCAGACAGTCGTCGCCTTCCGCGGGAGTGAAGCCGATTTCCGGGAGAACCGCTATGCCCACACCCTCGAAAGCTCCCGCAAACTTCGGTATATCCAACATCTCTACGACATTTTCCTGCTCAACGGCGAGTGTCTCGAAGCCGATTTCAAACTCATCACCCGCGGGCGTACCAGCCAGCCGCTCAGCCCCTCGAACCGCATCATCGGCGACCCCTGTTTCGCCGACGGTACCTCCAAGATTTTCGTCGAGCCCGGAGCCAAGGCCGAGTGCGCCATCTTCAACGTGACCAACGGCCCCATCTATCTGGGCGCCGACTCGGAAGTGATGGAGGGCAGCTGCATACGGGCACCGTTTGCCGCCTGCGAGCATGCCTATGTCAACATGGGAACCAAAATTTACGGAGCCACCACACTGGGTCCCTACTGCAAAGTGGGCGGTGAGTTGAACAACGTGGTGATGTTCGGCTTCTCCAACAAGGCGCACGACGGGTTCCTGGGCAACGCCGTCATCGGTGAATGGTGCAATCTGGGTGCCGGAGCCGTGGCCTCGAACCTCAAAAACGATTACAGCGAAATCAAGTTGTGGAACTACCCCACCCGCCGTTTCCTGCCCACGCATCTGCAATTCTGCGGTCTCATCATGGGCGACCATTCCAAGGCGGGCATCAACACCATGTTCAACACAGCCACAGTGATAGGTGTGGGGGTCAACATTCACGGAGCCGGATTCCCCCGCAACTTCGTCGCCTCGTTCAGCGAAGGTGGTACGGCCGGATTTACCGATGTACAACTGCCCAAGTTCTACGCCATTGCCGAGAAGATGATGGCTCGCCGCGGGCGCTTGCTCACCGAGGCCGACAAGACCATATTCGAGGCTATCTACAACCAGGCCGAACAGTTGAAATAAAACGACGACTCTCACGACCAGATACAGCGAGGGCTGCTCCCCGACAGGGAACAGCCCTCGCTGTTTTATTCAGTCTCAATTTGCCCGACCCTCATCGAGCCTGAGCCAATCACGGGAGGAACTTCCCGCCTTATTCCACAATGCGGGTTCCCTCGCTCTCCTGGCCAATGGCATCGGCGCGAGTAATGATAACCTCGCGTACCCCGTGACGAATGGCATCGAAGGCATTTTCGAGTTTCGGTATCATACCGCCCTGCACAATGCCTTGTGCCCGGTAATCCTCGAACTGCGAGCGGGTCATCTGGGCAATCACACTGTTGTCGTCGTTCTCATCACGCAGCACACCCCGCTTCTCAAAGCAGTAGACCAGCGACACGTCGTAACGCGAAGCCAAAGCCTTGGCCGTCTCGCCCGCCATGGTGTCGGCATTGGTATTAAGCATCGAACCCTTCCCGTCGTGAGTAAGGGGCGCGATGACGGGAACCACCCCCATCTCAATCAGTCCCGACAAGGCAGTACCGTCGACCCGACGCACATCGCCCACGTAACCGTAGTCGACCTCCTGCACCGGACGCTTGTCCGAAAGGAGGATATTCATGTCGGCACCCGTCATGCCCAAGGCATTCACACCCAGAGCCTGCAAGCCCGCCACGATATTCTTGTTGACCAGTCCGCCATAGACCATCGTCACCACTTCGAGCATCGGACGGTCGGTAATGCGACGGCCGCCTACCATGCGGCTCTCGATACCCAGTCGGGCCGCCATGGCCGTGGCCGACCGTCCGCCGCCGTGTACCAGCACCTTGCGCCCGGGTATCGCGGCAAACGAAGCGAGCAGGCGACTCAATGCCTCCTGCTCCTCCACAATCTTGCCACCTACTTTTATCAGCGTAAGTTTTTCCATCACAAACAGGGGTTATGCGTTGCTTTCGTCCCCACCGAACTCCATCAGATAGGCTTTGATAAAGCCGTCGATCTTGCCGTCCATGACGCCTTGCACGTCGGAGGTCTGGTAGTTGGTACGGTGGTCTTTCACCCGGCGGTCGTCGAAGACGTAGCTGCGTATCTGCGACCCCCACTCGATTTTCTTCTTGCCGGCCTCGATTTTGGCCTGTTCGGCCATGCGGTGCTGCAACTCCTTGTCATACAAGATAGAGCGTAACTGACGCATGGCATTCTCGCGGTTCTTGGGTTGGTCGCGCGTCTCGGTATTCTCAATCAGAATCTCCTCCTCTTCTCCGGTATAGGGGTCCTTGAACTGGTAGCGCAACCGCACGCCCGACTCCACCTTGTTCACATTCTGTCCACCGGCTCCGCTCGAACGGAAGGTATCCCACGAGATGTTGGCGGGGTTGATGTTGATTTCGATGGTATCGTCGACCAGCGGGGTGACAAACACCGAGGCAAACGAGGTCATGCGCTTGCCCTGGGCGTTGTAGGGCGACACCCGCACCAGCCGGTGCACACCGTTCTCGCTCTTCAAATAGCCATAGGCATAATCGCCCTCGATCTGTATCGTCACCGACTTGATACCGGCCTCATCGCCTTCGAGGATATTGGAGATGGAGGTCTTGTAGTTGTGCTGCTCGCACCAGCGCAGGTACATGCGCATGAGCATCGACGCCCAGTCCTGTGCCTCGGTACCGCCGGCACCCGAGTTGATTTTCAGCACGACGCCCAACTTGTCCTCCTCGCGGCGCAACATGTTGCGCAATTCGAGATTCTCGATCTGCGTCATCGTGCGGTGGTAAATCTCGTCGACCTCCTCTTCCGTCACGATACCCTCCTTCACAAAATCGAAGGCCAGTTTCAACTCCTCGACCGATTTCTCGATTTCGGTGTAGCTGTCTATCCAAAAGTGTAAAGCCTTTACCTTTCTCATCTGCGCTTCGGCCTTCTTCTGGTCCTCCCAGAAATCGGGCACATGGGTGCGCAACTCCTCTTCTTCTACTTCGATTTTCTTGGAATCGATGTCAAAGATACCTCCTCAACGCCAACTTGCGTTCTTCTGTCTCTTTTAATTGTTCTTGTGTAATCATATCTTTCTAAAAATTTTCTATTAAAAAAAGGGTGTACAAAATTATACACCCTTGCCTTATTTACCAAATCTGGCTTTTCGTTTTTAGGCATACATCGCCTCTATCTCCTCCTTATAAAGCAGGTTGATGACCGACCGGCGTATCTTCAACGTGTTGGTCAGTTCTCCCTTCTCCATGCTGAATGCACGCGGCAGCAGCGTGAAGCGCTTGATTTGCTCGAAGCGGGCAAAGTTCTTCTGCAAGGCGTCGATGCGCTCCGAGATAAGGGCGTGAATCTTCTGGTTCTTCACCAGATCTTCCAGGTTGCGATACTGAATATGCTTTTGAGCAGCATACTCCTTCAAGGCCTCGAAGGCCGGAATGATGATGGCCGTCACATACTTGCGCTGGTCGCCGATGACCGCTACCTGGTCGATGTACTTGTCTTCGCCCAGGCGGGTCTCCAACGCCTGCGGAGCGATGTACTTCCCGTTCGAGGTCTTGAAAAGGTCCTTCAACCGTTCGGTCAGAGCCAAAGCTCCCTCGTCGTTTATCTTGCCGGCATCGCCCGTGCGGAACCAGCCGTCCTCGGTAAAGACGCGGGCCGTCTCCTCGGGTTTGCGGTAATAGCCCTTCATCACGGTTTTGCCTTTCACCAGAATCTCGTTGTTCTCGCCCAGTTTCACCTGAATGTCGGGCATGAGCGAACCTACCGTACCAAATTCATAACCGATGCGGTCGAAACAGCTCACCGTGGCTGTCGTCTCCGACAGACCGTAACCGTAGACGATGTTGATACCGCAAATGTGCAGGAACTCGTTGATTGTGTCGGAGAGCGGAGCCCCGGCCGTGGGGAAGATGTTTCCGTTTTCCACCCCGACAGCCCGACGAATCTTCGAGAAGACAAACTTGTCGTAGAAGCGGTATTGCCATTCGAGCCACATGGGGGGACGCTTACCGGCACGCAGGCAGTCGATATTGCGACGACGGCTGATGCCGCAAGCCCGTTCGGCCAGACGACGGGTCACCCCCTTCGTCTTCGAGAGCCTATCCTGAATGGCGGCATAGACCTTCTCCCAAAAACGGGGCACGCTGCACATGATGGTGGGACGCACCTCGCGTATGGTGTTCTGTATATCCTTGGGGTCGACATTGATGGCAATGCGCATGCCCACCGTGAGGCAGTAATACGACCAGGCCCGTTCAAACACGTGGGTCAGCGGCAGGAAGCAGAGCGACACGTCGCTGTCGGAGCAGGTCACCAGCCGTTGCAGGTGAATGCGCATGGCCTCGTCGTAGTTCGAGTGAGCCAGCATCACCCCCTTGGGCTCGCCGGTCGTTCCCGAGGTGTAGATGAGGGTGGCCAAATCGTCGGGGCTACCGGACTGACGGCGACGCTCTACCTCAGCCTTCACGTCGGCACCGGCCTGACGACCCTGTTCCAACAGGTCGTCGAAATAGACCGACGTCGTGTCGTCGGCCGTCCGCTTGATAGCGGGGTCGAAAAGTATCAGTTTCTCGAGTGTGGGGCACTCCCGCAAAGCGACAATGGCATTGTCGTATTGCACCTGTCCGCCTACGAACAGGAAGCGCACCTCGGCTTCGTTAATGATGTATTCAATCTGGTCGAGCGAGCTGGTAGGATAGAGCGGAACGACTACCGCACGGTTGTCGAATGCCGCAAAGTCCACGATAAAACTTTCGGGCTTGTTCTGTGTATATGTCGAAATGTTTTCCTGCTCGCGAATGCCTAAGAGGACCATGGCCTGCGCCATGTATGAGACCTGTTCTGAAAAACGGTTCCAAGAGGTAGGAACCCATTGATTTTTTGTGTAGTCCTTGTGGCTGAACGCCTCACGGTTTCCGTATTTGGCAGCCTGGTTGCGGACCAACGAGGTAAGTTGATTTACCATAAAATGAGTTATAAATCTGCCGCAAAGATACGCATTATATTGGCTCAAAGCCCATTTTAATAAGTTTTAAGCAGATTCCCTCTTTCATTTTGCCAACTCGATATAGCAAAACAAAGGCTTCTTTCCCCTGTTCATCAACGTTTCAAGCCACTTATCCCCCCAAACCAAAACAGTTAATAATAGTTAATATTTTAATCCAATTTCTCGACCTTTCCCTACAATCGTCACAAGAAGTAACTGAAAAAGACAAAAATAAGCTACATTTGCAGAAAGCGAAGATGACCATGGAATCGAAAGACGAACTTTACTACATAGCTACCGACCTGCTGCGAAAACTCATTCACACCCCCTCAATCAGTCGGGACGAGGAGGCGGCTGCTCAAATCCTGTGCGAAACGCTCGCGCGGAACGGATTTACCCCTCATCGCATCGGCAACAACGTGTGGACCCTGACCCAAGCCTACGACCCTGCCAAACCCACCCTGCTGCTCAACTCGCACCTCGACACCGTGAAACCTACCGCCAGCTGGAACCGCGACCCCTTCACTCCCGTCGAGGAGGAGGGGCGCCTCTACGGACTGGGCAGCAACGATGCCGGAGCCAGTGTGGTGTCGCTGCTCGGCGCTTTCCTCTTCCTGGCCTCGACCGAACAGCCCTACAACCTTATCTTCCTGGCCTCGGCCGAAGAGGAGGTATCGGGAGCCAACGGAATTGCCTTGGCACTGGGCGAACTGCCACCGGTCGACTTTGCCGTTGTGGGCGAACCCACCCGCATGCAGCCGGCCATCTGCGAGAAGGGGTTGCTCGTGCTCGACTGCACCACCCACGGGAAATCGGGGCACGCCGCCCGCGAAGAGGGCATCAACGCCCTCTATCTGGCCACCGAGGCCATCGAACGGTTGCGCCGGTTCGAGTTCCCGCTCGTCTCGCCATGGCTGGGTCGGGTAAAACTCACCGTCACCCAGATTCAGGCCGGTACTCAGCACAACGTGGTGCCCGACCACTGTGACTTTGTGGTCGACCTGCGCACCAACGATTGCTACTCCAACGCCCAAGCGGTCGAAATCCTGCGCGAGAATTTCCCCGACATGACCATCACGCCCCGCTCGCTGCGGCTCAACTCCTCGTTCCTCTCGCCACAGCACCCCTTCATACGGCGTTGCACCCTGGCCGGACGCGAGCCCTTCGGGTCGCCTACCCTCTCCGATCAGGCACACATGAATTTCCCTTCGGTCAAGATGGGCCCGGGCGACTCGGCCCGTTCGCACACGGCCGACGAGTATATCGTCCTCGACGAGATACGCGAAGCCATCGAGCTGTACATCTGTCTGCTCGACCAGTTGGAAATCGGGGAAAAATCAGTGTAACAACCACCCGGCCAGAATAGCCGAACCCCGGCCACCCCACGACACATAATGATAGACCAGCGGCAGGAACCAACGCAACGTGCGGTCGTGCCCGGCCTGTTCCATGGTCAGGCGATAAATCTCGGCGCCCCGCTCGCTCTTCTCGCGGCGGCAGAGTCCCGCCACCACCATCTGCTTGTAGAATAACAGACGGTGCAAACGTCGCTTATCGGGATAACGGCTCTGTTCCACATCATCGTGGGCATGGGCAATGGCCTGCAAAATATAAGAGGCACCCGTAGAATAATGATATCCGGTAATACTATCGGCATGAAGAAAGATATGTACCAGCGGAGGCCTTTTAATCCACACCACACGATGGGTCGACAATAAAAGACGAATGCCCAGATTCCAGTCGACCCAGCGCCCGTAATCTTCGTGCCAGCCACCGACAGCCCGCACCAAAGCCGTACGCACGGCATAGCGTTGGGTACCCAACGTACAGTGAAACAGATGAGGTTCCACCCGGTTCGAAAAAACAGCCTTGGCCAGATAAGGACGGTCCTTCTCGGGCACCATCTCGACCGTACAGCCCACGATGTCGGCCGACGGATTCTGCTCAAAAGCCTGCATGTACAAGGCTATCGCCTCAGGAGCATAGGTATCGTCACTATCGAAAAAAGAGACAAACTCCTCCTCGACATACGTCAACCCTTTGTTGCGGGCAGCCGAAGGACCCCGCTTCGCCTCCTGGGCCACCGTCACCGCAAAATCGTCGCTTTCGTACCGGACTTTCAACTCCTGGCACAGTGCCAGCGAGCGGTCGGTCGAACCATTGTCGACCAGCACCACATGCAGAGGCCGGTAGGTCTGTGCCACGATTGAGGCAAAGGTCCGCGCCAACTCCTTCTCCCGGTTATAGACGGGAATTACTATCGCTATCTTGCTCGGTTCCATCGGTACAAATATCGCTACTTTTCTCCACTATTTATAATTTCTTTTCTTAAAATCGTCACCGATGCGCCAAAAACTCCGTAACTTTATCCTCCGGGACCATCAAGGCGACTGCTCCCACTCCCTGAGCAGGTCCTGCAAAATAGACATTTGATTACCAACAATATACCTGTCAACTCAACATACCGTCATGACCGAAGAGACGCTAAGAAAATTAAAGATACTCACCGAGTCGGCCAAATACGACGTATCGTGCTCATCGAGCGGTACCGTGCGGTCCAACTCCCGCGGAGGGCTGGGCAATACGGTAGGTGGAGTAGGTATATGCCACAGTTTTGCCGACGACGGGCGTTGCATCTCCCTGCTGAAAACGATGCTCACCAACTCGTGCATGTACGACTGCGCCTACTGCATCAACCGGCGGAGCAACGACATTCCCCGGGCCACCTTCTCGGTAAGGGAGCTGGTCGAACTGACCATCGAATTTTACCGGCGCAACTACATCGAAGGGCTGTTCCTCAGCTCGGGTGTCGTGCGTAACCCCGACTACACCATGGAACGGCTGGTGGCCATCGTAAAGGAGTTGCGCACGCTGCACCGCTTCAACGGCTATATCCATCTGAAAAGCATTCCCGGCGCCAGTCAGGAGCTGGTGAACGAGGCCGGGAAATATGCCGACCGCATGAGCGTCAACATCGAGATTCCCAACGAGAGTTCCCTGAAACTGCTGGCTCCCGAGAAAGATTTCAAAAGCGTCTATGAACCCATGACCTATATCCAGCAACAGACACTTGCCGCACAGGAGGAGCGCAAACGGTTCAAACATGCCCCGCGATTCGTCCCGGCCGGACAGAGTACGCAGATGATCGTAGGGGCTACCCCCGACCACGACCGCGACATCTTGCGGCTGTCGTCGGTCCTCTATGCCCGCCCCACCATGCGACGGGTCTACTACTCGGGATACATTCATGTCAACACCTACGACACGCGTCTGCCCATGCTGAAACAACCGCCGCTGGTGCGCGAGAACCGCCTCTACCAGGCCGACTGGCTGCTGCGTTTCTACCAGTTCAAGGTCGACGAGATTGTCGACGACGCCAACCCCGACCTCGATCTCGAAATCGACCCCAAGCTGGCCTGGGCATTGCGACACCCCGAGGTATTCCCCGTCGACATCAACAAAGCCCCCTACGAACTGATTCTCCGGGTGCCCGGCATCGGGGTGAAATCGGCCTTGCAGATTGTCAACTCCCGCCGCTTCGGACGCATCAACAGCTACCACTTGAAAAAGATGGGGGTGGTGATGAAAAAGGCCAAGTACTTCATCACCTGCGGCGAACTGTCGTCGCCTACCGTCAACGAACTCCGTCCCGAGAACGTCAGGCGACTGCTGACCCCGTCGACCTCTCCGAAGCGGGACGACCGACAACTACAACTTCCCCTTTTCTAACTCCAAACCTCGTCACGTGTCACTCACCATCTTTCAATACGACCGCACATTCGACGGCATGCTCACGGCCGTCTTCGACGCCTACGCCCGACACACATTCCCGCGACTCATTCAGGGCACGGACGAGCCGCTGCCCTTGTTCCACGACGAGGTGCACCTGGTGATTACCGACGAGGAGAAGGCGGGTCGCGTGTGGAGAGCCCTCGAAAAGAAGCTCTCGAAAGAGGCGCTTTCGTGTCTCACCGTGAGCTACCTCTCGGAGCTTCCCGAGCTGGACCTGCACCTCTTCAACTACATCTGCAAGAACATCGACAGCCCCGTGAGCCTCGAACGCAACCTGGTCGACGACGACATACGATTTGTCACCGAAACCTTCCGCAAAGTGCTCTACGAGCGACTGCGCATGATGCAGTTCCTTCGCTTCCAAAAAGCGGCCGACGGTACCTACTTCGGCATCATGGAGCCACAGTACAACGTGCTGCCGCTGGCCATAGCCCACTTCAAGGACCGCTTTGCCGACCAGCCCTTTGTCATCTACGACAAGAGACGCCACTATGGCTATTACTATGACCAGCACGAGGTCACCCAGGTGACTTTCGACGAGAGTCTGCCCCACTTCGTCACGGGTCAACTGGACGAGTCGCTCATGGCCGACGACGAAAAGCTGTTCCAGGACTTGTGGCGCACCTACTTCAAATCCATCTGCATACGGGAGCGGCTCAACCCCCGCAAGCAGCGGAAGGATATGCCCGTGCGTTACTGGAAATACCTCACCGAAAAGAACCGTTGACAATCGTCATCGCCGTCAGTTGCCTCCACCTCCCAACGCACGGTAGAGGGTGATGACCGACTGGCAATGGGTGAAGCTGTCCGACACCATATTCAACCGGGCATTCAGCAACGACTGCTGCGCCGTGAGCAGTTCGAGATAGGTGGCATTGCCTGTCTTGTAGAGAGCGGTCGAGGACTCGACCGTACGTTCCAACTCGCGGCACTGTTTCTGGTGAATATCGAGATTGCGTTGGGCCGACTCGACGGCATAGAGTGCGTCGCTCACCTCCTGCCCGGCATCGAGCAGCGTCTGCTTGTAGTTGAGCAGGGCAATCTGCTCCTCATCTTTCGATACCCGCAGATTCGACACCAGCTTGCCCCGGTTGAAAATGGGCTGGGTCAGCGAGGCCACGGCCGAGAGAATCCACCCGCCGGGATTGGTCACCACCTGCCCCAAGGCATTGGTCCACCCGGCACTCCCCGATAGGGTGAGATTGGGATAGAAGGCCGAGCGGGCCTGATTGGTCGTGTAGTAGGCACTGGCCAAAGTCATCTCGGCCTCACGCACATCGGGTCGCTTTGAGAGCAACCGCAGGGGAACCCCCACGTTGAAAATCTCGGGGAACTGCTGCCCGACAAGCACACCCCGCTCGATGGAGCGGGGCGTCACACCCAATACCGTGCAGAGGGCATTCTCGGCCTCGCGCTGTTGCCGCAACAGGTCGTTGTGGGTAGCTTCGAGTTCATACAGGTTGGCCCGTGCCTGAGTCACGGCATTCTCGGTCTCCTCGCCCACCTTCAAGAGCGACTCCATGATGCGCACCTGTTCGCGCCACAGTTCCAAGGTCGACTGGCTCAACCCGATTTGCTCGTCAAGCATCAACAGCGAATAGTAGTCGTTGGCAATCGTGGCAATCAGTTCCGACTGTACCGCCTGCCGGTAAGCCTCCTGTTGCAACAGGGTGGAGCGGGAGCCCCGGGCGGCGTTGAGCAGATTGCCGAAGAGGTCGATCTCCCAACTGGCCTGCACCGGTATCTCGTAACTCTTCACCGCCTTGGCCCCGTCGGTACTGCTCACCGTACCTTGCGGCGAGAGGGTGAGCGATGGCAGGAAGGCCAGGCGGGCAGCGGTGAGTTGCGCCTGAGCCTGGTCTACCCGCAGCAACGCCGTCTGCAAATCGGTGTTGTTGTCGAGCCCGAAGCGAATGAGATTCTGCAACAGGGTATCCTGGAAAACCTCCTCCCAGGAGAGGTCGCCCAAGGTGAGCGTGTCGTCGGTCGTGTACGACTCGGCCCCTCTGAACAGGCTGTCGACCGGCAGCCCTTCGGGCCGTTCATATTTGCGGTAGATGTGGCAACTGCTCAGCAGCACGGCACACATCGCGATACATATCAGCTTTTTCATCTCTTTCTATCCTCTTTTCGTTTACCCATAACCCGCTCCTCGATATACTGGAAAGTAATGAAGAAGACAGGCGTTACAAACAGCAGGGCTACCGTACCGATGAGCATACCACCCACGGTACCCACACCCAGCGAAGTGTTGCCGTTGGCTCCTACGCCCGAGGCGAACATCAACGGGAGCAACCCGAATATCATCGTGAGGGCGGTCATCAGGATAGGCCGCAACCGCACCCCGGCAGCCGAGATGGCGGCCTGAGCCAGCGACATGCCCTCCTTGCGCCGCTCGGTGGCATACTCGGTAAGCAGAATGGCCGTCTTCGACAACAACCCGATGAGCATAATCAAACCCGTCTGCAAATAGATGTTGTTCTCGATACCCCACAGGCGGGCGAACAGGAAGCTGCCCATCAGGCCGAACGGTACCGACAGGATAACCGCCATGGGAATAAACAGGCTCTCGTAGAGCGCACACAAAATGAGGTAGATGAAGAGGATACAAACCCCATAGATAATTACCGTGTCGTGCGAATCGGCCATCTGCTCCTCCTCACGGGTCATACCCGAGAACTCATAACCGTAACCGGTGGGCAGCGTCTGTGCCGCCACCTCCTTGACGGCATGGATTACGTCGCCCGAGCTGTATCCGCTGGCCGGCATGCCCTGCACGTTAATCGACGAGAACATGTTGAACCGCGTGAGCGACTCGGCACCGTAGGTCTTGGTGAGCGTGACAAACTGGCTGACGGGGGCCATGCCGTCGGAGGTCTTGACAAAGATGTTGTCGAGCGACTGAATGCTCTTGCGGCTGTCCGACGGGGCTTGTATGATGACCCGGTACAGCTTGGTAAATCGGTTGAAGTTCGAAGCATAGATACTGCCGAAGTAGCCCGAGAGCACCGAGAGGACTTTCTCGGTGGTGATGCCGGCCCGCTGGCACTGGGCCTCGTCGACATCGACCCGGTACTGGGGGAAGTTGGCGCTAAACGAGGTATAGGCCATCTCGATTTCGGGGCGCTGGTTCAGCTTGGCCAGGAAGTTGTCGGTCACCTGGCTCAGGGCATCGATGCCCTTGCCCGAACGGTCTTGCAGATAGAGCTCGAAGCTGTTGCCCGTACCGTAACCCGAAATCATCGGGGGCGAGAAGACGAACAACCGGGCATTCTTGATGTGGGCCGTGCGGCGGTAAATCTCGGCCGAGATGGCATCGACACTGTTCTCCTCACCCGGCCGTTCGTCCCATGGTTTCAATTTGACGATAAACATACCGTGCGACGAACCGCTACCCGTACCCATACCGAAACCGGCCACATTATTGAAATTGTCGATTTGTGGTATCTGCTTCAACTCGGCCTCCACCTTGTCCATGATGCTCGCCGTCTCGGCCAGCGTACTGCCGGCGGGAGTATCGAGGCTCACGAAGATAGAACCCGTATCCTCCGAAGGTACCAGACTGGTCTTGGTCGTGGCCATGAAGTAGAGCAACAGTCCCACCGAAGCGGCAAACGAGGTCCACACCAGCCATTTGTGCCTGATGAAGAATTTGGCCCCCTCCTTGTATTTGAATACGAGGCGTTTGAATATCGAATCGAAGGCCAATCGGAAACGGGTCGAAAACTCGGGCTTCTTCCCGTCGACCAATATTTCATTGGGGCGCAGCAACAGGGCACAAAGTGCCGGCGACAGGGTGAGGGCGTTGATGGCCGAGATACCTACGGCCACCGCCATGGTGATACCGAACTGGGTGTAGAACACGCCCGAGGTGCCTCCCATGAACGAGACCGGCACAAACACCGCCATGAACACCAGCGTAGAGGTGACGATGGCCAGCACCAGGGCAAAGAGGGTGAGCAGGTTGATGCTGAACCCCGCCAGATAGAGCACGGCAAAGGTACCGATAAGCGACACGAAGATGCTGATGGCAGGGATAAGTGTCGACCGCGGATTTTGCAGGAAGACATAGACCACCAGCACCACCAGAATGATGGCTTCGAGCAGTGTCTTGATTACCTCGTTGATGGAGGCGTCGAGGAAGTTCTTGGTACTCATCAGCTCCACAATCTCCATATCCTCGGGCAGGCTCTCCTGCAACTCGTCGAGTAACTGGTCGATGCTGGTGATAATTTCGTTGGCATTCGTGCCTGCCGTCTGGTTAATCATGCAGGTCGCACCCGGCGCACCGTTCACCCGGCCGGTATAGGAGTAGCTCTGCGAGCCCAACTCAACCGTGGCAATATCTTTCAACCGCAGTACCCGACCATCGTCAAAGGCCTTGATGACAATCTCCTCGAACTCCTATTCCTTTTCCAAACGGCCCCGATATTTCAAGGTATACTGGTAAACGTTCTTCGAATCCTCACCGATGGCACCCGTCGAGGCCTCGATGTTCTGACTCGACAAGGCCGCCTCCACGTCGCTCGGTTCCAGTTCATACTGGGCCATCACGTCGGGTTTCAGCCAGATACGCATGGCATAGTCGCCACCCATCACGTTCACCTCGCCCACGCCCGAGATACGTTGTATCTGCGGCTTGATATTGATACTCAGATAGTTGGTAAGAAAAGCCTCGTCGTAGGTACCGTTGGGACTATACAGCCCGAAGATTTTCAACATACTGCTCTGACGCTTCATGGTGGTCACACCCACCTTGGTCACCTCGGCCGGCAGCAGCGAGGTGGCGGTAGAGACCTTGTTCTGCACGTTCACGGCCGCCATGTCGGGATCGCTGCCTTGTTTGAAGTAGACCGTAATCTCGGCACTACCCGTGTTGCTGGCGGTCGAAGTCATGTAGGTCATGTTCTCCACGCCGTTGATAGCCTCTTCGAGCGGCACAATCACACTCTTCTGCACCGCCTCGGCGTTGGCTCCACTATATGTAGTCGACACCCGTATGGTAGGCGGGGCGATGTCGGGGTACTGTTCCACCGAAAGGGCATAAAGCCCAATCAATCCGGCCACGAGGATAACGACCGAAATCACCATCGACAAGATGGGCCGGTCTATAAAATACTGCAACTTCATAATCAATCCTCCTCTTTAACCTCTTGTGCAGCCGCCGCAGGGTCGACCACGGTACCCTCCTTCAACAGGCCCGCACCCTCCGATACAATCACGTCGCCCGGCTGCAAACCGCTCTCGACGATATACTCGGTGCCATCGTTTATCTCGAACACCTCGATGGGAGTCGACACGGCTTTCCCGTCGACCACCTTGTAGGTGAATATCCGATTCTGAATTTCATAGGTCGCCCCCTGCGGTATGACGATACACTGCTTGCGGTCGTAGGGCACAATCACGTTGGCCGACCCGCCGCTCAACAGCCGTTTGTCCTGGTTGTCGAATACGGCCCGCAGGCTCACCGTGCCGGTGGTCTTGTCGATCATGCCGCTGATGACATCGACCCGCCCCTTCGTGCCGTAGACCGAACCGTCGTTCAATTCGAGCGAGACCTCGGGGAACGAAGCAAGCGCCTTGTCGAGCGACCCGTATTGCGCCGTAAGCGCAAGCACCTGTTTTTCGGTGAGGGAGAAATAGACATACATTTGCGAGTTGTCCGACACCCGAATGAGCGGTTCGGTCATCGACGAACTCACCAGCGCCCCGATACGGAACGAGGTCATGCCGGCATAGCCGTCGACGGGGCTCTTCACCTCGGTATACGAGAGGTTGTTTTGCGCGTCGGTCAACTCGGCCTGCGCCTGCTGCAAGGCGGCTTGCGTGCTTTTGTACTCGTTCCGGGCCGTGTTCAGTTCAAAATCCGAAATTACCCGGTCGGCAAAGAGAATCTCCTTCCCCTCCAAGGTCTGTTTGGCCGTAGCCTCATTGGCTTCGGCCGTGGCCACAGTAGCCCTGGCCTTCTGCAAAGCTGCCTTGTAGGGTACCTGGTCGATGACAAAGAGCACCTCGCCCTTGCGCACATGGGCCCCCTCCTCGACCAACACCCGGGTAATCGTACCCGAGACCTGCGGACGCACCTCGACATCTTGTTTGCCCTCGATGACCGCCGAATATTTCACCGAGAGCTGCCGGTCCTCGGGTGTTACGGTCAAGAGCGGATAAGAGTCCCCACTACTCTGTTCACCGGCCTTTTGCTGGCAACCCGCCAACACACCGGCACAGCACAAACCCAATACAATAAATCTTTTCACCTTCATTTTTAGTTAATTTTGTTATTTCCCGGTGTAAAAGAAAAAGGTGTTCCCCGGCTCGCGCTTGGACAATTGGCGCAAGGATTTGTCCAAACGGAACCCCATTAGAATTTATTAGGAAATCGTATGTCTATTTGACGTATAGAATTGTAATTTAGCGACATTTTGTTCTATTTTTGTAAACCGATATTTCATAAATAAATTGCACCATGACACAGAAAGAGCTATCCTCCCGCTTCCCGGAGAGTTGCCGGATAGGAAATCTGATTCTGCTTATTTCGCCCGAAGAGTTTTACAAGCTGGAAGGCATCACCATCGAAGGGAGCCGCATGTTCCTGATGGTCTGCTCGGGGAGACTGAACATGACACTCAACAACCGTCCCTACGAAATAGGAGCCAACTCCTACTTCGACATCATGGAGACGACAGCCCGTATCGAACGGGCCAGTCAAGATATACGGGGGTGGTGCCTCCTGGTCTCGTTCGAATTTGCCAGCGAGTCTCTGAAAAACCTGCGCCCCGGCCCTCTGCACTACTCACTTGAACACCCTCACATACGCATCTGGCACTTTGCCGAACCGGAAATTACACGACTCGAACACCAACTCAACCTCCTGCACGAGACATTGGCCGACACGACCCACTACTACCGGCGCGAACTGGCCAGTGTCTACTTCAAAAGTTTCAGTCTCGAACTGGGCAACTGCATGCTTACCCATCAGGAGAGCGACAGCAACATACCACCCTATGTGAGCAAACGCGATTTCATCACGCTCAACTTCATGACCCTCGTATCGAAACACTTTGCCGAGGAGCACCACATCGAATTCTATGCCAATGCCCTCTGTATCTCGACCAAACACCTCACCCGGGTTATCAAGGAGATGGTGGGGAAAACCCCGCACGCCGTCATCTGCGACGAGCTTACCCTCCAGGCCATGGCCCTGCTCGAAGACGACCGCCTGCCTATCGGACAGATTGCCGAGATGCTCCACTTCTCGGACCAGGGAGCTTTCTGCAAATTCTTCAAGAAACAAAAGAGAATCTCGCCCATGGCCTATCGCCGACAGGACAAGATGAATATCGATTAATCCCGAGAAGAGAGGGAAATAGAAGGAGGAAAACACAAAAAAGGGTAGAAATATTTCAAGGCAGAACACCTCTATCGAACTCAATTCGACAGAGTCTTCACAAAAATTACTCTAAAATTTTATTACTTTTGTCCAGTGTCATCTCTTCAACTACCGGACCATGAACATACTCTTTGTCTATTTCCGCCAGACTATTCAAGCAGAGAACCTGTATATCCGCTCCCTGTATGAAGAGATACAACGGCAGAACCCGGGCGATACGGAGTGCGACATCGAGACCTTTTGGCATAGCTCCAAACGCTACGACATCGTTCACATTCAATTTCCCGAGGTCATCTTCAAATGGCGACACCCCTCCGAAGAGGGGCTGAATGCCTTGCGAAAACGACTCGTCCAACTCAAACGGCAGGGAACCAAAATCGTCTACACCCGGCACAACGCCATACCTCACTACTGCGCCGACTCCAACAAACTGGAACTCTACCGCATTGTCGAGACCCTGTGCGATGCAATAATCCATCTGGGCAAGTTCAGTCTGCAAGATTTCAACCGCGCATATCCCGACAACCGGGTGACCCATTTTGTCATTCCGCATCACATCTACGACTTGTGCGGATATACCTTCCCTTCGCAAGAGGAGTCGATACGCCAACTGGGGTTACCCACCGGGAAGCGCATCATACTCACCTTCGGCAGCTACCGCAACGAGGAGGAGCAACGGCTGGTCACCCAAGCCTTCGAACAGTTGCCCATACCCGACAAGTTCCTGCTGGCACCCGGCTTCTACAACAACTGCTTTGTCACCCGCAAGACTCCCCTGCGCAACTGGTGGAGGTACCGGACTCAGAAACGGACGTTCCAACTGCCCGAGGAGCAGGCCCGGCAACAGCATGGCTCCATATCCAACTCGTGTCTGCCCTACTACTTCTCGGCCGCCGACATCGTGCTCATTCAACGCAAAGCCACCCTCAACTCGGGCAATGTGCCCATGGCCTTCTTCTTTCACAAGAGTGTGGCCGGACCACAGTTCGGCAACACGGGCGAATGGCTTCGGGAAACGGGAAACCCCACCTTCGACCTTACCGATCCGTCGTCGGTCGTCGAGGCAGTCGAACGGGCATTCCAACTGCAAGCCCAGGGACAGGGCGAGCGAAACGCCGCCTTTGCCCGCGAACACCTGAATACCCACACCGTTGCCCGAGCTACCCTTGCGGCATACCAAGAACTGCTTAATCCGTAACCTCACATGAAAATACTCCTCATCGGCGAAGCCAGCAACTTGCACTGGACCCTGGCCGAGGGTCTTCGAGCCCTCGGCCACTCGGTCACCGTCGCCTCGCACGGCAGCCACTGGCTCAACAACCGGCGCGACATCAGCATCGTGCGTCATGGCTACGACCTGTTTCACTCCATACAGTATGTGGTCGATATTGCTCGTCACCTGCCTCAAATGCGAGGATACGACATCGTGCAGGTTACCAACCCGATTTTTTTCGACTTGCGTCCCGAAAAGAATCTGGCCATCTTCAAATACCTGAAAAGACAGAATAAAAAAATATTCCTCGACGCCCTGGGCATAGACCACTACTACGTAAAGGCCTGTCTGGACGGCAAGACCTTCCGCTACTCCGATTTCTTCGTGGGAGACCGCCCGCTGCAACACCCCGCACGGGAAAAAATGC
The DNA here is from genome assembly GCA_019115485.1 of Candidatus Barnesiella excrementavium. GTDB lineage: Bacteria > Bacteroidota > Bacteroidia > Bacteroidales > Barnesiellaceae > Barnesiella > Barnesiella excrementavium. The sequence goes on along the minus strand of DXDM01000010.1, from coordinate 43,878 downwards.
TCGCCGCCTGGATAGGCGGACCCAACGAGCGACCCAACATCGAGATGGCCCGGGAGGCAAACGGTATCATTGCCTGCCTCTATGAATACTATATGGCCTACCAACCCGAATATGCCGGGAAACTGGCCTACATACCCATACCCATCGACTTGTCCAAAAATCCCTTCTGCCCCATACGGGAGACCCCCGAGGTAGTCAAGTTCTTCATCGGCATACAGCGTCACCGCACGGTCATCAAAGGGACCGACATTCTGCTCGACGTGCTCCAAGAGGTGCATGCCAAATATCCGAAAGAGAGCCTCATTCACCAGGTGGTCTCGGTGCCGTTCGACGAATATCACAGGCGGTTGAGAGACAGCCACGTCATCTTGGACCAGCTCTACTCCTACACCCCGGCCACCAATGCCCTGGCAGCCATGGCCCGGGGCATCGTGGCAGTAAGCGGAGCCGAACCCGAGTTCTACCGGTTTATCGGCGAAGAACATCTGCACCCCATCATCAATGTGCTGCCCGACCGCAACGACATATTCCACAAATTGGAACAACTCATTCTGCACCGGGAGCAACTTCCCCGGTTATCGGCCGAGAGCCGCCAGTTTGTCGAGAAATACCACGACCATATCCAGGTAGCCCGCCAATACCTCGACTTTTGGGAAAAACACTGATTATCCCCTACCGCCTCCTCCCGACAGAAGTCTTTTCAAGCGGAAGAGCGAATAGAGACAGATACACAGGGTAAGAAGAGAGGCTCCTATCCACAGGCCGTTTGATTCGAGTTGCCACACACCGTAGCAAACCGCAGCATAAGCGAGCAGATAGAAAAAGAGATTGACCGGGACACGCAGCCCGAACTTGACCCGGCACAACAGATATATACCCACTCCCGAACAGAGATAGGCCAGCAGATAGGCTATTCCCACACCGGCCAGTCCCCACCGGGTATATCCCAGCAGATAGAGGACAAACATCAGCGAGTCGGCCAACACCTCGGTAATGAGATAGAACCGGCCGGCTCCTTTGGCCAGTAACACGAAACTCACGCTCCACGAGAAAGCCCGGAACAACATGCCCAGGGCCGCCCACGAAATATAACCGCCTATCGCCAAAAAATCGGAAGTATATAATAGGTGTATGATTACATCTTGAAAAACCAGGAAGAGGGAAATAAAGGGGAACAAGATGAGCAACGAGGTTTCGACCTGCCGCGACACGTGTCCCGACAAGAGAGCACGGTCCTCGCATACGACCGACAACCGGGGGTAATACTCCATCGACATGGCCGTAAAGACCAGTCCCACATACTGCATCACCAGTGTATATCCGGCCTGGAAATAGCCCACCTCGCCAGTACCGCTGTGGCTGTTGAGCCAGGCCACAAATACATAGGAATAGAGAGTAGTAACAAATCCGCTCACCGTCATATAGATACCTAGCGAAGCAATATCCTTTCCCTGCCGATAAGTCTCTCCCCAACTGATTTTGACTGGCTTTATCTTCATGCGACGCCCCAGTATGCCCGTGACCAGCCAGATGGAAAAGGTATGGACAATGATAGCGGGGACGATACCCGAAATGCCATAGAGATAAAACAGCGGCAACGACAGGGCCAGAGCCAGCACCGACCCCAACACCGAACAACGGGCCAGGACCCGCAGGCGGTCCGAAGCCTGAATGACGGCCCGCTCTCCCTCGGTGAGCGTGGTGAACAACAGAGCCGACGACAGGAACACATAGCCCCAAATGTGCTGTGAATCGCCGAAGGTGTAACGACTCAACAGCGGGGCGAAGGTGAGCATAATCACCGCCCCCAGAAGACCGGTGAACCACACCCAGCGGCGCACGACGGAGACGAGCGAGGCAAAGCGATCCCAATTGCCCGACTTGAAGGCCCGCGACAGGTCGCGCACCGAACTGGTGCCAATACCCAACCGGGTGAGCGAAGAGATCATCTCGACCGTATTCTGGTACAGCCCGATGATTCCCACCCCCTCGGCACCCAGCCACACGGCCACCAACTTGGTCTTGATAATCGAGCAGAGAATGGTGAACACCTTCGTCCCCCCGAAAAGGCCGGTAGCCTTCACGATGGTGCGGTATATCGTTTTATCCTCTCCGCCGTTCATATCGATTATAAAATTATCTCATAAATATTGTAGGCGACAGCCCGGCACCCGAACCCCTCCTTTTGAGTGATGAGTCCCTCGTTGAGGTAGTGGCCCATATCCTCGGTCGACTGACCGAAGTCGAACCACTTGCGGGAGGCAAATACCTCGCCGATGATTTTTCCATACAGCAGGTCGAGGGCTCCCGAGCTTTTCCCCTCGTGCGAAGCCGAGGTATATTGTGCATGAGCCACGATACCCGTGTCGTAAATGACACTGCCGGCCAGCACCTCGTCGCCGCGCAGGGTGACAAAGTGACGTATGCGGTCGGGGAAACGGCTGTGCAACAGTTCGATTTCGGCCAGCGAATGAACCGGCTTCACCTGATAACGCTCTTGCAGATTGGACTCCAACACCTGCCAGAAGGGGGCGAAATCGGTAGTCTCGACCACCTGCAACCCGGCCTGCACGGCCTTCTTCATGCGGCTGCGGCGGTCGGCCCTGAACCGCAGCGGGTTCTCCTGCTGAACGGTCGACGAGATGTTGCACCCCACCCAACGGGCTCCCAAACGGAAGAGAGCATAAAGATCGGCTTCCGACGGATAGCGGTGATAGATATGGGGCACACACTTATAGACCCACCTGGCAAACCGCTCCTTGCGCAGAAAATCGACAATGAACTTCATGATTTCGAGCACCTGTACCGTGGTGTTGCGGGTGGTCATAATCAGGCCGCCATAGGTGAGGCCGGCATGCGAATAGAGCACATCGCCCTGCCGGTTGGCCGGCAGCAGCGCCAGCAGTTTGTTATCGTCATAGACCAACAGCGAATAGTCGGTAAAGCGGTCGGCGTGATACTCCATGTATTCCCGCAGGAACAGGAAGGTACCGTTCGACGATTCGTTGACAAAATCGTTCCAGTCGCGGTGATAGGCCGCCGTGTATCGGTGTATCTCCATCATAGAGGTCTCTCCTTGTCAATTACATATTCAGCCACGATTCGGGATTCAGCTTCGTGCGCTCCTTCCACAACTGGAAGGTCAATATGGTGCGGTTACCGTCCTGCGAGTCGGAGTAGATCTTACCCAGGTTCTGCCCGGTCTTCACCTTCTCGCCGGCCCGTACATAGACCTCGCTCAGGTTGGCATAAATCGTGAGGTAGTTACCGTGACGCACGATGATGGTGCTGTTGTAGCCCGGAGTCACGAAGATGCGCGAGACCACTCCGTTGAAGACGGCACGGGCTCTCGTACCCGGTGTCGTCTCGATATCGATACCGCTGTTCTCGGTCTGCACATAGCGCAACTCGGGGTGCTGCTGACGACCGAAGTGGGCCACAATCTTGTAGCTGCCCGAAAGCGGGAAGGGCAACTTGCCCTTGTTCTTCGCGAAGCTGCCCGAGAGGGCCAGCTCCTCCTTGGTCATCTTGTAGCCCTTGGTCGAACGCTTGGCCGTCGAGCTCTTTCCGTCGGCCTTGTCGGCCCGTTCCGACGACTTACGCTCCTCCTCGGCAATGAGTTGCTCCAACTTGCGGTCGAGGGCCTCGGCCTGTTTGCGCTTGCGGTTAATCTCCTGTTTCAGCTGTTTCTCCTGTTTTTTCAGTCCGGCAATCAGATTGCGCTTGCTGCTCTCCTGCTTCTGCAACACCTCGGCCTCGGCACTGCGCTCCTTTAACACGGCATTCTTCTCGGCCACGCTCTTGGCCAGCTGCTGCTGCAACTCTTCGAGCTGCTGCTTGCGCTCGGCAATCTCGGCCGCCTGCCGTTTGCGCCAGGCCGAATACTCTTTCAGATAGCGGGCCCGCCGATACGACTCGCTCAACGACGAGGCCGAGAAGATAAACATCAGTTCGTCATACTCCGACCGCCGGTGTCCCATACGCTTCACGGCATTGGCATAGCTGCGTTTCTTGGCCGTGAGATCCTTCTGCAACAGATAGATGGTATCTTTCACCGCCCGCTGTTTGCGGTTGATGGAGGCAATCTCCTTGTTGATTTTGGCCATGAGGTTGCGCTGCTGCTTAATCTCGGCCGTGATGCTGTTCAACTCGTTGAGCGAGTTCTTGGCACTGCGCAGCGTCTTGTTCAGTTTCTTGTTGGTCTCGTTCAACTCTTTCAAGGTCTGCTCCCGATTGCGGCGCAGCTTCTCCATTTCGAGGGTTTGGGAGAAGAGAACCGTCGAAGCCCCCAACCCGATTATACATAACAGGATTAACCACCTTTTCATAACGACAACTCCTTTAACAACTGCGCGGCCGTGACGCGCGTATATCTTGACAAATTGGGTTTCTCTACACTCACACTCCCGTTCCAGACTACCGACGAGGCATCATAATGCAAGTTAAGCGACAGAGGTATGCTCACCCCCGTGAGGGCCAGCTGCATGCTCGTGGGGAAGTTGTCGCTCTGCCCTTGCCTGATGAAATCGGCATAGTGGCACACCACTGCCTTGCGGCCGTCGGCCGAGGTGCATTTCGTCGAGAGCAGCTTCGTGCCGTTCAGGTCGAAACGGTATCCAAACCGGGCATCTTGCCGGCGGGGCAGCAGCGACCAGCGTGACGACCCCGACTCCACCACCTCGAAATCGTCGATGCGGTACTGGCCCGATGTCGTATCCAGCAGGAAGATGCGGCCCAGTAGGGCCTCTTGCACCGTAGTCAGCGAGAGGGTCTGGGAGAGTTGGTCGCCGATATCGGCAAGCGACTCGGCCATGTAGCGCCGCTGCATCTTGTCGACAAGGAAGAGGCTGTCGCGCGTCATGTAGAGACGGGCTACTTCGATGCCCAGGAAGATGCGAACCGAGATTTGCAGCGACTCACCGCGCACCATGCGCACCTGGGTCGAGGCACTCAGCGAACCGCCCTGCCCCAAGGCCAAATCGGCCGACCCCTTCGACGAGAAGGTGTCCCACCGGGGATACGAGGCGACGAGATTCTCGAAATCGTTCCGAATCTCCTGCGACACCGGCTGGCTGGACGCCAGCTCCTTTCCCCCCTTACAGCCGACCAAAACAGAGAGACACGCGATGCAGAGTGCTATTGGTATATACCTCATGGTTCAATGTATTTCTTTTGCTTGATTTTCTCCTTCAACACCTCGGCCGACTCACTTCCCGCATCGAGCGCCTTCTGCCAGTACTCCACCGCCTCGTCGACCTCGCCCAGCATATAGAGTATGTCGCCATAGTGTTCAAACAGTTCGGCACTGGCCTCCGGACTCTTGTCGAGAGCATTTTTCATGTAGAGACGGGCCAGCGAATAGTCACCCTTCTTGAAAAATATCCAGGCATAGGTGTCGAGATAGGTAGCGTTGTCGGGCTCGGCCTTCACCGTCTGGGCGCTCATGCGCTCGGCTTTGTCGAGGTCGCGCCCCTCGGTAGCCAGAAAGTAGCTGTAATTGTTCAGCACCGCTATATTCGAGGCGTTGTACGACAGAGCCTTGTCATACATGGCATAAGCCTTCTCCCGGTCGCCCGACGAGTGGTACACGTCGCCCATCTGTCCGTAGAAGAACGATTTCGTTTCGTTGTCTCCTTCATCGACATAGGTGAGCCCCGTCTCCAACATGTCGAGGGCCTCAGCATAACTCTTGGTCTGGGTACTGGCTACCGCCACATACATGTAGATATCCTTCTGGTCGGGCACATACTGTATGGCACGTTTCCCCACCGTGATTACCTCGGGGTATTTCTCCTGATAGAGGTACAGCCCGATGAGCTGCAACCAGTTCTCGGGGTTGGTGGGAGCCAGGTCGGCAGCGATGGCATACTGCTCCTCGGCCCGGGCAAACTCCTTCCGGCTCGACAGGTACATGCCGAAGAGCCGATGCACGGGCTCCTCCTGCGGATATTGTTCGAGCATGTCGGTAAAGAGCGAATCGACCCGGTTCAGCTCCTGCTTCTTCTTCATGAGGTCGATGATGTAGGTGCTGAAAATATTCAGCTTCGTATTCACGTCGATATGCCTGTTCATCAAGGCGTTGCGAATTTCGTTGTTGTAGGCGATGGAGTCGCCCTTCTTTTCGTAATAACCGGCTTTCGACAGATAGACGTAACCGTTCTCGGGCTCCAGTGCCAAAGCCCGGTCGTACATCGACAGGGCGGCCGAGTCGCGCCCCACTTCGAGATAGATGTCGCCCAACAGCCGCATGTAGTCGGTATTCTGGGGGAAGGTGCGTTGCAACTTCTCGGCCTCGGCCACCATGGCGTCGCGGTCGCCCATGTACCCGTACAATTTGAGCTTCTCGATGGTAATCGGCTCCATCATGCCCATGGCCGACTCCAAACTGTCGTAACAGGCCACGGCCGACTTCAAGTCACCCTTGGCCGTATAGGCCTCGGCCAGAGCCGAGTTGATTTCGCCCTTGTCGGGGTTCTCTTTAAGCAGGCGCGACCAGATGCGTATCGCCTCGTCGTGCTGCCCGCTCTGCTGCGAGAAATTGGCATACACCACGTTGTACCAGTAGTTTCCGGGGTACTGTTCAGCCGCATACCGCAAGTCGGTACGGGCCTGCTCGTAGTTGCCCAGTTGCAGGTAGTAAGGCGCCAGGAAGAAGCGGGCGGCCGCGCTGGTCGTATCGATTTCGGCAGCCCGGCACATCAGGTCGAAAGCTGCGTCGTCGTGGCCGAGAGCCTTTTGCCGCTCGGCCTCCAAATAGAAATATTCAAACTTCTGGCGAGCCTCGTCCGACAGCTCACCTCCGGCCGTGTTGCGATGCAGGGCACAACTCGTCAACACGAGGCAGAACCCGGCACACAGCCCCATAATCAATCTATATCTTTGCATTCCTATCCCCATCGTTATTGTTTGGGAAGACTCTTTACTTTACACCCGTATGCCCGAAACCGCCGGCACCGCGCTCGGTCTCGTCGAGCGACTCGACCTCGTCCCATTCGACCCGGCAATACTCCTTCACCACCATCTGGCAGATGCGCTCGCCGTCCTCGATGGTAAAGGGCTTATCCGACACGTTGAGCACGATGATGCCCACCTCGCCCCGATAGTCGGCATCGATGGTACCCGGCGTGTTGGGAATCGTGATGCCGTGTTTCAAGGCCAACCCGCTGCGCGGCCGTATCTGAGCCTCATAGCCCTCGGGCAGAGCGATATAGAGACCGGTAGGTATGAGCTTGCGTTCGAGGGGGGCCAGGGTCACCGGCTCCGACAGGTTGGCACGGATATCCATTCCAGCCGAAAACAGGGTGCTGTAAGAGGGCAGTGCATGGTGCGACTTGTTGACTATCTTGACAGAGACTTTCATCGGGATATATGTTTATAAAGACTTCTTATTTTCACTCTTTTAATCTGCGAAAATAACGAAATACTCTCAATAAAGCACCCTATTTTTTATATTTTAATGTGATACCCCGACAATCGGGGCCGACTATTTTGCCCTCCGCCCCTGTTTTTGTCTCTCTTTTTTACTACATTTGTACCGATTGTTGAGAAGAAATCATGAATACGCAAGCCAAGGATACCCCCACCCAAATGCACTGGGACCGACTGATTACCTCCAAGCGATTCGGCATGGAGAAGTATCACGACGAGCGGCGTCACACCCGCACCGATTTCCAGCGCGACTACGACCGGCTGGTCTTTTCGGCGCCCTTCCGCCGGTTGCAGAACAAGACGCAGGTCTTCCCGCTGCCGGGTAGTATATTTGTGCACAACCGCCTCACCCACAGTCTTGAAGTGTCGTGTGTAGGACGTTCGCTGGGCAATAACGTATCAACCACGCTGTCCGAAAAATACAGCACCGAACCCTGGTGCCACAAGCTCTACCACCTGGGGGCCATCACCTCGGCCGCCTGTCTGGCTCACGACCTGGGCAATCCGCCCTTCGGACATTCGGGCGAGCGCGCCATCTCCACCTACTTCTCCGAAGGGAACGGGCAGGTGTTGAAAAAGGAGTTGAAAAACGAGCACCACTGGCAGGACTTTACCCACTTCGAAGGGAACGCCAACGCCTTCCGCCTGCTCACCCACCAGTTCCACGGCCGTCGGCCGGGAGGATTCGCGCTCACCTACTCGACTCTCGCCTCGATTGTGAAATACCCCTACTCGTCGATACAGTCGACCAAGCGGGGCAAATCGGGATTCTTCACCTCAGAGAAGAAGGATTTCCTGCGCATCGCCGACGACCTGGGCATGCTTCCCGAGGGCGACAGCGGCGAACGCTACCACCGCCACCCGCTGGTCTATCTGGTCGAGGCGGCCGACGACATCTGCTACCAGATCATGGACATCGAAGATGCCCACAAACTGAAAATACTCGACACCGAGACGGTCAAAGGGCTCTTCCTCGACTTCTTCGACGCGAAGCGGCAACAGCACATTCTCGACGTGCTCAAAGTGGTGACCGACCTCAACGAACAAATCGTCTACCTGCGCTCCTGCGTCATCGGCACCCTCATCGACGAGTGTTCGGCCCTCTTCTGCCGCGAAGAGCAGGCGCTGCTCGAAGGGCGCTTCACCGGGTCGCTGGTCGAACACATCTCCGACCGTCCCTGCCAAGCCTACCGCCACTGCTCCGAAACCGCCTTCGAAAAGATTTACAAGTCGTCCGACGTGCTCGACATCGAACTGGCCGGTAACCGCATCATCTCGGTGCTGCTCGACAAGTTTCTCGACGCCGTGCGTTTCCCCGACAAGGCCTACTCGCGGCTGCTGCTCAACAAGGTACCCGAACAATACGAGATGCACGCCCCCACCCTCTACGGAAAGGTGCAGGCGGTCATCGACTACATCTCGGGCATGACCGACGTCTACGCCCTCGACCTCTATCGCAAAATCAACGGCATGAGCCTCCCTTCGCTCTAAACACGAATACCCTCATGAAAAGAAGAATCAGCACGATACTCTTGCTTCTGCTCCTTGTCCCCTTGCTGCGCGCAGCGGGATATACGCCCGAACAGGTGCCCAACGTCCACCAGACCGACGGCCGACGGTTTGTGAGCAACCCCGACGGCATTCTCTCGGCCGAGACCGTGACCCGGCTCGACCAGATGCTCCTCGACCTGCAAGGGGTCAACACCTCGGAGGTGGCCGTCGTGGCTCTCGAATCGATTGGCGACACCTCGCCCGACCTTTTCGCCACCGACCTCTTCACCCGGTGGGGCATCGGCAAACAGAACGACAACGGACTGCTCGTGCTGCTCGTGCTCGACCAGCGGCGCATCACCTTCCGCACCGGCTACGGACTGGAAGGAGTCCTGCCCGACGCCATCTGCAAACGCATACAGACGCAATATATCCTGCCCCGGTTCAAGGAGGGAAACTACGACCAGGGTATGCTCGACGGCATCACGGCCGTCACCCGCATACTCACCGACCCCGCGGCAGTCGAGGAGATTACCGCCCCGCAACAGATGCAGGGTCTGGAAATCGACTGGGGGCGCATCTTCAATATCTACCTCACCGTGTCGCTCGTCGTCTCGCACATCTTGCTCTTTGCCATGCTGTGGATTATGGCCCGCTATGCCCGCAAAGGCCCTTACGAGCAATACAAACGGCTGGTGGCCTTCCGTCCGTTCCTGCTGACCGGCAGCTTCATCTTCCCCTTCTTCGTGTGGCTGCTCTATGCCGGGATAAACCGGCGGCTCAGACGGCTGCGCAACAAACCCCGCAAGTGCGAATCGTGCGGCAACCCCATGCGCAAACTGAACGAGGAGGAGGATAACCTCTACCTCACCCCCCAGGAGAATACCGAGGAGCATCTCAACTCGGTCGACTACGACGTGTGGCTCTGCGACCACTGCGGCAACACGCTCGTCTATCCCTACGAAAACCAGTTCACCCAATACCAGCGCTGCCCCTACTGCCACAGCCGGGCTTACAGCCTCGAAGGCGACTACATCTTGCGCCGGGCCACTGCCGTGAGCACCGGGTTGGGCGAGAAACGCTACACCTGTGCCCACTGCCACAAGACCGTCCGCAAATCCTACATTATCCCCGTGGCCGCAGCGGCTGCCATCATAGGAGGTTCGGGCCGGGGCAGTGGTTTTGGCGGTGGTGGATTCGGCGGAGGCTTTGGTGGAGGAGCCACCGGTGGCGGAGGCGCCTCGTCGGGCTGGTAACCGACCCCAAACCGACCGGAACAAAATCGCAATTATTCACCCTTATAATACCATGCACATGAAAAAACCTCATCGTCTGCTCTTCGCATTGGCCCTCGGTACGTTGGCCGCCTGCAACACGTCGACACAAAGCCCCGTGTCTCTGCAATGGGAAATGGGCGAAAACCAAGTCGAGCCCGACTACTACGAGAGTACCTTCACCCTGGTCAACACCTCGACAAAGCCCCTCGAATCGGGCTGGGAAATCTATTTCACCCAACTCTCCCCACGAGGCGTCAAGGCCTGTGAAGGATCGCTGGTGACCATCGAGATGGTCAACCCCGGATACTATAAAATAGCTCCGACCGATTCGTGGCAACCGCTCGCTCCGGGCGACTCGATTGCCATTCCCTACCTGAACGGAGGCACCTTTATTCAGACGCAGTTCACCCCCAAGTCGCCCTTCTTCGTCTCGGCCGACGACAAAGCGGTCTCCATACCCTTTACCATCGCTCCCTTCACCCGCGAATCGCAATGGACAATACCGGGACACAAGGTGCCCAACTACCCCGATGGCGAGGTGTGCTATGCCCAAAACGAGGCCTTGCAGACCGACTACCAGCTGCAAACCTACGACCTGCTGCCTTCGCTCAAAGAGGTGACCCCGCGCGAGGGGGTGTCGGTTATCGCCGAAAACATCTCGCTCAGCGTCGAGGAGGGATTCGCCGATGAAGCCCGTCTGCTGGTACAGGAACTGGAAAAGATAGGGTACCACGTCACCAACAACGGACAGACCGTCGTCGCCCTCTGTCACTTTCCCAAGAACAGCCAGGCGCGCAACGACGAGCACTACCGCCTGGACGTGAAAGACAACTACATCACCATCAGCGGCGGGACGCCCCATGCCATCTTCAACGGCACCCAGACGCTGCTCTCGCTGCTGAAACGACAGCCGATTCCCGCCCGGCTCGAAAACGTGGCCATCAACGACTATCCCGACCTGCCCTACCGCGGCATGATGCTCGACATCTCGCGCAACTATACCCGCAAGGCCGACCTCTTCAAACTGATTGACCTGCTGGCTGCCTATAAACTGAACGTGTTCCACTTCCATTTCAGCGACGACGAAGGGTGGCGGCTCGAAATTCCCGGTCTCGAAGAACTCACCTCGATAGGCTCGCGCCGGGGCTTTACCCGCGACGAAAGCCAATGTCTCTACCCCAACTACTACGGCGGGTGGAACCCGGCCGATACAACCGTCACGGGCAACGGCTACTACACCCGGCAGGACTTTATCGACCTGCTGCAATATGCGGCCCAGCGCCACATCACCGTAATTCCCGAAATCGAATCGCCGGGTCACGCCCGCGCCGCCATCGTGGCGATGAAGGCTCGTTACAACCGGTTGAAAGATAGCAACATGGAGCAGGCCCGGGAGTATCTGCTCTCGGAGGAGGCCGACACCTCGAAATATGTATCGGCCCAGGCCTATACCGATAATGTCATGAATGTCTCTCTCCCCTCGGTCTACCGCTTCATGGAGAAGGTGAGCGACGAAATCATCGCCATGTACCGCGATGCCGGCGTGCCCTTGGCAGCCATGCACATCGGCGGCGACGAAGTACCTCACGGTTCGTGGGCCGGTTCGCCCAGCTGCCGCCGGTTCATGGAAGAGAACGGCATGACCGACCTGCACCAGCTGTCGGAATACTTCCTGGACAAAGTATCGGGCATGCTGGCCGATAAAGGGGTGAAGGTATCGGGGTGGCAAGAGGTGGCCCTCCATCACTCGCCCGAACTGAATGCCCGCGTGGCTCCCCGATTCGACGGAGTCTACTGCTGGAGCACCATCGGCAGCAACAACGTAGTGCCCTACACCGTAGCCAACGAGGGTTACGACGTGATACTCTGCAACGTCAACAACTTCTACCTCGACCTAGCCTACAATCCCCACAAGGACGAACCGGGGCTCATCTGGGGCGGCTATGTCGACCAGTTCGCCTCGTTCAACATGCTCCCCTTCAACATCTACTGCTCGGCCCGTGAGAACCGCGACGGCGTAAGCAACAACCTCAAAACGGCCGCCCGCGGCAAAGTGGCCCTCACGGCTCAGGGACGCACCCACATCAAAGGCATACAGGCACAGCTCTTCGCCGAGACTTTGGGCAGCTTCGACATGGTGCAATACTACACCTTCCCCAAGATTTTCGGGCTCGTCGAACGCGGCTGGAACACCTTCCCCGAGTGGTCGCCCACCCCGACCGACGACAAACAGGCGCTCTATGAAAAGGCCCGGGCCATCTACAACGCCAAAATCGTCGGTATCGAGATGCCTCGCCTGGCCGGCGAAGGGGTGAACTTCCGCCTGCCCCAGCCGGGTATCCGCATCGTCGAGGGCAAGCTCTATGCCAATTCGCCTATCCCTCAGGCCGAGATTCGCTACACCACCGACGGCAGCGAACCGACGGCCGAATCGCCCCGCTGGGAGGCTCCGGTCGACTGCCAGGCACCGGTCGTGAAGGCCCGCCTCTTCTACCTGGGTAAAGCGAGTCTCACCACCGACTATGTCAACCGAAACGATTAACCGGTTACACAACTCGATAATGACTAAAAAGACAGCCGCACGGAGCAATCCATGCGGCTGTCGGTCATTTATAAACAATACAAATTTCAATATGGGCAAAAGGTTGGCGCCCCTCCCCGGCGGGAACTATTTCCCGTGAGCCAGCAGGTATTCGGCTATCTGCACGGCATTCAGGGCGGCCCCCTTCTTGATCTGGTCGCTCACCGTCCAGAAGGTCAAGCCGTTGGGGTTGGATATGTCGCTGCGGATACGCCCTACATACACGGGGTCGCACCCGGCCTTTTCGAGCGGCATGGGATATACCCGGTTGGCCGGGTCGTCTTCGAGCACCACACCCTTGGCGTGGGCGAAAGCCTCGCGGGCCTCGGCCACCGACACGGGACGCTCGGTCTCAATCCAGATGGCTTCGGAGTGAGCCCGCATCACCGGCACACGCACACAGGTAGCGCTCACGGCAATATCGGAGTGCATGATCTTGCGTGTTTCGTTATACATCTTCATCTCCTCCTTGGTGTAGAGGTTGTCGGTAAAGACATCGACCTGGGGAATAAGGTTGTAGGCCAACTGGAAGTAGAACTTCTCGACCGTAGGCTGTTCGCCGGCAACAAGCTGTTCAAACTGTTTTTTCAGTTCGGCCATGGCCGATGCTCCGGCTCCGCTGGCTGCCTGATAGGTGGCCACATGCACCCGCTTGATGTGCGAGAGGGCCTCGATGGCATTCAAGGCCACTACCATCTGTATGGTCGTGCAGTTGGGGTTGGCAATGATGCCGCGCGGACGCACGAAAGCGTCGTCGCCATTCACCTCGGGCACCACCAAGGGCACATCGTCGTCCATGCGAAAGGCGCTCGAATTGTCAATCATGATGGCACCATAGCGGGTAATCGTCTCGGCAAACTCCTTGGAGGTACCGGCGCCTGCCGAGGTAAAGGCAATGTCAACCCCCTTGAAATCGTCATTGTGTTTCAGCTCCTTGACTACAATCTGTTTACCCCGGAAGGGATAAGCACGACCTGCACTTCGAGAGGAACCGAACAACAACAGTTCGTCGATCGGGAAATTCCGCTCGTCCAAAACTCTCAGGAACTCTTGTCCGACGGCGCCGCTGGCGCCCACAATAGCGACTTTCATCTTCTTTCTTTTCTAATTTACATTTCAAAATCGGGATTACCCCATTCTCTAAAAAAGTGGTGCAAATATACAACTATTTCAACGAAATCATATCAAAACGAAATAATTATATTCTTCTTGCTGTTTTTTAGTCATGGTCACATATTGGATACGGAAGAGGCGGTTTGGCTTGCAAGAGCGAACTTTTATTTGTATTTTTGTTGCAAATTTATAGTTTCAATTACCTTAAACCGAACGAGGTTATGAGCTTCTTCTCGACTCTACCGATTGAGAATCCGGTATTGATTTTCTTCATCGTACTGGTAATCATCTTGCTTGCGCCCATATTACTGAATCGCATACGGGTACCCCACATCATCGGGCTCATCATTGCCGGTGTCATCATCGGGCCCAACGGGCTCAACCTGCTGGCCCGCGACAGCAGCTTCGAGATTTTCGGCAACGTGGGTATTCTCTACCTCATGTTCCTGGCGGGTCTCGAAATCGACATGAACGACTTCAAGAAGAGCCGGAAAGACGGTGTTATTTTCGGGCTGTACACCTTCCTCATTCCCATGATTTTAGGGGCGGTTATCAGTTACTATACCCTGCACCTCAATCTCATGACCTCGATTCTGCTGGCCAGTATGTATGCCTCGCACACGCTCATTGCCTATCCCATCATCAGCCGGTATGGCATTTCGCGCACCCGGGCCGTACCGGTTACCATTGCCGGTACCATCTTCACCGTGTTGGGGGCCCTTATCATCTTGGCCGTGATTGCCGGTATGGTGAGGGGTGACCTCACCGAGTTCTTCTGGCTCAGACTGTCGGTCAACATCATCATTTACAGCGTGGCCATACTCTACATCTACCCCCGGCTCACACGCTGGTTTTTCAAGAACTACAACGACAACGTCACCCAGTTTATCTTCATCTTGGCTCTGGTCTTTCTTGCCTCCTACATGGCACAGGTCATCGGACTGGAAGCCATCTTGGGAGCCTTCTTCGCCGGCATCGTGCTCAACCGCTTTATTCCCAACGTGTCGCCGTTGATGAACCGGCTTGAATTTGTGGGCAACGCCCTCTTCATTCCCTATTTCCTCATCGGCGTGGGAATGCTCATCGACCTGCGGGTGGTCAAGAATACCGAGACGATTATCGTGGCCGCCAACATGTCGATAGTGGCTACCTTCTGCAAGTGGCTGGCCGCCTGGCTCACCCAGAAGACTTGCCACATGACCAAAATTGACCGCAACCTCATCTTCGGGCTGAGCAACGCCCAGGCCGCCGCTACGCTGGCGGCCGTCATCATCGGCCACAACATCGGGCTCTTTAACGACGAGATACTTAACGGCACGATTGTGATGATTCTGGTTACCTGCATCATCAGTACGCTGGTGACCGAGAAGGCAGCCCGGCAAATGGTGGTCGCCATGCAGAACAACGAGCCTGCCTCCTCCAAATCGCCCGTACAGAGCGAACAGATTCTTATCCCCATCGCCAATCCCAGCACCATCGAGAACCTAATCAATCTGGCACTGCTGCTCAAATCGCCCCAACGGCGATCACCCCTGTATGCACTACATGTGACCGACGACAGCAAGACGAGCAACTACCGCTCGCAATCGATTCTCGAATTTGCCGGCAAGGTGGCCTCGTCGGCCGATACGAAACTGATACCCATCGCCCGGTACGACATGAACATCACCAGCGGTATTATCCACACGATGAAGGAGCGGAACATCACCGAGGTGGTCCTGGGTCTGCACCACAAGGCCAACATTGTCGACACCTTCTTCGGCGCCAAAATCGAGTCGCTGTTGAAGAATACCAACAAGATGATTCTCATCTCGAAGTGTGTCAACCCCATCAACACCGTTACCCGCATCGTCATTGCCGTACCCCGCAAAGCCGAATACGAAACCGGATTTGCCCGCTGGATAGACCGGGTGGCCAACATGGCCAAACAGATTGGCTGCCGCGCCATATTCTATGCCTACCCCGAAACCATTCCCTACCTGAAAGCCCGGTTGAGAGCGGGCCGATACAACATTCGCAACGAGTTTGAAAAGCTCGAAAGCTGGGACGATTTCCTGCTGCTGGCCAACGTGGTACTCAACGACGACCTCTTCATCGTGGTGAGCGCCCGACCTACCTCGGTATCGTTCAATGCCGATGCCGACCACATACCGTCGTTCCTCTCGAAATACTTCGCCGACAACAACCTCATCGTGCTCTACCCCGAACAGTTCGGCACGGCCGAGCCGGCACCCGCCTCGTTCATGGAGCCCATGTCGCACGACATGCTCAACCACTCCGAGATATTGGGACTCGAAAAGATTTTCAGGCAACTCATCGCCTATAAAAAACGGTGGACCCACCGCAACCGCAAAAAGAAAATCGAATTATAAGGTGCGATTGTTCGCACGGCTCGCATCACACCTGAGGGAAGGGAGAGAAAAGAGATACAACCTACGCGCAGGTTGCTCCTATCTCTTCAAAGCCCAAGTGGAGACAGTGCTCCGACGGACCACAACTATTTCCACCTGTGAGGCCTCGTAACATATCGCCCCATTCAGTGAGCATAAAATAAAAAAGAGAGACCCCCAAAAGAGTCTCTCTTTTTTATGCTGCTAAATAATTTCTTTATTTTACTCTGTCGGCCAACTCAGCACCAGCTTTGAATTTAACCACTTTCTTAGCAGCGATAGTGATTTTTTGTTTGGTTGCCGGGTTGATACCAGTGCGAGCAGCTTTTTCTGCAACGCCAAAAGTTCCAAAACCAATAAGAGCCACTTTGTCCCCTTTAACGAGTGATTCCGAAACTGCTTCTACAAAAGCGTCCAATGCCTTTTTTGCATCAACTTTGCTCAAACCGGCTTTTTCGGCCATAGCATTGATTAGTTCAGTCTTGTTCATAACGTGTATAATTTAAAGTTAAGTAAATTAATCTCCATGAAGAGCAGCACGGCAAATGTAAATATTAAAATGAAACGGTGCAAACAATAAAGTAAAAAAATATAATAAAAGTCGCTATTTTATAATATAAGTCACCCCAAGTTGAGTAAATCCTTGAAAAATCACTATTTTTGTTCGCAAAATCAGGGGATAATCTGTTTTATGTCTTGGATTCAAGACTATTATCCCCACTAAGAAAAAGAGTATTATTTATGCAAAACAGATCTTTTTTCGGATCGATACCGCCTGTTACCCTCAACATCATTATCATTAATTTCATCGTGTGGCTGGCGGCATTGACTCTGCCCAAAATCGCCGGCATAGACCTGAACTATCTGTTGGGACTGCACTACATCGAGGCCGACGACTTCAACGTGATTCAACTGGTGACCTACATGTTTCTCCACGATACCCACAGTATCGAGCACATCTTCTTCAACATGTTCTCGGTCTTCATGTTCGGGCGCACGCTCGAAATGGTGTGGGGAGGCAAACGGTTTCTCTTCTACTACCTCACCACAGGTATCGGTGCCGGTCTGGTACAGGAGGCGGCCTGGTATTTCGAACTGCACTCGGCCATCAATGCCACCGTCGCCCAACTGGGTTGGGAGCAGACCTCGATGCTGCTCAACCAGTTTGTCACCGTGGGAGCCTCGGGTGCAGCCTTCGGTATCCTGCTGGCTTTCGGCATGTTGTTTCCCAATGCTCCGCTCTTCATTATATTTATCCCCATTCCCATCAAGGCTAAATATTTTGTCATCTTCTACGGTCTCCTCGAATTGCTGTTCGGCATCAGCGGCACGATGAGCGGTGTGGCCCACTTCGCCCACCTGGGAGGCATGCTGTTCGGATTCTTCCTCATTCGCTATTGGAAAAAGAAAGGAATAGGCGGTGGCGGCTTCTATCTTTGACAACCTCAAACAGCAATTCGGCCGGGGCTCGGTATTGCTGAAACTCATCTATATCAACGTAGCCGTATTCCTGCTGCTACGCATCACGGGGGTCGTGTTCATGCTGTTCAACCTCGACCTCTCGGTCATTCTGCCCTACATCGAGATGCCCTCCGACCCTTACGAGTTTATCACACACCCGTGGACGCTGCTCACCTACATGTTTGTCCACTACGACGTGTGGCACATCTTGTTCAACATGCTGTGGCTCTACTGGTTCGGGCAGATATTCCTCATGGCTTTCGGCGAGAAGCAAATGGTTGGGCTCTACCTGTGGGGCGGTATGGCAGGTGGTCTGCTCTATCTGCTGGCCTACAACCTCTTCCCCTATTTCGAAGGGAAACAGGGGCTCATGTGCGGAGCCTCGGCCTCGATTATCGCCATTGTCGTAGCCACCGCATTCCGCATGCCCGACTACAAAATCAACCTGCTCTTCCTGGGAGCCATCTCACTGAAATACATTGCGATTGTCACAATACTCATCGACCTGCTCAGCGTCACCTCGGCCAACGGCGGCGGACACATCGCCCACCTGGGCGGCGCCCTGCTGGGATATTGGTTCATCGTCCGATGGGAAAAAGGGAAAGACCTGACGGCTCCCCTCAACCGACTGATCGACCGACTGGTCACGGCCTGCAAACCCCGTCCACGCATTCGGGTGAAACGACCCTCGGCACGGGGTAACTACCGGGCTTCGACGCGACCCGAGACCGACATGGAGTATCGGGCCCGCAAGAAACGGGAGAGCGACGAAATCGATGCCATTCTCGACAAGATAAAACAATCGGGATACACCTCACTGACTGCCGAAGAGAAGAAACGCCTCTTCGAAGCCGGTAAAAAATAACCGGGATATGAAACATGTAGTCAAAGCTGTTTTACTAATTATCAATTCATTGTGGGGGCTACTTCTCATCATGGGGGCCTACTCGGCCTATTGCCCAACCCGCATAGGCATACTGCTCGAATTGCTGTTCCCTGTCAACCTGTTCGTCTGTGTGGCCTTCCTCTTCGTATGGCTGGCCTATAACCCCCGCTACATATGGGTACCCGCAGCGGCACTTATCCTTTCGTGGGGCGGGATAGCCCGTTATTGCCCCATACACAAACCGCAGCCGCCCGACAACAGTCAACCGGGATTCACCCTCATGACCTATAACGTCTATTATTTACTCGACTACGAGGGTAAAGAATCGACACAAAACCGTACCCTCTCCTTCCTGCTCAAACAGAATGCCGACCTGGTGTGTCTGCAAGAATGCCCCGCACTAACCTCTCACAACCACGGACTGAAAATATCGGAGGCTCAAATCGACAGTATCCACACGATATACCCCTACCGTATTTCCACAAGCCTGGGCATGAATTTCCTCTCGAAATATCCGGCCGAACTGCTCTTCGATACCACCTATTCCGAATCGAGCGCCGTCACAGCCTATCGGGTACAGATTGAAGGGCATGAGGTCACCATCGTCAACCAGCACATGGAATCTATCGGGTTGACCCAAACCGACAAGGAGCTCTATCACGAAATAACGGCTCACCCCAATACCGACTATCTCGACGAGGTGAAGAAGCACCTGCTCTCCAAGCTCGTCAACGCAGCCCGGGCCCGCAACGAACAGGCCGACCTCACGGCCGAACGAATCGAGGGAATTCCCGGCAATGTAATCGTGTGCGGCGACTTCAACGATTCGCCCCTCTCCTACGCCGTGCGCCGATTCCGTCGCATGGGATTCCGCAACGCTTACAACGAACTGGCTCTGGGTCTCGGCATCACCTACCACGCCAACCGATTCTGGTTCCGCATCGACCATATCCTCTACCGGGGAGACATGGAAGCCCGCTGGCTCGAACGGCTGCGCTACAAAAGTTCCGACCACTACCCGCTCCTCACCCGTTTTGTGTGGGAGCCTCCCGCCTGAATTCATTAACACAGTAATAGTATAACCTCATGAAAAAACTTTTAGTCACATCGCTAACCGCTCTTATGATGATTTCATGCCATCAACAACAAGAGAACCCGCTGCTCGGCGAGTTTAACACCCCGTTCGGCGTACCGCCCTTCGAGCAAATCAAGACCGAACACTATATGCCCGCCTTCGAGGAGGCCATCAAACAACACGATGCCGAAATCGAAGCCATTGTCAACAATCCCGAGGCTCCGACCTTCAAGAACACCATCGAGCCGCTCGAATTCAGTGGTCTGCTGCTTTCCCGTATCAACCTCATTTTCAGCAGTCTCACTGAGGCCGATACCAACGACGAACTCCAAGCTCTTGCCAAAGAGATTTCGCCCAAGCTGACCGAACACTACGACAACATCTCGCTCAACGACAAGCTGTTCCAACGCATCAAAACCGTATATGACAACCGCGAGAACGAAGGTCTCGATGCCGAACAGATGAAAGTGCTCGAAAACCACTACAAGGATTTCGTGCGGGCCGGTGCCCTTCTCTCGGAAGCCGACAAGGATTCTCTGCGCGAAATCAACAAAGAGCTGGCCGTACTCTCCATTCAGTTCGGCGATAATGCTCTGGCCGAATCGAACGCCTTCCAGCTCGTCATCGACAACGAGGCCGACCTGGCCGGTCTGCCCGAAGCTGTCGTTGCCGCTGCCGCCGACGAGGCTGCCAACCGCAATCTGGCCGGCAAATGGGTATTCACCCTCGATGCTCCCAGCCGCATTCCCTTCCTGCAATATGCCGATAACCGGGCCCTGCGCGAAAAGATATACAAGGCCTACATCAGCAAAGGGGATAACGACAACGAATACGACAACAAGAAAATCGTCTCGCAAATCGTCAACCTTCGCCTCAAAAAGGCCAATCTGCTGGGCTTCAAGAGCTATGCCGACTTTGCTCTTGACGACCGCATGGCCAAGACCGACGAGAACGTGAACAACCTGCTCAAACGGGTGTGGGACGTTGCCGTTCCCCGCGCCAAGGAAGAGGTGGCCGACATGCAGAAGATTATCGACGCCGAAGGAGGCAACTTCAAACTGGCTCCCTGGGATTGGTGGTACTATGCCGAGAAGGTGCGCAAAGCCAAATACGACCTCAACGAAGATGAGCTGAAACCCTATTTCAGCCTCGACAACGTGCGCGAAGGGGCCTTCATGGTGGCCAACAAGCTCTACGGCATCACCATCACCGAACTGAAAGACGTCCCGGTCTACCACCCCGACGTACGGGCCTTCGAGGTGAAAGATGCCGACGGCAAACACCTGGCCGTGTTCTATACCGACTACTTCCCCCGCCCCAGCAAACGGTCGGGAGCCTGGATGTACAACTTCCGCGAGGCCTACGTACAGGACGGCAACGAAGTACGCCCCATCGTCTACAACGTGGCCAACTTTACCAAACCTACCGGCGACACGCCTGCCCTGCTCACCATCGACGAGGTACAGACCCTCTTCCACGAGTTCGGACACGCACTGCACGGCATGCTCACCCGCTGCCACTATCCTTCGGTGAGCGGCACCAACGTGGCTCGCGACTTTGTGGAACTCCCCTCGCAAATCAACGAACACTGGGCTACTCACCCCGAAGTGCTCAAACTCTACGCCAAACACTACCAGACGGGCGAAGTCATTCCCAACTCGCTCATCGAGAAACTCGAAGCTGCCTCGAAATTCAACCAGGGCTTTATCACCACCGAGCTGATTGCCGCCTCGATTCTCGACATGCGCTGGCACGAGATTACCGAAGCCAAAGAGTATGACGTGCGCCAGTTTGAAAAAGAGGTGGCCCAATCCATCGGACTCATCGACGAGATTACCTTCCGCTATCGCAGCACCTACTTCTCGCACATCTTCACCAACGACTACTGTGCCGGCTATTACAGCTACACCTGGGCCGAGGTGCTCGATGCCGATGCCTTCGACGCCTTCATCGAACACGGTATCTTCGACCCGGCTACCGCCAAAGCCTTCCGTGAGAACATTCTCGAAAAGGGCGGCAGCGAAGATCCCATGACACTTTACCGTCAATTCCGCGGTGCCGACCCCAACCCCGACGCACTGCTCCGTAGCCGTGGTCTGAAATAACCCCGGGAAAAAACAGACTCCCCACAACCATACAGCAAGGGCTGCCCGATTTATTTAGGGCAGCCCTTGCTGTATCTACCCCTCTTCTATTATATTTGTAATCCATAAAAATGATGGTTCATAAAGAGCGCCAATCACTTATCAGAAGAGTACAATACAATCAACCGACAAACCATGATAAACAGACCTCTCTTATCTCAGGCCTCAACAGCAAGATTATCTCGCACAAAAAGAATCGATTACATAGACCTTGTCAAAGGTATTGCCATTATCGGAGTTGTATGGAGCCATACCGTACACCCCCAGTGGTATAACGTGAGCTATATCAACGCTCTTTTCTTTTTCCTTTCAGGTTTTTTCTTTAAAGAAGAACCATTCCCCGTATTCTTCAAAAAGAAAATTAAAACACTCATTATTCCTTTTACCTTTTTCTACCTTATATCATACCCCTTTCGTATTGTTCTCAATTTATTGGACCATCATACCCTCAGCAATTTTGACTGGGCTTGTATCCTTGATGTATTCGATATCACAAATAGAAACAATTATCTATTTGTCAACGTTCCTCTGTGGTTCATTTTTTGCCTGTTCATCATGCAACTCATCTATTGGTGCATGAATAAGGTTGTGCCTACAAAATACAGGACATGGATCTATATCATAGTAATTGCAATCACTATTATCTGGAATGACAATATTCAAGAAACCCCCTCTATCTTTATGATAAACAAAGCAATAGAATGGTTACCCTATTTCATTGCCGGCAATTTATTCGGTTTAAAGCTCTCACATCTGATATTCCATTATAAATACCCGTATATTCTTGTAATAGCAACCCTCATTGCATTTCTTGGGCTACAAGCTATTCCTTGCGATGTCCCTGCTTATTTCTTTCTGAAAGCAATCCTGTTTTTCCTCTGTATCCTGTCGTTTTTTACTTATTTCGATGAAAATAAAGGTAAAATTTGTAGGATTATCCGCACATTAGGAGTATCAACACTTTTCATTCTTTGTGCACATACTCTTATACAAGTCCCCATTCAACTGATACTTATGAAGATCTTCGGGCAAAGAGAGGTCTTTACCGGATATATTGATACAACCCTCACCCTGCTCATCATCTACCTGTTCATTCCGATAGTGAACAGATACCTGCCTTGGGCCGTAGGAAAGAAACGATAGACCAATAACCACAAGATACGACAAAACCGGAGCAAGAGAGGGATTGACTCTTTCGCTTCGGCTCTATTATTTCGTCACGTCACTACCGTAACCTACTTCCGGGGTTGGAGCAACCGGTTATACTCCGCCTCGTCGTGGATAATCGCCATCGCCTTACTGAACGAGGCATTCTCGGGATTCATGATACGGAAATAGGCGGTGGTATCGAACAGGTCGCGGGCGATGAGCGCCTTTACCTGCAAGGCGATGAGCGCACGCGATTTCTGGTATTGCTCTTCGTTGTATTTCACCTTCTCGGCCTCACCCATCTTCAACAGGTCGGCCAACATCTCGTCGGTCACCACGAAACCCTCGGCAAACTGCTCTACGTTTTTATAGCGGCCGGTCAACTCCTTGCGATGCTCGTCGAGGTAGGTCACGGGATATTGTCCCAGCACCCCCTTGGCCAGCAGGTCGCGGTGAAAGTCGGTATAGATGGTGGTATCGAGCGGCACGAACACATCGGGCATAATCCCTCCGCCGCCATAGACGGTGCGCTTGCTCTTCAACGTCTGGTACTGCAACGAGTCGGGAAAATGAATGCTGTCGGTATAGATGAGCTCTCCGTGGTTGAAACGGTCGAGCAACTCCCGCTCATAGGCCTCGTGCCCCTTGTCGTAGGGTTTCTGTATGCTGCGGCCTGCCGGTGTGTAATAGCGGGCCACGGTAAGGCGTATCATCGACCCGTCGGGGAAGGGGATAGGCCGTTGTACCAGCCCTTTGCCAAAGGTGCGGCGACCCACGATAACCCCGCGGTCCCAGTCCTGCACGGCTCCCGAGAGGATTTCGCTGGCCGAGGCCGAACTCTCATCGACCAGCAGGACGAGCTTGCCCGTCTGGAACAAACCCTGCTTGGTGGCAAAGGCATCGTCGCGGGGCGAACGGCGACCCTCGGTGTAGACAATCGACTGCCCGTCGTCGAGAAACTCGTCGGCCATCGCGATGGCGCTCACCAGATATCCGCCTCCGTTGCCCTGCAAATCGACAATCAGGTTTTTCATGCCTTGCTTCTTCAAGGCCTTCAAGGCGTCGGCAAACTCCTTGTCGGTGGTAGCGGCAAAACGGCTCACCCGTATGTAGCCGGTCTCCTTGTCGGCCATATAGGAGGCATCGATGCTGTAAATAGGAATCTTATCGCGCACGATACAAAACTCGATGGGCTCTTTCACACCCCGGCGCAACACACTCACCCGCACCACCGTGCCGGCCTCGCCGCGCAGACGCTTCATGATGTCGGTGTTTTTCATCTTCACACCGGCCACCACCGTGTCGTTCACCGTGATGATGCGGTCGCCGGCCAGGATTCCCACCTTCTCCGAGGGACCGCCCACGATGGTCTGTATGACATAAAGCGTGTCTTTGTTCATGTTGAACTGAATGCCGATGCCGCTGAAATTGCCCTGCAACGGTTCGTTCATCTCCTTGGTCTCCTCGGCAGTCGTATAGGTGGAGTGCGGGTCGAGCTTCTCGAGCATGCCCCGTATGGCGTCCTCAACCAACTTGTTCTCGTCGACCTCATCGACATAGAGGTTCGTTATGGCAAAATCGGCCAAGCTCAGCTTGCGCATGCCTTCGCTCTGGCCCTGCGCCCGTACCGCTCCTGCGGTTACACCCAACAGGAGTATCATCAAAAAAAGTCGTTTCATCTTCTGTCCCAATTTATCCCAGTTTCAAGCCCTTGGGCACAAACTCGTCGACACTGTGGCCGAAGCGCAGCAGTTCCCGCACGATGGTCGAGCTGACGTGTGTCAACTCAGGCTCGGTAAATAAAATGATAGTCTCCACCCCCGACAACTTGCGATTCACGTCGGCAATGGTTTTCTCATATTCAAAGTCGTTAATCGACCGGATTCCCCGCAAGATGAACCCGGCGTTGCACTGCTTGGCCAGGTCGATGGTGAGGCAATCGTAGGCCAGCACCCGCACCCGGGGATTGTCGCGGAAAAATTCGCGCAACATGTCGAGCCGCTGCTCCACGGTAAAATAGGTACGCTTCGCATCGTTGATACCGATGGCGATTACCACTTCGTCGAGCAGTTCGAGACCCCGGTCCACAATCGACAGGTGGCCGACGGTAAAGGGGTCGAAGGTACCGGGAAATACGGCGATGCGTTTAGACGAGATTGGTGTCATCTTCTATAACCAGATTTTGTATGATAAAGTTTTGCCGCTCCATGGTGTTCTTGCCCATGTAGAATTCGAGCAACTCCTTCACCAGGTCCTCCTTGCGCAACGACACCCGGTCGAGACGCATGTCGGGCCCGATAAACTGACGGAACTCGTCGGGCGAGATTTCGCCCAATCCCTTGAAGCGGGTTACCTCGGGGTTGGCGCCGCACTTTTCGATGGCGGCGATGCGCTCCTCGTCGGTATAGCAATAGTAGGTCTCCTTCTTGTTACGCACCCGGAAGAGCGGGGTCTGCAAGATATAGACGTGCCCCTTCTTAATCAGGTCGGGGAAGAACTGCAAGAGGAAGGTAATCATCAGCAGCCTGATGTGCATGCCGTCGACATCGGCATCGGTGGCGATAATCACCTTGTTGTAGCGGAGCCCCTCGATACCGTCCTCAATGTTGAGAGCGGCCTGTAACAGGTTGAACTCCTCGTTTTCATAGACCACTTTCTGCGTGAGGCCGTAGGTGTTCAGCGGCTTACCCCGCAGGGAGAAGACGGCCTGCGTCTCTACATTGCGTATCTTGGTAATCGACCCGCTGGCCGAGTCGCCCTCGGTAATGAATATGCAGCTTTCGTCCTGGCGGTCGCCCTTCGTGTCGTTGTAGTGTATGCGGCAATCGCGCAACTTGCGGTTGTTCAGGTTGGCCTTCTTGGCCCGTTCGCGGGCCAGTTTCGTCACCCCGGCAATGGCTTTGCGCTCCTTCTCCGAGGCCAATATCTTCTTCAACATCACCTCGGCTACATCGCCGTGCTTGTGCAGGTAGTTGTCCAACTCCTTCTTCATGAAGTCGCCGATAAACTTGGCAATCGTGGGACCCTCGGGACCCATGTCCTTCGAACCCAGTTTGGTCTTGGTCTGCGATTCGAAAACCGGTTCTTCTACCTTGATGCTGATGGCGGCCACCATACCGTTGCGGATATCGGTATACTCGAAGTTCTTGGCATAGAACTCCTTGATGGTGCGCGAGGCCGACTCTCTGAATGCCGTCAGATGGGTACCGCCCTGGGTGGTATGCTGTCCGTTGACAAACGAATAGTACTCTTCGCCATACTGGTTGCCGTGCGTGATGACCACCTCGATGTCGGTCCCCGACAGATGTATGATGGGGTAGAGCGGCTCGGTGGTCATGTTCTCGTTGAGCAGGTCGACCAGACCGTTGCGGGAATGGAACTTGCGACCGTTCAGCAAGATGGTGAGACCGGTATTGAGGAAGACGTAGTTTTTGAGCAGGGGCTCGATGAACTCCTCGCGGTAGGCATAGTTCTTGAAAATCGTGCCGTCGGGGGCAAACTGCACCAACGTGCCGTTGGGCTCGTCGGTGGGGGTGAGGCCGCTCTCGGTGATGACCTCGCCGCAGGCATAGCTCACCGAGTTACTCATGCCGTCGCGATAGGACTGTATGAAGAAACTCGACGACAAGGCATTCACCGCCTTGATACCCACACCGTTCAGACCTACCGATTTCTTGAAGGCCTTGGAGTCGTACTTGCCTCCGGTGTTCATCTTCGACGACACGTCTCTCACCTTGTCGAGCGGAATACCCCGCCCGTAGTCTCTCACCGAGACCACCTCGCTCGAAATTTCGACGACAATCTGTTTGCCGAAGCCCATCATGTGCTCGTCGAGCGCATTGTCGAGAACCTCCTTCAACAGCACGTAGATACCGTCGTCGGCGTGCGAACCGTCGCCCAGCTTTCCGATGTACATACCGGGCCTGCGACGGATATGCTCCTTCCAGTCGAGTGTCTTGATGGCGTCGGAGCCATATTCAAAATCCGTATTTTCCAGTGTATTTTCTGCCATAAGTTTCCATTCCGCCGATTCCGTATCGGCTTTCCTTACAAAGATAACGCTAAAAAGAGAGTAAAAAAAGAATAACTCCCTTTTTACGACCTTTTTAAGAAATAAAACGAAGCCCGGCAGGGCTTTACGCGGCTGTCGGGCTTCGTGATATTCGTTTTTCCGTGCGACGGGACTACTCCTCGACCAGGGCAAAGTCGAGTTGCTTGCGCTCGAGATTGGCCCGGGCCACCTTGATGCGAATCGGGTCGCCCAACCGGTAGATGCGATGCTTGCGGCGCCCCATCAGACAATAGTTCTTCTCGTCGAATTCGTAGTAATCGTCTTCGAGGTCGCGAATGGGTACCAGCCCCTCGCACTTGTTCTCGTTGATTTCGACATAGAGGCCCCACTCGGTAATGCCCGAGATGACTCCGTCGTACTCCTGTCCCAGCCGTTCGCTCATATACTCGACCTGCTTGTACTTGATTGAGGCGCGCTCGGCGTTGGCAGCCAGCTGCTCCATGTCCGAGGCGTGTTCGCACTCGTCCTCCAACGTGTGTACATTGACGCTGCGCCCTCCGGCCATATAGCGTTCGAGCAACCGGTGCACCATCAAGTCGGGGTACCGGCGTATGGGCGAGGTAAAGTGGGTATAGTAGTCAAAGGCCAGACCATAGTGGCCGATGTTGACCGTCGTATAGACGGCCTTGGCCATGGCGCGTATGGCAACGGTCTCGACCAGATTCTCCTCGGGACGACCCTGCACCTTGGCCAGCAGGCTGTTGATGCCTTTCGACAGGTCGCTCTTGCTGCCCTCGGTCTTGATTTTGTAACCGAAGCGGGTAATGAAGGCGGCAAACAGCGACATCTTGTCGGGGTCGGGGGTATCGTGTACCCGGTAGACAAAAGCCTTGGGTTTGCGCCCGTTTGCGGGTTTGCCCACAAACTCGGCCACCGTGCGGTTGGCCAACAGCATGAACTCCTCGATGAGTTTGTTGGCCTCTTTCGATACCTTGAAGTAGACGCCGATGGGCTTGCCCTTTTCGTCGATATCGAACTTCACCTCGTGGCGGTCGAAGTTAATCGACCCGTGGTCAAACCGACGCTTGCGCAGCTTCTGCGCCAGGTCGTTCAAAGCAAGTATCTCGTCCTTGAAATCACCCTCGCCGGTCTCGATAACGGCTTGCGCCTCTTCATAGGCAAAGCGGCGATTCGACCGGATTACGGTGCGGGCGATGTGCGACTTCTGCACCTCGGCGTTGTCGTTCAACTCGAAGATGCACGAGAAGGTGAGTTTGTCTTCGTCGGGACGCAGCGAGCAGACGTCGTTGCACAACCGCTCGGGCAACATGGGTACCACCCGGTCTACCAGATAGACCGACGTGCCGCGATTCTCGGCCTCCTTGTCGATGATGCTGCCGGGCTTCACATAGTAGCTCACGTCGGCAATGTGCACGCCTACCTCCCAATGACCGTTGTCGAGACGACGAATCGAGAGGGCGTCGTCAAAGTCCTTGGCATCTTTCGGGTCGATGGTAAAGGTGGTTACCGACCGGAAATCCTCGCGGGCGGCAATCTCGGCGGGGGTAATGGTGTCGGGTATCTTGTCGGCCGCCTTCTCCACAGCCTCGGGATAGCGGTAGGGCAACCCGAACTCGGCCAAGATGGCGTGAATCTCGGTATTGTTCTCGCCGGCCGGGCCCAAGATGTCGACTACCTCGCCGTAGGGATTACGGGCACGGTCGGGCCACTCGGTGATGCGCACCACCGCCTTGTCGCCCGTCTTGCCCCCTTTGAGGGCGTTCTTGGGAATGAATATGTCGTTGGCCAGCACCTTGTTGTCGGTGAGCAGGAAGGCAAAATGTTTCTGCACTTCGAGGGTGCCCACAAAGGTCTGGGGATTCTTCTCGATAATCTCGACCACCTCGCCTTCGGCTTCGTGCCCCTTGCGCTTGGCATAGACCAGCGCACGCACCTTGTCGCCGTCCATGGCATGCATCGAGTTGCGCTCGGCAATGAATATCGACTGCTCGTCGTCAGTAATCACATGATTCTTACCGTTGGAGCGGCGTTCAAAGCGGCCTATCACTTCGGTACCCCGACTGTTGGCCTTGTATTTGCCCGGCGAGACCTCGATCAGGAAATCCTGTTCGGCCATGCCTTCGAGCAACTGGAACACCATCTGTTTCTGGGGCGTAGTCGTTGCCCCCACCCCATGCGCGACCTGTTTGTAATTAAACGCCCGCTTTCTGTCCTGATTGAAGAACTCGACCATCTTGGCCAGCATATCTTCTTTTTTGATTCGCTTGGAATCTTTCTTCTTCGTCTGTTTCATGTTATAGGGGTTTAATCTTTGCCTATACAAAGATAGAGAAAGTCGAATGCAGAAAAACAAACTCGCTTGATTTTTATGCTGAGACGCCTCCTATCTTCTACAAAGATAGCGAAAGGTGAGAGCAGAAACAAATGAAAATAAAATTTTCAATTTGATTATGCCGAACCACCTCCTATCTTATCCAAAGATAATGAAAGTGCTTGCAGAAACAAATAAAATTCGATTTCATTTGGGGGACAAGTGCCTTATGGGAGGGGAAATGCGACTTATGTCACCACCCGACTCCCGTCTCGACCCACAGCCCTCGTACGGCTATCCCCGGGCCAGGCCTGTCAGAAGAGCGACAGCACCCCGAAGGCCATGCCCAGATAGAGGAACAGTGTGATGACCGACCAGGCGAAACGGGCCTTGACGAATGGCTCACCGGTCGATTTGCACCGGGCGGGATAGCGCAGGATTCCGGCCACGGGCCCCACGAAACAGACGGCCATGGCCATTTGCAGCCAGGTCACGTCGAAATAGACACCGACCAAAAACAGCACGAAAATGAAAAAGGCCACCAACTCCATGTAGCCGAGACTGTTCAACGCTTTCCGTTCCATCGCGTTTCTTCTGGGTTTTAAGGCGGGGCATGCACCCGGCCGGGTTTTACAATTCTATTTAAACAGCGTCAGCCCGATAGGACACCGGGCTGACTGGTATAATTTCATGCTGTATCAAGCATCGATATTGGCGTAGGTGGCATTGGCCTCGATGAACTCGCGACGCGGACCTACGTCCTCACCCATGAGCATCGAGAAGATGCGGTCGGCCTCGGCCGCATTGTCGATGGTCACCTGTTTGAGGATACGGTTCTCGGGGTCCATCGTGGTCTCCCACAACTGGTGGGGGTTCATCTCACCCAAACCTTTGTACCGCTGGGTCTCCATCAACTGCTCGTTACCTTCGCAATATTTTACGCAGAACTGGTCTTTCTGCTGGTCGGTCCAGCAATACTCTTCGGCCTTGCCCCGTTTGCTCTTGCACTTGTAGAGCGGCGGCGTGGCCAGATAGACGTAGCCCTGCTCGAGCAGCGGACGCATGCGGCGGAAGAAGAAGGTGAGCAACAGGGTGGCAATGTGCGCTCCGTCGACATCGGCATCGGTCATGATGATAATCTTGTGGTAGCGCAGTTTCTCGATATTGGCCTGCTTGGAATCTTCGGCCGTGCCAATGGTGACACCCAGCGCCTTGAACATGTTGCTGATTTCCTGGCTCTCGAAGACCTTGTGGTCCATGGCCTTCTCGACATTCAGAATCTTACCGCGCAACGGCAGAATAGCCTGGAACATACGGTCGCGACCCTGCTTGGCCGAACCGCCGGCCGAGTCACCCTCGACGAGGAAGATTTCGCACTCCTCGGGGTTGCGCGACGAACAGTCGGCCAGCTTGCCGGGAAGTCCGCCTCCCGAGAGGGGCGATTTGCGTTGTACCAACTCCCGGGCCTTGCGGGCGGCATGACGGGCCGTAGCGGCGATAATCACCTTTTCGACAATGGCTTTGGCCTGGGCGGGGTGCTCTTCGAGGTAGTTGGCCAGCGCTTCGCTCACGGCGGTATCGACGGCACCGATTACCTCGCTGTTACCCAACTTGGTCTTGGTCTGTCCCTCGAACTGGGGCTCCATCACCTTCACCGAGATAACGGCGGTGAGGCCTTCGCGGAAGTCGTCGCTGCTGATTTCGACCTTCACCTTGTCGAGCATCTTGGAATCCTCGGCATATTTTTTCAGCGTGCGGGTCAAACCGCGACGGAAACCGGTGAGGTGCGTACCGCCCTCGATGGTGTTGATATTGTTTACATAGGAATATACATTCTCGTTGTAGGTCGTGTTGTAGGTCATGGCTACCTCGACGGGTACCCCCTGACGTTCGGTCGAGATATGTATCACATCGTCAATCAGATGTTCCTTGTTGGAGTCGATGTAGCGGACAAACTCCATCAGACCGTCTTTCGAGAAGAAAACGTCTTTGCGGAACTCGCCGTTCTCGTTCTTCACCCGAAGGTCGGTAAGGGAGAGCGTGATACCGGCATTCAGGAAAGCCAGATCGCGCAACCGATGGGCCAGAATATCGTAGTCGTAAACGGTCGTCGTGAAGATTGAGGCATCGGGGTGGAAGATGATGGTCGTACCCGTCTCGTTGGTTTCGCCTATCACCTCGACGCCGTGCAACGGTTTCCCATAGGCAAACTCCTGCATGTACACCTTGCCGTCGCGGCGAATCTCGGCACGCAGATAGGTCGACAGGGCATTCACACACGATACACCTACACCGTGCAGACCACCCGACACTTTGTAAGAGCCTTTATCGAATTTACCTCCGGCGTGCAGCACCGTGAGCACCACTTCGAGAGCCGACTTGTGCTCCTTCTCGTGCATGTCGACCGGGATACCCCGACCGTTGTCGACAACCTTTATCGAGTTGTCTTCGTTGATATATACCTCGATGTGAGTAGCATAACCGGCCATGGCCTCGTCGATTGAGTTGTCGACTACCTCATATACCAGGTGATGCAAACCTTTGACACCAATGTCGCCAATGTACATGGCGGGACGTTTACGAACGGCTTCGAGCCCTTCGAGTACCTGAATACTATCGGCTGAATAAGTTTTGTTTTCTGTTCCTTCTGACATATTATCCGAATCTTTTTGTTTGTATGGGTGCCTTCCCCTACCGGATTGCAAGCCCGGTTTTCTGCGGGGAAATGCTCAGAGAGCGGCCGGGAAAGCCGTCTCTCCACGAACAAACAAAAATACACAAAAAAGTTGGAACAGCGAAATATCGAGCCAAGAAATCATCGCCTTTATACACCAAATGCGACTACGGCAAAGGCCACCCTCCCCCTGCGGTCAACACCCACCAATCGACGGGTGGTGACAACCGAATACAAAAAAGGTGCGGCAGTTGTTTCTGTCGCACCTTCAAGTAGCCCATAGGAGAATCGAACTCCTCTTTCAAGAATGAAAATCTTGCGTCCTAGCCGATAGACGAATGGGCCATACCTGTGACCGGCGGAGGATTCTTGCCACCCCTGCCGATATTTCAATCTCTACGAAATTACAGTTTGTTGACGTGAAGAGCCAGTTTCGATTTCAAGTTGGCAGCTTTGTTTTTGTGGATCACGTTTTTCTTAGCCAACTTGTCCAACATCGAACTCACTTTTACATACAAAGCGGCGGCCTCTTCTTTCACAGTAGTAGCGCGCAATTTACGAACGGCGTTACGAGCAGTTTTTGCGTAGTAACGGTTACGCAAGTTTCTCACTTGTGTTTGTCTGATTCTTTTTTCCGACGATTTATGATTTGCCATCTCAATAGTCTCCTAATTATTTTATTTTTAATTCGTAGCCCATAGGAGAATCGAACTCCTCTTTCAAGAATGAAAATCTTGCGTCCTAGCCGATAGACGAATGGGCCCTTGATAAAAATGCGCCTTAGATGTATAAAGTAAGGCGCCCTTTCCAAATGCGAGTGCAAATATAGAGCGGTTTTTTGAATTGGCAAAATTTTTCCCTAAAAATCTTTCATTTACCCCTTTCTGAGCCTTATTTCGAGTAACCTCTGCCCCGGGGAAGTACCCCGACCGGTCATGCCCGGGACAAGAGGTTACTACAAAACGAGGAGCCGTTAAGAAGATAGGCTGCTGCCAGCGACCTCAAAAACCGACTTGTCTTTGCTGCTCGGCATTGTAGCGGTCGCCCACAGGGATTGTCGCCACGGCTGCTTCGAGAGCCTGCCAGTCGGCTGCCGGGAGTGAAAAATCCAACGTACGCAGATTCTCTTCGAGGTGCGACAGTTTCGTTGTGCCCGGTATTGGGACTATCCACGGCGCCTTGTGCAACAGCCACCCCAGCGCCACCTGCGCCGAGGTCATGCCGCGTGTGCGGCCGAACTCCTGCAACACATTTACAATGCGGAGATTGGCCCGAATTGCTTCGGGCTGAAAACGGGGGAGCGTTGGTCGATTGTCATTATGCTCATCGAAAACGGTATACTCGTTGATGCAACCTCCCAGAAATCCCCGGTTCATGGGGCTGTAAGGTACAAACCCGATACCCAGTTCGCCGCAAGTATCCAACACCCCGTTCTCCTCGACAGCCCGGTGCATGAGGTGATATTCGCTCTGCACGGCGGTGAGCGGCTGCACGGCATGCGCCTTGCGAATGGTCTCGGCGCTCACTTCACACAAACCCCACCGGAGCACTTTGCCCTCACGAATCAAATCGCCGAGTGTCCCCGCCACCTCTTCAACAGGCACTTGCGGATCAAATCGATGTTGATAGAAGAGGGGTATCGCGTCAATGCGTAACCGACGCAACGACTCTTCGCAATACCGGCGAATCGTAGCCGGCCGGCTGTCTTGCCGGCCGGTTGCCCTACCGTCGACGACTTCGTGCCCAAACTTGGTCGTGACACAAATGCGGTCGCCGAATGCCGAGAGAGCCTCACCGGCCAACCGCTCGTTGCTCCACGGCCCGTAAATAATTGCGGTATCGAAGAGGGTAACCCCGCGCTCGACAGCCTCTTGCAACAAGGCGATACACTCGCGCTTCCCGGGGTGCTGACTGCGGTTGTAAGTCATACCCATCACCCCGAATCCAAGGGCCGAAACCTCCATGGCGGCCGCCCCGTTACCCAACACCCGTCGGGCCGTTATGACGGCACCCCCGGCTGCCGGAGTCTGGTTGCCGGTCGACTTGCTTGCTGCCGGAGTATTACCTCCCCACACGCGATTCAGTCCCGAGGGTAGCGCCAGTGCTGCCCCTGCCACAGCCGCCTGCTTGAAAAAGCGACGGCGGCTCAACGATTGATTCCGATTCTCGTTTTTCATCACAACCTCTCTCTTAATGAATCGAAAATGCACCGTCGACCAGCAACGCATGCCCGTCGACAAAACTGGCTTCACTGGAACAGAGCCACAGCACGGCATGGGCTATCTCCTCGGGGCGCCCCATACGACCGGCCGGAATGTCGCGCACCAGTTCTTGCTCCAAAGCGGGATTCCGGCGCAACAGCTCGTCGGCCATGGGGGTTCTGATGACACCGGGACACACGGCATTGATGCGTATCCCCCGGGCGGCATAGTCGATGGCCGCCGTGCGGGTGAGACCTATCACCGCATGTTTGCAGGCAATATAGGCCGCCTGCCCGGGAAATCCCGTGACACCACCTTGCGACGAGGTGTTGACAATCGCACCACCTCCTTGTTTGAGCATCTGGCGTATCTCATAACGCATGCAGTTCCACACGCCTTTCAAATCGACGGCCACCGTGCGGTCAAACTCCTCGTCGGTAATCTCGGCCATGGGCCGTTGCGGAGTCTGTATCCCGGCATTGTTATGTGCCGCATCGAGTCGGCCATAGGTAGCCACAATCCACTCGACCATCGCCTCTACTGCACGAGTATCTGAAACATCACAGCAATAGGGCACAGCCGCATAACCAGCCTGAACCAACCGGGCAGCCTGGTCAACAGGCTCGTGAATATCGACCATGACTACAACAGCTCCCGCACAGGCAAACGCCTCGGCACAAGCCAGCCCGATACCGGCAGCCGCCCCGGTAACCAACACTACTTTTCCTTGCATTGTTTCCATAATAACTTTGATTTGGTGTTATGCAAAGATAAAAATCGAGCCTTGCAGCGGGTTTGTTGCAAGGCTCAATCTATTTAACTGAGAGGCTCACTTTGCCGATGGCGGGACTCCGTAAACCTCTTTATAGGCTCTGGAAAAGTGAGCCAGATTCTTGAAGCCCACCTCGTAGCAGACATCGGTAATACGGTGATTCCCTCCCTTAATCAGGTCGTGGGCGGCGGCCAGCCGCCGACGGATAATCCACTTTTGTGGAGTGAGATCGCTCACCTTGGCAAAATCGCGTTTGAAGGTAGCCAGGCTGCGCCCTGTGTAACTGGCAATCTCGCTCAACGAAAGGTCAAACATGTAGTTTTCGTTCAGATAATCGAGGATATCGATTTTCCACGGCTCGACAAAATCGAACAGCGTGGCATACAGGCTGCTGTCGGTATGCAGCAGCACATATACCCCCTCGATCATTTTCAGCTTCAAGATCTCCTCTGAGGGCTTCTCCCTCGATTCGAAATAGGGAATAACCGACTCGAACAGCGAGCGCACATCGGCCCGGTCGCGCGGCAATATCCACAGACTCACTTTCTCGCGGCGACTCTCGTCGGGAATCTCCTTCATGTCGAGCCGTTGCTGATAAAACTCCCTGAGAAACGCCTTTGAAAATTTCAAGGTAATCGAGTGATAAGGCTCATCACCTACGATGCGCTTTTGCAGCCACATGCGGTTATCACGACGCATAAAGGCGCAATCGCCGGCATGCAGCACGGTACGTCGGCCCCGCTCCTCGATCTCCAACTCACCCGAGCACAGATAGATGAGTGTGTGATCCCGGTTTTCATGGGCACAACCGCGGTCATCGGTAAAATAACTCGCAATAAGCACATTCGAGCAATCAAAAACTTCCAACCGTTCCATACCATCTTTTTACGTTTCCGTTACAAATATAAGTCCTTATTCCAGAGACCCCTTTGCTGTGAGGCTCTTTTATCATTTTGCTACAAAAACTGTGGGAAAAACCTGAGGTTTGGGGCTATCTACTTTACCTGAAAAAAGCTATTTTTGCAGGAAAACTTTACGCTTCGATGCTTCAAAAGACATTAGGTATCGTCTTGCACCTCATTCCCTATAACGACAAGGTGGCCGTGGCACACCTCTACACCCGCGAGTATGGGCGCACCTCTTTCCTGTTTCCTCAGGGGAACGGGAGGAAGGCTCGCATGTACCGGCCGCTCTTCATGCCCTTCTCGATTTTGGAACTCGATATCGACTACCGCAACACCCGCGAGATTCAGAAGATTGTCGAGGTCCGCACCGTGCTCCCCCTGCAAAACATCTACACCGACCCGGTGAAGAATGCCGAGACGCTGTTCCTGGCCGAGATGCTGGGACAGACTCTCAAAGAACCCGAACCCAATCCGCAGCTCTTCGCCTTTGTGGCGCAGGCCATTCAGGTACTCAACCTTATCGACGAGGGGAAGGCCAATTTTCACCTTTGCTTCCTGCTGCAACTGTGTGGATTCCTGGGATTCAGCCCCAACATGGAAAGCTATCGACCCGGCTACTGCTTCGATATGCTCAACGGCATATTCACCTCGTCGCGCCCACTGCACGCCTATGTACTCGATGCTCGCGAGGCCGAGATTTTCGCCCGGCTCACCCGCATGGATTTCAACAACCTGCGCTACTTCCGCTTCAACCGGGGCGAGCGAAACGCCGTGCTCGACCGCATCCTCACCTACTACCGGCTGCACCAGCCCGGTATCGACGAACTACGGTCGCCCCAAATATTACGGGTTCTCTTCGACTAATCTTTGCGACTCGTTACTCGCAAAGGTTGGCAAATACAAATTTTTATACTACTTTTGTCCACCGAAATGCCCTTGTAGTTCAATGGATAGAACGAAAGTTTCCTAAACTTTAAATCCGAGTTCGATTCTCGGCGGGGGTACAAAAAAGAGGCCGACCCAAAAAAGATTTTGGGCGGTCTCTTTATTTTTCTCTCTCCCACACACTCTCACTCACACGCATTCATTCTCTCACTGTGACCATCTGGCGTAATCCAAACAAAAAGAGAGGGTGACCTGACTTTTGGGTCACTCTCTCTTTTTACTTATCTGACAGCCTTTTACTTGGCAGCCTCCTTGGCGGCTTTCTTGGCCAAACCACGACGCTGTATTTCATAAGCGATGGGCGTAGCCACGAACAAGGTCGAGAACGTACCGATGATTACACCGAACAGCATGGCAAATGCAAAACTACGAACCGACTCGGCTCCCAACAAGAGGATACACAGCAACACGATAATCGTACTTTGTCCCGTATTGATTGTACGAGGCAACGTACTGTTCAAGGCGCTATTAATCGACGTTACCAAATCGCGCTTGGGATAGAGCGTTTTTTCCTCGCGAATACGGTCGAAGATTACCACCGTATCGTTCACCGAGTAACCGATAACCGTCAATACCGCAGCGACAAAGTTCTGATCGATTTCCATCGAGAAGGGCAAAACTCCATAAAGCAGCGAGTACAAGCCCACTACCGAGAAAGTGGTAAAGGCTACCGAAACCAGCGTACCCGCACTGAACGCGATGTTGCGGAATCGGAGCAAGATATACAGAGCCATCGCAATCAACGAGAAAAAGACTGCCCAATAGGCTCCCACCTTAATATCGTCGGCAATAGTCGGGCCTACCTTCTGGCGGCTCTGAATCATATTCTCGGAAAACTCTTCGTAGGTAGTATCGCCCAGCAGGCTCTTCATTCCCTCGTAGAGTTTTGTTTCGATTTCACGGTCAACCTCCTCGCCGTTATCGGCAATACGGTAATTGGTCGAGATACGCACTTGATTGCTGCTCGTGATGGTGATTACCGACAACGAATGCCCTTCGAACGAAGGTTCAAGCATATTTTCGATTTCGAGCGGGCTTACCGGTTGTTCAAATCGAACCACGTAGTTACGGCCTCCCGAGAAATCGATACCTTGATTCATTCCACGAGTGAAGAACGAAACGACAAACACGGCTATTACGG
This sequence comes from Candidatus Barnesiella excrementavium, assembly GCA_019115485.1. Lineage (GTDB taxonomy): Bacteria > Bacteroidota > Bacteroidia > Bacteroidales > Barnesiellaceae > Barnesiella > Barnesiella excrementavium. The sequence goes on along the minus strand of DXDM01000010.1, from coordinate 5,901 downwards.
CCAGAATGCAGATATAACCTATCTTGCGCAACCCTACGAAATTGATGTGGGTATCGGTGAGGAAATTACGCGAAATAGCCGTAGTGAAAGTCATATTATTGAATTTCCCGCGGTTCAGACCAGCCTCGAAAATGAGACGGGTGATAAAGATAGCCGTAAAGAACGAAGTAGCGATACCGATAATCAAGGTTGTGGCAAAGCCCAAGATGGGACCCGTTCCATAAATCAGCAGAATCACACCCGTGATGATAGAGGTCAAGTTCGAGTCGAAGATTGCCGAGAATGCATTCTTGTAACCATCGGCAACCGCCGATTTCATATTCTTACCCGCACGCAATTCTTCTTTGGTACGCTCGAAAATCAGCACGTTGGCATCGACCGCCATAGCCAAAGACAACACGATACCGGCAATACCCGAAAGGGTGAGCACGGCTTGCAGCGAGGCAAGAATACCCACAGTGAAGAAAAGGTTGCATATCACACCGAAGCTGGCAATAAGGCCCGGCGTCCAGCCGTACATGATAATCAAATAGGACATCAGCAGCACCAAAGCGACCAAGAACGAAATCAATCCGTTTTGAATAGCCTCCTGGCCCAGCGAAGGACCGATGATGTCTTCTTGTACAATCGTTACAGAAGCTGCCATCTTACCCGAATTGAGCACATTGGCCAAGTCTTTGGCCTCTTCGGGCGAGAATCCGCCCGTAATCTCCGAGCTACCACCCGTGATGGCACCATGTACATTGGGGAACGAATATACTTGATTGTCGAGCACGATAGCGATGGCGTTGCCAATGTTGTCGCGGGTCAGTTTCTCCCACGTCTTGGCACCCTCGGCATTCATGGTCATGCTCACTACCGAGCCTTTAATCTTGTCGAAATCGTCGCGAGCATCGGTAATCACGTCGCCGCCCAGAGGAGCTTTTCCTCCTTTACCGGCTTTAAGGGCAACGAGTTCATACATGGTTTGTTTCTCGTCGATGGGTTTCACCGTCCAGCGCAGGATAAGGTCGCTGGGCAGGATGTCGCGGGCAATCTTGCTCGACAACATGCTGTTTACGGCAGCCGTATCGTTTTTGTTCACAATACCGATTACCGGCGAACCGCCGTAGGCTTGTGTATAGTTCATCAGCGAAAGCAACGGATTCTGTTTGCGGAAACGAGCCATCATTTCGGCATCCGACTCCTCTTTCTGCAGTTTGGCTTTCAGCGACTGAGCGGTGCTGTCGCCCGTAGCGGCAGCGGCAGTAGCCGTCGTGTCGGTTGCAGCCGGTGCAGGTTCGGTAACGGGAGCCTCGGCAGCTACCGAGTCGGTAGCCTGGCTGGCATTGGCAGCAGCCAGAGCGTTGTTTACAGCATCGAGTTTGGCAATGAGCTGGTCGAGCTTATAAGTTTCCCAAAACTCGAGGTTTGCGCTACCTTGCAACAATTTTCTCACACGTTCGGGCTCTTTGATACCCGGCAATTCTATCGAGATAAGACCGTCTTTCTCCAACTTTTGGATATTGGGAGCAACCACGCCGAAGCGGTCGATACGCGTGCGCAATACATTATACGAGTTGTCTACCGCGCTGTTCAATTCGTTGCGCAAAACGGCAATTACCTCTTCGTTGGTCGAACGGGGCGTTATCTTATCTTTTAATTGGAAAGTACTGAAAATAGCCGACAATCGCACATTGGGATCGATTTTTCTGTATTCGTCGTAGAACGAAGCGATAAAGTCGTTGTTCCCGGCTTGTGCAGCCTGTGCGGCAGCAATAGCCGCATTGAAATTGGGGTCGGGGTTGTTATTCGACAACGATTTGAGCACATCGGCCACCGAAATTTGCAGCGTTACATTCATACCGCCTTTCAAGTCGAGGCCCAAACCTATTTCCATTTCACGGCATTGCTGATACGTATAATACCACCAATACACCTTTTCCGTAGAGATAGAGTCGATATAATGTTTATACTTCGCCTCATCGCCGGCGGCATACTCTTTCGCTTTGTTGTTGTAAACAGCGGTTACAACCGAAAACGAAATGTAGAACAAGCAGATAAGTGTAAGCAAAACCGCAATGACTCTGATAAATCCTTTGTTTTGCATGTGATTAGTACTTTATTTTTTTGATTTAATTGAATTTCGTATTTTTATCAAGGTGCAAAGATATATTATTTTTTCACAGATGCCCAAAATTATTCGATTTATTTATTATTAGCGGTATTTTAGGGCATTAAAGGTTCGACAGGAAATGTATCGCACTTTTTTTGTTGTATCTTTGCATAACGGCACAAGGGTATGCAACGCCCCGGACAAATCGTCCGACCTTCGCGGAGTGAATCCGGCAGCCTGCGGCTCTGCTACCGACCGGAGCGACGGGCATGTAGCAGGCGACATCTGTTGGTTTCTACCGCGGTTTGCACTATCTTTATGCCCGAAAATATGGAATCATGAACTCGAAACGAACTCTTTCCACCACCATAGCCTATCGGCTCGCAGCGGCCTTTATCGTGGCGCTGTCGATATACTCGTGTGCCAACATGTCGCGCCCCGGAGGCGGACCCCGCGACGTGACCCCGCCCCAGTTTGTCAAGAGCACGCCGGCTCCCGGCGCGCTGAACGTGTCGAAACAGCGGGTCGAAATCGAGTTCGACGAAATCATTCAAATCGAGAGTCCCGGCGAAAAGGTAATCGTGTCGCCCCCGCAGAAGGATATGCCCGAGATTCGCTCCTCTGGCCGCAAGGTGACGGTGCTGCTCAAAGACTCGCTACTGCCCAACACGACCTACACCATCGACTTCTCCAACTCCATCATCGACAACAACGAGCGCAACCCGTTGTACAGTTTTGCCTACTCGTTCTCAACGGGACCCAAAATCGACTCGCTGCAAGTATCGGGTATCCTGCTCAACGCCAGCGACCTGGAACCGGTCACCGGCATGATGGTGGGCCTGCACAGCAACCTCGACGACTCGGCTTTCCAGAAGTTGCCGCTGGAACGTATCGCCAGCACCGACGAACTGGGACACTTTACCATTCGCAACGTCACGCCGGGCAAATACCGCCTATTCGCCCTCAAAGACCTCAACCGCGACTACCGGTTTGACAACCCTTCGGAGGAGATTGCCTTCTTCGACTCCATCGTGGTACCCACGGCCGACGTCAAACTGCATGTCGACACGCTGTGGAAGGACAGCGTCACCATCGATACCATCATCGAGTACAACCACACGCACTTCTATCCCAACGACATTCTGCTCACCTCGTTCAACGAAGGGTTCCAGTCGCAATACCTCGACAAGGAAGAGCGCACCGACCGCCGCAAGATCAGCCTCTATTTCAAGGCTCCGGCCGATTCGCTGCCCCGGCTGAAACCGCTCAACTTCGAAGGCGACGACTGGGCTATCCTCGAACGGTCGGTCCACAACGACACCCTGCACTACTGGATCAAGGATTCGCTCATCTACAACATGGATACACTGCTCTTCGCTGCCGAATATCTGCGCACCGACACCCTGCGGCAACTGTCGCTCTACAACGACACGCTCAAATTCATCATGAAAAGGCGAGCCAACAAATCGGCTCCCAAGAAGGAGAAGAAAAAGGAAACCGACTCCATCGAGGCTCCCAAAATCAAATTCCTGCAAATATCGCCCCAGGCGAGCGGGCGACTCGACGTGTACAAATCGCTCGGCTTCTCCTTTGCCGAACCGCTGCAAAGTTACGACCGCGCCAAGATTCACCTCGAACAGAAGCGCGACACACTGTGGATTCCCATTGCCGACTCGCTGTTTACGTTCCGGCAAGATTCCCTGGCACTGCGCAACTATGCCCTCGAATACAAATGGGCTCCGGGCGAGACCTACCGCGTGACAATGGACTCCATCGCCTTTACCAACATCTACGGGCTCTTTACCGACACCTACACGCAAGAGTTCAAGGTAAAGTCTCTTGAAGACTACTCCAACCTCTACCTGGCCATCACCGGCCCTACCGAACCGGCCATCGTCGAGATTCTCGACTCGAACGACAAGCCTGTCCGATCGGCCCCGGTCGTCGACGGCGGGGCGGAGTTCATGTACCTCAACCCGGGCACCTACTACGCCCGCCTCTACATCGACCGCAACGGAAACGGCAAATACGACACCGGCAACTATACCGAAAAGCGACAGCCCGAAGAGGTGTCGTACTATCCTCAGCCGCTGGAACTGAAAGCCAACTGGGACGTCGAACAGGAGTGGGATATCTATGCCACGCCGGTCGACAAACAGAAACCCGACAAAATCAAGAAGAACAAGCCCAAGCAAAGGGCTCGAAACTACTGACCCGTTTAATCCTCGCCCCTATGCGATACCCGTGTCATACATTCCCCTTCGCGACCCTTCGCAACACAATACTGGCTGTTGCCCTTCTCGTCGGGAGTCTGCTCCCGGCAGCGACCACACGGGCTCAAAGTCTGCCCGGCGTACAGAACGAACGGCTCTCCTACGACATTATCTACCAACTGGGATTCCTCTGGAAACGGGCGGCTACCGCCACCCTGCAACTGACCGTCCGCCCCAACAGCTACCACTCGATACTCACCGCACGCACCCTCCCCTTTGCCGACAACATATTCCGCGTGCGCGACACGCTCGTGGCCGACATGCACCGCAACCACGACCTCACACCCATCTACTATGCCAAACTGGCCGACGAGGACCATACGTACCGCAAGGACGAAGTGCACTACCTCTACAACGGCACGGCGACCACCGGCCAGATACGCCTCTACCGCCCCAAACGGAACGTGATTGAGGACTATACCCTCACCGAGCCCGGCTTCGTGTATGACATGCTCAGCATCTTCTACGTCATTCGCTCCTTCAACTTCCGGGCGATGAACATGAACCAGCTCTACAAAACCAAAATCTTCTCGGGGAAAAGCCTCGAATATCTCCATATCGAATACCTGGGACAGGAGATTCTCAAACAGAACAAAAAGGAGTACAGCACTTTCAAGGTGCGGCTCCACTTCTACAACTCGGCGGGCAAGAAGACCAGCGACAACATCTCGGCCTGGATCGGTACCGACTCCCGCCGCATTCCACTCAAAGTGGAGGGCAAGCTGGCCCTGGGGTCGATGAAGGCAGTCTATACCGGCGATTGAGCCGACGACCCTCCCGGGGTGATACCCGACGGCCCGTAATGCGACAGGCTCTCGGCCAAGTGTGCCGCCACCGCCTCGCGCAACGACCGGGGGGCCAACACCTCGGCCTGCCAGAATCCCAAGGCATAAATCTCCTGCACCAGATCGGGGGTAATCTTCACCCGGTAGCGGAATATCGAGTGACTGTCGCTCCGCTCGCTCTCCACTTGACTTTCGTGCAGCGGCAGCGTGCGCAGGTAATTGGCCTGCAAGGCCGGTACCCGCAGCACCACCTCCTCGGCCGCACCTTCGCCATGGGTAATGCCGAAACAGCCCTGAAAATAGTCGGCCGGGGCAAAGTCGTCGGGATAGACAAAGGTGCGGTCGCTCAGTTCGAGCGAGATGACCCGGTCGAGCGAGTAGGTCTTGATTCTCTGCTCGGTGACATTCAGCCCCACCACGTACCACCGTTGCCGGAAGAGCCTGACGAAATAGGGGGCTACCCACGTGCGGGTACCTGTCGTCCGGCGGAACGACCGGTAGGACAAGGCGACTACCCGGTTCTCTTTCATCGCCTCGAACACGATGCGCAGGAATTGCTGCCCCGAAGGGATATTCTCCAACAAGATGCGCTCGCGCAGCTCCTGACTCTCGTCGAGCAGGCTGTTGACCGCCAGCGTATTGAGCGCCCACACTCGGGCTCCGCTCCCCTGCAACGCCTCGGGGTCCTCGATGTAGTATTCGTAGGTCGAAGGGTCGCACTCGATGTTGACGTCGAACATCTCCTGTA